>DATNPY010000068.1:0-286520 GCA_036702955.1 Drouetiella sp. | reverse complement strand
GCATACCGAAATTTTGTCGGGCGTCCCCTTTCGAAGAACGAGCAGTCCAGTATCGTCGATTTGTGGCACACCCGCATTTTAAAAGGCTCTCCCTCGACAATTATAGGAACAATTGATGAACGAGAAGCGTATATTACATTGCGCGCCAGGGCGATTGGTGCTGATCCCAAAAAAAATATGGACCTTTCCTGGAGTATCGAACAATTCTGCTGGCAACATCAGATCGGTGATGCCTCGATGTCACAAGCGCGCAAGACCCTGACTAATCTGCTGCGGGTCTATAAACCGGGAAGTCAGCAAGTGCGGGAGTGGGTGAAAGCACAGGATGGAATTTTTGGTATCGCGCCTGCTGCGGCATCCAAGAATCAAAACAACGACCGCAATAAAGATTTGAAGATTTTGGTTCCAGCGCCCCTGCCGGCAAATGCAGATGCACTATTGCAAGACTACAGAAATTACCAGATTGGAGCCGCTAATTTCTATCTGTCTAATTTTGATATGGCTCTGCCGAAATTCGAATCGATCGCAGCGAGAGCGAATTCTCCGCTCAGAGATGTCGCTTCGTATATGGTGCTTCGAGTCAAGTCCGCCAGAGCGCTGCTTGAACATAAAGACGAGAACAATGTGGTCGAGAAACTTCTGCAAAACGCTGCAGCGCACGCAACGAAAACTTCAGAAAGAGAGAGCTTGTTCAACCTTTTGCGTCCGATTAACTATCTGAATTTGACGTCTGCTGAGGCGGTCAAAATGCTTTCTTCCAAAATTTTAGAGGGAAAAGACCAGCGCTTTGGTGGAGACGTCGGCGATCTGACATTTCTGTTGGATGGCAATCCATTACACCCAGACTCGGCTCCCCCGATTAGTACCGTATCTGGTGAAACTAATTCGACTGCATCACCGCTCAGTGAAGTAAACCCGGTGGATTTAAAAAGCGACGATTCCAGCGCGGTAAAAGAGCTCATCTCGGCAAGCGATCTCGCCGATTGGGTAATAACAATTCAGAGCAGCATTTTTGCTGATGACAGTTTTGACGATTCGCCCGAAGCGAAAGCTAGAGTTGCAGCCCGTGAGCGGAGAAATGCGACACATGCGCTCCAGATGTGGCGCCAGACAAAAAGCTTGCCGTGGCTTGTCGCGGCACTGACGACAAATACGTTGCGTTCCGCTGGTACGAAAGATTTGTATGATGCAGCAAACGCTGTACCTGCGAGCTCTCCTGCATATCTCACGTGCAGGTTTTATCTCGCCGATGCTTTGATTGTCTCTGGTAAAAAGCAAGAAGCCAGAAATTTATTAAAACCTCTGCTTGCCATCGCGAATATGCCACCATCGTCACGAAACTTGTTCACTATGCAAATGGCTGCTGCGAGTCAGACAGTCGCTGATTACCTAAAATTTGCCGTGCAACAGACTCCCGAAGTTTTGCAATCAAATTCGGATCTTGTCACACCGAAATTTTTGAAAGTTGAGGCGAGTAAAACTTTTGCGACTTCAATTCCAGCATTCGATGCTCAAGTCGCAGATGATATCAGCCGCAACGCACCGCTCTCCACATGGATGGCATTTTCGCAGAGCGGCTCACTTCCCCAGCAGTTCAAGGCGATTGTGTTGAGATCGGCGTGGACTCGAGCGCAGTTATTACAACGAAATGATCAGGCATTGAAATTGTCTGATGCGCTGGCGTCATCAAATCCACTTTTGAGAGAGGCGGTAGCTAGGTTTAAAGCCGCGCCGGAAGGACCGGCAAGACAATTTGCAGGTGCTTGCGTGGTGCTCAAATTTTTTGGTATGACTCCATACCTGAAGGGCGGTTTGGAACGGCATGGTGAGCGCGTCGATGAATTTGATTGGTACAACGGAAATTTCTGGGTGCCTTTTCCGCTTGTAAAAAAGGCAAAATCTGATGATGATAATTGGTCCGATTATTATGCAACTGTATCGTTCAACGGCAGCACCGCAATGAGTAACCGGCTCGCGGGCTACGGCGAAAATGGCTTGGCAAGCCGACTTTCTGCCGAGGAAAAGACGCAAGCGACCGCAGAACGCGCTTTGATTCTAAAAAACAACCCGTCTCGATACTATGGAGAGACCGTGTTGACCTGGGCAAAGTCGCATCCTTCCGATCCTGATGTTCCCGAGATGCTTTATCGTGTCGTTAAATTGCCTAAGTGGACGGCGGAGTCAGCTGTTGGCAGCGAGTATTCGCGCAAAGCGTACATCGCGTTGCACGCAAATTATCCTGGCAGCAAGTGGGCCAAAAAGGCGGTTTGCTACTACTAGTGCTACGCCATGCTGGTTTTGGCAAGCTGTTGGTAGATGTTGCCCGCGTTTGCGGCACGATCTCCGAGCGACGCGCTTCGTTCGTACTTCGACTGGAACGCCATTGCGGCTTCTTGCGGAGTAGTCGCGGCTTTGATTGCAACCATCGCTCCGTGCTCTTTTCCATTTAATTCGTGCATGATGAAATCGGCCTGCACGTGCCAGTCAGTGACCGGCTTACCTTCAGCTCTTGCGAAGTTTTCCAGGTCAGTTCGACGACCGCCTTCCCACTGGCACAGCCCAATAGCTCCTTAGCCAGCGTTATAAGCGCTTGTCTTGAAGCTGGATTCAGTTTGAATATTTCCGAGGATGCCTGAAGCTTGCGCAGGCGAGAAGCCGTGCTCAACAAAGTAGTCGTAGAGCTGCTTGGCTTGAACTTGCTCGCCGGGACCGATCGGTTTTCCTGTTTCGCCCGTCGAGATCGAGCCATCGCCAGCGCCGCCGTTGCCTTTGAACATGCCGCTCTGGTCGAATCCACCGTTGCCCGCAAAACCGCCGGCACCGCCATCTCCACTTCCGCCCCCGCCGCCTGGACCGCCGCCCGAGCCGCTCACCCCTCTGGGGACGAAGCCATTCTCCGGTGGAGGTGCTGGTGCTTGATTTGGCGCCGGTGTGAATGGCACAAAGTCAGGAAGATTTGGTTTTGCGTTGACAAGATCTGTCATCCATGATGGAACAGGCTCGCCTGGATGCGCCTTCTGGAATAAGCGAATCATGTCTTGCGCAGCTTGTTTCTGCATTTCGGATTCATGCGTAATCGCGTCGCGCAGGCTTTTGTTCGCTGCCTGGTCCTTGCTCTGAATTTCAATATTTATGCTGCCGTCTGGACTAGGCGTAGCCTTTGGATTAGGCACCATTTGCCCTTCTGGCGTGAAAAAGTAGTCTGGTTCTCTCTTCGCATCTGCATTTTCGCCAGGCGAGCTAAATCTTATTGTTGAGCCACTCGCTATAGCTCGCTCGACCGGTGCAGGAATTTCCGGTCTCGGACCTGACCCGACTGACAATCTAGGCACAGGCACGTCTCGCTGTACATCACCACCAGACTGCGGAATGGCAGCTGGGGAAGTGTCAGTCAGAGGAATCGCGGCATACGGATGGTTGCTATTGGCGAAGGCCTGGTCACCAGGTTGATTAAGACTGGTGGTCAACGGCCGGTCACCGGTTGGGAATTGGCTGCCGACGGATGAATTGTCACCAAGCCCGGCGATTCCGGATTTGTTCTGACTGTCAAATGATGCAGGTTGCTGTTTGGTCATCTCTAGGTGCTGGCCCCGTCGGTGTCGGACTATGGTGTGGGCACCCCCAAATATAGGGCAAAGATTAACTTCTTGTCAAGTTCGAGACCCCGTATTTACCGGGGTAAAGCCCAGTTCGAAGTCGTCCCTGTCGGAAGATTAAATCCGCCCGAAAACGTCTAGAATGTTTGCAGTTGTTTTGAATACCAGAAGTTACAGTCAGGAGTTCCTTTTTTCATGCGTTATCTCGCGCTGGCTTGCGATTACGACGGCACGTTGACCACCGATGGTCAGCCAAGCCCCGAGGCTTTCGGGCGACTTCGGCAGGTCCGTGCCTCGGGCCGCAAAGTAATTTTAGTGACGGGTCGTACGCTCGAACAGCTGACGCAGTCGTGTTACGAACTCGATGTTTTCGACAGCATCGTTTTGGAAAACGGCGCCGTGTTATACGACCCGAATACAGGTAATAGCCGTCTTCTTTGCGCTCCGACGACCGCGGGTTTTGTCACTCGTCTGAAAAAAAAGGGCGTCGGAGATCTGTCTGTTGGTCGAGCCATTGTGTCAATCTGGTCGCCTCACGAAAACGCTGTGCTCAGCGTGATTCGGAAAATGGGTCTCGACTTGCAACTCAGTTTCAATCGAAATGCAGTTCTGGTTTTGCCGCCCGGAATAAATAAGGCGTCAGGACTGCAAGCGGCTCTTGAAGGACTTGGAATTTCTCCACACAATGTTGTCGGAGTTGGCAACGGCGAGAACGATCACATATTTTTGTCTTATTGCAAGTGTTCTGTTGCAGTCGCAAATGCGACCGAACTCGTCAAAAATGACGCAGATTGGGTTTTGAAGCGCCCCGAAGCAGAGGGACTCTGCTATCTAATCGATCAGTTAGTCGATAACGATCTGCAAAAATTGCGGCTGGAAATGCATCGCGCCAGGTTGCAAATCGGATCGTCCGAGCAAGGTCCGGTCTCAATTGATGCGTACAATAGCCGCGTGCTCATCGCGGGTCCATCGCGCAGCGGTAAATCTCGCCTGACTTGCGGATTGCTGGAGCGGTTGGGGTCGGACCGTTATCAATACTGCGTTGTCGACCCGGAAGCAGATTTCGATGGTTTTCCCGGTGCGGTGACGCTCGGCAGCAATACAAATGCGCCAGATGTCGATCACGTCGTGCTCGCACTGAAAAATCCCGATAACAGAGTGACTGTAAATCTGGTCGGTTTGGCTTTTGCTGAACGTCCCGCTTATTTTGCACGCTTGCTCAATGCTGTGCAAGATTTGCGATTGTCGACAGGCCGCCCGCACTGGTTTGTAGTTGAAGAAGCGCATCACATGCTGTATCCCGATTGGAAGCATGTCAGCCAGGCTCTGCCGAGAGATTTTCCAGGATTGCTTCTTGTGACGGTTCATCCAACTGAATTGTCCACTGAAATTTTGAGGAATATCGATACGGTAATCGCCACCGGTCGTGATGCACACGAAGTAATCAATGACTTTGCCAGAGCGCAAAAATTGAAGATACCGCCAATCAAACCTGTTGATCTAGACGTTGACGAAGTTCTGCTCTGGTTGCGCTCATCGCCGAGAACGGCGCTGAAGACACGTTTGCTCCCTACGTTGCACGAGCACAGACGCCACGTGCGCAAGTACGCGCAGGGCGATGTCGGCTATCATCGAAGTTTCTTTTTTACCGGTCCCGACTTCAGGCTCAATTTGCAGGCAAGTAACTTGAGAATATTTGTGCGCATCGCTGATGGTGTCGATGATGATACATGGCTGCACCATCTGCACCTTGGTCATTACGCCCAGTGGTTTCAGGAAGTGATTAAGGATCAGGAGTTGGCCGACCTGGCAGAAGCACTTTCGCATAGCGATGTCAGCGCTGCGGAAAGCCGCAACGCAATCAATAATTTCATTCATTCAAGATATACTTTACCTGAAAGACCCAGCTTGTTTGGCGCTTGATGGCACGCAGTCAGTTCGCGTCAAAAGAACCTTTAAATGAAACGAGGCACCACCACCAGATCCCGTCCACAGAAAAGACGTGTTTTTGACTGCTTTGAAATCAGCACAGCAGCGTACCAGGCTTACATCGAGAAGGATTATAGAAAGTCTGCAAACCTCTTGTTGGCTTGGGAAGACGACTTTGAAAAACTTGGAAGTAGGGATGAGGGAGCGGCTTACGCCTTCTGGTTAATTGGTATAGCCCTCTATATGTGCGATGAGTTCGCTCGGTGTGAGCCATATTTGGCGAAGTCTGCACGAATGTATGACGTCCTGGATCAGAAAGAAACCATGAACTGTCTGTGGTGGCGTGCGAATTCACTGCAGACGAGAAAACAGTTCAAAAAGGCCGCCCGTGTCTTCATGAGCGTGGCTGAGTGGGCTGTTGACCATGGTGCTGGTCGCGATGATGTGGATATCGTAGATTGGTACAGTCGCGCTTATTCGCAAATTGGATACTGTCTCTGGAACGCTAAGGATTTTGACGGCGCGCTTGTGGCTTTCGACAAATGCCTGAGAAGTGATGCTCCACTTGTGGCTGTATCTGGATTGGTTGAGAAAATGATGCATCTTTTGACACAGTCGAAAAATGCCAGGCACCGGGCAGCTTTTCGTAAATTGATCGCTCGCGCGAACAAAATTGTCGACAAAGGGCTAAAACAATTACCTGTTCCCGAAACAGCGGTACAGCCTGTTGTCGAGCGCCGGTTTGGATATGCAATCGGCGATCCCTACCGTTGGCTGGAAGACGTTCATGCCACCAGGGTCCATGAGTGGATAGCATTGCAGAATCAGTACTCTAATGCTTATTTAGAAGCGATTCCCGGGCGCAGTGAGATGCTGAAATGCATTCACAAAATGTTTTCAGCGAAACCGTTGAAAATAACCTATAAAATTGGACCGTATTACTTCACATCCGACAAGCCGGCAACCAAATTATACCGAAGTGAGAAGCAGGGGCAGTTTCCGGAGCTTGTGCTCGATTCCAGAGACTGGCCAAAAGACAGCAGACTGAGTTACATGGTAATCAGTCGCAATGGAAAATACGTTGCATATTTTGTCACGGCAAAGGGTTCGGACTGGCAATCAATTTACGTCAAGAACATCTCGACTGGAAAACGAGTTGCAGGAATTATAAAAGATGTGCGTGCTCGAACCCTGACGTGGGACCGGGATAGCAAAGGGTTCTATTATGCTGCTTTCAGGCGAGGCGACGATCATTGTCAGATCCGCTATCACAAACTGCATTCGAGCCAGGCAGAAGACAAATTAATTTATACGATCGACGAGCCCGATGTGTACGCCGCTATCTCAATCGTCGGCGGTAGTAAATATCTGATGGTGACAACTTATGCCACCAAAAAAACTCGCCATTCCATCTTCTTGATAAACATTCAATCCAAGCATCACAAGCGTTTGATGGTTTTGGATGAGCAGCCTTACGCGTTTTATTTTATCGGGCAAAATGGCGACCGTGTTTTTTTTATCACCGACAAAAATGCTCCTATGTTTCGAATTGTCTATATGTCAATTCGTGACGTCGAACAGAGCGCCAGAAAGAAGCAACGTCTAAAGTTTCATGAGTCTCTGGCGGAGCAGTCATGTTCGCTGAAGCGCGCATTTAAGTGGGGAGAATTTCTGGTGTGCATCTATGCCACTGAAAGTGGTGAAATAATCAGACGCTGGAACACCTCGCAGAATAAAGAACTTAAGCCTATCCACCTTCCAACCGGCACTTCGATTACCGAGTTCTATTATATGGATTTCCCGGTTATTCGAATGTTGATCGAGGGATATACGGTGCCCACCACAACTTATGAGCTGAATTTCCAGACAGGAAAACTAACTACTAAGTCGGCGTATAAAATGGCGCTCGACACGGGACAATTTGTCACCAAAAAACTCTATGCACGCAGTCGAGATGGCAGTAAGGTTACTTTCTTCGTCCGTCATAAGAAGGGATTGAAATTAAATGGTAAAAATCCAACGCTATTGACTGGCTATGGTGGTTTTGACCGCGACATAGACCCTTCTTGTGACAATTATGACTTGCTCTGGATGGACCTCGGCGGTATTTGCGTCGAGACAATATTGCGAGGCGATGCAGGTTTTGGTGCCGTGTGGCGAAAAGCTGGCACTCGTGAAAACAAGCAACGTACCTTTGACGATTTTATAGCGGTTGCACAGGCTCTGATTCGAAAAAAATATACTGAGCCAACACATCTTGGCATTTCAGGATTCAGTAACGGCGGTTTACTGACCGGAGCAGTTCTGACTCAACGTCCCGATTTGTTTGGCGCGGTTGAGGTGGGATGTGGTCTGCTCGATATGCTTCGTTTTCATAAATTCGGCACTGAAAAACATTACGAATTAGAATATGGGACCGCTACTTCAAAAAAATTCTTCGAGATTTTGCATGCTTACTCTCCGCTCCAGAAGGTTAAGAAGAGGGCGTATCCAGCGGTGTTGATCAACACCGGCAGTCACGACGATCGCGTCAGCCCTGCACACAGTTATAAATTCGCCGCTACTCTGCAACGCTATCAAACATCTGATGCTCCTGTACTGCTGAACGTCGAAATGAATGCAGGGCATGAGTTCAGCGCGCAATCGAATCTTGGTTTGAACCGGTTATCTTTCTTCGGGTACGAGCTGGGACTTCTTCCGAAGGCATTTTTAAAACGGAGTATTTCTGCGAATTCGCCTGGAGAAAAGTTATGAGCAAATACGCAACCATTTATGGTTATATAGGTCTTGCTTCTCGTATCACCCATCGGAATTTCGAGGTGGTCAACGCCCACAATCTGCAACAACTCCAAGATCTTCCGGATACTGATGTATTCCCGTATCTGAGTCGAGATATGTTTGGTTTGAGTGAAGGACGTCTTGTGAGCACCTTTTTTAGCATTCTCCACTTTGGTGCATCGATAAAAAATTTGGACCATGAAGATATTCCAGAGTTTCTCCCAAAATTCGAAGGTTTTCTCAAACGCCTGGTGTGGATCGAAGCAAAAATGCATCTTGATATAGAAATTGATGGATTATACGTGTACAGCTGGTCTGCGCTTCAACATGCAATAGAGGTTTCTCGTAGCAGCTTGACAGAAACCAGCCCTGTGACGGAATGGGATTTCAAAGCAAACGAAAATGATGCTTATTTCAAAATATTTTCCGCATAGCGATTTTAAGAGAGTGAGAAGCGCTTCGTGAATTTCATTGTCTCTAGTATCTGCGATGTTCACATATTGTTCAGCGATTCTGGCTTTGATAGTACTCTAGATTTTGGAGAAAAGTGATGAAGCCTGTTTGTCTGATTGTTGGAGCTGGAGAAGGAATAAGTTTTTCTGCCGCGAATCAATTCATTGAGCGAGGATATCAAATCGCGCTTGTTTCAAGAACGGAACAGAAGCTCTTAGCAATCGCCGATAAACTGCAATCGGGCCGCGAGCCAGGAACTGTCTCAACATGGGTAGCGGATGTGGCCGACCACATTCAGCTGGCCGAGTGTATCAAGTCGCTGAGCGGCAAACTCGGTGGTGTGTCCGTCTTGATCTACAACGCTTACGCTCTGGCCGCCGGGAGAGGCAGCAATCTCAAACCAGAAGTTTTTGAAAATTCCCTCAAAGTAAATGTAGGTTCAGCGTTGTTGTGCGCTCAATTGGTAATTCCATCGATGAAATCTGCTGGAGCCGGCACAATCATTTTTACAGGCGGTGGATACGCGTTATCGCCGGTCGTTAATATGGTTGCTCTGTCCGTCGGAAAAGCGGGGTTGCGTGCTCTAGCTAAATGTCTCTTTGATGAACTCAAGGGTTCTGGAATTCATGCAGGAACAGTCACGATTTGCGGCACGGTCAAACCGGACACAGCTTTCGACCCCGTGAGAATCGCCAGGGTGATGATGCAATTTCACGAACAAAAACCTGAAGAATACGAGTGGGAAGTCGTTTTCGATGGTGTCGACTAACCCCGCTGCGGAGAGCCGTAAAAACGGGTAGTTTCCTTATATCCGCAAAACATTTCTCGTACTTTGAAAATTCTGCGCATCAGCAAAAAAGATATTTCCGAAGCTGCTATCGTAGAATTTGGAAGAGTCCATCCGGCTGTGCGCATAATAGATAGTTCTGAGGTATTCTAAACCAAAAATCTAATGAGGTGCGTGAATGCCAGTCATTGCGATGAAGAATCACTTTGCTTTGGCCCTGCTGTTTCTGTTTTTAGGTCTGACCTCAAATACACAGGCAATTTCGCGTGAATCGGCAACTGCTTCATCGAGTGACCCAGGTGAAATTCGAAGAGCGAACGGTGTGAAACGCGGCGTTGCAACTATAGTCTCGATTCAATCTGGAATATTTCAATTTGGCAGTGCCGACCCTCGTCACTTTGTGGTTACATCCGATGTGCCACTGTCGGAAACTGTTACTCAATTCGGTAGCGATAGTTCACACAAAAAACAAACCAACCCGCAGCTTTACGGTTACGTTATTCAGACACGGAAGCATTCAGGGACTATTGAAGTGTCTGAACGGCAACGGCGTCGAACTGATATTATTTCAGTGCCAATCGATTCAAGTGGCTGTGGTTGCAGATCTTGGTCCGCACAGGTGAAGAAAAATCTCGGCACGAAAGTTATTCAAGTTAACGTAGACGGCATCGAAAAAACTTTGACCTGGAATTTTGTCAAATCTGCTACAGCAAAGCAGTAAACGAAAGGCACCGCGGTTTGCGGTGCCCTCGCTGTCCCCATTGAGCCCGTTTCAGTGCAAGTGTTTGAACGCCTCAGCTGCCGCGACTCGTATTTGGTCGTCTGCGCTTGACTTGGCAAGATCTGCCAGATCAGCTAATGCGTTTCGATAACCAAATTTGTCGAGCAGCTGAATAAGCCGAATTTGGCGTTCCACGCATCCTCCTCTTGATTGGCCTGGTTGATCGGGGGCACCCAATCTCGGAGTGTTGTCGAGTTCGTGTTTCAAGGCAAGTAAGGTCAATCTTCCTGCTGCATCTGCCGTGAGAATTGGCTGACCGTCACCTGCTAGCAACTCCAAACCATCGATCAAATTGGTTTTGGCACCATCTGGAATGTGGGCTGATTCTGTCAATCCGATCCGCACCGCGTCGACCATGTCTCTTCTGCCGTTTGCGCCGTTGCGGCACAATTCTTTAACCTGCGCGGTGGCTTCTTGTGAGATTTCTCGGTTGATAGCTTCGTTCGACATGTTTGATGCTGAATTCTTGATGATTGTGATTAATGCCTGGCGTGCCATGTCTGAGTCGCGTGATGGCGGCTGACTGGAAGTCGCATACAAGTCAGTCAAGTCAGCTCTAAAACCATTACTGAATTCAACCAACTTGGCTTGTTTGTTGCCTCGTGCTCTGGTATCCCAATCAGGCGTAAAGTAACTCCACGATGATGGTGTTTGGTCATACGCCTTTTGTGCGTCTCGATCGTTTTGCTGTTTCTGCTCGATTGTTAAATGCTGATATCTAGAATGCAGCCAGCTCATAGCTTCTGCGTCGCTGACTCGTCGTTGCGAGTTCTCCTGCAAGGCGCTCGTTGGTCTGGAGTGATCGTTGGGAAGCCCCGGAGGTGCGGAAATTTCCAGATGTGGACTCGCTGGTGGCATTGGTATCACTTTCGGTTCAACGGGCACGTCCTGTCGTCGAGCTGAAGGATTAGCTGAAGGATCGGGTGAAGTATTTTTTTGTTCTGTGTGCACTTCCAAGGGTGGAAGGGATGATGGATCGGTTGGAACAACCTTTTGCTCTGGATTGATTTTAGTATTTTCCAGTGGTCGCGGATAGTTTGAATTTACACTCGGCTCGATGTGCAAAGGTGCATCGGATGGACTGTAGCGGGGACGGTACTGAGGAGTGTACTGTGGTCTGGTACTTTCTTGCGCAGGTGGTTGATACGAATTCGTTATCTCAGGCAAGGGAGCGTCCGTGCGCACAGATGGGAGATCGTACCGGTACTGCGCATGCGGTCTGACCGACGGATGCTGATTCCTGTAACCGATTTGATAAGCGTTGTCGATTGCTCTTTCAAGGCGCGGGTCATCTGCTATTTCAGGTCTTTTCTCTCTGGCTTCAGCGATCAGTCTCCGACCTTCCATGATCTCCATCGGATCGCCAGTTTTGATGCAAGCGAGTCCCATAGAAATGCGCGTGTTGGCTGGGGCATAGTACAGATTGTGCAGTTCTCTTTCATTGTTGAAAATTTGCTGCCGTTGATATTCCAAATTTTGAATTTGCTCGAATGAACCACCTGCGTTTGCAAGTTGTGCTTCCCGCTCATTCAGGTCTCTCAGATTCTGCAGGTCATAGCGCCGATCGTCTCTGAGATTGTCGACGTTGATGCCATCGGCATCTTTTATACTGCGCAGATAAGCGCCTCTTGCCGCGCCGAATCCCTGGCTGTGCATTAGCTGTTCAGCATTACCAAGATCATCGTATGGATTTCTAAATGTATCAGGATTGCGATAGTCATTATTAGGAACACAACCCCTTGGTGCCCACGCTTCAAGCGCTCCCTGTCTGGAAATATCGCAATTTTGAAGTTGTGCTGGACGATCGTAGTGATCTGAATAGATCTTTTCTGAGTGATTCGTTGAATAGATTGCAGCATTGAATTGCAAGTGCAGGCTGTCACTGATGTTGCCGCGGTGATGTGCTCCGGAATCATGTCTGTAAGTCATGTTTTACTCTCTTTTTGTCAGGGCTGCTCGTGCCAAAATCGCCGACGATCGGCTCCGTCAGTTGGGTCACAACTGTGCTAGCAAACTTCGCGGGGTTACGGTTGCTGCTTATCTCGGGGGAAGATCTGCTAGGTTGAATACTACGGAAAACCTGTGACCAAGTGGTGAGCGTTCCGAAAATCTGCGCAATTCTGGCTTTCAGCCCGACGAGCGACGGGTTTTATGTGTGTTGTGCGTTCTTTTGCCCGACCGATTCGACTCTCCAGCTCCACAGTAAGCTTCATTCATATCGCCGGCGAAAGCCCACTTGGGGCGAACAAAGCTGTTGTCGGTGCAGTAAAGAGCCATTCCTGCCATGGAATCTTGCGGCTGCCCCGAAGTGTTATTGTAGGTTGCCTGCAACTCGTAATTTTTTCCAGCTTCTAGCGGAATGCCCTGTACGGAGCTGATAGTGTCAATCTCGGAGAGCGTCAGATCTTTTGCGTTGGTTTTGGCCCGCACCGTGACGATATCTTTGCTCTGGCCATTTGAGTGTTGCACGAGCACGCATTTTTCACAGAATGGATGCACATGTGTCAGTACGAGATGAATGTCTGTATCGGACGAGGCAAACTGCAGATTCGTTTTGGAAGTTATCGCGTTTATCGGGCTGGAATAAGTATGCACGCCTGGGGGCACAACCCAGTGCCCAATTTCGCTACGTCCCAATTTATCGGTAAAAATCATGTTTCGCATGCTCGACGGCGCCGGTACGCCATCTGAAATAGTGCTGCAGTCGGGGCAAGCGCGGCGTTCGGCGGTGACACGGTCGCGCGAATTTCGATCGACGACGACGTTGACCATTGGGTAATACCAAAACAGCGCCTTTATCGGATAGACTAGCTCGCTGTCTTTGACGAACGTGAGCACGCAACGCTCTTTCACGCGTCGCGGCAATTCGCTCGTTCTATTTATAGTTTGAAAAACGAAGTTCCAATTCTCGTCGCTCGCAACGGGCAGACCGAATCCTTCAGGGAAAGCGAATTGCGTTTGTCCTTGCGTTAATACTATGTGCCGCATGTTGGCGGGATGTTCACTGTCCGGGAATACTTGATCGCGGAAATCCAGATCCACGTCTATCGTCGCGTGACAGAAAAATTCTGCATCTGGCAGCGGCTTGTCGTTTTCGTCCAGCATTTCCATTTTTACGGATTTAAGCCAGAGCAGCTCGCGCTTTTGATGCGCTGTCTTTCGAGTTACTTCTTCTGGGATAACTTGAACTTCTGGGGTCTGGTTAGCATCGGTGCCGTTCATCGACGGTCCGCTGCCGCTCATCGTATTCTCGGCTTGCGCCGCACCCGGAACCTTGATGAGAGAGGCAGGAATGGCGACGCTCTTCGCCGCTAGCATGTCTCCGATTTTTAACGGCACCCGCACATATGGACCTTCCATCGAGCGATATTTTTTCTTCAGGTCAAACGGTCCGATCATCATTTCGGCGGTGACTGTCGGTCCCTCGTCGTGAGTCGCGGCGGGCAGTGGCTGGGACGCCCTGATAGGTTGCGCGTTGTCTTCGGCCAGCACACTCGTGGTGCCTGGTGAACCTAACCACAGCAGCAAAATCAACCATGTTTTAAATTGCTTCGAAAACATCAGGCTTTGACCTTGATTTTTTCAGTTTCTTTTTTCGCGTTCTCAACAACGACCAATTGATCACCGGTAAAAACTTCGCTGTTATGCATGTCTTCGATAAATTCAGCAAAAAATTGAACTGCCGTGAGCTGGTCTTCTGGCGAAAAAAGCGTGCATCCGAACTGAGCCAATTCGGCGTATGAGGATTTCGTTGATGCGACGCGGTCGATCAGTGCGGCAGACCGTTCATCAATTTCGAAGTCATTGACTGAGTGGTCATCAGCACTTTGATACGTGAGCAAATATGTCTTCGATTTTTTTACGTTGCGTGGAATGCGATTTGAGTCTCTCAATTTTTCATCGATTTTGCGAACAGGATATTCATACTCGCTTTTCACCAGAGTCGCATTGAGAATCGGACGGTAGTTGAGATAGTTCTCGGGCGTATTGAGCGCGCACCGTTCCGTCACCTCGATTTCGCCGTTATGATGAATGGCTTGTGTCTCGATACGTTCGTATTTTGCGAGCTCAATAAGGAACGGGAATGATTTCCCGTAACGCTGAAAAAGGTGTTCGGCGACATAGCCAGGAAACGCTTCACCCAGCAAAAGCATGTCATGGCTTCTGGGTGGATGTGCTGCGACGAAGTCTGCGACGATGTTTTCCCAGGTCGGGCTAAGGATTTTAGCGCAGGTCGGATACGCTTTTGTGAGCGCGTTCAGATAGGAACTATGAATGACGTTTACATAGATGGGCAGACGGTTCGCGTCGACTTCCATGGCGATGTCTTCTGCGATTTCAGTGTTGCTTCCTTCGACGAATCTGTCTGATTGGTCTGGGCTCATCCATAATTTCTGCATCGCCTGTTCTACTCTAACGAGGCTAGCAGGAGGTTCTGGCGTGCTAACAATCAGAGATGGAATTCTGGTCGCATAATCATAATTCCTGGCGCCCTTCTGTTCCGCCGGTTGTGATAAACGTTTATTCTCTGGTTCGTTTGCGCTGCCAGCGGCGTTTCGAATTTCGTCTAACTCGATCAAAATATCCTCGAAATTATCCGGGAAATTTTGATCTCGTTCTAAAAGAATGGCTTTGACGTCGGCGTGCTGCATGACGTATTTGAGCAGTTCAAAAACTGGTTTAATAATGGGCGCACCGTGCGTGTCGACATACGCATCAAACTCTGGCGCGTGAACGTGTCCGGCCATGTGCAACTGCACTGCGCGCTCTAAAGGAATTTGTTTCAAGAATTCAATCGGATCAAATTTATGATTCAACGAATTGACGTGCACATTGTTGATATCTAAGAGCAGCCCACAATCAGACATTTCCAGAACTTCTGAGAGGAACTGCGCTTCTGTCATGTTGCTGCCAGGCATGCGCATGTAGAACGTGATGTTCTCGAACAAGAACGGACGTTCCATGTATTCCTGTATGACCCGTGCGCGTTCAGCCACAAATTTGGCTGTTTCTTTCGTGAATGGCAGCGGCAGCAGCTCATTCATGTACACGCCACCATGACTGGTGAAACACAAATGATCGCTCCACCACGGCGGATTCAACTTGTCGATCAACGCCTTTAAACTTTTCTTGTAACTTTCACTAATGCCGTCGGTGCTACCGATTGAAAGATTGACTCCATGCGGAATAATCGGATAAACGCTGGCGGCGCGTTCGAGTAAATCTCTACTTGCGCCTCCGGCGTTCATGTACTGTTCAGAAATGATTTCCAACCAATCGATGCGCTCAGTGGATTCAAGTGTCTGCTGCGCAACTTCCGCCCGAAGTCCTAATCCCACGCCGAGCGTAGGGAAATTTTTCTTCAGTGCACTAGAGTTATTAGTCATATTTTGAAGCCGTCGAAAATCAGTCTGAGGTTTTTTATTCGAGGGATCTTATTCGAGGGATCTTAGCTAGGTTGTCCTGAATTTGACTGCTCCTGAAGTGGAATGCTGTCACTCAGACTGACCTATTTTTCTGTTTTGGTTTCAGTCTTGGTTTCAGTTTTGGATTCCGCCGCAGGCATCTTACCGCTGCCTTTCAGTGACTTGCCGCCGTAGTGGCAGCCACAAGGATAGTTGCAGCCGCGACCACTAACGTCACGGTTTTTGGTGACAGATTTCTTTTTCGCTTCGATTTTCTTTTCATCGGTTGCGACTTTGGTCTCTGTCTTCGCTTCTGTCTTAGCTTCTGTCTTTTCTGCTAGTGCTGGAAGACCGGATACCATAGTTCCTGAAGTTATGCTGAGAGCTGCCAGCAAAGCTGTCAAGTCTGGTTTGGAATTTCGTTCCATTTAACACCCCCAAAGTTTGGACAATTGACCATTGATATACCACGTCGTGAAAGAGAGGTTCATGAAAAGTCGAAAAGTCAGTATGAATTGCTCCAATCACCTGTTTACTTCTTAAATCAGGTTTGATTATTTTGTGCCAGACAAATTCGCAATTTGGTATCGCATGTGGTCTCACCTTACACATCGCAGATTTGCCAAAAATATTGCGACGCAAGCGTTTATAGAATTGAGTCATGATATTTTGATGCATTTCCTTAACTCTGAATTGGAGGAGTAGATTCGTCCCAAAATTCGTTGTAGGCTTGTCTGTGCAGTATTCTAATCACGCGTTTGCGTATATTTTGGTTTGCAGCCGCGCTGGTTGCGCTTTTCCCACGGTTGAAGCATATGGAGCTAGCAATTATATGAATTCAGAACAATCGTCTTTTGCAAGCGCAATTCTCGTGTCCTTGTTAGCTTTCCTGTCGTTTGTGCAGTTTGCCGATGCCAAGCCCCAGCAGCGATTGATTGCCGCAAAGACGCAGCCTCAATTGATTGCCGCAAAGACGCATACTCAATTAATTGCCGCAAAGACGCAGCAATTTGTTGAGAAGGAAGGATTCGAACGCAAAGAAAAGGATGTCATCAACACGCTGAAAGACAACGACGTTGCGAGATTTTCCATTTTGCTCGATGGATTAATTCAAGCGTATTCTTTAGACAACACTTTGAAGAACAATGGTCCGTTCACGATATTTGCTCCAACCGACAAGGCTTTCCGCAAAATGCCAGATGACGACAGAATGTCTCTATGGGCGAATAAGG
The DNA here is from genome assembly GCA_036702955.1 of Drouetiella sp. Classification (GTDB taxonomy): domain Bacteria; phylum Cyanobacteriota; class Vampirovibrionia; order Obscuribacterales; family Obscuribacteraceae; genus PALSA-1081. The sequence goes on along the minus strand of DATNPY010000068.1, from coordinate 269,559 downwards.
ATAAGTTGAAGCATGTACTTCAGTACATGGTGGTTGAGGGCAAAATCAAAACAGTAGATTTGCGCAAGGAACCAACGCTGAAGACAATGGAAGGACATTCTATGAAGGTGACGACCAAAGGCACCGACATTTATGCTGACAAGTCGATGATTCTCACAACCGACATTCCTTGCTCGAACGGAGTCATTCACGTTCTCGACGAAGTGATTATGCCACCATTAAGTCAGTAGATTGGTCAGTGCTGCCAGAAGTCGTGTTCGTCAGATTGATTCGCAGCGCGAATTGAATCTGTAACTGGCACATTGCGCAGTTTCAATGACGAGGTGCTACTTCGAATTGAATCTGTAACCGGCTCCGTGCACGGTCTCGATTACAGCGTTTTCCATTCCGGCTGTTTCAAGTTTTTGGCGCAACCGTTTCAACGTGCTGCGGAAAGCGTCCGTAGACGACTCTGACTCAGTGCTCCAGACTCTCACCATCACGGCTTCCGCTGTAAATACTCTGTCTGGATTGCGCATAAAAAATTCCAGCAAGCTGAATTCTTTTGGCAGCAGCGGAACATCTTTCCCTTTGTACGTGAGACGCAATTGTTCGGGCGTCATTATCAGTTCTCGATATTCAAGCTGATTTGATGAAAGATTCGACGATCGTCGCAATTGGGCGCGAATCCGCGCCGAGAGTTCTTTAAGCGAATAAGGCTTCGTCAAATAATCATCAGCGCCACCATCCAGACCATCTTCTTTGTCCTGGATTTTGGTTTTTCCCGTCAACATTATCACGGGCGTCGTGTGCCCACCGGCTCGAAATTCGCGCAAGATATCGAAACCCGATTTACCTGGAAGATCCCAGTCGAGAAGCACGACATCGTAATCACGCATGAGCAAATATTCGAGAGCCTCATCGCCGTGGTGCACAAGATCCACGTTGTGCCGTTCGCCTTCCAGCCAGTGCATGACCATCTCGGCGCCGGCTTTGTCGTCTTCAACTATCAGAATTTTTGCCACTATGCACCAATAAATTCCTGGGGGTTCCAATGACAACCGCTCAATCGACGGGTCATCATTGCCGCAATCCAAACCAGAGTTTTTAGAATTGATGCCCGAGCGACGAACTCATTATATAGCATTGGTTGAGCTCAACTGTTCCAGGTGCGGGAGTGCTGCTGAGCACGGCTGCTTGAATGGTGGTGCTCAGAGTTTCTTCTTAGTTGAGTGTAGATTCGTGCAGTTCGGGCTGGTCTTCGGTCTGGGGTAACTTCATTACTCCGGGAACAGATTTTGGTTTTTGATTGATCAGTCGGTACACCGCTGGTAGTACCAGTAAAGTCAGCAACGTTGCTGAGATAATTCCGCCCAGCACGACGAGCGCAAGTGGACGCTGCACTTCTGCGCCAGTGCCCGGGCTAACGATTTTTGGAATCAATCCAACTGCCGCCACCAGCGCTGTCATCATCACCGGCCGCAAACGAACAGTTGCGCCTTCTCTCACGGCGTCATCGAGCGATCTGCCGCGTTCTTGCAACTGCATGATGTAGCTTATGAGAATGACTCCATTTTGCACAGCCACTCCGAATAGGGCAATAAACCCGATGATTGCTGGCACCGACAGCGTTTCGTGTGAAAGAAAAAGTGCGACGATACCACCGATCATGGCAAACGGAACATTCAACATGATCAAACAAGCGTTGCGGAGAGAATTGAATGATGTGAAGAGCAAAAGAAAAATCAGAAGCAGAACGCAGGGAACAACTATCGAGAGTTTTGCCATTGCTCGCTGTTGATTTTCGAATTGACCGCTCCACACCACTTTGTAGCCGCGTGGGATTTTTACATTTTTAGCGACTCGCTCTTGTGCCTCGGCAACGAACCCGCCCAGGTCTCTCCCTCTAACATTCGCAAGGACTGCGGTTCTGCGCTGCCCGTCCTCGCGATTGACTGCAACAAAACCATTGTCCATATGAATGTTTGCGATTTGCGAAAGCTTGATGCGTGCACCGGTCGGCGCAATCAGGAAGATATTTCCAATTTGTTCTGGTGTGCTTCTGTAGTCCTCATGGAATCTTACGAGCACATCAAAGCGCATGGTTCCCTCGATTACTTCAGTGACTGCCTGCCCTGCAAGTGCCGCACGGATTATCGTTTGAATGTCGGCAACATCCAGCCCGAGGCGAGCGATCTTCGCTCGGTCAATCTCGATCTTTAACTGTGGCAATCCGATCAGTTGCTCACGCTGCATGTCGACTGCACCTCGCACTTTGCTGACTTCGTGCAAAATGTTTTCCGAGATTCCGTCTAAAGTTTTTATGTCTGGTCCGAAAATTTTGATGCCCAGATCTGCGCGTATACCGGCCACCAGATCGTCGATCATATCCGCGATTGGTTGTGAAAAGCTAAACATCAATCCCGGAATTTGATCGATCTTGGCCGCCATAAGATCGACCAGTTCTTCCTTGCTTTTAGCGGATGTCCATTCGTTTTTAGGTCTTAACCCGACGTAGATATCCGTTGATTCGACACCTTCCAGTCCTGGAGCCGTTCCGGAGCGACCCGTTCTTCCGACCACAGTGGTTACTTCGGGAAACTTACGCAAAATCGATTCGACGATATTGCAGATGCGTGACGTCTCGGTGTGTGCGGTGCTGGCGTGCAGCTTGGTGCGCAACAAAATTGGCCCTTCGTCAAGGGTAGGAATAAATTCTGACCCGAGGAAGGGCACAAGGCAAAAGCTCGCTAGCAGAGCCATCACTGCTACAGCCATCGTTTTCCTGGGGTTCAAGATCGCTTTGTTGAGGGCGGGCTTGTAGATTTCCGTTATCCAGTTGACGACATGGTTTTCTCGCTCTTTCAATGGCTTTTGCATTACGTAATAGCAAAGCACCGGTATCACTGTCAGTGCTACAACAAGCGAACCCATGAGGGCATAGATGAAAGTTAGTGCCAGTGGATGAAACATCTTCCCTTCGATGCCTTCCAGCGTAAATAGTGGCAAATAGACGACCATAATGATGCCGATTGCAAAAACTATTGGGCGCCCGACTTCCTGCGCAGAAAATCTGATCGTCTCGAGAATCTCAGCTTTGCTGCGCTTTTCCCGGTGGTGCGAAAGGTTTCGGAATATGTTCTCGACCATGACGACGCCTGCGTCTACGATCACGCCGAAATCCACGGCGCCCAGCGTCATCAAGTTAGCGCTCAGTCCTGTAAATTTCATCAGTATGAAACTGAATAGCATCGATAACGGAATGATGACTGCAACAATCAGGGCGCTGGGGATGTGCAGCAGCACTGCCGTCAAAATGACAATCACCAGTCCGCCACTGAAAAATAGGATTTCTTTGACCGTCTCAATCGTTTTGTCCACGAGTTCAGTCTGGTCGTAATATGGCACGATTTTTACGTCTGCGGGCAGTTCGTTTTGAATTTCGTTGACGCGCTCTTTTATTTTCGCCACTACTTCTTTGGTGTTGGCGCCTTTCCTCGTCATCACCATCGCTGTTATGGTCTCGCCCTTGCCGTCTTTGGTGGCAGAGCCGCGCCGAAAGCCTTCTCCGATGACAACATCTGCGACCTGCGAGATCTTCACAGGCGTTCCATCAATTGTTTTCAAAACAATCGATTTGATGTCATCCAGATTTTCGATGCGACCAATACCTCTAATAACAACTTCTTGTCCGGCTTTTTCGATGAAATTGCCGCCGGCATTTTCATTGTTTGCATTGACGGATTTGATCAAATCTGTGACGCGCAGCCCGTAGCTGTGCAGGTCTTGAGGGCGCACGATAATATGGTATTGTTTGACGAAGCCACCAAATGTTGCAACGTTCGCCACGCCTGGCACTGCGCGTAATTTCCTGGCAACATCCCAATCTTGAATTGTTCTCAAATCAGTAAAGTTGCGGCGGTCACTTTCCAAACAATACATATAAACGTTGCTGAAGCTGGATACAACCGGACCCAGCTGCGGCGTGGGACAGTCGGCCGGCAGTGACGATGACATTTGCAGGAGACGTTGTTGTACCAGTTGGCGGGCGAAGTAGACGTCGGTATTGTCGTCGAAAATCGCCGTAATTGAAGATAGACCGAAACTCGAACTGGAACGAATCTTCTCAACGTGGGGCAAACCATTCAAGGCATTTTCGATCGGATAGGTTATGAGCGTCTCGACTTCCTCGGTCGCCATGCTTTGAGGTTCAGTGATAATTTGAACCTGCACGTTGCTAACGTCAGGAAATGAGTCGGCTGACAGATTTAAAACCGACCAGATGCCCAGCCCAGACATAACCAGTGCGGCTGCCAGCGTGACGACGCGCTGATTGAGCGCGAAACTGATGATTTTGTTAATCATGAAACGGTCTGAAGTGATGCCCTGGTCAATTTCAGTTTCGCTGCCGGCAAAAGCAGCACCACCGGCGGGATGGAAATTAACTTACGTTGACACACAGTTCACAGTTTACCGGGTCCATCTTTCAGCAGGCTTTCACTGTGACGGTTGACTGGCTTTTGCTGTCACATTCAACTGGCCTTTACTGTGACAATTAAGTGGCTTTTGCTGTCACATTCAACTGGCTTTCATTGTGACAGGTGAGTGGCTTTTGCCGTCACATTCAACTGGCTTTGTTTTGCCCCGGGTCAATGGCGTGACCATGCTGTCTGACTTGCCTGAGTGCATAACTATTGATTTCGTTGAGCGCCGATTCGTATGTGGTTTTAGAGTCGTGCTCGAACGTGTGACGCAGCCCCGATGGTTTGTTTGAGTAGCGCAATAGCGGCGTGACTTCGCAGTAGTTTCCGGTCGATGCAATCCATTCATCTCTGTCGAGTTCATTGTCGTCGACGCCGGTTAAGCTGAAGGTCATGTCGTAGATTTCTTGAAGCGACAGCGCGTTGAGCATGTAAGCAGCGGTCTTTGCGGAGCGCTTATCGTTAACAGTCTTGATCGCTGTTTCGAATTTGTTGTCTTTTAGCCAACCCTTTTCATAGGAGTAGATGCCGATGATTTTTCCGCCGTGAAAATAAATCACGGCTGTCGCATTGTTTTCGTTATCTCTGACTACAAAGCAACCTGGTGCTTTGCGTCCGTTGATTTCTCCGCTGACCCGACTGAAGAAGTCTTGCGCCGCTGAGTTTTTTTGTTGATCTTGCTGGTGCCCTTCAAAGAATGCTGCCGCTGCAAGAGCTGATTCTTCCGTAAGGGCATGCAGAGAGATTTCAGCTTGTTGTTGCAAGAGATCGATCTGTGCTGCTGCGAATGCGGCGCGCCCAAATTTGTAACGGTCCGAGCCTCGTTTGCCGTACACACAGGAAAGTACCCGTCCTCGAAAGATGATAATGGTCGCGCGCGATTTCATTTTGTTGCTCGAAATTCTCAGGCAGCATGTGCTGCGGTTCGCAGCCAGTGAGCAAAAGACTGCGTGTTGATTGAAATTTCTCGAGTTTATTGTTGTGCCCGCAGATAGCTCCGCTGCCGGTGCCAAGATCGCGTCGGCTCTAGCGCTGATTTTCTGTCTTTTAAATGAACCGCGACGTTTGAAATCGTCTCGTTTATGAAATCCAAACATGATGCACCCCGCAGTGAGCATTGCGTAGTAAGCTGGTTTATGAGGAGCGGCTAGTAAATGGGGTCTGCCGACTCTTTGTCCATTAAAACTACCAAGTGTGACTTTTTCGGACCCTGAACATCTGCTGGAGATAAGTTCTGATGATCTACCTGGCGTTGTTGATGTTGTTTACTCTGGGTTTACTGTTAGTAAGCCTGACGGCAATCGTGGCCTGGCTTGAGTTCGGCGAGTGGCTCACCGAAAAGTTTCAGTCGGCAATTGGCGACATTGTGCCTATTTGAAAATGCTACAGCTAGATTGAAGCACCGGAAGCTTTAGTCTGCGATTGGCGACATCGTGCCAATTGAAAAACGCTATAGCTTGATTGGAGCACCGCAAGACTCAGTCTGCAATTGCGACATTTTGCCGATACAATCGCTACGGCTGGCTGATTCTAGTCGTGAAGATACCGGAAAATGTACAGTAAAGTCAACATCATTCCTGACCAGACAACGACGAAACATGTAAAAGAATTGTCCATGATGATTGCGTCTACCTTCACTTGTGCGAGATGAAATTAGCCTATAAGCCCGCGGTTAACGCCGGGTTAAGGCCTATTTGATTGTGAATACAGTTTGCTAATGGCTGTGCTGTTCACTGTTAGGAAAATTTCGGCTGCTCTATTTAGATGGGGTGATTGATATCCGACAAATATGCGATTGTGTGCGCCTGGAATGCTACTGGGGCGCGCCTGGTAAGACTGGCATATTCAAAGATTGTTCTTCGGGCTTGCACGGGTGGACGAATCATAGGATGATTGGTCGTTCTCGCGGAGGCGCTATGAGTCAAACTACCGAACAAAAGTATCAATTAGAAGGTCGCATTGCTGAGTTTAGCGACATTGAAGCGCTTGAACGGCTGGTGCAATATGCGTTTCGAGGTGGTAAAGCCAACAAGTCCTGGACTGGGGAAGAACACCTTGTTAAGGGTCCGCGCATCACAATCGATGGTTTGAAGGCTATATTGCAGGGCGAAGATCAGGTGATTCTTCTGGCTGAAACAGTCCAGTCGGGCGGTCGAAAACTGCTTGGCTGCGTACACTTGAAGAAGGAAGGCGAGCACGGTCACATTGGAATGCTGGCGGTAGACCCTGATACCCAGAGCAGTGGCGCCGGAAAATTTTTGATGAATTGGAGTGAGGAATATGCAAAAGAGCACTACCAATCCACGGCTATGGTCGGCGAAGTGGTGTCTGGACGCCCTGAATTGATGGACTGGTACGACCGTATGGGCTACAAGCCTACTGGAGAAACAGCGCCCTTTAACCCCGAAGGTGTGACGCATCTCGTTGACGGATTGCATTTCGTCAAAATTTCAAAGCCGATTTCTTGACCTGTATCTCAGCTTCGGTCTCAGCCAGGAAGACCTGTTGACCATGTTCAACGATTTCTTTTCGTGCACTTTCAATATCGCTTGCGGCTTCATCGAACTTTCCACGCGAGGCGTTCGAAATTGCCCGGTAAGCGTAAGCGTAGAAATTTTTTGGTGATATTTCAAGCGCTTTGTTGCACAGTTCGAGTGCTTCTTCGTGCTGTCCGCGTTGTTCGAGTATTTCCGCTTTAAATGCGTAGGCGGTGGGAAGTTCCGTTGGATTCGCGATAGCGATTGTTTCTTCTCGTACTTTCAATGCTTGATCGATCTGTTCTAGAGCCAGAAGCGCCGTAGATTTTGTCAGCATTAGCCAAAAATTCTTGGGGTTTTTAACCAGCGCTTTGTCTGACTCTTTTAAGCATTCTGCATAGTCTTTCACCAGATAAAGAGCCTGGAGATAGTTGTGCAAATCAGGTGTCGACTTAGAAAGTTGAAATGCTTTTTTGTAATGAGCCAGTGATTCGCGAAATTCGTTTTTACATTGATGCAATCTTGCAGCAACTCGGTGGGCGTAAGGGTCTTTCGGAAGTTGCTTCAGGCAAATGGTCAGGTCTTTAGTGGCTTCCTCATAGTTTTTTCGCTTGATTGATACCTCAGCTCTGATAATGCGAGACCACGTGTCAAATTTTTCGATTGCCAGGTTCGTATCTGCAAGCGCTTTTTCATACTCACCCATGTGGAGATAAATTGAGGCTCGATTACGCAAAGTGTATGCGTCTGGTTTTTTATCGATTTCTGCCGTCAGCAGTCGCAGGGCTTTTTCTTTTTCACCATCCAGGTTCGCTTGAATCGCTCTCACTACGCCACGACTTTTGCTGTAGCTGCGAAACATGAACCAGCAGTTGTTCAAAGTGTGGGCGATTATGCAAGTCCAGATATTGTGCGTCGCTAATAGCAGTCCGCCAAGAATGAGACCGGTAGGGAGTTTAGACAGCAGCAAGTTCCAATACGATACCTGTCGCAGATGCGCAAGCGTAAATGCTAAAGATGCAACTAGAATTCCCATCTCATTTTGCAATACACCGCGGAAAACGATTTCTTCTGACAGAGGCGCCACAAATGCGGCTGCCAGTACCGGTGGCAATGACCAGAGTGGTCGAGATAATTTATTCCATCCCCTGTTTTTGAGATAAATGTTGCTGACCAGGTTGTACGCCGTGAGCACGATACCACCGGCGATGCCACTGGCTACGACCATAGCGGGAGGCACGTGAAAGAATCCGCAATTTATCAGCGGCTCTTGCAATTCTGGGATGACCGCAAATTCGATTGCGGCAAGTGCTATGACAGACATAGCTCCCACCATTCTCCATTCGGCGAGGCGCAGCTTTCCGGCGGTGTTGGGCTTTTTCATGCTCGCCGTAGTGGATTCCAGCTGGTATTGGACTGATTGGTTCGCTCGGTAGTGGACTTACTGGTTCGGTTGGTAGTGGACTTACTGGTTCGGTCGGTAGTGGACTGATTGGTTCGGTCGGTAGTGGACCGATTGGTTCGGTCTATGGTGGACCGATTGGTTCGGTCGATGGTGGACTGATTGGTTCGGTCGGTATCGGAATTGTTCATAGAGCGGCGCTGTTTTACCGTTAAACATCTATCACTTAGCGTCTCGCTTGGTTGCTAAGCGGATTTGCTAAAATCACGTCTTTAGAGAATTGTATTCGCCAGACGCCGTGAGCATCGATGGATTCCTCGCTAGAGCCATTATCTGAGAGTGGTCGCCCTATTTCAAATCAGGAGCCTGGTGTTGCCACGTCCATTGCGCAACTCGACGCACTGTTGGCGAATTCAGAGCAGATCGCGCATGAACAGAAGATGCGCAATTCCCACCTTGAGCCGGGAACGACTCACGATAAGACTCGAACTGCAAAGACCAGAACGACCCTGATTTCGGCGAAAAAGAACTCTGTAATCGCCGAACTTGAAGATTTGTGGGATTATCGCGAGCTAATCTTCAGCTTCGTCCGCAGAGATTTGACCACGCGCTACCGGCAGACTATCCTCGGCGTGGGTTGGGCTATCGTGCAGCCGGTTTGCATGATGTTGGTTTTCACTTTGTTCCTCGGGCGATTTGTTCATCCCGCGAATGCAACCTGTCCATACCCTGTTTTCGTTTACACGGCGTTGCTCGTCTGGCAGTATATTTCTGCCTCTCTTTCTCGCTGTGCAAATAGCGTTCTCGATGCAGGCGGTTTGATCAAAAAGGTCTACTTCCCTCGTTTGAGTGTTCCCGTCGCCAGTGTCATGCCATCGCTGATGGATTTCTTGATCGGCTTAGTTTCTCTCGCTGTTTTGATGGCGTTTTATGGTATCAGTCCCTCGCTGCGCATCTGCGCTTTACCGATCTATATCGGTCTTGCGATCATCACTTCATTGGGAATTGGACTGTGGGCATCCGCTCTGCACGTTCGATATCGCGATGTGCACCATTTGATTCCGTTCGGATTGCAACTCTGGCTGTTCGCATCTCCTGTGATCTATTCGAACCAGCAGATACCTGCGTATCTGAAACCCATTTCGAATCTTAATCCTCTTGTTGGTATCATCGAAGGATTTCGCTGGAGTTTGCTCGGCACTACAGGTGATATCGTCGGACCAACTTTATGGAGCGCGACCGTTGCGATTTCTGTTCTGGTAAGTGGATTGATTTATTTCAGATCCGTGGAAGATCTATTCGCGGATTATCTCTAATGAAAAAAATAGCAGTTCGATTCGAGAATATCTGCAAGCGCTACAATGGACCCAAGCGCAAGCCTTTGCGAGACTTTCTGGCTGGTAAGCTCGTCGATCGAGTCAGTCTCAAACCGCGGCATCGCAATTCTGAAGACGAAATTTGGGCGCTCAAAGATGTGTCGTTCGAAATCGAACAGGGCGAAGTAATAGGATTTGTCGGAGCCAACGGCGCTGGCAAAAGCACATTGCTAAAAATAGTTTCTCGAATCACAAAGCCGACCAGCGGATTTGGAGAAATAACCGGTCGCGTCGCCAGTCTCTTAGAAGTTGGAACCGGCTTCCACCCTGATTTAACTGGACGCGAGAATGTCTACCTGTCCGGCTCGATTTTGGGCATGAAGCGTTCTGAAATCGATCAACGATTCGACGATATCGTTGAATTTTCTGGCGTTGGTTCGCAGATCGGTATGCAGGTCAAATTCTATAGCAGCGGTCAACATGTGCGTCTGGGCTTCTCTGTGCTTGCGCATTTAGAGCAGGAAATTCTGATTCTTGATGAAGTATTGGCTGTGGGCGATCAAGATTTCCGCGAGAAGTGTTTGAAAAAAATGCATGAACTGGCTGGCAGTGGAAGAACCGTTCTGCTCGTCAGCCATCAGTTAGAGTCGCTAGAGAAGCTCTGTGACAAAGTAATCTGGCTCGATCGCGGTCAGGTTGTCGAATTTGGTGAGACCCAGAAAGTGCTGGATGCTTATCGCAATTCCAAAGCCCTGTTGTAAGTCTAAGGCGCGGCAAGCACCCGTGGTCTGGAAGCGCCATTGAGTCTACCTTCTCAGGCTTTAATGCGAATAGTCGCGTTCGGGTCCGTTGTTGCGCCCCTACTTATGCGCTTTGTGCGATCGAACAGGATGCGACGTTGGATACAATGGAACTGGTTTGCTCATGGGCTCATAGGTTTCAATGGTTCCATCAGAATTTCGTCTGACATGAACTCCGCCGATGACCTTAGAATAAGCTCTCGATATGACCGGTCTCCTTACGATTTGATTCGGTTGCTGCGCAATCGCTTCAGGCGCAGAGCTAGAATCGAACGTTTCGACTGTTCCATCTGCGTTTTTTCTGACTGTCACGCCATCGTCGTAGCGTTGCTCCGAGCCTGTCTGTGTTGACCTGGCTGAAGCCGGTTGCGCACTGACGGAGAATAACCATGTAGCTAGTAAACCCAGTGACGCTACGACAAAGGTCGTGCGGGCGAAAGTTTTCAATAGATTCCCAGGACGAATGAACGACTTTAGCTGCATTGGATGACCTCATCTCGGTGGAGTGAGTCATTGATATCAGAATAGTGTTACTAGAAAGTTTCATTCGATATTTTCAGCGCTCGTTTGAGGTTCAGCGTTTCAGGCAGGCAAAGTTACGATTAAATGGTGTTCTGGGAAAACGGGGAACAATTCCTGTAGATACGGAGCATAAAAGCGCAAATGACGGGCACCGGCGATTCGACAATCCAACCAACAACTGAGTTGGCGCAGACCGAGTTGGTGGTCAAAGAATTGGTCAAGGAAGTGATTAAGGAACGGAAAAGGAAGTGACCAAGAAAGCGGACAAGGAAGTGACCAAGGAAACGGACAAGGACGTGACCAAGGAAACGGACAGGGAAGTGACCAAGGAAACGGACAGGGAAGTGACCAAGGAAGTCACTTCAGCCGGGAAGAAGCGCGACCCACTGTTGGGCACTGAGGTTGCCGGTCGATACGAGTTACTTTCGCTTCTTGGTCGAGGCGCCACTACCAGCGTCTATAAGGCAAACGACAAAGAGAAGGGACGCATTGTCGCCGTCAAGATTTTACGCACCGACTCAATTTTCAACGAGCAATTAATTCGCCGATTTGAGCAAGAATGCAAGACACTTGCTCTTTTGAAACATAAGAACATTGTCGAATTATATGACAGCGGAATAAACGACACCGACCAGCCGTTTCTGGTCATGGAGTTTGTAGATGGAAGCAGTCTGAAAGATTTGATCGAAGCTGATGATCGACTGGATGTAAGACGAGTGTTGAAAATATTCGTTCAAATTTGCGCCGCTCTTGCTGTGGCTCATGAGAAGGGCATAGTTCACCGAGATATGAAACCAGCCAACATCATGTTGACCAGAGATTCGGGCGGAGAAGAATTGGTCAAAATTTTGGATTTCGGTGTAGCCAAATTGTTAGTGCAGGGTGAGACGTTCCAAACAAAAACTCAAACAGGTGAAATGTTGGGAACTCTTCTTTATATGAGTCCGGAGCAGTGTCTTGAGCAAGTGCTGGATGAACGCTGCGATGTCTATTCAGTTGGTTGCGTCTTGTATGAAGCACTAACCGGAACACCACCGTTAATCGGGCGCACCGCATTTGAGACCATGAATAAGCATTTGACGCAGATGCCGGAAAAGCTCTCGAAGGTGCGACCGGACCGACGTTTTGATAGACGCCTCGATGCCGTTCTGCAGATCGCTATGGCAAAGGATGCGAAGAATAGATATCAGACAATAGGCGAATTCCAGAGCGCACTGTCCACGATACTAGTAAATATCGATGAGCGAGCTACTGCAACGCCGGTCGAAGAAGCCAATGTTGTGGATAACGATTCCGAAACTGGACAGGTGGCTGCTTTACACCTGGAAGGTGCGGCTTCGGCTCCCTCCGTGGTGACTTCCACCGTTGAGGATTACCGCCTGGATCTTCGGAACATGGGGTCACGGACGGCTGTCAATATTTATCTGGCATGTTGTTGGCTTCTGTTTGCGTTGTTTTTGTATCAGTCAGCTTGGTTTTTTCCAGTGACGGTTGTTATGTTCATTATCCTGGCGATCAATTCTCTGATGAACACGATACAAACAGACGCTCAAGCTGAGCCGACTACTGAGAAACCCGTGGAGAGATCATCAGCCAAGCCTGCTGATGATTTGTCGCGCGAAGGCGCTCTTTATTTTCTGGCTATGGAATCGCGAGATGGAGTCGCCTGGAAAAAGATCTACGCCGACCAGATTGCGCAATACAATATTCGTGATTCAGAAGTGAGCGAACAGCGAAGCAGATTGATTGCCGCACAGCATGGTGCATGGATAGAAGTGAAACGGTTCGCGATGAGTTCATTCGATAAATTAGACCGGAATCGTGACGGCTTCCTCAGCAAGGAAGAGTTGGTCCAAGCGTGTATTGCTGTCAGTCCAAATCGACGCGAACACGCGCTGCTATCTTTCCTAGTTTCCAATCTGGAAGACATCCAAAACGTCGCGAACAGCGGGGAGCGCCGCACCAGAGGGGTGAGTCGTCATGACCTCTCTGAATACTTTTTGCATCTCGAAAATCTCGAGAAAGAAGCGTCACATTTGTGATGCTGCCGTGCCTATTTTTCGCCGATGGGTCCTACTTGAGGTGCGTACAGAATGTTCAGCTGCTGCTGCGCATTTTTCTTCGGTGAGGCATCGTAGTGACCTTGCGTCCAGTAGCCTGACATCCGGGTAATCGGAGAGTGCGCTCTAGTAGATTTCGTGTCGACACCCAGACTATCGCCCAGACTGTTGCTGGAGCGCGATGCTTGTGGCGGCGTTAAGCCGCGCTGCGCCTTTGGGATCGAAATTGATGCGTGGAGCATTTGCTGTGTTTTTTGAATCCAGATTTTTATTGCTGCTTGTGCGGTTAGTAAAAAAATTATTGAACATTGCGGCGCCCCCCAGCGATTTCATGTCGTCGTTGCTTTGTTGTTGAAATTCTAGACAAGCCGTATTGTCAATTGGTTCCTGAATTCCAAAATAAATTCGAGTCAGATTAGCTCTGCTTTTCATATGGTTGCGTTACTTATCGTGATGCCATATACGGTGCCAATTTGGTGCCAATCAGTTTCCCATTTTTTCAGTAACCTACCAATTGTTCCGATGCAAAAGGTACTGAGTATTGCTATTTAACTCAGTGTTGAAATTCAGTGTTGCTATTTAAGCTTATCCTTGATAATCGCCGGAAACCTCAACAGGCTCTACCATTTGGGCGAACGATAAGACGCTTTTCTCTTGACAATTCGGTGGTAGAGAGCTAATCTGGAAGCGTTCCGACACCGTTTAGCACTCATTTTTACCAGTATCTGAATCACGTCGACTCCCGCTCTATCGCCGCTGTGGAGACCAAGTTGGAAAAACTAGCGAAATTATTCGCTCGTAACAAGCAGCATCTTAAATGCGAAGCTGCGACATCTAACGTAGCCACCCCGGGCACCGAGCATAGCTCTCCTTGTGAATCGAAATCGATTTCGTCTGCGTTGTCGTCTGCGTTGCCTGCGGTTTCGACGCCGCTGCCGTCCGACTCGAGTACAACATTCACTCCTAATCCGAAACCAAGGGGTTTAAACACACTCCCCGAGTTAGTTTCAATCAGTGACACCATTGAAAAATCCAGTAGCACCGGCATGACTTTTCTGCAACGAACTTCCATACTGTTTGAAGCCGGACGGCAGAAACAGAGCCGACACGTGTTCTTAATCTGCTCTGTCTTTCTGGGACTGGTTGTGTTCACGCAGATTTGCGCACCGCTTTTCAGTCTGAGCGATCAGCTGGAATTTTCCGCCATGAATCCTGCACAGCTAGCAGGCGCCTGGGTATTCAATGATGTCAGCGAAATCCCCACTTCTGCGCACACTTTGCGCATTGAGAATGTTCAGCAGCATAACTGCGACCTAACCGGTAAAGGTGTCGACGAATTTGGAGAGTATGAATTGGTTGGAAAGCTGACTCCGCCAAACAAAATACATCTAGTCAAAATTCACAACAACGAGCAATTTCACGATACGCAAGTCATGGACGGTGAATTGGCGCTGGACAATTTACCGCTCTACGCTCATGGAACGTGGACCAGAGCACATGCCATTGATTCAACCAGAGAAAATCTGTTGAGTGAAGGATATTGGGATGCCAATTTTTATTCGACGAAGCCCCAACCTAAATTTAGTCGAGAAGGTCTCTTGCGATCGCCTGAAGCGCTCATGGCATATTTGCGCTCAGGAAGAATACCTGAGCCTGATCAAAAAAGTCCTATTGTTGTGGGAGACACTCCCTGAGCTGCTGGAGCGGTATCATATCTCAGGCTCAAGTCGGGCGTTATATCGATGAGCCAGGCATGATATCGATGGGAAGTGCAACATCCTTAGAGCGGGGATTGGTATCCCGCACGATTGAGCCGGAACGGCTGTAAATCCTTTTTTGAAAAATAAGAGTTTGGCAGGTTTCGCCGTCCACAACTCAATCGTTTTGGAGAAGCGGCGTCTTTTGAACGCCTCGTCGCGTCTATCTTTAATCAGACAGTTTTGACGTCAATTCGTTTGGCGGCCTTTTGTTGAACAGCTGACTTAGGTAGTTTGAGAGAGAGAATTCCATCTTTGTACACGGCGTCAACTTTGTCACTTTCAACTTCGTACGGCAGTGCCACGTTGCGGCAGAATGAACCGTATTGTCGTTCCATTCGGTACCAGCCTTTTTCTGTCTGTTCTTTCTCTTGCTTTTTCTCTCCGGAGATCGTGAGAATATCATGGTTAATCGTAACGTTGATGTCCTTTTCATTCATTCCAGGAAGTTCGACTTTTACAACGACTTCTTTTTCCGTTTCGACCATATCGATGCGAGGAGCTAATTCGGTCGAGAAAAATTCGTTGTTCATCGCTCCCAGATCAGCAAAGTCGCTGAAAGCCGGGTGGCGCAAGAAGTTTTCAAAAACCTTGTTCATCTCCTTTTGCAGTGCGTATACCGGATGATCTTCTTCGACTCTTGCGGGTACGCGCTTCTGATGCCATGGATTTAAATGAAACATTGTGCTTCTCCTTTTAATAGTGTGTGGGAATGCAACTTTCAAGAGGTCGCAATTGGATCTTGATTCCGCGAAACTATTTTGTTTTGACGACGATTTTCTTAGAAGGATTGCGTTTGGATTTGAGCAACGTTAATTGCAGAACTCCAGAGCAAAAGGTCGCTTCGATATTCTCTTCATCGACGAGATCGCCAAGCTCTACAGTGCGAGTGTAATCAGCCAGGAGCATTTCGGAATAACGTTCTTCAGAAGAAGGTGGAACACTAATTTTCAGAGGTGCGTCGACTGTCAATTTGTTGTCTTTGACCGTCACTTGCATCTTTGTTTCGTCGACCCCGGGCAGCGCAAGTAAGACCGTGTACTGGCGGTCGTTCTCATATATTGAGAGAGGAGCCCGAAGCGTAATTTTTTTCTCGGAAGTTTTTTGCGGTTTTTCTATGACTGCGGTGTAATTTGCCATTTTATTGTCCTCTTAAAAAGGATTGCTGCTTGATATGTGCGTCCGCGTTGACACCTGATAGTGGAAAGATAACCCGCGAGATGTTTGCCTGGTATCATCCGACCGAATGAGCCCAGGAATGATTTGGGGTCCGACAATTGTTACGAGAATAATCCGCTTGATTGATGCATTTCTCTAGACTTGCTGCCAATCTAGCAGCAGCATCGGAGTATATCGAACATCTGGTTGGGTGCCATCGCCGCTTCTTTCTTGACGTCTCGTTTGATGCAGGACAACAGTCGGTAGCAGGAGAAATAAATGAGTAACTACATTCGCAGTTTTGACTCGCTTGCATTGCAAGACGTTCAACTGGTCGGAGGTAAGAACGCTTCTCTGGGCGAGTTGACTCAAAGCGCGGCGGCCAGCGGTATAAATGTTCCAGCGGGATTTGTCATTACAGCGGCCGCTTACGATGCGCTTCTCAAGGAAGGCAACATCGAGCAGGAATTGCAAGAGCTTTTAACCAACGTTGAAACTACTGATATCGAGCAGCTGGCTAATGTCAGCAAGAAGGCTCGCAACTTGATCAAGCGTGCTGGTTTACCGAAATCGGTTGAGTTTGAAATTTGCCAGGCATATGATTCGATGCAAGCAACACACGGCGAAAATATAGAAGTTGCAGTGCGATCGAGTGCAACTGCTGAAGATTTGCCGGACGCATCTTTTGCTGGTCAGCAAGAATCGTTTCTCAATATTCGTGGCGAAAAAGCGCTGCTGGAAGCCTGCTTGAATTGCTTCGCATCGCTGTTTACCGACCGAGCGATTTCTTACCGAAAAGACAAAGGTTTCGGTCAGTTGGACGTCAAACTATCAATCGGTGTTCAAAAAATGATTCGCTCAGACCTCGCTTCGTCTGGAGTGATATTTACTCTCGATCCAGAAAGCGGTTTCCGCAATGTAGTCCTCGTGACGTCCGCCTATGGACTGGGCGAAAACGTAGTAGCTGGTCGAGTCGATCCCGATGAATTTTTGATTTTCAAATCGAGCCTTGCTACTCACCCAAAGCCAATTATTCGAAAGAAACTCGGTACAAAACATCTTCGAATGGTTTATACGGTACATGATGCGCGTCCTACCAAAAATGTCGCGGTGGCGGCTGAGGAACAGCGGCGCTTTAGTCTGGATGAAAGCGATATCTTGACCCTGGCGCGGTGGGCTTGCACGATTGAGAAGCTGTACTCCACGAAGTACGGACGTGAAACGCCGATGGACATTGAGTGGGCTAAAGATGGAGTGACCGGACAACTCTATATTGTACAAGCGCGCCCAGAAACCATACACAGCACGAGCCAGGCGCGCGTGCTGCACTACGCGCATTTGAAAAGGCACGGAAAGGTATTGCTGTCAGGTCGAGCTGTGGGCGACAAGATTGGCAGCGGCCAGCCAAAAGTTGTTGATTCGATTGCCGAAGCAGAACATTTTAGTTATGGCGATGTGCTGGTGGCTGATATGACCGCTCCCGACTGGGAGCCAATCATGAAAAAAGCATCGGCAATAGTCACCAATCGCGGTGGAAGAACGTGTCATGCTGCCATCGTGAGTCGAGAGCTCGGTGTGCCCTGCATCGTCGGCACGGAAAATGCCACCGAACTGCTTAAAAGTGGAGAGGCAATTACGGTCTGCTGCGCTGAGGGAACCACTGGTATCGTATACGAAGGCATCTTGCCGACTGAGACAGAGGAAGTGAGACTGGATGAGCTGTCATGGACGCGCACAAGAATTTTGGTCAACATTGGTAATCCCGAACACGCTCTTGCGCTTGCTTCGTTGCCTGTAGACGGAGTCGGTCTGGCTCGCGAGGAGTTCATAATTACAAATGAAGTGAAAATTCATCCGTTGGCGTTGACGCGTTTTGAAAGAGTTACCGATGCGGAGACGCGGTTGCAGATCGAGCAATTGACGCACGGCTTCAGTTCCAAGGAAGAGTATTTTGTCACCAAGCTAGCTGAAGGCGTTGCCACCATCGCCGCAGCATTTTATCCGCGTGAAATTGTACTGCGCTTGTCCGATTTTAAAACGAATGAGTATGCCAGCTTATTGGGCGGAAAGTATTTCGAACCGCAAGAAGAGAACCCGATGATTGGTTTCCGTGGCGCATCCAGATACTACGACGAACGCTATCGAGATGGATTCGCTCTCGAGTGCCGGGCGATAAAGCGTGTGCGCGAAGACATGGGATTCGCCAATGTGAAAGTGATGATTCCGTTTTGCCGTTCAGTCAAAGAAGGAGAGCTCGTCTTGAAAGAGATGGCCAAAAATGGATTGGTTCACGGCCAGGCTGGATTGGAAGTGATGGTGATGTGTGAGTTGCCGTCAAATGTTTTTGAGATGGAGCGCTTTGCCACTATATTCGATGGCTTCTCCATCGGTTCAAACGATTTGACGCAATTGATTCTAGGTTTGGATAGAGATGCGCAAGCTGTCGCACACTTGTTCGATGAACGCGATCCAGCCGTTTTGGATGCCATCAAAGCAGCAATACATGCCGCCCACAGGTTGGGTCGCCCGATTGGCATCTGCGGGCAGGCTCCCAGCGATTACCCCGATTTTGTAGAGTTCCTGATTGAAAATAGAATCGACAGCATCTCCCTGAATGAAGATGCTGTCTTGAAAACTCTTCTGGTCGTGAGCGCCGCTGAGAAGAAAGTTTACGCAGCAGAAAACGCAAGTTTGGCTTAGAGTCTCCTGAAAACTTGTTAGTCTATTTTGTCTTCGACTCGGTCTTCGCCGGCGATCCATCGGACCGTTCTTTCAAGAGGTTCTATCGCCTGCGTCTCCTGAAAATGAATAACAGCGTCGAACTGCTCTGCAAGGTTCGTGAAGAAATAATGGCTTTGCCGTTCTGTTTCCGGAGAGTAAATAACTCCGATTGCTCTTTCCAAATATGGGCGTCGCAAACGATTCGTCAGATCATCGTTTTGCAAATTGAGAATGAATGCCGGTAGATCGACGGTGTGGAAAAGCTTCTCAATGCTCGCGTTCAATGCCGGTCGCACGGTTTTGCGCTCGGCCACTCCGCCCCAGCGAGATGCCGCCGTAACTGTGCCGCAATAGCCTGTAAATCCAATCAATATGCAATCGTCGGGAAATCGTTCTCGCATAAGCTGACCCAAATTCAGCTCTCCTCTGTCGCTCATCTCCGTTGCTCTGGCGTCGCCTAAATGTGAGTTGTGGGCCCAGATGACGGCTTTCATCCGTTGCCCGTGTTTGGACATGTGCTTCTTAAGAGCGATCAGAGTTTCGAACATATGCCGATCGCGCAAATTCCAAGTGCTTACCTGGCCGATAAACAACTCTTTGTAGTACTCTTGCGCATGCGATACCAGTTTGGCGTTCTGCTCGATAAAGAAGTAGCCATCGGCTGCCAGCCTTCCATCGCGCTGCATGTACAGGCTTGCGTTTTCTTGTAATTCTTTCAATTCAGCAAGAACTTTCTGCTCGCAGTCTGCGGTCAGACCAAGCGACGCCGCATAGCCATAAGCCTGTTCATCTCTGCCAAATTTGACCAGGCAAGCGTAGCGGTGGTAGGCACGTTGTGCCGCATTAGGATCAACGTCTTTCAAATATTCGAGCACTTTGGCTGCGGAGCGATAGAGGCTGTACAAGTCCAGTCCGTAAAATCCAACGCGGTTATCATAATTGCTGATGCGCTTATTATGACTTCTGAGCCATTCAACGAATGACAAAATATCTGCATTGCGCCATAGCCAGGTAGGAAAACGCTGAAATTCAAATAAAGAATCACTGGCTGAAACTGATTCACCATGTCCTTTGACAAACTGATTTACTCTCCAGCAATCAGGCCAGTCTGCTTCCGCAAGAACGACGTTAAATCCTTTTTCTTCTATCAAACGTTTCGTCAGGTCGATTCGAGTTTTGTAGTACTCATGCGTGCCATGCGACGCTTCTCCAATTAGCACGTAGGATGCGCCATCAATCAGCTCGATCAAAGCGTCGAAATCGCCCTGCTCACCGGTGAAAGGCACGGCAGATTTTCTTATTAATCGGCTCAATTCCGTGCTTGCTGGCAACTTACCATGGGCTGATGTCATCGCTTTGACCTCGATCGTAAATTACGCTTTAGCCTCAGTGAAATCATGCATATTCTGTGTTGGCGGTGAGGTCGAAAAGCTTTTGCTGGATCTCATCGCCTGTATGACTTGCTCATTGGATGTTTGGGTGAAATCTATATAGTGCTGACCCACCGAATTTAATCTGACCGGAATATATACCGGCACGACCGAATCACAATATTCAGCAAGCTCGTCCACGCTATCCTGGCTCATCACCGGCGCTGCCAGAATGATTGTTTTGGCACCACGCTGTCGAACCGCTTTTAGCGCGGCTTTCGCTGTCATTCCTGTGGCAATTCCATCATCGACTACGAATACAGTTTTACCTTTCAACGGTGTTGGTGCATATCCAGCTGCCTCATAAAATTCACTCTCAAGATTGCGCGAAAACTGAAGCAGATCATGGTGTTGTTGATTCAAATATTGCTGCCACTGCAGGTTGTGTGGAATGTCTGGATTAAGCACAATCACGTCATCTGACGATACTGCACCGATTGCAAATTCTGGTTGTTCGGGATACGGTATCTTTTTCGAAACGATCACATCCAGCGGACACCCAAACTGTCTTGACACCTCCAACGCGACAATCACACCGCCGCGGGGCAATCCGATCACAACCACATCTTCTGTTCTGATATCAAGTTCTGTCGCGAAGTGGCTTTTGAGTTCTTCAGCTAGCTTCTGTCCAGCATCCTTTCTGTTTCTGAATAGCATATGACGATGTCCTCAATGCAACGATTTTCGAAGTGAAATCACAGTTGCTTGCAGTGATGTTTCTGCAAGGATGCGGTTTCCTTCCCAATCGACGAGTATCCGTCGACGAGAGTGACAGCGCGCAAGTTTGACTTGTCAGCACCACAAACGGGGCACATCCATGTCTCCGGCAAGTCGTCAACCCTGGTATAGGGCTTGATGCCCCTTGGTTTAAGTCCCGCTACTTCGTCGTATACGAAGATGCGGCAGTTGTCGCAGAAAAAATTGTCAAAATCGACGGTTCTTTGAATTGACATATGATTTGCCTGGTTCGCGTGTAAAGACAACCTGATGTTAGTCCTGATTGTATTGTGGCTCTTGAAATGAGATTAGATATCATTCCGTTGGTTGAAATTTTGTTCGATGTGTCTGCTGTCATGACTTGAACGGGCTCTCCGCTCAGCGTTGAACTCATACTCGAGACGGATGGCAGCGAGAAAACTGCGTAATTAGTGAGGTCAGTACGTATCGAGGTCAGTATGTATGTGCCAAGTGAGGAATTACGATTTACCAGACAGATGAATTGAGTATCGGTACTGAGAATTTCCCAGTCGAAGCTTGTGCTGGATGTAGGCCTATTTCAAATACCGATTGAACCACTGACCGGATTCGAGTGACACTTGCTCGAGCGCTCCAGCTTCACTGAATAGGTGAGTGGCACCCTCTATGATCGATAAGTTTTTGACACAGTTCATGGTATTGAAAGCCTTTTGGTTTAGTGACAAGACTGTTGAGTCGTGCCCTCCCACAATCAAAAGTGTAGGTGCGGCTAGCTCTTGCAGATAGCTTTCAGCAAGATCTGGGCGCCCACCGCGTGAAACTACTGCGTTAATCCATTTTTCACGTCTTACAGCTGCGCCAATTGCTGAAGCTGCACCAGTGCTGGCACCAAAAATTCCCAGAATGAGACCTTCGGTATCAGGATTGATAACTAACCAATCGATAATTTCGACAAGTCTGTCAGTCAATAGTGGAATGTCGAATCGAAGCACACCGGTTTCTTCATCGAGTACCTCTTCCTGCTCGGTTAATAGATCGATTAACAGTGTTCCCAGGTGCATCTCATTCAGTTGACGCGCCACAAATTTATTTCTTGGACTGTTCCTGCTGCTGCCGCTTCCATGTGCAAATAAGACCAATCCGGTGGCATTTTGTGGAATGGCCAGGTTGCCTGCTAACAGGCTGCCCGAAGCCGGTACGAAGATTGAGTGCGAGGTAGTTGAGCTGCTTGAGTGTAATGGCATGGGCATGTTCCTTACCTGAAATACAATGATTATTTTGTCGCTAATGGGCTCGGCAGACATGAGCATTGGGGCCGATTTTGAGTCAGTTCGATTCGTCCGTTTGGATGAGGTGTCTTTTTACTTCGCAGCACATTGAGGGTCGACGGGACGATGCGCATTCCGCTGGCATTTTGAAAAATTAGGTGGTGGTGTCAGAAACATCTGCAGGAGAAAATCGCATGTCGAAGAAAGGTGACAAGCGCCATAAGGATTATGCAATTCGCACCTGCATGATACATAACGATTACGACAGCAGGCACTGGGAATACAATCATCCAATTGTGCCGCCCATGAATGCCTCTTGTGCTTATCGCTTAGATTCGGTGCAACGAGGCGCGCAGGGATTCGCGCAGTTCGCTTCCGACGAGTGCGAGGCAGAAGTTCCGATCTATGTCTACGAGCGTCTTGACGAGCCGACTCGAGGCATACTCGAAGAAAAATTGGCATTAGCTGAGGACGGTGACGTCGCTGTGTGTTTTGCCACTGGCATGGCTGCAGTAAGCGCTGCACTGAGCATTAGCTCGAAATGCGGCGATGAAATAATCGCGCATCAACTTTTATATGGATGCACCTTTAGCTTGTTAAACAACTGGATGTTAAGACAGGGTGTGGCCACGCAGTTCATTGATTTACGTGATGTAGCGATGTTGGCGAATTCGATAACAGAAAAAACACGTGTCGTCTATTTTGAAACTCCGATGAATCCGACGCTGGAGTTGTTGGATATTAAAGCGATAAGAGAGTGTGTCGACGCTGCAAATTTGCACCGCAGAGACGAGGACAAGATCGTCGTGATAGTGGACAACACTTTTGCAACCCCGTTTTGCCAGAGACCACTCAATCACGGCGCCGACCTCGTAGTGCATAGCTTGACAAAACATATCGGCGGATTTGGCACAGACATGGGCGGCGTCGTAGTTGGTCGCATGCGATTCCACAAACCTCTTCTTCTCTATCGGAAGGATTTTGGTGGTTCGCTCTCTGCTCGGTCAGCGTGGCCGCTGCTGGTCTATGGTTTGCCGACTCTGGCAACAAGGCTAGAACATGAGCAAAATTCAGCCATCAAAGTGGCTCAGTTTTTGGAGAGTCATCCAATGGTTGAGCGAGTCTCTTATCCATCCTTGCAGTCGTTTTCACAGAGGGAATTAGCCCGCCGTCAGATGGTCAACTATGATGGAGATTTTGCTCCTGGCTCAATGATTTATTTTGTTCTCAAAGGTGATGTCGAAGCTGCACAAAGAGCGGCAGCTCATTTCATTGACGCGATCGCCAGCTCTGCGCAAAGCGTGACACTGGCGGTAAGTCTGGGACAAACGCGTACTTTGATTGAAGAACCGTACACGATGACGCATTCAACTCTCCCGGACGCCATTAAAAATACAGCCTCGCTGGAACCTGGTGGCATTAGACTCTCTATCGGTCTCGAAGATGTAAAAGACATCATTTCGGACCTTACCCGAGCGTTGAAAATAACAAGTTCGAAGTTGTCAAATAAAAGTGCCTTGGCAAAACGATGAAAGGTTAAAGCATGAACGATAAGCAAACATGCTTGAGACAGGGTTTGGCAGCAGATTAGAGATCAAATCGTCGCCGGAAAAAATTAGCGTCTATGTTCGTTGAAGCAAGGAATAACGCCGTGGTCAATCGCCGCGGAGGCGTATGCTCGCTCAAATCATTGATGGAAGAGCTTACGATGATGATTTTCTATGATGCCGAAATGCCGAGTTCTTCCAGAACTTCTGCCTCCTCCAGATTAAAGTCAAGTGCTTGATCGTTCGGAATGCGCACTATGCTTAATGAGCATGGTGCGTGCTCCGCTATGAACCTCGACACGCTTCCGAGAAGCAGCCTTTCGAAGTTGCTCTGCTCATGCGCACCAAGAATTATCAGATCGGCGGGCCATGTTTTGGCATATTCCACCACCGCTCTTGCCGGTGAATTCACCAGGACCTCGAACGAAACGTCAGCCTTTTGTCTCTGATTGCGCAGCGTCCCGCAAAGTTTATTTAAAAGCTCTGTAGCGAGATTGAGTTCCTCTTCAAAAGAAATCTGCCTGTCTTCGGCGTTGGCACCTGGTTGCTTTTCAACCGGCATTATGGCTTTGACCAGCTTGTATTGGGCATCGTCTTGCCAGTGGTGCTGGAGAGCGAAATCGACCAGAGCATCACCGAAAAATCGGTCTGAAACTGCGAGGAGTATTTTCATTAAAGCTGACCTTTTAGAAGTGGCTGAGGTAAGTGGCTGAGAAAGGTGGCTGCTGGTAGGTGGCTGCTGGTAGGTGGCTGCTTTGTGCAACTACGTCTTAGTTATTAATTGCTGCTGTTGTTGTTTTAAGTCCGGCAGGAACAGCAAGACGAGAAAACCGGGCAAGTTGGCCAAAGCGAGCAAAATGCCCATCCATTTTCCATACCCCTTGTCGTTACTGTACTGTGCTGCACCAGTTGCGTACATAATGAACATGAGAGGAAAGAAGATTTCAGCGAGCAAAGCTCTCCATCCACTCAGCACCACAACGACTTCATGTGTGGGGATTAAGGTCGTTAAAACTACGGGTAGTATCAACCCCAAGAGCGTAAGTACCAGCGAAAGAATGATGAGAGTAATTCCTTTTCGATGTGATCCTGTACTACTCATGACTTTTCCTCCTGTTAAATGTTGTCCGGGTGAATGCGCGACCTTTGCCTGAAATATTTGGCTATCAGATAATCTGAGGGGATTCTCGTGTGCACCTATCTCGCGCGGGTACACCTGTATAAATTCTGCTAGCAATTTGCCATTCTGCTATCGATCTAAAAGTTGAATCGATGAGAAATTTGCGGCTGACATCATCCTAAAGGTCTACTTCAGTCTTTCCTTCGGCTTTGAATCGTTTGCCGAGCGTGTGCAAAATCTGGCCCGCAAGAATCGGCATTTAAGTCCTTAAAAAGCGGCTATGGAACGGACTGTGGAGGTATAAAGATGTTAGACCGTCGAGTTTTAAGGGGCAGAGATGTTGCTACGCTTCCTATTGTTGTCTGCTGCTCTGAGCATTTCCATCGCAACGGCGATCAGTGCAGATAACTCCATTCGACCCCTAAATAGTGATGGTCTGCGCATTCCAAGAGCAACTTCCACAACAAGCAGTGCCCGGTTGTCCTGGCCTGAGGTGCCACCCTCAGTTGCGGACACCCCCGGAATTCCTAGAGCATCATCTTCTCCCACTGAGGCTGGTTTTCATTCCGCGTGGCCGTACGTTCCACCTGTGGCGCCGGGACCTGCGGGAGTTCCGGGATCTTCGAGAGTGCCGGGATCTTCTGTAACCCCAGCAGTTCCTGTATTTCCTACAGTTCCCATTATTCCAGTGGATCCGGGAATATCCGCCTCAATGAAGGCGCGACCGGGGCAAAATATTCCCCTCCTGACCGTGCAAGAGAGGCAATCAAACACTTCCACCGGTTTAGGGCTACTCGGCATGTTCGCATTGTGCCCGGATGATACCAGTCCCTGCTATATCACAAATGTCTTTCCAAACAGTGAACTAAATCAATGTGGCATCATATCTGGTGACTGGCTTACCAAAATCAATGGTGTCTCTCCTTATGATTACATGCATTTGGGGCATCCCATCACGCCTGGAACATCCATAAGTCTGACTATCAGTCGTAATGGTGTTTCCAAAACCGTGTCTGCCCGTCTTCAGGACATGCGCATATTTACGACCTATTTCACATCATACAGTCAGTGGGCGACCACTCACATTCAGTTTATGAAAGACAATGGTGCGCGTTATCACAGTTGCGGGCTTTTCTAGCAACTCCTTACCAGCCGGATGTTTCCAGAGGGTTTCCACCTGGCACGTTATTGCTGAACACCTGACCGCGGATGCTGGCTGGATATGCCGACCAGAGAAGCCTGTGTTGATTTGTCTCGACGCTTGAAACCAGACGTGTCATGAATGTTTCCGCGTTAACAACAATTGTGCCAGTGAATTTATTTGTCGTGGATCCGAGTGGGACTGCTCTGGTGAATACAGTTGCCTTCTTGCCCGGCGTTTTCATTGGTGTTTTTCCACTTATGTTGAAAGCGCCATCAGGGCTTACGACTCCCAGCCGCGTCAGGTTCGTTGCATAGGCCGATGCCACCCAGCTAATTGGTGCTATTGTGCTTGCCAGGACCAGAGCCAAGCCTGTGAAAATTCGAAGCTTTTTCATTTTTTTCTCCTATGATTTTCGCCAGACCACCCGGTCAGCAAAGTAGTGCATGTAAAAGACAAGCATTGAAAAGAAGACCGAAAGTGTCTCGCTGCCCATTCCCAAAAGTGACACCCGGAATGATCCCAACTGGCTTGTCAGGGTTGGTGAGAACAGGATTCCGATTGTCAGAAACAATACTGGTATGAAAAGTTGGCACATCTCCAGCTTCATGTTCGGTCGCTTCGTATCTGACTGTTTTCTTTCAGCTTCAATTTTTTGTACATGGATGGCGAGTGCCCAGTGCTGTGTTGCATGAAAAAACAGTGGCACGAAGAGAAACACATATGACATCGCAGGCAGTACTATGGGCAGTAGCGCAAACAACATCAAATTTAGTATCAAAATCATTGCGGAAGCTGGTGGATTTTCGCCAGTCTCATACCGGCGACGTATGATCATTCCATAAAAGACTGAACAGGCGAAGACTGCGGTTGTTCCAAAGTACATGGCAAATAGTTTAAGCGGAATTGAACCGAAATTAAAATCTCCAAGATGCCCTTGCTCCAATCCAAACGGCATCGCGATGCTGAATATTCCAGTTAACGTGAGCAGCCATGAGACCGAGTTCAATGCTCCCTGCTGCTCAGGAGAAAGATTGTATCCAGCGTTGCGACAATAGATTTGTGCCACCGCAATAGCCTGCGCACAAACGTGTTGCAACAAGACTGCAGGGAATGCGATTGTAGCCGTAAAAAATATTAGCTGAAGAGGCGGCATCGTCCAGAACAAGAATTGTGCTGCCTGCGGAAATGAAGCGAGCAAGATAATTTCGACTAGCAGTGCATAAATTATCCAAAATGGAATTCTTTCCATTCGATAGCGTTTCTCTCGGTTTTTGAATTTACCGTAGTAGCGGATGATGGAGGTGAATTGGTGCGATTCTCCAATCAGTAAGGAAACAGTCACAAACACAATTGTTGTAGCCTGCAGTGTGGGTCCATTAGGCTTGAATGCGCCTCCAGCCCCGCTTATGAGAAAAAACAGAATCCCTGCTATCCATGGTGCAGCACCGCAAACGAAAAGCAAATCGAATAATGGTGTCACGAGCCATGGTGATGCTGGACATGTGGGCTGCTCGGGAATTGGCGATTGCTTGCGCGATAACCTGAATGAAAGCAACTGCGGCTTTTTGCGTGTTACAGAATCTGCCTTGCTGCCGGAATCGTCCGCTAGCGTGTCAAAGGTGAGGGTGTTTCCTGATAATCCGAGTTTGGGTGAAAATGACGTAGACATGCGCATGTGTCCTTCAAAAACACATTATGTGTAGGGTAATTCGAGCTCAACGCTCGCAAAAGCGCGTCCGCGTTGTGCCAACTATTTAGTAAGTAGGGTAATTATTACTCAGTTGCGCATGTTTCGATATAGGGAAATTCCTAGACTCACGTGCAAACTGCGCCGCCGTAACCTTGCAGTAACATCGCCGCCATAAACTCTCTGGTGTGTCCTTTCGGGTCGGAGATGTGAAACCCAGCGATTTTTACGATTACTCCGAAACAAGATCTGCCAATTATCGTTCTACTGGAGAACAGAATTTGTCACTGGTTGGTTTGAGCAGCCCAGACCAAATGGGAATTGGCACCAACTTTTATCCAACTAGTTTTGTTGGCGATTCCTCAGGCGGGCTTGTTTCTCGAAAGATTCTGCCATCGATTTCGATAGGCGAAGAGGCTGGGAACTTTCGACGTCCTTTCGGAAGCGATGACAGGCGTCCTCAATTTTTTGTAGCGACGAACGGCTCTGATACCAATGACGGAAGCGCCGCGCGTCCATGGAAGACAATTCAAAAGGGCGCTGCAGATGCATTGCCCGGGAGTGTCGTCAACGTAATGCCTGGAGTCTACTTCGGTCATGTCGATATCAAAGTTAGTGGCAATGAGCGTGACGGATATACGACTTTTCGGTCGGTCGTCCCCGGGCGAGCGGTGCTTGACCTGAGCGAAGAAACTCGGATGCGTAAGGCTCGAGGTGAAGACGCCGAAGTAGATACTGTTGGGTTCAGCATCAAGAATAAGAATTTCGTTGAAGTTTCTGGTTTTGAAGTGAAAAACTTGAGAGCGTCGAGTTCTTCCTCAACTCCTTATGGTGTTCTGGTAAAAGATAGTAAGCATGTTGTTCTGACAGACCTTAATATTCACCACATCGAAAACAACATCAGTCGTGAGAGCAACGCGCATGGGATCGCAATCCTTGGTACCGGCACTACAAATAGTGGAAGCACCAGTGATATCGTGATCGCGAACAGTAGACTGCACGATCTTAAACTCGGTGCTAGCGAAGCCCTGGTCGTGAACGGCAACGTGGAGCGTTTCAAAATCAGCAATAATCAATTGTATCGCTTGAACAATATCGCGGTCGATGTTGTTGGCTTTGAAGGCGTTTCTAAAAGCAAATTTGATCAGCCTCGACAGGGCATTATTCAAAATAATTCGATATTTGATGTTGATTCGAAAGGCAATCCTGCTTACGGGAAGTCGAGGTCTGCTGGTGGAATTTATGTCGACGGTGGCACACAAATAACAATTTCCGGCAATCACGTCGAGCGAGCCAATATAGGCATCGAACTGGCAAGCGAGCACTATGGTAAGAGCACATCCTCAGTCTATGTTACTGGTAATACTCTGAGAAACAACACGCTGGCGGGCGTGATTCTCGGTGGCGCTTCTCGTTCAAACGGTGGCTCATTCAACAATGTCATTGAGAACAATGTTTTGCAGCATAACGATACTGATGGAACCGGCACAGGTGAAATTGGATTCCAGCATTTTGTGAGCGGCGTGACTGTTAGGAATAACCGCATTCTCACCGACAATGCGCGGATCGTTTCAGGTTCTACGCAAGGCAACATAGTTGAGGCGAACGATGTGCGCCGGAGTATTTCCGAATCAACATAATTGAAACGAACGATTTGCGCCGGAGTATTTCCCAATCAATTTGGTTTACTGAACGTTGTTATAAACCAGAATTCGGATCCTTGACGCGGTTCACTTGTCGCACCTATGTGGCCTTGCATCAAATCCGCATATTTCTTGCAGATTGCCAGCCCAAGTCCGGTGCCTCCGTACTTGCGATTGGTGCCCGCCTCACCTTGAGTAAACGGTTGAAACAGCTTTTCGAGAACCTCTGCCTTGATACCGATTCCGGTATCAGTTACGCTGAAACGAATTGTCGCTGATGTCGTATCCTCTCTGACCAACTGTGCCTCGACTCGAATCGTTCCCTTGTCGGTAAATTTGATGGCATTGTGTGCAAAGTTGATTAATATCTGTCGGGCTTTATTCTGATCGCCCAGAAGCGCTTTTGGAATGCGCGAGTCCAGTTCTTTTTCGAGCCTGAGTCCTTTCGCCGAGATATTTGCGTTGAGCAAATCGACAACTGAATCAATCAAATTTTGCGGTGAAAACTCAACTGTATCCAGTTCCATCTTGCCAGCTTCCAGCTTTGAAAAATCAAGCAGCGCATTGAGCACGACCAGAAGATTTTGCGATGACTCATAGAGTTTCTTTGACATCTCTGGAATTTCGTCGATGTTCGGTTCCAGTGTAAGCATTTCAGCGAGCCCCACCACACCGCTGAGGGGCGTGCGAATCTCGTGACTTATGGTTGCCACGAATTCTGTCTTCAGTTGATTGGCTTTTATCGCTGCGTCACGAGCACACTCAGCTTCTCCTCTCGCTTTCCGTGTTTCCTCGATTTGCTTTTCGAGCTTATCGTTTGATTCCTGCAGATCCCGTGGGCTTCTTAACTGTAGAGCTTTAGGGATGAGCGGATACAGCAGAGCTGCCGTTACAAGCGAGACCAGAGCCGTCCAGAGATCGAGACCGGCTTCAAGCCAGTAATCTGCGTGATAGAGCGTCCAGATTTTTGCCAGGTGAGTGAGTCCGCAAGACAAAATGAAGGCGGCAAATAATTTGAACATGAACGGGTAGGGCAAGTCTTTTCGCTTTCCAATGAAACGCTGTAGCGCCACTGGAATTAAAAAATACGCGATCGCGATGCCTAAATTTCCGGCGATAAATACGCAAAGAAGCGGTACATTCCACTGCAGGCAGAAACCGTGGGGCATAAAGCCATCGGACACAGTTGACAGTAATTCAGGCATGTTCAACACCGCTTGCGATACCGTGGACTAACTATACCCGCTGCTACGCGAGCATGCAAATGACTCCGATCGCGATGCCACTTGAGCTTATGTTTGAGTTTGAATATGATGTTGCAATAATTTTCGGAGCATCATCATGATAGGAAAGATTGCACGACGCTCGTTTCTCTGGGCTACGGTCGGACTTTTCGCTGGTCCTTCCGTTCAAAACGCTGAAGCTCGTAACCGGGTGATCTTACCTGCCAACTTTCAAAATCTCGATCACGAACGCTATATGAAGCTTGCAATTGAACAGGGCAAGAGGGTGCCGCACTGCCCCTTCGGAGCCGTTGTTGTCAATGCTAAGACAGGCAAGGTTGTGTCTGAAGGATGGGTTAAGGCCGACAAAAATCCAATATGGCACGGAGAAATGACCGCGATCTACAATTGTCCCGAGCAAGGTGAAGAGTTTCGATGGGAAGATGCTTGTCTGTATACTACAGGCGAGTCTTGCCCGATGTGCCAGTCTGCTATTGTCTGGTCAAAAATGCCTATGGTTGTTTATGGCAGCTCCATTCCATTCCTGCAAAAATGCGGGTTTGGACAAATCAACATACGCGCCCGAAAAATTGTCGATGCTGCTTTGTTCGATTATGGAAACTGCACCATTCTCGGTGGTGTTTTAGAAAGGGAATGCAATGCGCTCTTCGAAAAGGCGAAAGGAGTTTAGGTAGCTGCGTTTTTTTTTGCGAGACCAGAGCGTTTTAATCACTTTGCTTGTTTGGAAAAAGAATTGGACTTTGGCAATTGGGAAAAAGAAAGAGTTTTGTACCGCGGTCCATTTATGCTGTTTCTAGAAAGTCCAGGTCTTTTCCGAAAGTTTCATCCATTGTGGCAGCGCATGTAATCGATAAGACGAAACTTATGACCGCTAACACGATGACGGATGTGATTGGATTTGCAGCGTGCGCTATAGCCGCAAATCCCATGTTAAGCGGAATTTGGCAGGCTCGCATCAAATTCGGCACAAGTGTCGTGACCGTGGAGCGAACATTGGTGCCAAATTGCTCAGCAGTTGATGTGATGGCAATCGCCCAGTAGCCTACGAAAAAGCCCAGCGGCAGGCACAGCAATGTGTATGTTTCGACGTCTCTTCCTATGATTGCGACTGTTAACGCGGCGGCACAAAATTGACAGGTCAAAATAACTTTCTTTCTGCTACGCAAAACCTGGCTCATTGCGCCACACACCGCTTCGCCAATTGCTTCGCCAAGTGAATAGAATGCAGCCGTTTTTGCTACTAAGACGCCGCTGTCTGCAACAGAATGATTGATTTCCGGCGCGAAAGTAACCAGCACGGTAAAAACAAAAAAGAGTGGCACGGCGACAAGAACGCACCGCAAAATTTTGAATAGTTTCGCGCCGCTCTTTAAAAGGTCCAGTGGATTGTGCTTTTCTATAACGCCCTCTTCTTTCGCCTTCTCGAATAAAGCTGTTTCTTTCATCGAAATACGAATACAGAGCAGCAGAAGTCCTGCAATACCAGCCGCCAGGAAAGCCATTCGCCACGGCATGGTGGCTCCAACATAGCTGGCCAGAAGTGAACCGAAAACGCCCATTAATGACACAGTGGCTGTGCCGAAAGTGCGGTAGCGCGCTGGTGTGATTTCAGCTGCAATGGTCATTGCAGCACCGACTTCTCCCGCTAATCCAAAACCTGTGATGAAGCGCAAGAGTGCGTAAGCGGGAACCGAATCGACGAAGCTGTTCAATATCGACGCAATCGAATAACAGAGAATTGATCCGACCAGCGCGGCGCGGCGCCCTTTTTTGTCGCCGATGATACCCCATGCTATTCCGCCCAGAATTAGACCGATCATCTGCACGTTCAGCAGCATCACTCCTGTTTCCAGAGTATTTGCGCTTGAAACACCCAGGTCGCGCAGGCTTGGCACTCGAAGGATAGCGAAGAGCAAAACGTCGTAGACGTCAACAAAAAATCCCAGACCTGCTACCAGCAGGGCAGGCAAGTACGAACCCCACGAAAAGGCAACTCCATCGATAACTCGTGTTGAATCCTCGGGCGTTTTTCCCACTAATCAATCCACCTCATACTCTGGACAATGCACTTCAGATGCTGGGAACAGCGGCTGATTCGATTTCAAGCATCAAAGGTTCATGGTTGATGTGCTTTATAAACCTGAGAAAATCGCTGGTGCCGATCGTAACTGTTCGATCGTTGCGCAATGGATGGAAGTTTTGATGCGAGTGTTCCAACATGCGCTTTTCCATGACAAACGTAACTCGTGGCTCCTTGTCGTTGATGAGCGCAAACGGAGATACAGAACCAGGTGTTATGCCCAGGACTTCAAGCATTTCGGATGGTTTCGCGAAACTAAATTTGTGCGCGCCCAGCTGCTTAGCCGCAGCCTTCAAGTCAATGACCGTATCGTCTAGGGCCGTAATCATCCAGAGTTTATTGAACTTGTCTTTTAAAAAGAGATTTTTTGAGTGTGCGCCGTGAAGATTATGACGCTGTGTGTTCGCGTCTTCGACCGTCATCAGTGGTTGATGCGAGAGCGTTACTGTCTCGATCGCCAAATCGCTGAGTTCGCGCATGAGATCTTCGTCTGTGAGCATTTTAGGGTTTTCCCCGTTCTATTTAGGCGGGCTTAGCTTTAGTATGTCGGTCAATGCTAACCCAAGAGTCGGTCAATGGGAATAGGAAAGTCGTGTTTCGAGACTTTCTGGAAATGAATGCGGGGAGAAATGGGGTTTGAAAAAACTTTTCTACACGTAACTTGCTTGTCACGTTGGGGCGATAGACTGCAATTGTCGCCAACAATAGGAGCACGTTATGAGTGGACAGCACTCGGAAGCCAGCGGTTTTGATAGTGGAGTAGGGCGAGTTGCTGACGGTGGCGCTAACTACGCTGCATGGGCTGAGATTAGCGTGCAGAATGCTCCCGGAGGCGTCACGGCGTCGCGCGAGTCATCTACCTTTTCGGCAGGTATCGCTGGAACACCCGATGCGACGATAGGCAACGGCTTTATTGATTTTGCTGGAACGAAATTTGGGGTGGAATTTGCGCAAAACAACACAAGCAGAACCACCGATATTCCTGGTCGCAGCGCAGATGGTTCCGCGTTCAGTGGGCAGCGCACAGACTTTGGTGATGGCAGTGCGCGAGCTTCTGTTTCAGACTTCCGCAGTGTCACCGATGTTGATATCGCTCCGGATGGGAAGTTGAGAGGCGTCGAAACTTTGCGAAACGATTCATTGCCTGCAAGCAGAGAATCTGGAAAAGACCTTCAAGACAAATTCACGCCTAATCTTGGACCTGATGGAAAACCTGATGGAACCAGCTCCTATACTACTCCAGACGGTGTCAGAATCGATCAGGATAACTGCGGCGTCGTTACCAACGTTTCAAAAGACGGCACTTCGGTCTACAGTCGTGATGGCTCGCAGTGCGTGTCATAGCGCATTTGGGAATGTGCTGCTTTGGCTGACAGTGGTTGTTGTCGCCTGGTTTAGATAAAATCCTTGAGATCCGGCATTCGAAGGTGTTATCCTTCGAGCTTAGGTTATCGCCGTTACTCGCAGGAAACAAATGGACCAGTACGAAAACATCATATGTCAGGAACTTGGTGGCGTCGGCTGTCTGACTCTTAATTCGGAACGCACCTTAAATTCGCTTACCGTTGCGATGATAAACGAGATTCATGCGGTTCTGACAAAATGGAAAGCCGATCCCCGGATCTTTTGCGTATTTTTACAAGGTGCAGGAGAGAAAGCATTCTGCGCGGGCGGTGATGTGCGCAAACTGAGTGAGCGAATCTTGAGTTTTAACTCGACCACGCCGAAAAATATGGCACCAGATAAGGTGGCAGTGAACACTCTAGCGCCAGCCAGCCTGGAATTTTTCGTGGATGAATATAGCTTAGATTATGAGGTTCATCGATATCCCAAACCCATAGTCGCATGGCTTGACGCCATCACTATGGGTGGAGGCATCGGGCTGACCAACGGTGCATCGCATCGGGTAGTGACGGAAAGGAGCAAGCTTGCCATGCCTGAGATCACTATTGGGCTTTACCCTGATGTTGGCGGCACCTGGTTTCTCAATAAAATCCCGGATGGAATTGGATTGTTCGTCGGATTGACGGGCGCTCGACTCAATAGCGCAGACAGTCTCTTTGCTGGACTGTCGGATTTTTGCGTCGATTCTCTTTCGAAAGACAAAATTTTGGCGCAACTACAAAGCGTCGCGTGGAGAAGCGATCCGAATTATAACCACCGAGAGATAACGGCGATTTTGGAGGCTGCCGCGAAAGAGCAAAAACTACTGTCTTCAAATATCGAGAAGCACAAAGAATTCCTTTCAGCACTGGGCAAAGCCAACAGTGTCGGTGAATTCAAAGAACAACTTCTGAGCTATCCAGGACGAGATGAGTGGATAGAAGCTGCTACAAAAACTTTCGAAGCTGGTTCGCCTAGCTCTTCACGCATCATTCTGGAGCAACTCCGTCGTGGCAAGGACTTAGATTTAGAGGGTGTATTCCGCTCTGAATTAAATCTGTCTTGCCAGTGCACCATTCATCCTGATTTTGTTGAAGGAGTGCGCGCATTGCTCATAGATAAAGACCAGTCACCACGTTGGCAGCCGCCGACGCTTGAGGAAGTCACGGATGAATGGGTTGCCGGTTATTTCGCTCATCTGTGGAATGAAAACGAGCATCCACTGCGCGATCTCGCTACCTTTTCAAAAGTCCGGCAGTGATTTTTTCTTCATTGGTTTCGCCGACTTGTGGTATTTGTTCATCCACTTTTGGGCCGATAAAAATTCTTCATCCTGGGGCGCTTTTGCCAGGGCCCTGTTCAGACTGCACCACGCACCAGCGTAATCATGCAGTGCAGAAAGTATATTGCCGTGTTGATACAGAACATACGCATGACTATGTGAGCTGAGATTGTCTATTTTGAGGACTTCAAAACGGTGCAATAACTCGTTGGATATCGGCAGTGCACGCTGAAATTGTTTGTGATTTATGTACTGGTTCACCAATTCTTGCGGCGGTGCTAAGAAATCAGGATACTTCGCCGTGAGAATTTCTAGTTTATGCATTGCATCGGAGTGGTCAGACGCGTCACCCCTTTCTAATTTTATGTAAGCATCGACGAACTGTCGATCTGCGACTTCTTCGGCGCAATCAAGACCGAATACCTTTTCTTCGATGAAGCGCTGAACTTCGCTCGGCGCCTTAACCTTTCCAAAGAGTATCGCGACTGTCCATTCCGCAAGAGATTCCTGGGGCTCCGCAGCCGAATAAAGACTTGGAAGTCCAAAATATTGTGCTCCATAATCGTCTAAAGTTAAAATGCCGTGTACTTTTCCGAAGTTAAGCGCACCTCGTGTCGTCGAAATCTCTGGTTGCACCAGATCCAGCCACCGCCGGGAAAGCGAGAGATGCCCCAGTATGTCTACTTCGTGAGTCACCTCGTGAACGAGCGCACTAAGTTGCTCGCTCTCAGATTCCTTGAACAACCCGTCGTAAAGAGTAATGCTATTGACTCCGGCAGACGCGGCAATATCCATTTTCCCTCTGACAGCGTTAAACGCGTGGTTTTCAGATTTTCGATAAAATATGATTCTATTGCCGTGAGTGGCTCTGAGAGCCAGTGTAGGCGCGTTTGTGCAAATCCAGCGCCAGGCTCTAAGTACTTGTCTTTTTTCTTCGTCAGAAAATTTCTTGAGTTTTGGGTCATTCTGGTGGTTGGCAAAGAACAAAATTCGCTGATCGGCGCTACCTTCGATGAGCTTCCGGTACTTTTCTTGATCTTTTAAAGCGATCTGTCTGGTAGGTACTGCGCCCACTGGCACAGCCGTGCACATTTTGCCCCAATTGAAGGTGGGACTGTAGTGTCCGTAATGCCCACTCATCGTTGCGGTCGCAACTTGCTGCCGCTGCTTCGCTGGCATCCCCTCCGTGGTGACAAGATTCTTCATCCGCTTAACTACGTGATCATACTTCTGGTCGGGCAATAGCGTTGTGGCACCACTAATGGTATCGACGAGCAATGGCTTAAACTCATCTTTCTTGTCCATGTCGATGTATGCAATCACAGACGAACAATTTGTTGCAATCGCAAAGCTGCTTACATTCTTTGAAGCGAACGGCGTAAGATCCCGTAATAAATTCTTTTCGGCATCGATGCTATATAGATGGACAGGCGAATTTGCATGCGCTCTCGCCAAATACAGCGCTGTTGATGACTCGGCCAACCACTGAACTTCGGAAATTTCTCCAGGGAAACCTACGTCTGTAACAGGCTTGCCTGTGCGTTTATCTAATATCGTGACGCGAGTGACATCTGTGGGTTGCACGTGTTTCACGTAAGCAGTAAATGCGCCGTCTCGAGAATCATATTTTCTTATTTCCGGTTTGGTTTCCGTTGGATTTGCCTGGCTGGTGACTTTAGTTTGAGCTGGTGAATTGATTTGTGTTTGTGAATTATTCGGTGTCGCTGAGTTGGTAATTTGTGCAGTGGTTGATGACGTTGAAGTGTTGATTTGTGGAGTTGGTGGCGTTCCTGTCGTCTCATTGTAATTTGCAGGCGCTCCGAGAGCCGAGGCGCAGTAGATAAAGAGATTTACTATCAAGATAAGAGAGTACAACGCATCAATTGCGGTGCACAGCGCTTTGTCTTTAGAGTTAGTCATGGCTCCTGCTCACAACACTTTTAAAGTCCCAACTTGCTGTGCCTATAATATGCACTGTGGAACATAAAATAATCGCTAAACGTGCGAAACAAGCAGATTTACGGATTTGACAGTTTGGGTTAATACCTTCAAAAGGCTTAAGGGCTATGGCTGTTTCAAGTGTTTTTCTGCCCGAGGCCAGTAAGTTCTGGTTTGACGCAAATAGGCGTTCACTTGACTCATATCCCATTTGGAGAAAGGTGATTTTCGTATTTCCAAAAGATCGTTGACCTTTGCCTGGATGTCAGCCCTTATGTCGTTGACAATCGCTGATACAAGATT
Organism: Drouetiella sp.; assembly: GCA_036702955.1. GTDB lineage: Bacteria > Cyanobacteriota > Vampirovibrionia > Obscuribacterales > Obscuribacteraceae > PALSA-1081. Next base: position 232,121 of record DATNPY010000068.1, on the reverse strand, counting down.
TGCGTCCGCGGCTGCTTCCGGCGGATATTTGAGTTCGAACGGCGGCCACGCCACTGCAACTATTTTTACCGGTAATGGAATCATGCACAATGGAAAAGGTAGCCAGGGAAAAAACGGAGTCAATGGAAAATATGGCCAGTGCAGCAATTTTGCTAGAGGTTTGCAATCTGCCAGAAGTGGATAAATTTCGTCACCGCCTATGGTGACAACAGCGTTCATCGGTGCCTTCGTTTCCAGAGCGGCTCTAACAAACCCTCCGTGAAACTCCTCCAGTTTGTACCGGTCTTTAAACAGCTTGCCTGTACCCTTCTCAGCCTCTGGATACAAAAAGACCAGCTCATCTTCTTGGAGTAATTTAGTTGCTGTCTCATAGTCAGGAGGAATTGCCCCAAACCCACGAAGCATCTTGCCGATGCCAGGCGCGTTCAACAGAAACTTAGTAACCAGAAACCGTATGCGTCGCGGTTGAGGATGCAGATTAATGACGCCGTCATAGAAGAGAAATCCATCAACTGGCAGACCTCCCGAGTGATTTCCAAAAAACACGGCTCTTCCCTGTGTTGGTATATTTTCGAGCCCTGCAATCTGCACCTGAAACCATTTTTCATAGAAAAAACGAGTGAAAGTTTCGACACCTTTAAATGACGTGGGGTTAAACCCATATTCATCGTTATCGTGCTCATACCGTCGGAAAAAAATATTTCTTGAAGTGTGTTTGTTAGTCTCGTCAACAACCCAACCGGTCATTCGCCTTACCTGAAACTTGAAATCTAGCCCGTTTGATGACTGAAGTTTCGACTGTTCAGTTCCCGTTTGTGACAGCGGAACTTATGTCTCCTGCCGCTCGTCCCAATACAGCCGGTACGTTCGGTTTCCACGGTCTCCCTATGAGTAGAAACATGAAAGAAGAATCAGCGCAGTCAACATTGAACGTTTCAAAAACTGATGCAGTCGGAACGCCTGAAGTCACTGCTGAGGTGTCTAACCGGCTTTCGCAAGATGAGGTAATCAACCGTCTCTTTGCGCCTGACCAGTTTTTACCCCAGCCACGAAATGAAAAGGCAATTGTGTTAGTCACCGAGGGCGGAGTCGAACGCGGCGTGACACATCTGGAGGTTGAAACTCTGATTGCTCATGGTGCTGATCAATTGCGCAAACGTGGTGTCAAGGCTGATGATAACGTCGTCTTCTACTGCGACAACAGCCCGGAGTTGACTGCTACAGTATTATCGTGTTGGTCGCTAAACTCTATGGCAGCTCTAATCGACTATCGAGCCGAACGTCCTGCGGTGCTCGCTATCTGCAAGAAGCTTAATGCTAAGCTGCTGGTCACTGCAAAGAGACTGTACAAGGATTTTGCTCTAGAAACAAAATACTTCGCTGAAGCGGGACTGGAGGTTCTCGACGTTGCTGATCTCGCTGATTCAAAGGACACCGCACCCAAAACTCAGGTTGACATTAAAGCTATTGATCTTGACCGACCCGCATTTACGATTCTCACATCCGGCACCACAGGTAACCCCAAAACTTCGGTGCATACTCTGCGGTCTCTCGTTGTGAACATAATAGACCTGGCCGAAGCGGCCAATCAGCATGGCAGTATTACCGCGCTCACACCGCTTCCGCTCAGTCATGTTTTTGGTTTGACCGTGTTTCTAATTGCGCAGGTGCTTGGTGCAAAAACTGTGCTGACGCAACTTGAGCCGGTTGGATTTATCAAAGCTGTCCATCGACATAAACCCGATTGGATAGCTGCTTTGCCGCAGTTCTATGGTGCAATGCTTTCCGCTCCAAATGGTTTTATAAAGTTGGATAATGCTAAATTACTGTTGTGCGGTGGGGCACCACTTACGGTATCGCTTGCGGATAAATTTCAAGAAACATTCGGCAAACAGCTGAACAATGGCTATGGTTCGACAGAGTGCAAACTGGTGGCGTTCAATCGAGACGGCGGAGCCACGTTAAGCGCCGGAACACCAGTGGGTGACATAAAAATTGAAATCGTAAATGAGCAAGGTGAAGTGCTACCGGAAGGCGAGATAGGTGAAGTGCGAATTGCCGGACCTATGTTAATGGAGAAATACCTCGATAACGAAGACGAGACCAGGAAAGCGATACGCAGTGGGTGGTATTACACCGGCGATATCGGCAGGTTCGAGGGGGGACATCTTTTCGTGGTGGGACGCAAAGATGACGTGGTAGTCGTCGGTGGAGTGGTAGTCCGTTCTGGAATTGTTGAGGAAGCCTTGCGCAATAATCCTCAAGTTAAGGATGTGGCAGTGACTGCTGTTGGAAACAGGAGATTGGGGCAGATTGTGAAAGCATCGATCGTTCTGGTAGATGACAAAGTCGGCGAAAAATTGATGTCGACAAAGCGTGAAGTTCGTCTTGAAACCGAGCGTGAACTGCAGCGAGCGTTCAAGGCGTTTTGCAAGGATAGACTAACCCGCTTTCAACGACCTATGAAGTGGGAATTCCTTGGACCTCACGATGATTTGCCGAAAACGCTCGCTGGAAAAACAGATAAGAAGAAGCTATCTGCGGCGAAGTCCGCATAAACTTTTACGGCTGCAAATTCCATAAGCGGTTCTTGTTTGCCATCTATTCTATGAATTCAACTTGTCTACGGCAAGTTTGCCGAAGCTAACATTTCATCACAAATCACCGCTGAAAACGCCTGCTGGATTCAATCGGTGGATGGATTCTTTCAAGTAACTGCGCGCAGTGCATCGCTCATTTGTTAGGATTCGAGCGTCGAGTGGGATGAGCAAATCCCGAATTTCTCGTTGAGGAGAAAAACAAAAGGGGGTTGAGCTATATGTATCCCACGCTTATACAGGGCGGAATGGGCGTCGCCGTCTCCAACTTCAATCTTGCCAGAGCTGTGTCAATGAGCGGGCAACTGGGTGTTGTTTCAGGAACGATGCTCGATACCGTGTTAGCGCGTCGCTTGCAAGATGGTGATTGCGACGGCTCAGTGCGTAGAGCTATGAGTGAATTTCCGATTCGCGAAATAGCCGATCGTGTTATGAATGATTACTACATCGAAGGCGGAAGAGCAGAGGGCGTGCCATATAAAGCCGTTCCTATGCATTCAATGAAATCTTCTAGAGCACTGGTCGAGTTGACGATACTGGCAAATTTTGTTGAAGTCTTTCTTGCCAAAGAGGGACACGATGGAATTGTTGGAATCAATTATTTGACGAAAATCGACCTTCCTACATTACCATCAATATTTGGTGCGATGCTGGCGAATGTTGATTACGTTTTGATGGGCGCCGGCATTCCTAAAATGATTCCCGGCATTCTCGACTGTTTGAGCGACAAGAAAGCCGTCAGTCTGAAAGTGGACGTGGAAGGAAGCAGCCCTGACGACAACTACGTACTGGAATTTGATCCTGCTGATTTCCCTCTCGATAGAGCAAGTTTGAAACGTCCCAAATTTCTTGCGATTGTATCTTCTGCCGTGCTCGCCCAATCGCTGTCTAAGAAATCCAGCGGCAGAGTCGATGGCTTTGTGGTGGAACACCACTGCGCAGGCGGTCATAACGCACCACCTCGCGGCGGTGTTAAAGTTGACGATAATGGCGAGCCAATTTATGGTCCGAAAGACGAAATCGATCCGGAGAGTTTCCGTAAATTGGGCGTGCCGTTTTGGCTGGCTGGCGGTTACGGTACTCGTGATGGGCTTAAAAAGGCACTCGCGGCCGGCGCTCAGGGAATACAGGTAGGCAGCTTATTCGCGTTTTGCAACGAGTCCGGCATCACAGCAGAAATTAAAAGGGAAGTGATTGAACTCGTTAAAAGCGGTGACGTCGAGGTGTTCACGGATCCTGCTGCGTCAGCGTCCAAATACCCGTTCAAAGTAGTTCCACTTAAATCTTCGTTTTCTGACGAGGAAGTTTATCTGAACAGAGAAAGGATCTGCGACCTCGGCTACCTGCGCCAGGCATATAAGAAGGACGATGGTTCGATTGGATTCAGATGTTCTGGTGAGCCCCTCGACACTTATATCCGCAAGGGTGGTGCAGAGGAAGATACATGTGGAAAGAAGTGTTTGTGCAATGGTTTGATGGCAACGGTTGGGTTGGCTCAAATTCAGCGTTCAGGTTATTTGGAACCGGCTCTCGTTACTGCTGGAAAGTGCATCCATGAGATCGCCGAAATCGTCGGTGAAGACAAGAATTCGTACAGCGCTCAGGATGTTCTGAACTTCCTCAATTGAGGAAGTTCGGGCAATAGGTTGGATACATGGGGCGCGACGTGTTAGTCGCGTCCGACTGGGCGTTCCGGGCAGCGCACTTCTCCGCACAGTTTTGTTTCTTCGGTGCGTTGCATAGGACATTCGCATGAGGTGTGAAACATTTCGTCTGCAACTTCCTTGATCTGCATATAAATGCTCAAAACCTTTAGCCCACGTTCAGTGATTGAATGTTCGACGTGGCGCGGCAACACATCAAACTCTTTTCTTTCGATGAGCCCATATTTTTCCAGCTCTTTAAGGCGAATTTGCAAGCTCTTCGTGCTTAGGCCTGGAACCACTCGCAAAAATTTGTTTGTACGGGTGGGCATAATCGAGACTTCTCGAAGAATTTCGACGGACCACTTTGCGGCAATGATGTCGAGCAATCGAGAGATGGGGCATTCAATTGTGCCGGTCTCTTCCACAATCACTGGTATTTCTGTTAGTTCAGGTGCTTGGTTTTCCATAAAAGTCACCAGGTTGGAATCTTTAGCGCAAATATATCAATTTGGGGCGCGAATTCCCTCATCCTAAGTGAGTAGCGTTGTTGGCTGTTTGTCTACGAATCTCTGTCTAAAACCATTGCATCATTCTTAAGTAGGATATTGAAGGCAGTTTGACGCGCTACTGTTTCTAGTCCAGCGCCATTGTCAGTTTACAAGGGTGACCGGCGCGCAGTTGAGTGCCATTCTTGAGGAGCTACATATGGATTTTAATCTAAGCGACGAGCAAGAGCAGATCAGGCGTCTCGCCAGAGATTTTGCAGAAAAAGAGATTGTGCCTCGCAGTGCCCATCACGATGAGACGGGAGAATTTCCCCGAGCAATTTGCGAAAAAGCCTGGCAAACGGGCTTGATGAATACACACATTCCCACTGAATATGGTGGTGCCGGATTGGGCGTGCTTGAGGGCTGCCTTATAGCAGAAGAAATCGGAGCTGCGTGCACCGGAATAGGCACCGCAATGGAGGCGAACAATCTTGCTGAGGCACCGCTAATAGTGGCAGGGAATTCCGAGCAGAAACAAGAATTTCTGGCGCCTATGTCTGATGAATTTAAATTTGCAGCTTATTGTGTCACGGAGCCGCAGGCCGGCTCTGATGTGGCTGGAATTAAAACTACAGCTAGAAAAGTTGGCAACGACTATGTGCTCAACGGTCAAAAAATGTGGATTACTAACGCTGGTGTAGCTGATTGGTACTACGTCCTGGCTGCCACTGACCCTGACCAGGGCAGTAGAGGCATGTCTGCTTTCATCGTCAAGCGAGATTCAGAAGGCATCACTGTAGGCAAAAAAGAGAACAATATGGGTCAGAGGGCCAGTGATACCAGAGCAATCACTTTTGAAGATGTAAAAGTCAGCGCCAGGAATTTGCTTGGAAAAGAGGGTGACGGTTTCAAGATTTCGATGGCGGCCTTCGATCACACTCGTCCACTTGTGGCGGCAGCCGCAGTTGGCTTGGCTCGTGCCGCCATGCAACACGCAGTAACTTACGCGACTGAACGACAAACTTTCGGACAGCAAATTGCGAACTATCAGGCAATCGGGTTTATGCTGGCTGATATGGATAAGAATGTCGAAGCTGCGCGCCTTCTGGCCTGGAAAGCGGCCTGGCTTATAGACCAGGGGAAACGCAATACGAGAGAGGCAGCAATAGCAAAGGCTTTTGCGGCAGACACCGCAATGCAAGCTGCGGTAGATGCGGTACAAGTTTTCGGCGGTTATGGTTATTCGAGAGAATATCCAGTTGAAAAGCTTATGCGAGACGCCAAAATTTTCCAGATTTATGAGGGCACCAGCCAGATTCAGCGAGTGATCATTTCCAGACAGTTGGTATCGTCTGTAGGCAAAGCTAAAGTTTAGCTAGTCCGGTCTAGCAATTCGGCAAACTGACTCAGCGATTGCTCGCTGAAAAAATACTGCTCGTTTTCATGGAGTTCTTGCATACTCATACGCTATCATTTCGCGAACTAATTGATTTTTTGCGCCGAGGAGATTGTTGTATGCACGAATTTGAGGGCAAGGTCCTTTTTGTTACCGGGGCCACATCCGGCATCGGTGAGGAAATTGCTACGCAGTTTGCCAGACATGGAGCAAAAGTAGCATTTACGGGGCGGCGCGCAGAGGAAGGTGAACGCGTTGCCAGAAAAATCCAGGAACTGGGCGGTAACGCGATTTTTATTCAATCTGATGTTCAGAAAAACACAGATGTTGAGAAAGCCATTGCTACGGTCGTGGAGAAGTTTGGACGCATTGATATTGCCGTCAACAATGCTGGTGTTGAAGAAGCCATGGTATCGTTCCTCGATCAAAAGGTTGACAAGTTCGATGAGATTTTCTCGAGTAATGTGCGAGGTATGTGGCTTTGCCTGCAGGGCGAAATTCGTCAGATGCTTAAGCAAAACTCTGATTGTTCAATCATCAACATGTCGTCGGTTGCTGGGCAACTCGGTTTTCCACAATGTTCGAGCTATATCGCGAGCAAACATGCAGTGAATGGTCTTACAAAGTCACTCGCCTCAGAATTCGCCGGAAAGAAAATCCGCGTTAACGCCGTGGCACCGGGACCGATCATGACTGAGATGTGGTCTCGTTATGCTGACAGTCATCCCGGCACCGAAGAAATGGTACTAAATATGGTTCCTACCGGTAGAGTGGGGACTTGCGCTGAGGTCGCCAGTTGTGTGCTGTGGCTAGCGTCTCCGACAGCTACCTACGTCACTGGACAGATTGTTGCCGTCGATGGCGGCATGGTAAACGTATGAGAAATTCTGGAGGTAGGTGACACTCTCGTCGAAAGACGCATGACTGGTCAATCGATTAGTTCTAGCCATTTGATTTATTGCGTTTGCAATCAGATTAATGCTGTCTGTTAATGTCAAGCGCTGTCGCGAGGTTGGTGGTTTGTCACGGCAAACACACAAGTGATTTAATTCTGCGAGCTAAATGTTATGAAGTTGCTCCCAGACCTGCGTGATGCGCACCCACGTGGTCTTTTGAGCATGCACATCAGCAAGGAACGAATCGTTGCATATACAATAGTTGAGAAAGTCGCCTCAATGATTTGTCGATGATCGTAAACAAGAGATTTCCAATTTATCGCTATCTGTCTCTCATCACCGCAGCAGCGGTGTTGGTCGGCGCGGTGCTACCTTCGAACGCTCAGGAAGCGCCGACACTATGGTGGCAGCATACCTGCACGCTTGCAGACCAGGACACGGAAAACGGAAATTATGTCGAGGCTATCAAAAAACTCGAACCGTTAGTGAAAAAACTCTCCGAAACTGATCGCGACAACATTGAGATCGTCTATCCTCTCGTGAATCTGGCAAATAATTACGCATGGGCTAATCGCAGAGACGATGCTGAGAAAGCGGGCAAACGAGCGATTGAGATTGCAGAAGTGAAACCTCCGCATACCGCCACGCTCGCGAAGCAAGGTTACACGCAAGCTCAGATTCTATCTGGATGCAGAAAAATATACCGTTATGCCCTCGAAGGACTTGCCAATTCCTACCTTAACGAAGAGCGGTACAGCGAAGCCGAGAAGCTTCTAAATCAATCGATAGCAAAACTTGGAACTGGCGAAGATTCTGTTGTTTCCCAAGCCCTGCTCGGTGATCTGCTCTTAAATCAAAAGCGTGAATATAAAAAAGCTGAGGAGTCCTACAAAAAAGTAATTGCCCTGAGAGAGAAGCTAAAAGACCCGGAGGAATTAGCAAAATCGTATGAGTCTCTAGGTAGTTGTTATTACTTTGAAAACGATCTCTCGTCAGCCCAGGCGTATTTTATTAAGGCTATAGACGCGATGCAAAAGGCGAATCTAGCGACGAAGCCTTCGAATGCCTCTTTTCACGACGACCTCGGCAACATGTATTTCTATCAGAAGCGATTTGCCGATGCAGAAAAAGAATATCGTATCGCCGTTGGAATTTTGAAAAATGATGCCGATGCCAGCGATGAAAAACGCGCGAGTCAACTGCGAGACCTGGGTAGCGCGCTTGTAAAATTGAACAAGCTAGAGGAAGCCGAGCAGTGCTACAACGCAGCTTTTAAAGACAGCAAGTTTGTTATTTCCAAAGATATTTTTCTGGATAGGCTCTCTTCTCTGCAAAGAAAAACTTGTTTTGCTACTTACAATCGGTTTTTTAAAGCAACCGATATACATCAGTGCATCATCGAAAATCAGAAGAAAATGGATCCGCAGTCGATTCAATACGCCAAATTTTTGGAAGATGTCTGCGTCTCGTGGCAAGCTTTTCCGACCAGGAATGAGGCAGTGATACCGCTGCTAAAACAAGCCATTGCGATACGCACAAAGTTGGATGGTCCCAATTCCCCGCAGATAGCACACGATCAGTATCTGATCGCGTTTCGCCTGGCGTTGCTTGGCGGTGAATACTCTGGTCCGGCTCTGGAGTCTTACAAGACCTGGAAAAGTTTGATGAAGGGCGGAGCCGCTAAATTGAAATCGTGGCAGTTTGCGCAGGTTCGGCTTGCTCATTTGCTTGGAGCAAATGGTAGCACTCGAAATGAAGCGCTGGAGATGGCTGACCTCGCATACGATACCGAATCTAAGGTTGGTGTCGAACTGTATGATCTTGCAACTTTATACGAATTGTTCGGGAAATTCGGGAAGGCTCGAGTAATTTATGATCAAGCGTTTGAGTCTGCTAGTTCGCAGCACAATGTGGCAAATATGGCAACTGCTGCTCTCTCTCGTGCTTCCCTGAGCTTTAGAGAGCGAGATTTGACCAGCGCATGGAACGAAGCAAAACAAGCAGAGGCACTTTTTCAAGAAGCACAGGGTCCAGAGTATTACAGAATCAGTCCCTTCAACTTAAGCTGTCTGCAACTGCTTTCAGATCTGTCAGTTGAGCGAGGAGATCTGTCCTCTGCCGAAGCTTATGCGCGTCAACTGACCGGTCCATTGAAATGGCGTCCGGCAGACTATGAAGTACAAAGAGATTACCTGGAACTTGCAAAAATTCTGTTGCTAGAAAATAAGAACGATGAAGCAAAAAAGATTATCGACAATGCTGTAGTCAGTCTTTCAAACACTTCTTACGGAAACTATCTCGGTGAGATTGAGCTAGCGCATGCGCATGACATGCTTGGAAGTCTTGCTCTGGACGCTAATAACTTAGTCGATGCTGAGCTTCATTTCCGCAGAGCGTACAACCTCTACAGAGACGACGATAATTCTACGTCTGGCGTTTTGGGAATGGTGAATGACTTGAATCATATTGCCAGATGTTACGGACCGTCCGACGCTGCGCAATCGTCCCAATCGGTTTTACTTGCTTGCGTCAAGCTGGACAAATATCTCAAATCTGTTTTTCCGCAGATTTCATTTGCGCAGCAATGCGCATTTGTCACTTGCATCGGTGACCAAATAGCACCGCTTCTTACATACGCATCCAACAGCGAATCTGCCCCGAAAACCTTTCAGTATTTGATGCAGTGGCAAGGCCTGTTAGTCGACTCTGTGCGGAGGTCTAGCGGTGATGCCACGCGTGACGCAGACATCTCGAATCGGCTTAAAAAGATTCGAAATCAACTTTCAAAAACCTCAACACAATCTGCAGATTCTTCAGCGTTGACAGCGCTCACCTCTGAGAAAGAGGCTTTAGAGCGTGAGCTGGCGCTGAGAAGAAATTCTGAAGACAACACTGACGAGATATTGAAAAAGACCAGCAAGGACTTCGTAAGTCTGTTGGCTGATGATGAAGCGTTTATAGATATTGTTCATTTCCGCAGAGTTGATAATGGTGCTGCAGCTTACACCGCCTTCGTTGTAGCCAAAACTTGTGGCATTAAGGTTGTTAATTTGCCAAAGGCGGAACTGATTGACGACGCTGTCAGGAAATGGATTCAGTCGATGGCAACGGCTTCCGGGTCTGTGCGAGATTTAAAGTTTGATACCAGCGCGGCGCCGTCGGGTTCGTCCGAATCGCCGTCTGCGTTGAGCGCAGTTCTCAGCGATAAGCTGTGGACGCCAATTAAGGCGGTCATTCCGGCTACCACTAAAAAGCTCTGGGTATGTCCTGACGCGAAGCTGGCAACTTTGCCCTGGAGCGTGCTGATAGAAAATTCGCACTCGCCTGACTTGATGTTGTCTCAAGTTGACAGTCCTCGCGCTCTTCTGTCACTTAAACAAGGTACGCTAAAGATGGTGCACAGTAATCAAAACACGCAGAAAGTTGAGAATACGCGGAATAATCAGAGTGCGCAAAACAGTCAAAGCAGTCAGAACAACGTTCTGCTCGTAGGTGGCATTGATTTTGCGAACAAAGCGCTGTTTCTTCCCGGCACCAAGCAAGAAGTGTCTGAGATTCAAAGCCTGGTAAAAGAGCAGGGATATCAATTAACAGAATTGACCGGCGGTGCTGCGACCAAGTCTGCTTTGTTGGATAGTCTAAGCAAATCAACCTTTGCACACATCGCGACCCACGGATTTTTCAACCAAACGTCAGCAGACCCACTATCGGTAAGCGCGGCTGGTCAGAAAAGTTTGTCTCGGGCAATCGCAAACGTCAGCGTTGGAGAATCCAGCGGCAATACTTTTTTGATGGAGCGCGATCCGCTGCTGTCATCGGGATTGCTAGTTGCGCCTGTTCTTGCTGATGGCTCCGCTCAGAACAAACAACCGAGCAGCAGCGGCGATACCGTAGATAGTGTCACTACCAGTGATGCCGATGATCACCTGACTGCTGAAGAACTGGTTGGTCAAGATTTGAGCAATTGTCGCACTGTGGTGCTTTCTGCCTGCAACTCCGGTCGTGGAAAAGGTTACGATGGGCAGGGAGTGATGGGTTTGCGAGCAGCGCTGATCGGAGCTGGAGCAAAAGGTGTATTGATGTCGCTCTGGCCGGTCGATGACGATGCCACGCGTGAACTTATGAAGCAGTTCTACCTTAACCTCTGGAGCAAGACTAACCCCATGCCGCCGGTGTTAGCTCTCAGAACTGCGCAACAGTCGGTTCGAGACAATCCCAATGGTCAGTGGAAACACCCGTTTTATTGGGCTGGCTGGATCTATGATGGAATCGGCTGGTAATCCAACTCGAAAAGTCGCCGACGTTCAGGTCACTAAGTTGTCGTTCAGGTCACTAAGGTGAGGTGACTATGGTCAGGTCACCACGCTCAGGTCATCACGCTCAGGTCACCACGCTCAGGTCATCGCGCTCAGGTCATCGCGCTCAGGTCATCACGCTCAGGTCACGAGCTTCGAAATATTGGCCAGCACAAGTTTGGATGTGGCGCGCAGTGTCGTGAACACTCCTGCTCCCTGACTGGCTACAGATTCGAATGTTGGCACTTTGAGTTGATTAAGGTCACTATCCATTTGTTCCAGGCTCATGATGTGAGCGAGGTCGCGTTTGTTGTATTGAATGACAAATGGAATATCGGGAAGTGAAAGATTGTTCGCTGCTAAATTGCTTTCGAGATTTTGCATCGAATCGATATTTTCGGCGGCGCGTTCAATGTCCGAGTCTGCGACGAAGACAATCGCGTCTGCCCCGCTCAAAATGAGTTTGCGACTGGCATTATATTCTACTTGCCCGGGCACTGTGTACAGCGAGAGTCTTAATCTCCAGCCGTTTACATCACCGAGGTCCAGGGGGAGCATGTCGAAAAATAGTGTTCTGTCCGTCTGCGTCGCCATGCTCACCATTTCACTGCGCTTGTCTGGTGCGATCTGACTATGAACCCACAGCAAGTTCGTGGTCTTTCCGGACAGTCCTGGTCCGTAATAAACGATTTTGCAGTTGATTTCACGCTTTGAGTGATTGAGCAGTGGCACCTGGTGAATCCTGTTGTTGGTAATGGGTCTTCGCGGACGCAGCTATTAAATTTAACGCATCAGCACTTTGCTTCCAACCCCGGCCTATACATTTTGCCAGTTTGGCCGACGTTTTTCCAGAAAAGCGCAAATACCTTCTCTGGCGTCGATATCGAGCAGATTTTCCACCATAATTTTGCCCGTATATTCGTATGCTTCACTGAGTGACAATTGGGCTTGTGCGTAAAATGCCTTCTTGCCGGTTCTCAAGGCGCGCCCGGATTTTTGTGCAATTGTTTCTGCCAGGGCTAGGCTTATTTCCAATTCCTTTCCCGCTTCGACAACTCTGTTTACCAGACCAATTCTGCAGGCGTGCTCCGCTGAAATTAGTTCGCCAGTCAGCAGTAACTCCATTGCATGTTTTGAATTTACGTTGCGGCTCAACGCCACCATAGGCGTGGAACAGAACAATCCGATGTCAACTCCCGGCGTTGCAAACTTACTGTTGTCTGCTGCTACAGCCAGGTCGCAGCTCGCCACTAGCTGGCATCCAGCCGCCGTCGCCACTCCTTGCACGCAAGCAATTACGGGTTGTGGCAAGTTGACGATGGTTTGCATAAGTGTGCTGCACTTCGCGAACGTCCGCTCGTAGAAGCTGCGCCCACCGTCTGCATCCTGGCGATGTAACTCCAGCTCTTTCAGGTCATGTCCGGCGCAGAAAGCTGTTCCTGTTGAAGCCAACACCACCACACGCACCGTTTTGTCGTTGCCGACTCGCACTAGTTCTGCAGTCAGTTGGTCAATCACGCTCTCAGATAAGCTATTGCGTGATTTGGCGCGATTCAGCGTCAATAATTCAACTTGACCAAGACGTTCTGTGAGGATGTTGGCAGTTTCTTCGAGCTTGTCAGCGATTGTCATACGTTAAACCGGAAGTGTGTGATCTGGTGGATCGGAGGTGTTACACGTTAAACCGGAAGTGAACAACGTCTCCATCGTTCATTGAATATTCCTTGCCTTCAAGGCGCATGGTTCCCTTTTCTTTCGCCACTTTTTCCGAGCCGGCTGTCACGTAATCGTCGTAGCCAATAACTTCAGCGCGGATAAAGCCGCGTTCGAAGTCGGTGTGAATGATGCCTGCACACTGCGGCGCCGTCATGCCTGCTTCGAACGGCCATGCTCGAACTTCCTTTTCACCAGCAGTGAAATATGTTTTCAGACCCAGTTGGTCGAACGCCAGTCTGATCAGTGCATTTACACCGGAATCACTAACACCCAGGCTGTCGAGGTAATCTTTGCGATCTTCCGGGCTGAGGGTGGCGAGTTCGGCTTCGATGGCAGCGGAAATTACAGTAACTTTTCGGTTTTCAGAGGCTGCGTGTTCTTTCAACCGCGCCACGTGCTTGTTTCCATCGCTATTAGACAGCTCAGATTCTGCAACATTGGCGACGTAAATCAAGGGTTTAGTGGAAAGCAGCTGCATTTGCGGCAATATTTCTCGCTCTTCCGCGGTCAATTTGTCGAGCGGTGGCGGTTCCACGTTTTGAATCGATGGAAGCAGCTTTTCCAGCAAGTCATGTTCGAGAGCTGATTTTTTGTCTCCATGTTTTTTCTGTTTGGCGAGGCGCTCCAATCGCTTTTCTATCGAAGCCGAGTCTGCCATGGCGAGTTCGATGTGAATCGTTTCAAGGTCGCGAATTGGGTCGACGGCTCCATCTACGTGCACCACGTTTTCATCTTCGAAGCAACGAACCACGTGAACTATGGCGTCTACTTCCCGAATATGCGCGAGGAATTGGTTGCCAAGTCCTTCTCCTTTGCTGGCACCTCTGACGAGACCGGCAATGTCAACAAATTCAAACGCTGCGGGAATTATTTGCAGCGGCTTAACCATCGATGCGAGTCGATCCAAACGAACATCCGCTACCTTGACTATGCCGACGTTCGGGTCGATTGTGCAAAATGGATAGTTTGCACTTTCCGCCTGATACGTTCCGGTCAGGGCATTAAACAGAGTTGATTTACCAACGTTTGGAAGTCCTACAATTCCAGCTTTGAGCACGACGATGATTTCCTTGTAGACGGGCGGTTCTATTGCGCAATTCGGGACTGGCACCGCCTCAGATAAGCCTGTGACCATGTAGTTTCGCACGTTTGTCAGGTGACTGCGACAATTTCGGCACTTATTATACGATTCTAGATATAATCGACGCGAACGCTGAGTCCCCGAAGCTTCGAGACCTCATGCCGCAAGTAAAGATTTCAGTCTGGCATAAGATCCTTTTCGTCGTCGTTGTTCCGCTGTTTTTTCAAATAACTTTTTTACTAGTGCTGTATGGGCTTTTGCAGCAAGTCGAGAAGGATGCCGAGGTCTATTCGAAATCCAAAGACGTGTTGCTCGCGTTAAACGACGCGCAAATTTCGATTGCTCGTAACTTTAGCTTTATGCTCTCGCGGAAATCCGGAGATCCGACGCGTTACACCAGGCACGACCAATTGATAGCTGACTTGCGCCACGTTGAAAGCCTTATAAACAGTCAGAAAGACCTTCGCCCTGAAGTCAACGAAGTGTTAACTCCAGTGCCACGAATGTTTGAATCGATTATATCGAGCGTGCAGGAAAACCAACGTGATTATTTGAGCGGAAATATTAATCACGCAACTCTCGAAAAATTTCAGGGAAAAATGCTGCCGCTGCTGTTTGACCTTCAAGAATTATCTAGCGCACTACTCCGGGTCGATGCTCAGATGAAAGCCGCTGCGCCGGAAGCGTTGCGTCGCTCTCGGGATCAACTCGCTCTGCTGCTTTTCGCCGGCACCGCATTGAGTATCGCACTTTCTTTCGGCGCTGCATTCATATTTTTCAGAGACATCGTCGGACGGTTGCGATTGATTGATGAAAACGCCCGACGCCTCGCTATGCGCACTCCAATCATCCCGGGCAAATTTACGCCCGATGAGATAGGAGTTCTCTCGTCGGCGTTGGAAAAAGCTGAAACTGCGCTTTCTGAGTCGCGGCGAAAGGAAGTGGCAATTATCGATGTTGCCACCAATGTTCTATTGTCCGCGGACAAGCGTTACAGGATCACCGCGGCTGGTGGTGCGTCTTTCAAAGAGTGGGGTTTTGAGCCCGATGAGCTACTGGGGCGCTCTCTCCTCAGCCTTCTTGCTGCTGAAAGTCAGAAAGATTTCCGTTCTACTCTGGAGAATTTGGCTCAGACCAGTGGCGACACAGAGGTGGAAAGTTCTGTCGTTTGTAAAGATCAGTCGACTAAGGATGTGGTTTGGAAAGTGCGCTGGTCTGAGCTTGAACACACATATTATGGTGTCGCGCACGATATCAGTCAGCGAAGAGAGGCTGAACGTATGAAGCAGCGATTTCTGGCAATTGTCAGTCACGATCTTCGAACGCCACTATCTTCGGTATCAGCTATTCTCTCCTCACTGGCGGCAAAAGTCACAGGTTTCTCCGCGGAAGCCAGGAAAATTATTTTGAACGCAGAGTCCAACCTGGACCGACTCATGGACCTGATCAGGGATCTTCTGGACCTGGAGAAATTAGAAGCAGGCAAGGTGATTCTGGAATTAAACTGTGTCAGCGCGCTGGACGTGTGTAATGCTGCCTGCGATTCTGTTGAATTCCTCGCAAAGTCTCTAGATGTGAGGCTGGTTAGACCACATGGAGATTCTGCGATTTTAGGCGACGAGCGAAGGTTGGTAAGAGTTGCAGTTAATTTCCTGTCTAACGCAATAAAGTTTTCGAAACGCGGATCCTCCGTCACCATCGCAGTAACTAATAACGGTGAGCAAACAAAAATAAGTGTAACCGACAGCGGACCGGGGATGAGTTTGGAAGATCAGGCTAAAGTCTTCGACAAATTCACCCAAACGAAATCTGGTGAAACTTCTGCGATAAAAGGTACCGGACTGGGTCTGGCGATCGCGAAGTTAATAGTTGACGGTCACGGTGGCATCATCGGAGTTGATAGCAAAGAAAACGTCGGCAGCACATTCTATTTCTCCATTCCAAATTTTGTGGAGAAAGACGAATGAAACTTACAACTAAAGGACTGCTGTTAGTCGGCATACCCGTCGCTATACAAGTTGTCATCGTGGTCACATTCGCTTCATTGATCTGGAGAGCCCAAACTTATGCTGCTCATCAAGCCCATGCAAAGGAATTAATTGGTGAGTGTGACAAGCTGATTTTGGATGGATTCCACGTCGGGCGAAAAGTTCTACAACTGAGCGGAGAAACTGAACCCGTCACAGACGATGAGCTTAATGCTATGAAATTGCATTCAGCAGCCATTGAGAAACAGCTCGCTGGTGATGGGATGAGCGCAGATGCTGCGGAAATTGGCAGGGTAATAGACTCACTTTTTGACATGCTAATGAAGGTGCGGGTGCAACAGGCTGCTGGAAATTACACGTTTGAAAAGAATATGTTTAGAGTTCTGGAAGGCGTCATCATCAAAATCTCCAGGGTGATAAATACCGTAAACGATCAGCAAATTGAAGATAATGCGCAGCGCATGCAGCTCGAGGAACTGACCTCGAAATTGCTATTTGCGTCCGTTGCGTTGTGTATTGTTTTCACTGTAGGTCTTGCCTACTTCGCCTATATCAACCTGCGCCGCCCACTTGCCCGCATGGCGATTAATGCCGAAAAAATGTCGAAACGTCTTCCACTTGATCAGGCACCCACTCCTGGAAGAGACGAATTGGCGCAACTGGATCAGTTGTTTCATGAAGTCAATGATGCTGTTAACGACGCTTTCGAGCGAGAGTGCAATTTAATTAGCAACGCTGCTGACGTCGTTTGTTCTATCGATGAACAGGGAAATTTGATCAAGGCAAATCCATACACTTCACTGTTATTCAAGTTTGAGGAGAATGAGCTGCAGGGTGCATCAATTTTTGATCTGGTGTCAGCTCACGAGTGTGATAAGGTCGATAATTTGTTTCAAAGCAGCTCCAAATCTGGCAATACACTTGTCGAAGAAGTACAAATGTTGGCGAAGGATAAGACAAAGATTGAAACTGTCTGGTCGATTACCTGGTCTCGAAACGATCAGAGTTTCTTTTGCGTGATGCATGATATTACTGAACGAAAAAAATTGGAGCAACTCAAGCAAGATTTTATCGCCATGATCTCGCATGATCTGCGGACACCGCTAATGTCCTTGAACAGCTCTTTCGAGCTTGTCGAAAGCGGCGCAGTCGGTCAGGTGCCACCAGAAGCGCAGCCGCAGTTGGTGCGTGCCATTAAAAACACAGAGCATCTTATCGACCTGGTCAATGACCTGCTTGATTTTGAAAAACTCGAAGCAGGGCGAATGGATTTTGACCTGACGAGCTGTGGACTCAAAGACATCATCGAGCAGGCGAGAGGTATGGTGGAGAGCCTGGCATCGGAAAAAAATATCAATATCGTGATCGAGAACTGCGAATCAACGGCATATGTCGATTCGAGAAAAATTTTGCAGGTGTTGATCAACTTTTTGTCTAACGCTCTGAAACATGCTCCTGCATCGAGCACAATCGCGATTAAGAACCGAAAGCTTGGAGACAAAATTGAATTGTCGGTTCATGACAGCGGTGTGGGTGTGCCACAAGAGCTATCTCAGACGATTTTTTCACCGTTCGAGCAGGTTGCAGGCGACCCGCAGGCAAAGCTCGGAACGGGCTTGGGACTGGCTATCTGTAAATTGATTGTCGAGGGGCAGGGTGGCACTATCGGCGTCCGAACATCTGACTTCGGTAGAGGCAGCGGATTCTGGTTTACTGTTAATTCAAGATCGACCCTCGCAGAATCAACTTTGTGAAGAACCCTACCGGGGGCTCAGCTTTCACCAAACTTTCAAGGTCTCTATAGTTGCGTTTCGAACTAGAGGTATTGGAGCATGGAGCCTTGTTGTTATCACAGAGACTTGCAAAGTCTGTTTCAGTTGTTGCAGTTATTGCCATTCTTATCACTGCTTTCTCTAATTTGTCAGCGGCAGCTGAGAGCGGCGTTGTTTCTGGTGCGCCGAATATTTCCGGGAGTTCAGCAAGCGCGGTAGAAATGTCATCGGAGCGGCCGCCGGTTGCCATTGCGTCAGCGGGTTGCACGAGCTGTGGCGCAAATCTGAACGCGATTTCTCTCATCGCTACGGCTTCCAAAAAGAAGAATGAGTCGGTACTAACCGATAGCCTGTGGGGAAATCTCATCCTGGAATTGGCTTACCAGAGAGATAAAGAATTGAAGACTCTTTCAAAGCGCATGAATCTTGTCAGCTTGGGCACGCTCGGAGCTATCGGTGCAATTTCTGCAGGCACTCTGGCCCAGGGCATCGATGCACTTATTGTGCTCAATCCTCACGATGGTCACCTCGATAGTTATGCGCCGGGAATCGTTGGAGTGACGATGAGCAGTATCACCATTATGACTTTCCTGACCAGATTCGTGTTTAATCACAAATTCCAAAAACAAGTCAGAGAGAGACAGATAGCCATCAAAGCACATGTCGAATCTGTACTGAATCACATGGAACAGTGTGATGCAAAATGTGCAGACGCTCAGAGGGAATTGACAGAACTTGTCGGGCCGCGCGCATGTCGAGAATGGGTTCAACTGTATCAATCGAGTCACAAGCTGGCTATGAGTTCTCCGCGTGAAGTGTCGTTCATGCTAAACACAGGTCAAGTCAAATGAGGGCAGTGATTTATCAGAGATTTGTGTGCAGCTTCTGCGCGACTTTCGTAATAAGTGCAGCTCAGTCGAACTTGCTGGCAGCCAGAGCTAAAATTCCCACAACAGGCGATTCGGTCGCGTTTACGCGTGGACCTGATGCGAATAATCAGACCTCAGGTGAAGCCAGATGCGATATTCGCAAAGCTCTTCAATCACCAGGTGAACAGGCTAACTTAATCGCGTGCGCTACCTGCGGATGTTCAGAATTGTGTTCTGTTTCATTGATTGATGAAAACTTAAATGCAAAGGGCGGGTCAACACTATCTGACAGCATTTGGGGCAATATCATTTTGAAGATTGCTTACGATCGTGACGCCGAACTCAAAAACTATCGAAAGAAATTGCGACTAACAGACAACGTAACTAGCGGTGCACTTTTCGGTGTGGCTGGTGGCACTCTTGCTCAAACGATCACCTCGACAGCGACACTGAACCCGCCTGATGGAATGCCTGACAGTTATGTTCCGGGAATTATCGGGTTATCACTCGATGTTGCGGCCAATCTGACTTTTGGAAGCCGCGCTTTGCTGGATCATAATCTCAAGAAACGAATGAGGGCGAGGCAGCTGACCGTAAAAGCCAGGGTGGAAAAGATTCTCGTTCACCTGGAGAATTCAGAAACTAAATGTCCTGAGGCTCAATCCGATTTGAGCACCATAATTGGTGACCGTGCCGCTGCGGAATGCATTCAACTCTGGCAGTCGAGCCATGAGTTAGCGCAAGCGGAGCCTCGAAAATTGACGGAAGGGCTTAAGAGCCATTAATGTAGTTGGCAACTTCCTGCCCGTAGTCAGTTAGTTGACCATTTGAATCGAGCAGTCTGTTTGCATCTGTTTTAGCGGTGCCGTTGTGGAATGCCCAGGCAATGTTGCCCAGCCCGCTAGACTGAACTGCTTTCAGATTCGCGTCACCGGCGGCTGTGACGATCGTGCCACCACCATCGGTATTACCATACTCACCGATGATTGCAGGTATCACTCCCTGCGTGTCGGTAATTGGCGCGGTGCTCGCCAGGCGCTTTTTAATGAAATCAGGATTTTTATCGTAAAGGTGGTAATCGAAAACGACATTTTCCATATTCGAATATTGTGAGAACACAGCTGGGTCACTGGTGATTTTGTCTGCGCTGTAATTGCTGGCCATCTCCGCAACCACAATGTTGTTGTTTCCGGTTGCTCTAATTGCGTTGTATATTCCTTTTTCCTCCGCTACCGCGTCGTTTACGAAGTTCTTATCGTTTCCGGGAACGGGCTCATTGGGAGTCTGGAACCAAACATACGGATTGTTTTTGTTTGCCTGTGCGAGATTTGCATACCATTGTTCTTCGGTTGCGAGGGCCGCACCTGTCGCTGGTAAATGTCTATCGCCTGGTTGATGATCGTCGATTTCGACAACGATGCCGCGCTTAGTCATGTCGTCGATGAATTTTTGCGTTTCCTGTGCAACCTCCGCAGGAGTTTTGTTGTATCCAGTGTAAGTATTGCCGTCCAGTCCAGTCACTAATCTAATTGTGTTGACTTTTGGAAAGTATTTGAGAATCGTTTCTTCATCTTGCACAGCGCTACCGGCGTTGACGGCTATCCCTTTAGCGATGAATGTGTTTCCATCAGGACCAATTATTTGTCCATTTTTGATAGTGAATTGTCCATCTGTGTTCGCGCCGCCGGGATTAGAACCAGGTCCGGTGTCGCCACCGGGGGCGGAACTAGTTCCGGTATCGCCGCCCGGGCTGGAACCAGGTCCGGTGTCGCCACCGGAATTGGAACCGGTACTGGATGGTGGCTTGCCGTTATCTGTCGGATGTGAGCCAGGAGCGTTATCTCGTTTGTATTCGCTCCAATTTGCATCTATAGCTTTGTTCAAGATATCTCTGTCTTTGGGGCTCATTGAGCCGTCGCTTTCCAGTTTTGCTTTTAATGTTTCGATTTTCTGTTCGTTCGATTCAAGTTTCTGAAAGTCAGCTTCTGATAGCGTGTGATCTTTCACGGAAGTCCAGATCGACTTTTGCTGCGTATCGATGCGGGCATAGATTGGCTTCCAGTAACCTCCGTCATGGTAGGCTTTCACGTGTTCTGTGACATCGTTGGATGCGGAGCCGGTCATCAGCTTGTTTTCGGCGCCAGTAAAATCATCCAAATCCATGTGACCGCTGCTGGTTTTCTTGAATATCTCAGATTGAGCTGCTGCGCTGTTCCCATAGGGGTTGGAAGCTGTCGCGAAGCCGATGGAATCAGGCAGCGGGTTACCGGGATGACGGCGATCTGAAATATCCGGAGCGTTCATGTACAACTGCATCACATCTATGTTTTCGCAGTTATGTTGTCCGGTAAGTTTGTCTGAGGGTCGATCAGAACTTTCATGATGAGATGGCAAGACAAATCCCTCCAGGCGCTGGATTTGGTCTGAGTTACTGAGGGCTAGTAAGGAGGCGCAGCTTCTGAAGTGAAGCTTTTAAAACAGCGATTATCGTCCGAATGCTTTTAGCATACAAAATAGTTGTGGCCAAAATGTGTGCATGATGTTGGAAGCACTGAAGCAGTTTTCTTGCCCGGGTAGACCAGAGAAGCGAAGCATTAGAAAAGGTAGCAAAATTGCACCGACTACAGCAAAAGCCAAACGTCATACCAGAATAAGTGACGATGATATAACTCTTAATGCTGAGGAGACGGAGTATGGAGATACACAGATCGTAGCATCAAATATGCAGCACCGAATTTAGTGCAGCTCGATGCGCGCAGCGGAGGTAGTTATTTGCTGGTTAATTCGCTGTTTGCCTTCGGATGGGATAGACCTCGGTGGCCAGGAATTTGTTTCCCAAATCCCACTTGACAGCGCAGCTTTGGTCTCAGCTCAACAGCATAACGCTTCAATGTGGTTGTCGTTTGCGAGTAACAGTGGTGGTCATCTGGCGACGCGGGGCAATTGAACCAGGCGAGAAAACGCGAAGGTCGC
The DNA here is from genome assembly GCA_036702955.1 of Drouetiella sp. Classification (GTDB taxonomy): domain Bacteria; phylum Cyanobacteriota; class Vampirovibrionia; order Obscuribacterales; family Obscuribacteraceae; genus PALSA-1081. The sequence goes on along the minus strand of DATNPY010000068.1, from coordinate 210,404 downwards.
GGATAGAACACCGACTATAATGGGCACGCGTATTTTAGTGTCGACCCGACCGCGCTAGTGAGATTTGCATTGAACTCGCGAATGAACTTAACAACACAAGTATTTCTGGTGCTATGCATTTTGCTCGCATTCGAAGTCGGTTTGTTGGCATGGCTGGGCTCACTGCTTAAGCATGCGGAATCGCAGATCGAGCACGAGCGCAAGGTACTAGAGACGATAGATCACCTTGAGCGACTTTCGGTACTGCGCGAGAAAGCTACAAGTGGGCTTTTGCAGCAACAGATGTTTCTGAAAGATGAACCTGCATCAGCTAGATACAAACAAACTTTCGGCCAGTACATCGAGCAGATTCCCGTGCAGATGAGAACGGTTTTGCAGCTTGTTCAAGATGATCCGGAAGTCGCTAACCCAGCAAAAGAACTGCAGAGAGTGCTGGCAGTTGGTGTAGAAGCGATGAAGGTTGAGCTTGATTATTACCTGAGAGGGCAGGATGACGCGCTGCTTGTAATGAAGTTAAACAAGCTGGCTAATTCAGCCAGTCAGTTGACGCAGCAGATCCTGGATCATTACAGAAACCTCGAGCAAGACGCAGTTTTTCGCGAAGGCGAGTCTCGTGCAAATCTGCAAGCTGCGTTTTTCGTCGCCGTTGGATTGAATATATTGACCGTTCTGGCTTTGGGACTGTTCTTCACGCGCGGCATCATCAAGCGACTCAAAATAGTTACCGAAAATAGTCAAAAGCTAGCTCTAGGCACGGCGCTTAACGAGCCAATGAGTGGTAACGATGAAATTGCAACACTGGACCATGTCTTTCATTACATGGCGGACGCTCTGAATGAGGCTGCGCACAAAGAACGTGCCATAGTGGAAAATGCGGTGGACGTAATTTGCTCGATTGATAGCCGGTTGCGTTTTGCTGCGGTGAATCCAGCCTCTCGGTCTGTACTAGGTTATAGCCCCGATGACTTGATCGGAAAAAATATGCTGACCATCGTCGCTCCTGATCACGTCGAGAAAACTCGAACTGGTTTCGAGAATATCTTAAAAGAAAGCGCTAAGTCTGAGTTTGAGACAGTTCTGGTTACGCAGTCTGGCGCTCACATAGATGTCGCTTGTTCGGCTCGCTGGTCGCCTCAGGAGAAAGCGATATTTTGCGTACTTCATGATATTTCCCAGGCGAAGGAAATGTCGAGGCTTAAGCAAGAGTTTACTGCCATGGTAAGCCATGATTTACGCACGCCGTTATCGTCTCTCCATGGCATTCTGGAGCTACTGATTGCAGGCGTCTATGATTCAAAAGACGAGATTGGAAAAAACAGATTGCAGAAGGCTCTTGGTAGTTTGAATCGACTGTTGACTCTGGTCAATGATCTTCTAGACGTTGAAAAGCTTGAAGCCGGCAAGATGAAAATGGATCTGCATGCAATAAGCATTTCAACTGCAGTAAGGAAATCAATTGACGCGGTTGCTGGCTATGCTGAAAACCATAAAGTCAGAGTAATATCGGATGTGCCTGAAATTAGTGTGACTGCAGACGAAGATCGGCTCATTCAAGTGTTCGTAAACTTGCTTTCGAATGCCATCAAGTTTTCTCCACCGAATTCAACTGTGCAAGTAACTGCGACTCTTGGCGCTTCTGATGCTGCTGACAGTTACTGCGAAGTAAAAATTTCGGATCAAGGTCGAGGTATTCCACCTGAACAAGTTCCATTTTTATTTGAGAGATTCAGGCAGACAGAAAAAACTGACGGAAAACGTGGCGTCGGTACTGGGCTTGGCATGGCTATTTGCAAAGCGATTGTTGAAGGTCATGAAGGCTCGATCGGGGCGACGAGCGAAGTTGGTAAAGGCACCACTATTTGGTTGCGCTTGCCGCGAGCGATTACGGATTGATGCAGCGGCTTTTGCGGCGCGATTGACGCAGTGGCCTTTGCGGCGCGATTGACGCAGTGGCGTTTGCGGCGCGATTGACGCAGTGGACCTTGCGGCGCGATTGATACAGCGGCTTTTGCGGCGTGAGTGACGCGGCGGCATTCGACTACAATGTCGTTCCTGTGTTCAGTGTTTGTGCATAGCTTGATTAGACATATCAGTCAGGCTCATTTCTCGAGCTTTGAGCTCTTGAACGGGGTCGGCGGGCGGAGTGCTTACTTCACTTCCGTCTTGATCGTGATTTCCGTAATAGCGAACGAATAGATTCGTGCCTAATGCACGCAAGCGCGGAGAACCAGAACTTGATCTTTCTCCCATTAGTCGTTCAAGGTTGTTTGCGGAGTCTTGTGCATAGAGTGCGGATTGAGCGTCTGCCTGTTGGCGTCGCATTGCTTGAACTTGAGCATCGGCTGCACCGGTTGCGGTATAGTTGTATGCAGAAAGTTGGCTCGTGTTCGGAGTATAGCTACGGCGCCGCATCTGCATTTGTAGCATTGCGGTTTGCGCTGGAGAACTTGCGGCAATATTGTTGCCCGTTCCCCACAGCTTGCTTGAAGAGGTGGCGTAATTTGAAGCGGCGTCACTTGAATTTATATTGTAAGGCGTGCTCGCCTGATTGAAGGCGGTGCTGTTTACGTTTTGGTTGTACGGGGCGTTCGAATTGTACGTGCTGCTGCTGGTTGAGTTATAAGTGATGCTGTTGTTATTCGGATTATATACAAGACCATTCGCGCTCTGACTGAATGCGCCACCGTTTGTGCTGGCTTTGATCGAAGCGCTCGAACCCGGGTTGTAATTGGCGCTGCCTGTATTTTGATTGTATGGGTTGTAAGCGTTATTAGCGGTGTTATAGGGACTGTAACTGGCATTGTTGGAGCTTTGACCGTACGTGCTGTTATAAGGACTGTTCTGTCCATTATTCATGCCATTGTTCGGGTAAAGAGCACCATAGCTTGTGCTGGCGTAATAATTGCTGTTGTTCCAATTTTGCGACGCGTTAAGAGAACCAGGTCTGCGCTGTCTGTACATCTGCGAACGGTCTATTTGACTGGTTGGCTGATTACCAAACGCAGCTGCACCGATCTGGGTATTGTTTCGACCCGGATACTGGTTGATTGAGCCACTACTCATGGTGCCTATAGTGGCTGCTGCTGAGTAAGATGAATTATGTCCGTAAAGAGTTTTTAGCTCGTTAGCTTGCTGATTTATTCTGTCGACGGTGCTCGTTACCGTTTTTACATCATCGACTGGTCTGGCTGCCTGACTGGCTGAATGTCCGGCCATATTTAAAGATTCCGCTTTGGCCGAACGTCCAAGAGGCGAAAATGGATTTACTTTGACGCAGTTGTCGTATTCGCGCAGTGCTGATTTGGAATCCAGCAGCATCTCATATGTTCTGGCAAGCATGAGATGTGCTTTCTGGTCTGATGGGGAGGCTGCGACGGCTGCGCTGAACAGGTCTTCGGCTTCGTGGTAGCGTTTGCCTTCAAATGCCTGGATGCCTTGATCGCGTTTCGCGCTGCCGCTATCTGCTGCAAACGCTAACAGGTTTGATGACAATAAACTCGTGTAGACCAAAGCAGACAGGACAAGATTCGAGAAGTTGCGGTTCACTTGTTCCACCTGGAGGATAAGTGTTCCAATTCTAGGTGGGTTTCGTGGAGCGTATGTGAATGGCTCAGGATGATTCCTGTAGCTTGTCTGATTCAAGCGTATAGACTGATACAGGGCTGGTAACGCTGATTTTGCCGAAATTTGACGGCGCTGCGTGCAGGCCGAACACCGGTCTTGAGTCGGGCACAACCTTAAATGTAGAAAGCACCGACAGCGATTCGCACGATGTGCTCGCGCTCTCCTGATCTACCGTTGTAACCGAGCAGCGGTCGCAGACGCGCGTGATCTCGAAGAGCACAGGACCGATCTGAATATGGGTCCAGGCGTATTCTTCGAATGCAATGGATCCTTCCAGCACTATGTTGGGTCTGTACCGGCTCATCTGTACGGATTTAGTCAGCTTGGAATTTAGATGGTCCAGGGCTTCCTGCGTTGTGATAACCACCGGGAAATGGTCGGCAAAGCTCACCTGCGCTGTTTTGTCGGTCGCGAATGGCACGACGCGTTCAAAAGCTGTTCCAATTCTCGCCAATCGAGCTTGAATACCCAAATAATCGCTCAACCAGCGTGAGACTTCTTCGCCCTGATCCACCGCTCTGTACGGTTGTTTCCAGACTCTGGCGGTGATTTCATCGCCACCGGCGAGCAGATCGATTTCGAGCCGTGGCATGTCGGGGGCTAATAGTTGCAGCTTTGTTTGCTCCACCATCAGTGGTTCGATCAACGACATTTTTGGAAATTCTCGCTGCGTGATTGAGCTGCCATCTTCGGCGATAACCATGAGGCTGCGATCGTTTTCTATGCCGCGTGGATCGATTTGCGCGGAATCTATCTCTGTTCCTTTGCACGATTTGATCGGATAGTAGATTAGATTTTTGACTCTCACGCAGAATCTCCCTTATGCTCTATCAATGAATGTTTCGCCTGAGAGCACTGATATGATCCGGTCAAGCTTCGCACGAATTTCTCACATGTATATTCCTGCAAAAACAGCAAAAAGCATAGTAGTTTATTGTTCCCTGGTAATCTCATTTTTACCCGCGTGTGCTGATGCACGTCGTGGGACATTCATCAGTCAAAAAGCAGATGATCCGGGTACAACTACGCCTCAATCCGCAACTCAATCGGATCCATCAAACGGTAATGCTTCCACGCATGCAAGTCCGATACAAGGAGAAATTAACACAACTGGCGGAAGCACTTCGCTTCAGGGAGAAAGCGCAAAATCTGGCGGTCGTACGACACTTCAGGGAGAAAATTTAAAAACTGGTGGCGGTACGACGCTTCATGCGGGTGCCGACACGACGCTTCACGTTGGCGCCGGTAATGCGACGCCACTGCATGGTGGCACGAGTAAGACAGCCCCGTTGCAAGGGCATGTCTCCGGCTCTGGTACTGTACTTCCGGCGTTCAAATTGCGCATGTCTGAATCGCAGCTTAAGGAGGCGGTTGCGCAATACGCATCTGATCTGAAGCAGTTTTATCTACACGTCACTGATTATCACTCAAGTCAAGTCGCATTGAAAAAGCAAATAGGAGAGTGTACTGAAAATGAGCAGCAGTGGCAGCTTAAATTGCAGAAGGACAAGTTAAAGTTGAATTCCGTGGTCATCGCCACTGGTGTGCCTAACTTGCCGCCGCCGCCAGCGACCCCTCCGGATATTCCGCCTCCTCGAGTATGCTGCGCGCGCTGTTTGATTACAGGCAGATGCGGCGCTGGGCATCTGGGACCAAACAACACGGGCTCCAGTGGCGGAGTTGGATCTGCAGGTGGATTGTCGCAGGCCGACAAGGCGCGCTTGCAGCAAGCGTCGCAAGATCTAGCCCGGACAGAGGGTAATTTGCAAATTGCTACTCAAGAAAATAGTTTTACGTCTCAAAAGGCGATTAATGAGGCAGAAATAGAACAGAGCCAGCAAAATTTGGCAGAGAAGTTCGGACGTCTGCAACAGGAATACGACATGTTGAAGATTGAGAAGGAAGCGTTGACTGGTGTTCGTGTACAGTGATATCACAGAGGAAATCTCGATGAGCAAACAAACCAGTAGGCGAACGATACTGAAAGTGATGGCAGCTCTTCCGTTCTCGATGTCACTTGGCGCCGCTGTCAATTATTTGATCAAACCAGATTCAGTTCCGCTTTTAGTGTCATCTGACCTGTCGCCGACACCGTCGAGCAAAATAACTTCGCTTCCTTTGACAGACCGCAGCGGATTCACCAAAATCGATGCCAGTGCTTTTTCTGAGCCGGGGGCGCAAGTGCCGTTCAGTATGAACGTGACTGGACGCAACCAAAGCCTAAATGGAATTGCTATCAAATTGGCTGACGGCAACATTGTCGCCTATCATGCCGAACATCCTGAGTGGGGCTGTTTTCTCACTCTGGACAATCGCGAAGCAGGAGAGCCTGTCTTGCGGTGCCATTGTCACAGCGACGAATTCGGTATCACTAGTGGTGCTACTTTGAATGATGATTCCAAGAAATCATTGCAAGCATTTCGAATCAAACATTGTCACGAAAAAATCTGTGTCATCCTGGAAGACTCGCTGACGAAACAAGCATGAGTTGTGCAAAATGGAACATCTATGAATAAAATCAATCTTGCCGCCCGGCTTCTCGTTTCGGTATTATTTTGGCAGTCTTCTCTGGTGTCGGTTTTTGCTGCCGATTCACACAAGAAAGCTTTCACTCCCCCACCTTTTCCGTTTCACAACAAGAGCGGCGATCTTCTGCCAAAGTTGAGTGAGGTTGCTCAGAAAGAGTGGGACGAGGGGGAAAAATCGTTTCGTGCCATGAACTATGAGCTTGCTGTCCAGCAGTTTCATAAAGTTATCGAGCTGGAACCTAAGTTCGAGCTGGGATACGTCAGATACGGATCTGCGCTGGCAGCCTCTGGCAAATATGATGATGCTAAGCGTGAGCTCAACATCGCCATAGAGTTAGCACCTCGCGACTATCTGGCGCATCTGGTACTTGGTCGTGTGATTCTCGTCAAATCGGGGGAAGATGCGGGAGCTGTCGAGGCTCAGCGCGCCTACGATTTGAATCCCTGGAGCTGTGCTGCTTTTCTCGAATTCGCCAATAAGGAACAATTCGACCCGCAGCGGTGGTTTGTACTTGCCAACTATTGGAAAGAAATGAAAGCCGATGCGGCGGCATCAGCGATGAAAAATGTCACTAAAGGTCAGGCCTGCTGTCCTGAGTGCGCTAAGAAGGGCATGAACGCAGACCCTGAGGCTTGCAAGAAGAAAGCTGCTGGTAAGGCTCCTTAAACCAGCAATTTAACCTGCCTGGATCCGGTAAATCGCCCTGAAACTATATTTGCCTCGCCCCAGGAACTTGCCTGAATCCGGCACATCGCCTCGACACCTGCAAAGCTGAAAATCGGGCAACAGTGCAGTCTTTCCAGAATCAACACCTTGTCTAGTCAATATGTAACAAGATTGTTCGTCGCAAAATCAATCGCCCCAAGGCATGGTATATTGATAAACCGCTACGAAATGTGCCCGTAGCCCAGCTGGATAGAGCGCATGGCTACGAACCATGAGGTCGGGAGTTCGAATCTCTCCGGGCACGAATCTTTTAAATGCTTGAACAGTGGCTAAATGCAGATTTAAGCCACTTTTTTATTGGGGTAGCAGATTTGTGAATTTGCTACTTTTTTGCTACTTTGCCGGAACCTCATGGTCTGTGTGTCTTTCGGGCATTTCTGAGCCTGTGCAATTGTAAAGTTGCCGTTCAGACAGCATCACTTGAAGTAAAAATCGAGAAGGCACCAAATGTGGTGCAGCAATGGCTGTCGCTCATCTAAGAAGTGCAGCAAAGTTCGTTCAGTTTGCTTGCAGCTTTTTTCTGAAACGAGCCTTCTTTCCACTTCTAACAACCATGGCTCACAATCAGTTTTAGCCGCAAATTCGCCACGATAGTCAAGCCACTGTGCCTTAAATGAGTGCGTGAGTGGATTGACAAATTCAATCGTGGTCATTAAGTGTCATATTCTCCGTCCCATGGCGCAGAAAATACCAAATCAGCTGGTTCCATTGTAGCCGTAGCTCCGCACTCCTCGGATGAGGAATCAATCATGCCGAAGGTGTGCCCATCGATTTCAATGTGGAACAAACGTATCGCTATATCGCCAAAGACTACGGGTCCCAGCGCTTCGATGAAGTTATTCATGTACTTTGATGCACTAGCCAGCACCGCGACTTCTCCGTCAGCCGTTGTACCTGCAAACTTGTAATCCGTACCTAAATGATTTCCCTCTTTATCGAATTTATGAAGAATTGCATACCAACACTTCCTAGTTGTCCATTCAATAGGATCGGTTGGTGCCACCACTGTTGGTGGCGCAAAAGATGCTACGACGTGCCCCCAAAATTGTTTTCCGTTTCCAAACTGCCCCATATAAGCACTGTAGCCAATTCCCGGCTCATACCATTTCACAGGGATTACATCAGGAAGATTCGACTCGTACTTGATCGAATCGATTTCATTTTCGCAATCAGCAACTTCCTTTTGCATTGCATTCGTGCTTTGCCAAGTGTGAAACGCTCTTATATCGAGCACACGAGAATCCAAGCCGAAGGAAACGACTACCGCTGACAGGACTCGCACTGACTGCTCTTTGATGTACTGAAATCCACGATGTGTATCTTTCAAATCAATCTGTGAACTTGGAATCTTCACATCGACTTCGAGCGAATCGTAAGAAAAGTCTTCGTCAAAAAAGAATTTCGGCTCAGCAATATCTAACAACTCTATGTTCAATCGAAGTGCGCTAAATCCCGTTCGTTTATAAAACCCAGTATCAGCCAATTCAAATTCGACCACTCGCACAAATGCCTCAAGAGCTCTGTTAAGCTCGTGATCTACCTGTGGTGGAAAAGGCGATGACGTGGCCAACATTTGCAAACGCTTCATTAAACCGCTCCACCTAGCTCAACATCACTGTAACTGCTTTGCCAAAGATACTGGGCAAAGCGGCAGAAACAAACTTTTTCAATCCCAAAGTGCTTTCGGGAAAGGATCCCAGGTTCGCGGCTTCAGCATAATGCTAGGACATTGCTCACCGTCAAACGTCATAACCACCTCATTTTGCTTGACCGGTAAAGGTAGCACGTCGAAAGGCGCTGCATGCCTTATAAATTCTGAAAGAGTAGCCATTGAATGAAAAGTCGGATACCCAGTCCACTGACTAGCATACACAGAAGAATTGGCGTCTGCGGAAATTAAGATAGCGAGTAAATTGAAAGCGTCCACAAACTTCTTGATCGACATATCACAACACCTCGGCTCGTATATTGTATTCGCCATTCCAATATCCATCAACGTAAAAATCCGGGAAGAGAAGCAGCGAGAATTGGCTCTCTGTCCAAATTCCTTGCAACAAGCACAGTATTTGTCGACATCAAGAAAACACTCTTGTCGTTGTTTGAGCATTGCTGTCTACAAATTTAGATGATCTGTCTCCATAGAGACGCGTACACAGAAAGCATTCTCAGTCATTGTCGACATCCCTTATCCTGCCTCCGGAAGCACGATGAATAAAATCAAGGAAGCAACAAATCCAATCAGCGGAGCAAAAAGAACCTCTGAGCCCCCGCACCATCTGCGGCTCTGCCTGAATACCGGCGAACCAGGGACCCGGTGTCAAGCCTTGCGACGAAGGCGCAAGACTTGATACTGGGAGTTCGCTGGTAGGCTTTTTGCCAGGCAGATGGAAAGGGGGCGTTCAGGAATGTTGATACCCGCGCCAGTAATCAGGGCAGTTCTAGTAGATCGGTGAGGGAACGCCTTATTAAAGAAAGTTTGCAGTCAGGAACCACATATGATCGATACTTCTGAAAGGTTTTCTGGTACTGCGGCCGGTGCTCTTCATCTTGCATTACACCGTGCGACGTTGCAAGGACTAGCACCAGTCCTTAACGAACGCATCGATATCACCAACATTTCAGAACGAATCGTTGGCACCTTCTACACTGGTCAGAGTGCATAAGACGTCAACGGTGGTGCAAGCGTGCTCAAGGATTCCAGATACAAATGGAACAAAGTTTCTGCAATAATGTTTAGGTGTCCTAATCGTTTTACATGCAAATGTCGATTGCTGAAGATTGAGCCGATCCACTCAACAGCAGAAAAAGATACCTATGAAAAACACTCACTTACTCATGCTCGCACTATCTGCACATCTCGTATTTGCTATGCCTTCAAATGCCAATGAAGTTATCTTAGAGAATGCTGTGCTACCTGAGGACGGGCAGACTCGCGCACTTCGAATGACTTACCACAGTAGGTGCGGTCCCGGAGAACCAGCGTTAGGAATGCAGATATTTAGAAACTTAGAATGGAAACAGAAGCTTGAGTTGCGACTCAAAAAGCAACCCAACTATGACGCATTACTTGCTGAATATGCTGAAATCACTGACCCATTTGCAATGGTTCATTTTGAAGTGGCAAAAGATGGGACCATTTCCAAAACAAAAATGAAATTCTCGTCGCATTCACAAGCGTTAGACAAAAAATTCCTTCAGCTAATCGCCAATGCGGGACCGCTAGATCCGCCAGCCAACTCACTGCCGAGTACATTGGGCATTGACGCAGCGCTAGGACTTTTTACCGTAATCGACGGAAAAAAATACATGTATTTCCATATCGAATTCGGCTCAACAGATAGCTTAAGCGATGAAGAACTGAGCCTTGTGGAACAAACAGCGCGAGACCAAGAGGCAAACATAGCAAGGAATCGGACTGCTGCCTCTAATTGATCCCAAGGTCAGTTGCACTTTTTTGTGCCTCTATTCAAATTTGTCGACATAGGTCAGACTGAAGTAATGCTGAAACTAACTAAGCTTCAAGAAAACTGGCGGGGCATGACTGTCTCGTCGATGTTTCAGATTCCAGGCTTTACCATCCTGGTAATAGTTTCACTGGCCGTAGGAGTAACTATGTTGTTTTGTGGACACGTCGAAGATGTAGATAAGAAGCCAAACCGTTCACTAATCCTTTGCACGAAGAGAATCGAAAAACACTTTTTGACGCAGAAAATGATGGACGTTAAACGAGATCACAAACTGCGTTTGCCAACATGCAGTTGCTGAAGCGAAGTCAGAGTGGAGCAGCGGGCCCGCTCCTCGGACTGTGCTCTCTTTCTGCTTCCAGCACATCAGGTTTGCCAGGTTCAAATTCCACCCAAACTTCTTTAGCCACCAGCCTGCCACCCAAGCCATTGGCCGCAATAAGGTCTATTGTCCAGCCGTAGGTGTTCCGTTCAATTGATAGTGATAACAATACATTTTGATGAGAATAGAAATCTTCCAAGCTTGTTTCAAACACATCAATAAGACTGAACGTAACGATACAGTTCTTTCCTTGGGCATAGAACCCTTCTTCAGTTAGTTCTTTGAGCATTTCCCAAGCGTGCAGTTTCAAAATTGACGGCTTTCCCGTGCGAAGCACAAGCTCAAGAATTTCAGCATCATGGAAGCTAGGCCAATAGCCAAACCAGTCAACCAGCGCTTGCGCATCGACTATATTTGGCACTGCGATCATTTCCATGAGTCCTTACACTACGAGATCTCTCCATTCTAAAGCATTGCTTTAAGTGTTCGGAGGGAAGGGCTGCATTTCCGGCGAGACGATACTCTAAAGCCACATACCCGCAAGAATATCGAGTTTGATATAGAAGCTCCAGCGATTCCGGGTCTTTACGAGCTAAATGTTCACTTTGATAATCACGCTTTAAGCGCACTCGAATGGCGACATAATTTTTTTCAGGTAGAACCGGTCGTCGTCCCAAAGTCCAAAGAAAAGGCTATACAAGCCGAGATACACAAATATCCAAATGGTTTTTTCAATGCTGATGTTGCTAAGAAGATCAGATTGACCAAGTAAATCTCATCTAGGTTATTAGTTCTGATGTGTCTGCTAAACAATTATTGATCACGCAACTGAGACGGTAAGAACATTTCCATCGCCGTAGGCTTCGCATCTCGAATTACCGGCGAACGAGTTTCTCGTTGCACAGCACTAGCGTGCCTCCTAAGACGCTTACTGCGCAGACTGGATACATCTGTACGGCAAAGTCTGAAAACACGCTTGTGATTGACGCGTTCTGGCTAAACCGGGAAAGGACTGGCAGCAACATACTCGCCACTCTGACCGTCGCACTTTTCAGTAATGCAACGGACCAGAATGGTGTGAGTCTGAGTGGAACGACGCGGTTGTATTACCAAGCTGACCGCAGGAAAAGTTGGAGGTCTAAGCGATGGCTATACCGCCCGTGACTCCGTAAATTTCTCCAGATACATAACTGCTCTCCTGCGATGCAAGCAACACATAGATTGAAGCGACCTCCACAGGCTGTCCTGGCCTTCCCATTGGCGTGTCCTTGCCGAAATCTTTTAATTTATCCTGTGTCTGCCCACCGCTTGGTTGCAACGGTGTCCAGAAGGGTCCCGGTGCGACTGCGTTGACTCGAATCCCTTTCTTTATGAGCTGCTTCGATACAGCTTTTGTGAAGTCAACGATTCCAGCTTTGGTGACAGCGTAGTCTACAAGGCCTAATGATGGGTTGTATGCCTGGCGCGACGCCGTATTGACCACCGTTGAGCCGGGGGCCAGGTGTGGGATGGCTGCCTTCGTTATCCAGAACAACGCATACAAATTGGTCTTCATAGTGGTATCAAATTGGTCTGTTGTCAGCTCTTCGATTTCTGGATTGTTTGTCTGAGCGGCTGCGTTATTCACCAGGATGTCCAAACCACCCATTTCTCTAACTGCCGTTTCAACCAGCGAGGTACAAAATTTCTCGTCTTTGATATCACCAGGAATTCCAACTCCCTTTCGACCAGCGTTCTCAATCAAATCGATCACGCTTCTTGCGTCCTTCTCTTCTTCAGGCAAGTAGCCAATCGACACGTCGGCTCCTTCGCGGGCGAATGCAATAGCGACTGCTCTTCCAATGCCGGAGTCACCGCCGGTTATGAGAGCCTTGCGACCGGCTAATCGTCCATGACCCACGTAGCTTTCTTCTCCGTGGTCTGGCTTGGGATTCATCTCGGACGCAAGTCCTGGTGCTGGTTGCGGCTGTTTCTCAAAAGGCGGTCCAGGGTATTGGGTGCGCGGGTCTTGCATTCGTAATCGGTCTGCTGTCATTGATTCACCTCTGTTTGACTCAGTACCATGGACTGCAGCTGAATTTAAAAGTTGCAGTGACCCTTGCAATGAATTCCGGCTAAGTTCTACGATGCGGTCTTAGAGTAAGTCAATTAATTCCCAGCCAGCTTTTGCATCAATTATTAAGAAGCTGGGGAACTGAAACTACCGCAATTAAACTTCGCTCAAAGCCGCTTGCTGATACATATTAGAGACTTTTCGCCGTAGGGGCTTGCTACTGGTTAGCAGGATTCAGGAACCAGTAGCGTTTCAAAGCCGTCGCAACATAAACCATGCGGGAGAGCATAGCGTGAATAAAAGCGTGAACAAACTAATCATTGTTATCATAGCCTCAATCGTGACAACGATGTTCGTATCATTTGCAGCGTCGGCATACGATGTATTTAGCTACCGCTACGACTACACTAAGCAATCCGGCTCGCACGACGCGGACGCGCGGAACAGAATTCCCTCGGGGCAACTCAATCCGTCATTTCGGATAAATGATTTGCCAGGATCAGCCACTTCGGGCAATTCTAATTCCGATAGTCAAACGGGCTCGATTGTAAAACGATCGACCGGATCGAAGCCCGCAATAAAGTGACGGTTCAATTACTAGACTATCAGCGTCTGGCCCCTACAGCATAGTTTCGGTGCAGGTCGTGAATGAGACATGCTGTGAGCCAATCTCTTTTCGCAGGGTGGTTCAGTAACTCTGGCACCATATGCAGTATCTTGAAAGATGGATAAACTGTCGATCGAAGATGCATAGTCTCGACCTGTCAAATTCCGGACGTTGTAGAGATGTAGATGAGTAGTTTCACCAACTAACCGAAAGACATTATCAGGTATATTGGAACAATACTGCACAGGAGGCACTGGAATCTGTGGTTAGGATGAAAGCCATTGGGATGGCGGCGGCGACATTGTTTTATTGGACCGTATCGTTTTCGCCCGCTCGTGCCGAGCATCCGGGCGGCGATCCGAGTAAGCCACTTTTGGCGCAGGTTGGATCTGTCCATGGGACAGCCCACCAGATTCCCTCACCGCATCACAAACCGCCACCGCATCACAAACCGCCTGGTAGCGGAGCGCCGTCAGTAGCGGAAATTTTTGCGTGCGGCAATGGCATCATCGGACTCCAGAACGATCGGTGTGGTCACATGTACGCAAGCATGTTAGTAATGGGCAACGGTGACGCCGCAGGTGTCGTCGTACCGCAGGTCCAGCCGTTTACGTTCAATTCGTCTAACGGTGCGACCTTCACGTTCGACGTTCTGGGACACTTTTGTCCCGCGAATTTCGGCGTGATTTTTCAGGGCAAGCGAAATGGAGCGGCGGCCACCGTAGGCGCATGCGTCTGTAATGCCACCAGTCGACCGACGGGTTGTTCCGAAAACTCTACTCGCTACACTTTCGATGCTGGGCAATTCCCGAGCCTGAATGGTTTGACTGTCAGTTCAATTATGCTGGTGCTCTATGGTGGCGGCGCCGGCAGTAGTGCGTCGGCGTACGATATGCAAATAAACGGATTCGCCGCTGCGGCAGGATTCAATACGAATCCTATACAATGCCCCACCCTTCCGGCAGATCCGTGCGGGCAATAGAACTGGGGTCGATTTCGTCCATGGGGCCCCTTATATTAGCTATTGTGCGAATTCACGCTGCAGTTTTTCCGGAACTCTGTAATTTTTGAGCTTTATTGCAGATTGTTGACTTAGGTTGAAGCTGTCAAAGGAAGTCTGGCGGTCGAATCGAATCTGCCTGAGGTTGGGCAGACTAGCCAGTTTGGCGACAGCTGCAGCCGAAACTGAAGGATTATTTTCGATATTTAGATAGTGCAGTGATTCGCATTTAGCAAGGCTGGTCAAGTCATCGTCGGTCAATCGACAACGCCTGCAGTCCATCATCTCGATTAGTGAATTTTGCAGAAGCCCAAAGTCTCCGGATTCAACAGACGTTCCTGAAATTTCGAGACGAACTAAATTAGCCATGTGAGAAAGTGCCCGGACGTCTGCTGCAGAGAGAGATAAATGGTTTGATTTTTGACAATCTCTGATTTCTACCCAAAATGCCGGACTGGTTGCTAAACCCTCTAGGGCTCCCGAAGCAAGCGTGCAGTCAACGAAAGTGACGTGCCGCAGATGCTTTAATAAGCCTACGCTCCTTAGTGATTCTTTGGAAATTTCCATTTGTCGAAATCGAATTGTTTGTAGCGGCAGGGAACTGCAGTTCAGGAAAACATCGTCCTGACTGTTACATGCTTTCAGCGACAACTGCTGGATTTTGCGCATTGGTCTGACTCGCATCAAGTCGCCAGAGTGAACCGTTTGACCGTTTATGCTGCAATCGGGATGTGCAAAAGTGGTATCACTCGTCTCGCAGATGAGCGCTTTTGCTGGTGCGATGACTGTGTCTGAAGTTTTTGTGATGGGCGTGTCTGGGTTGTCTAACTGTTCCTCCACGTGCATCGAAGACCGGTCGACTGTGTTCATTAAAATAACAACTATGGAAACTGCCAGAAGGGACAGCAGGACAGCTATTAAGAATCCCATTCTCGTAATTCCCAGTCTCATCGATTCTGAATTGCTCTGGTCTCTAAAAGTAATATCGATTGAAAGAGTCGCCGCAGTAAAGATAGTTCCCTGCAGGCGATTCGGAGGTTAAAGAATTTATCCTCCTTTGAGCTGATCGATCGGCTGAGGTTTCTGAGCAGTTTGTGTAATCCCTAATCAGCTCTCAAAACATATCTGAGCTGTAAATTTTTTTTCGATCTGGTGAGAGCGTCATAAGCTGGGTCTCTCTTCGGAATTAATAGAATCAATTTGGTTTGCAGTGGTCCTTTTGGTGCCAGGACACCCAAAGCGGATCCTTTCTAGGAAAGTTTATCCGGGCACGCGGAATTCCGCTAAGTTGGGGCTTGATACAAACACAGACTTCGTACGCATAGATTTCCAGTAGTCCTCAACATTTTCAAAAGTGTTTACCGGGACCGACAGTTCATCAGATGCAAAAGTAAGATGAGCACAGAAATTGTGACAGCGTTGAGGTTTGCCTTGCAAGCGCCATTCGCGTTTTGGATTACCTTTATAGTGCGGTTCTTCTGGGGATTCGCACTAGAACGCTATCGCTCTTATATTCCTTTCGGGATTTTTGATCAGGGTGGAACTAGCTGGCTTTTTTGCGAGAGCTTATTTTGGGGTTGTTGTGCATTTGTGATAGTTAAATTACGGACGCGGTCCACGCACGACAAATTGTCCAAACGGTGTTATGTAGTGGCTGTCGTTAGCACATTGTGTTTTCTGAAAGCGGCTTCGGTTACCAATCGCGCAGAGTCAATAATCGATACGGCGACTGCGCAAGTGGGCTATAGCATAAGTCAGAAAATTTTCACCCCGCCCTGAGTTGTCTTGCGTAAGTCCCGAGCTAGGCGCACTACCAGCGCGCATTAGTCTTCGGATAAAAGACGTGTTCACCATTTAGCAAACCGCTGCTAGTTTTGGATTCATGCGGAACGCGACCGACATAATAAGTCCGCTCACCATCTGACTTTTCGTCGACGCTCATCCAGTGAAACACGCCTTCGTTATCAACACTGACCAGGTGCCAGAGTGTTTCGCCCTGACGAATTATGACTCGACCGACCAGGTCGTTTTTTCGGTCCGGATATTTTTTCATATGAATTCTATCCTCAGTTGCTCTGGCGCCTAATGGATTATGCGGGAAATTGGCTCAACTTGCCAGCTTGCGTCTTCTCTTGCCAAGCTGTCAAAATGATGGGCTTGGAGATCAACGGTATCCAGACATGCCAAAGGCGCAGCGTCGACGCCCTGCATACTTTTTTACTACGTTAGTGCTCCTGGGTATTATTTTACTCCAACAGCCGCTTGCTGTATTTGCGCAACCTGTTACCGCCACCTCCAGATCAGATTTCCTTGCACAGCAATGCGCAGACATACTGGGGCTGGCGGCCGAGTTCGCACGCTATCAGTCAATCGAGCCAGGCACTGCCGAATTTCAAGATTTGCGTCGGTTGATGCTGCGACGCATGTTGTTTGCGTATCTCGAAATCAGGCAGGCTGTCAATAAAACAGAAGCAGAATTAGATTGGACCTACGGATTGGTGGCTCGTGAGCACGCCCGGCACAATGCAGTTAATGAGGCATTCAACGCTGCCAATTTTGCGCAATTTTCGGTGCTCTACACACTTGAACCATACGCGCGCATGCACATGCACTTTAAAGAATCTGCAGTTCTGACTTGTGTTGGTGCCGGCGTCGGCACCGCTATTCCAATTGCCGGAATTATTTACAACAAAACGGTCAGAGCTCATGACACTGCTCCTCCAAAGGTGCTGGCTTCAATGGTTGATGGGCGTCCTGTTGATGGGAAAGATCTGCCGCCGCTAGTCGCAAAATTTTTAGATACGCCAGATTTTGGTGCCGATAAATCTCGACGAGAACAAATGTTTGTGCAGTGGAATGAACGCTACCACGTCGATCCGTCAAATATTTCCAGCCTTTGTGGACTAGAAGACAACCGACCTAAAACTAATTTCGTTCTGAACAACAGAATTCTTCTCTTGTGGTCTTTGCACACTTTTATCGAGAAGTTCGATGAAGAACTGGGCGCTCTTATCTGCGCTGTTCGAAAAATCGATCGACAATCAAATGACGAAGCTGAAAACCAGAAATTTGAGACAGCTCGATATTTGAAAATTTCTCCACGCGCCGACGAAATTGAGTCTTTGCTGGGAATTTTGTCCGGCATGCTTGAAGTTCGTCAAGCCGCTGACAAAGTAGATTCTGATCTTAATTACGCATACGATGTTGTGCTTTCTAACCTGTTAATGAGACGAGGTAAAGCACTTCAGAAAAATTTCGACATTCATTTTATCGAGACCGGTGTTTTCGGCGGAGTGGCGGGACTTTTGTACTTGAAAGAGCAGCCTAAAGCCGGCAATGAGATGTTCGTCATCAGCAGTGCTATCGGGATCTGCTTGTCGACTGCTGCGCTCTGGCAACTGAGAGGCGGTAAACGTCCGATAGATTCGCCTCCGAATGCACTTTCAAGTTTCTTCGATTACGGCAGACCAAATCAATATTCATTCACTCCAGTTATGTACAAATACATCTCCGCTCATCGAGATGAAATCATCAGTGATTGGAAAAGCAAACGCGTTTCGAACGTATCAATCGACAATATAGGTAATCGGAAAAAGCTGGACGGCACCGATGCAAATCACCCTGACACAATAAAAATTGTTCGGAGCAGAATCGCTCTTCTGCATGCGCTAAGAACTCGTTTGGAAAAGTTCGATTTCGATCTTTATAATTATGCTATTTCGATAAATCCCGCATCGGATTTAGGACGGCTGATAGTCTCAGCACTCGATGTGCGTACAACGTTGGACCGACTTGACGATGAAATTAGCCGTGAGAAGCTAGCGGCAGATAGGTTATCTCGTGACCGTGATCTTGCGGTCACTTTGACGAATAACGCTAACTTCTTCCAGATTAACATCCTTGGAATTATCGCTGATGGACCATTGGGATTATCTGCGAGCCCTGCCAATCAGCTTGCGGGCAATCATCTTAATATAGTTTCTGGCATCATGGCTGGTGGCTTGGCCGGAGCGGCACTGATGGAGCAGTCCGGTGGCATTCGTTCAGGTCGTACACCTCCGAACAGTCTGGGGGCGGCGCTGGGTCTGCCCGACACGTGCGGAATTTCGCTTTCACCTGAATTGCAGCAATTCATTGCGCAACGTCGCTCACCGCTTCTTGCATATTGGAAAAAATCTAAAGTGATCAATGTCGATGTCTCGAAGATTGCAACGCTGCAAAAACTTGCTGCCTGTGGCAAGGCACATCACTTTTACAATGAGCGAATTAAGTTGATTAACAATCGTCTTCGTATGCTTTATGATGTCAAAGCTTTGCTGGGCCAGAGGGTCGTTGACCTGTTATCCGGAAGCTAAGAAAGCGTATTCCCGCCTGAAATTTGTTATCACCAAGCTCATCTGCGCGCCGCTGATACCAGAGGATCTGCTACCAGAGCTCTTCAGTAGGAATTGCTGAAAAGCTGTAGTTTTAACGGAACTAGCAAATTTTTGATATTGTAGCGCTTGCAGATTGTAGACTAAAATGCGACATTGATCTATACTGGGCTTCTGACTGGCGAAGCACCGATCTAACTCGGTGTTAATTACGTGCGTCTGTCGAGTTCAATGCGAGGAAAAAGAGTGGCTACTACAAATTCGAAATTCAAATATTGTTTAGGGGTTGTTCTCGCTTTGTCATCCGTACTTCCTGCTTGCGCTCAGTCAACGACAGGAACATTTACATCGGCACCTTTCGTGGTCGGCAATCCGGCTGAATTTGCTGCTGCGATACTGCCATTGAATCTGCAAAACTTTTTTGGTGGCGCCAACAATTATTTGTTTGGTAACACTGCTTCTGGTACCAGCGTCTCATTTGGATCTGCTGGTACCAATATTAGTGGAGCGGCTTCCTCCAGTGGGTCTGGTGGTAACGCTGCGACCACGATAACCAGTTCCAGGTCTTTTGTGAATTCTCCTGTAGACACCACAGGCAGTGTTCCTACAAACCGGTCAATTTTCAACAATGCTTTCGGCTCAAATGTGAGCGGTCTCGGACCAGTGTTGGTCCTAACAAGTCTGGAAGATTCGCCTAATCCACGCACAGGCAGTGCTGGAGTTTTGTTTCAGGGACTGAGCAGCACCTCTGTAACCTCTGTTGGTTTCCAATACAGTCCAGTCTCCACAAGTAACGGTTTTACAAACAGTGATTTATATGTGGCTCCATATTTGGTTGTCGACGATAATTCGGGGCGAACAAAATATTTTCCAATCACTTCGGCATTAGTGGCATCAAATTATTCGATCAATGCATTGAATGGAAATTTGAACAGCTCGTCAACCGGTACCACAGGTTCTACTGGCACTTCAAGTTCCAACGGCACAACTCTCGATAACGCCTTTATTTCGGTTGTGTTCAACACAACCCAACTGGGAATACAAAATCCAGTTCGTCGGATTGGATTGGTCCAATTCAAGCGAGGAATCGTTTTTGTGAAAGATATCACGGTTAATGGTGCGACATCGAAGGGCACTCTTACACAGAATCTAAATACCTTTCCGTTTTAAAGACTTTCGCGTACGGGAAATCGGCGGAACAAGTGCACCTCGATCCACATCGATAAATCACATTCTCCACACATATTGTTGAAACAATATGGTTTGAATTTTCGATTGCAATTGATGAGTCGCCATTTTGGATTTTGCAGATAAAGAATCTTACGTACCGATTGTTGAGTCGTGCATAATCGGCACGGTTGCGGGTTTATCTGCGGTCGCGCGCCATGGCAAGTCTTGTTTTAACGGCATTAAGTCCAATGCATTTTCGATCCGCCGTTAACAACATTTTGCCTTCAGTGACAGTCAGCCTGATCGATTTTCCAGTTTTTTGTTTAGCCGCCATAAGTTCATGTGGTTGCCGGTTACTCAGCACGACCGGGTTAAGGGCATAATTGTTCAAAGCGATGTTCTGGCTGCTCTGTTTGAGCAAGAACAGAGTCGGACTCGTTCAAGTGAGCCTGAAATCACTAAACACGGTTATCTAAGCAAACACTGAGCCTGAAATCTATTAACGTCATTAACCAGGTGCAAGCAGTGAGCCTGAAATCAGTAAACATGATTAATTAACCAGGTGCAAGCACTGAGCTTGATTCTCTAAAACATGATCAACCTGGTGCAAGCACTGAGCTTCACACAGTAATCGGATTTGCCTTTTCCAGAGGCAATTCGATATAAAAGGTTGAACCGGCGCCGAGGTCGCTTACACATCCAATCGTGCCGCCCATTTGTTCAACGATGGTGCGGGAAATAGCCAGTCCAAGCCCGGTGCCTCCGTGTTTTCTGGTCGTGGAGCCATCTACTTGCACAAAAGGTTGGAATAGTCTTCTTTGATTTAAATCTGAAATTCCAATTCCGTTGTCAGAGACTTCCACTCTGATTCGGGAGAACCTTGTGCCGTTCTCAACCAATTTTGCTCGCAACTTAACGGTGCCATTATCGGTGAATTTGACTGCATTGTGAGTGAGATTCAATATTACCTGCTTGAGACGACCTGAATCGCCCCAGAAACAATTCGAAATCGCTGGGTCTATCGCGTCGGACAAATCGATATTCTTCTTTTTGGCTTGCACATGAACGGACTGAACCACTTCGTCAAATAGTGATGATAAGTAGAATTGCTTTCGTTCGAATGCTGATTTGCCTGCGCTCAGCTTAGAAAAGTCAAGCAGATCGTTAACGATAACCAGCAGGTGCTGTCCCGATTTGACTATATGCTCAGCAAGCTCTCTGGATTCCCTGTTTAGTTCGCCCAGGCTTAGAACCTCTGCTAAACCCAGAATTCCTGCCAGAGGTGTTCTTATTTCGTGACTTACATTTGCAACGAATTGACTTTTCAATTCGTTTGCGATGACAGCCTCATCACGAGCGGCTAACAGATCGACATTGACTTGTTGCAGTTCAGCTGTTCGCTCTTTTACCTTTTGCTCGAGAGAAATGTTCCAATCTCGCATTTGCTGATTGAGTGACGTCAGATCCGAATTGCTCTCCTTTAGCTCATTGTTTGCGACGTCGAGTTGAGCTTTCACTGCCGACAGTTGCTCAAGTGCTAAGAGCAGTTCCTGATTTTGCTGGTAAACCTCGTCGGTTGGATTGGCTGAGATCAGCTTGGTCAGCGAATTCGCGATGCCATCCAATTCTTTGCCGGTGAATGGTACCCTTGGCGCCATCTTTTTTTCGAGTCGCACTCTCGTTCCATTTGAGTTCGTATCGATATGGAACTGGTCCACAAGGTTAGTAGCACCTTTCAATCCAAAGTACGGCTGGCGTCCTTTTAGAACTTCTTCTAAATCGGATATTCCTGGACCGTGATCGATCATCGTGGTGACGAATGTATACGGCAAGTTGGTATCTTGAATACAAAACTCCAGCTTGCCACCACCGGCGTGAACAAATGCATTCCGAACAATTTCGCTAACTGCAGTTGAGATTCTGGTCTGATCAGCTGCGTCGAAACCGAGCAATAATGCCACTTGCCGTGCTCGCTTGCGAGCCAGCACAACATCGGACTCGGAGCGAATAGTTAACGATATGACTGGCTTTTCTTGCGACTTACTAACCATCGTTTCCTTTACAGACGAGCATCGTTGAATCGTCGTTTCCCTTCGAATACTTTTGATAAAGCCAGGCGGCAACGATAGGTGCTGATTGTCTTTGAATAGTATATATGTCTTCGAATGTTTTTGACGATAGCCCGTCTGAATGCATGAGTAAAATTGAGTTTCCTCCCCATGGATGATCATATTCCTGAAATCGGCGCGCTTCATAACCCAAAGTGCCATTGAACGAGGTTAGATGTTTTCGCGACGTTTCGTTTACCACTAAAGCTGAGATATTGCCCAGTCCGCAAAAATGTACTTTCCCGTCGGCCGAATTTATTTGTGCCACAGCTCCGACTGCGCCTCGAGTCCCGCGCAGAGATTTATGGATGGCTTCCATGACTATGGCTGGCGCTTTTGGAATGTTTTCCTTGAATCGCTTCACTGCAAGGTTCGCAGCATCCGCCGCTTCTATACCGTGTCCTAACCCATCGATCAGCAGGCAGTTTATTGTTCCATCCGACTCGACAATGCACCATTTATCGCCAGAAACTAATTCACCGCGCTTCGGAACAGTTAAACCCGCTCGATTCGTTCCTGAAGGAGGGAGTTTTTTTGAATTCCAGAGTCGAGCTTGCACGACTGAACCGACTCCGATTTCTGAGTAGATATCGAAGCTTTCAGCGTTTCTCTTAACTGCACCTAAGCCTGTGCCCATCGTGCCTGCAGATGAGAAACCGTCGGTCAAACAATCCTGAATGTTCATGCCCGGACCACTGTCTATCGAAAAGACTTCGACGCCCACGTCGTTTGGGTTAGCCAGAGCCTGTGCAATGAGTCTGCCACCTCGGGCGGTGTGCTTGAGCAAGTTGGTTGCCAGCTCGGTGCATACCAATTTCAGGCGCGCTTGCTGCGCTTCGTTGAAACCTTGATTGTGTGCCAGAGTCACGATATTGCGCAGTGCTTCACCGACCTGGCTCGATTCAGTAATATCGAATTCTAAGGCATCGGTCACGTCCATTTTGTCACCCACACCGTCGTGCCTTCGCCTGGATGCGAGTCAATTCTGAAGTCGTCCATCAGTCTTTTTGATCCGGTCAAACCGAGTCCCAAGCCGTGCTTAGATGTGTAGCCATCAGTGAGCGCTAATTCCATATCTTCGATGCCGGGACCTCTATCCTCAAAGACAAGGCGCAAACCATTCCGACCGGCCGAGGAAATTTTTTCGATTTTAACTGACCCGCCCAATCCATGCTCGAGTACATTCCGACCCAGTTCGCTAGCTGCCGTCACGATTTTAGTTTGATTGATTTTTGAAAAACCCAGGTCGGTAGAATGCAGCTTTATCGCTGCACGTGCATGCACAAGATCGTCTTCGGTTTTGAGCTCGCAAAATTGCAGTAATGCGCCTACACCGGCATCTATGCTTTCTCTTGCCACTTTGTTATTGAGACCCTGGTGCCCGTGTCAGCCTTTGATTCAATTGTAAATTCGTCCATTAATCGTTTGGCTCCGCCCAATCCCAACCCCATGCCTTTGCCTGTGGTGAAGCCATCTTCCATCGCTTGCTCAATGTCTGGGATGCCTTTTCCCATGTCTTCGAATTTTAGCCGAACACCAACGCGGTCAGGTTCGTCGACCAGTTCAATTTTGGCCGATCCACCCCCGCCGTGTTCAAGTACATTCCGCGCAAGCTCGCTGGCAGCGGTGATGATTTTGGTTTGATTGATCAGGCTGAAATTCAGAAGCGCCACAACTCGTTTTACTGAGGCTCGCACAGTTGCGATATCGTCTTCTGTTTTGATCGCTCTATCTTCTTGCGATTTTACGACCATAAGTGACCTTTTGGCTTTTGTTCTTGATCAAGTCGTTTAGCAGTTGCATGCCGTTTTCTGCTGTCAATGCAGTGTGAATGCCTTGCAGTGAAATGCCCAGTTCAGTAATCGTAATTGCGATGGCTGGCTGCATGCCAACCAATACAGTGTGGCAATCCAGAAGGCGAGATGTTTTGGCGATGTTGCCCAGAACCCTTCCCATGAATGAGTCCACCATCTCCAGGGCCGAGATGTCGATGAGCACTCCTTTGGATGAATGAGCAACGATTTTATCCGTTAGATCTTCTTGCAAAGCCAGTGCGAGGCGATCGTGGAAATCGACTTGAATGGTGACCAGCAGCGTGTCACCGATCTTCAAAATTGGTATTCTTTCGACCACGCCTTACCTGTCCTTTTCGCTTGCGAAATCGCGAATAATTTTAAACCCAGTTCTTTCCATCGCTTCTTTGATGGCATCAGACATGGTGGCTTTAGTTGGAATGTCGTAGATGTCGATCCCCAGGTGCACGATGGTTTGGGCGATTTGAGGGCGGATACCACTGATGATACAGTCGGCGCCCATCAGTCTGGTGGCAGAGACTGTTTTGATCAAGTGTTGAGCGGTCTGTGTATCGACAGTCGGCACGCCCGTGATGTCGAGAATTGCGATTCTCGAGCTGGTCTCGACGATGGCTTGCAATAGTGATTCCATCACTATTTGAGTGCGAGCGCTGTCGAGCGTTCCGATCAGAGGAACTGCGACAACGCCTTCCCACAGTTTAATGACTGGAGTCGACATTTCCAGCATATCTTTCTGTTGTCTGCGAATTACGGCTTCTCGTGTCTTCTGGAACGATTCGAATGTATAAAGTCCGAGGGTGTCAATAAGTTTGGAGAACTCCAGTAAGGTGGCGGCGACCTGCGTGCTACTGTTTCCTAATTCTTTGGTGATGCGAGTGAATAAAGGCTGCTTAAGCGAAAAAATAAAATTGGCTGTTTCACTTGGCGTAGAGCCCTGCATGGCGCGACCGGCCGAAAGCTCAGTCAACATGTTTCGCACCGGATCCCAGTCAGAAGAGCTGACTTCCAGATTGCCGTTCTTCGATGCTTCCTGAAAGAGGTCGTAAAACTCTCTGGTGGACGTTCTGAGTGAGCTTTCGGGAACAGCTTGAGTTCTATTTGGATCCTTCAGGAGTTGCTCGATCCATTCGTTCAAAACTTCTTTGTGAGCAGTCCTTAGAATGCTAGTCACTGAATTTATTGTGTCGTTAGTCATTATTCGCCGTTCCCTCCGTGAATTTGGACAGCCCACAACTGGCAGGGCTCTAACTGACTTTCTATCGCCGACGGCATGGATTGGTAGTGCATTTCGTTGGCTTGTCGAAGTAGTTTGGACATTGTGTCATATGTAGGATGAGAGTCTGCTTGCCAAGAATCCCCTTCTGTCAGAACCTGTGGACTTTAAGCGACAGCTTTTTGTCCGCAAAGGAACACCCAGTAGTGTTTCCTGCTCTGCGTGGCAAAAGTCAAAATTCATGCAAGACAAGTTTTCGTCAAAGGATAGGTGTGGGCTAAGTAAGACTACTGTCGGCTAAGTACTGTCGGCTAAGTGAGACTCCTGTTTGTTCAGGAAGCTCCCGTTTTTTTCCAACTTATTCTTTCAAATCAATAATTCTTGCGAGGTCGCGCCCAGTGGAGCACGCTACCTCGCACCGCAGAATTCGAGCTCATAGCAGCCGACCCTGATGCAGCAGAGTCTGGAGCATACTGCTTGTACGGCGAGTAAGCCTTCACGACCGGCGCCGACTGGGCTGGCGGTTGAGATGACTTCGGTTTAGATGCGGTCTTGGCGCCGTTTATCAGCCCTCCTGCTCTACCTCTCATGCCGACCGGCGGAGGTGGAGGAGCCTTTTCAGGCACTCCATTGTTTGTTTTAGGAAGACTTGTGCGCAAACTGGGAATCGATTGTGAGTAAGGCATCCAGCCGGCTCTCGGCAGTCCGACTGGGGCTGAGGGCATTCCTCCGCTTCCGCCAGCCTGTGCAGCCGCTGGATTAGTGCGTTGGTCATTGACCATCGGAGCTTCGTCAGTGATCGTGATCTGTTGCCGCGCCATATAGAAGTGCCCCATATTCGGGTCGTTCTGCCTCTGTGCCAGCGCAGGCGTCGTTGCTACGATCGCGAGCATCGTGGTGGCGACTGCAAGCGATAAAGCCAAAAGTGGTGCCGAGAACCTGATCATCTTTTCTCCCGCCGTACCCATCGAAGCCGCTTAAGAGGCAGCAGCGCAATCTTAGCTCAGTTTAATCGCGTTGTTTTCTCGATGTCAAGCAAAACTGGGAAATACCCTGAAATGCCAATTCCGAGCCGCAGGAACGCGTCGCGTAGTTTTAGGATAACAAAATCTTGACCAATTCGCCTGCTGTAAAGCAGCTCACACACTATATGCGATGATGTTTCCGACATATTCTTAGTTGCAAGCAAGGAATGCGCTGAATATCAAGTGATAGACTGCGGTAAAGTTTGGAGGACAGCCTGTGGTGGAAGTTTCCGCAATTAATCAAATAGAGGGTTACAGCACGAAACCTGGAACGCTCGGTCTCATTGCGGGCGATGGCACCCTTCCTGGACTTCTTGCTAAGTCTGCCAAGCGCCGCGGTTTCAAGGTTGTATGCCTTGCACTGACAGATGAAGCCTATGAAAACATCGAGTCGATTGCCGATGTGCGAATCAAAATCGCGCCCGGTCAGATTGGACGCAACTTCAAGCTGCTTCAGCAGAACAAGTGTGACAGCGCCGTTTTTATTGGAAAAATAAGAAAACTCAATTTTTTGAAGAATATCCATAAGTTCGACTGGACTGCGGTTCGCGAGCTGAGTCAGCTTTCCGACTTGAGCGACGACAGCATTCAAGTGCGAATGGGTCAGTTGATAGAAGAGCTGGGCATCAAGGTTTTGACGCAATCAGAATTTTTGCGTGAGTTGTTTCCCTCTGTCGGAGTGCTGACAAAACGGCAGCCCACCGCAAAGGAATACATTGACATCGAATATGGTATTAAAATCGCGAAGGAAATTGCTCGACTTGATATTGGACAAACAGTCATCGTTCGCGGACTAATATTGCTTGCAGTCGAAGCTGCTGAGGGTACAGACGAGACAATAAAGCGCGCTGTGCAGCTTGCTCGCGGACCTGTTGTAGTTGCAAAAGTAGCAAAGCCGGGACAAGACCAGCGCTTCGATATTCCAGCCGTCGGCATGAATACGCTTGAAGCGATGATGTGTGAGCAGGGTGGCGGTGTGCTGGCAGTTGAAGCGCACGAAACCATGCTTGTAGACCGCGAGGCGATGATCGCTAAAGCCGATAGCTGTGGCATCTCGATTGTTGCAGTTTGACCCTGCCCTCTGAATAAGAGTTGCCTCACGTAACTTGCCAGCAGCCTCTATCTGGTCTAATGCCCAGCCTGGTCCGGAAAAACTTGATCAATGCGGCGCAGCACTTAGATCTGGAACGTTAATTCATTGCGTATGACAACTGGCGGCGTTTTGTCCGGAATCGCTGCTTCTGAGCGCGTTTTGCGCGACTTTCTCTGGTGCTGGCTCTGTCATGTTTTTAATCGTTTCGATCTAAGGGACCGCGCATTGAGCCACAAAATGACTGGGTCAGATGGCGCCTTTCGCGAAAGCACACGAATTTGAAAGCACGGCTCATTGAACAAGTGGATGCAGTGTGTTCCGGGAGACCCAGCGAACCGGAGATTCACAATCGCTGCCAGTTGATACCGGGTAATCCCTGGTTTTTTACCAGTCATAAAGTCATGAGCATGAAGCATTGTTCGATGCCATAATGAGGTATCAAACCCATTTGTGAGTTCAGGCATGCCGTCAACCAACGTAAAGCTGCTCAATCTAGTCGCTTTGACCGCACTTATTTGTTCACATGTTCCCGGCGCTTTTGCCGGGAATCCGAAGACCCAGCCACAGACCCAGTCACAGACCGGGTCAAAGACTCAGTCACCGACCCAGCCACAGACCCAGCACCGATCCAGTGCGGCAGCATCGAAAGGTTCATCTTCTGATGTGGCTGATTCCGAGGCGCTCTCGGAAAAAGCAAATCAGCAAACTTCTGACTCCAGACCGAATAATGAAGCGGAGGAAGACTACTCGGCCACAGTTGAACGATTGAAAGCTGCGCACTCAATGGCTCTGAATCAGGCTCTCGAGCATTACGATCTGGCTCGTTACTACTGGTCTCGCTGGAATTTGAAGATGGCAGATCTCGAATATCAGGCGGCAATCATGTATTCGCCTGATTTGAAGGTGGCGCATCGCGACCTGTGCGTGCTTTCTATGTTTACGGCGCATCCATCACGTTGTTTGGCTGAGTTGATGATGGTTGTCGGTCTTGGCGAGCCAATTCCGCTGACCGAGGAAGAGCGCGTCGCTTTCAAAAAGAATGCGGCCAAGTTGCACAATCAGCAAGGCATCGCCTATGGGCGCAAGAATCGTTGGGATCGCGCTATTGCCGAATTCAAATGGGCGCTTACTTATTCGCCAGCTAATGCCGCCATCGAGCGCTCACTGGCCTTTTCCTACGCCAACAAGGGCGACTTTGAAATGGCGGAAAGGTCTTACACGCGTAGCTTTAGCGAAGACCCTGCCGATGGCTATTCTCACGCCGATTTTGCTTTTCTGCTTGCCGATAACGGCGGTGGCGATCGAGCCTTGAAGCAGCTTTCCGAAGCGGTGAAGCTGGAACCTCAAGACCCGGCTTTGCACGTCGATATGGGGTGGATGGCAGAAAGCAAGGGCGACCTGGCTACCGCGCAGACAGAATTTCAGCAGGCGGTCAAGCTGAGCCCGAAGCACGCCGGACTTTGGGCGCATCTGGGCAAGGTCTTCGAGCGTGAAGGCAAGGCAAAAGACGCAAGCAATGCCTATTCTGAGGCTCTTGCCCTCGACCCTGGTCAAGACGAAGCCAAAGAGCGACTTGAGAGCCTGAAAACTCAGTCTAACAGTGCGTCAACTGCGCCGTCGCACTCAGAAAGCGCCAAGCACGAGTCATAAGACACTTGCGAAGGTACTAAATCAGCCGCCGGTACAGGCATTACACGCGCAGGTCCACGGCCGCAGCGCGATAGCCGCCTTTCGTACAATCCCCAATGACACGACGCGCCCCCGGGGCTAGGATCAACGTGGATGATTCTGACCCTCCGGACAAATGACCGACTTTAGTTTTAAAAACATCGAGAATGAATTCAACGTAGCCGGTCGCGTCGCGCTGGCAACGCCGGGTGCCATCCTCGATGAGGTGCAGAAAGACTGGACTACCAACAAATCTAAGTTGCTTACTACGACAGTGGAATCGGCTGTCATTGGATATGCTGCAGGCTTCGCTTTCAAGTCAGCTCCAGCAGGGGCTTTGATTGCCACTGGCGTGTTGGGACTTGCTGGTGTAATTTCCAAAACTGCGCCCATGTTCGGCGACGCATGGAACGCTAACACTGCTGAACAGCGCGATTCACTGGTTAATAAGTTCAGCACTGATTTTGGCAGAACCGGTGCCACTTTTGCCGAAGGATTGCCAGGCTTTGCACTTGGTGGTAAAGCCGCATCTATCTCGCTTGCGCGTTCGGAGGCGTTGCAAAATTTTGCCTACAAGAACATCACCAGACCAATTGAATTTCCGATTCAAGAGCAAATTGCTTTCAGAGGTAGGGGTGCCACCATGTTGCCGGAAGGCACTCTTAAAGCCGGTTCCGTCGATGCATTGAAGTTGAGCGAAACCTTGACACCACAGGCAGGTGTTGAAAGAGCTCGTTCACTCGACCTGCAAACCGGCAAGGCAAGCCGCATCTTCAGCGGCAAAGAGACAGAGGTTACACCAAAGTTCGAAGATCGGTCCGGGCGCGTCCTCATCCACACGCATCCAGTGGAAGCCGGTCCACGTCCCGGTCTTTTTGATTTGAAGGCCACGCAAGATCTGGGAATTATTCGCAGTGGCGACTACAGAACTTTCTATATCGGGCAGAAGGGGCTTGGCAGCGGCGAAGCACAGTTGAAAGCGCTGGTTCTCGACGACGCCAATAAGCAGGCATTTATACTGCATAATCAGCCCGGCACCAACGGATTTACGTGGCAGCATGCGGCTCCGCAATACGTCGAGTACGATGGAGCTGCCAGCGCTCTACGGTCGCTCGATGTAAAGAATGCCTGGTCGCAATTCCAGTCTTTGCCGAGAGTCGCTCCTCCACTCAATCTTGAGCATTTGAGAATTGCCGCCGGGCAAAAGTTGGGCGTCTAACATCGTCTAACTTGTAAGGTGTTGTCGAACGTATATATCAAGAAAGTATCAAGCACAGATGGCTCGCAGCGCCTTGTGTAACGGCTTTTCGCTTTTAACCTCATAAACTATCGCAATGGTAGAGGCTACGTTGTAAGATCTTAGCCGAGCTCCCAGCCTGCCTGTATTCCATTTGGACCCAGGCGCCATCTTTTATTTGCGCGGAGAGAACGTGAAAACATCAGACGGCATCAAAGCCTTCACAAAGTATCTGTGGTTTGAAACCAAAGAACGCAGAGAATACATCCGAATAACAGACGACGTGCAGGCCTTTTGTAAAGAATCGGGCCTGCGCGACGGTTTTATATTGGTTTCGGCGATGCACATAACCGCCGGTGTCTATATAAATGATTGGGAAAGCGGCTTACTCAAAGACATAGATAAGTGGGTGGAGAAACTGGCACCAGTCGATCCATCTTACAATCATCATCAAACTGGTGAAGATAACGGAGATGCGCATCTCAAGCGCATTTTGATCAATCATCAAGTGACGGTGCCGGTCACTGATGGCAAATTAGACCTTGGACCATGGGAACAGATCTTTTACGCGGAATTTGACGGCATGCGACGCAAGCGTGTCGTGCTCAAGGCTTTAGGCATTTAAAAGGGAGGAGCACATCGTTAATGAGTACTATGACAGAAAATAAGAAAACACACGGTCACAGGAATGGTGCCGGCAGCACTCATTCAAGCAGTCGTAGAGCGGCTATTCAAGCGATTCAATCCCGCGAACCGGTAACTGCTTCTGTTGATTACACGAGAAGTTCAGTTTCAGAAATTTATGGATCAAACGTTTTCAACCGCCACATCATGCGCACCATGTTGCCGAAAGCTGTATACAAAGCGGTTCTTCGTTGTCTCGATCATGGCGAGCGTCTTGATGCAAACCATGCTGATATCGTCGCTAATGCTATGAAAGATTGGGCGATCTCAAAAGGTTGCTCGCACTTCACCCACTGGTTCATGCCTATGACCGGCTTGACCGCTGAAAAGCATGATTCGTTCCTCGTCTCTGGTGGCGACGAAGGTCTGGCGATTCTCGAATTTTCCGGCAAGGTTTTGATTCAAGGTGAGCCTGACGCATCGAGCTTCCCTTCTGGTGGCATACGTTCAACATTTGAAGCACGCGGTTACACCGGTTGGGATCCAACCAGCCCAGCCTTCATTATGGAAAGCACAAACGGCAAAACACTCTGCATTCCAACGGTGTTCTGTTCGTTTAGTGGTCAAGCTCTCGACAAGAAGACACCGCTTTTGCGCTCGCTCGAAGCAATCAATAAGCAAGCAACCAGAATGTTGCACTTGCTCGGAAACAAAGACGTTAAGCGCGTTATCTGCACCGTCGGACCAGAGCAAGAATATTTCTTGATCGACGAAGCCTTTTATTTGCAGCGCCCTGACTTGATCAACTCGGGACGCGCTCTCTTCGGCGCCAAGCCTCCGAAGGGTCAGGAAATGGAAGACCACTACTGGGGTTCCATCAAAGAACGCGTTCTTGCTTTCATGATGGAAACCGAAAATGAACTCTACAAGCTGGGCGTTCCGGTAAAAACGAGACATAACGAAGTCGCACCGGCGCAGTTTGAAGTGGCTCCTGTGTTTGAGAACAGCAACGTCGCCACCGACCACAATATGGTGTTGATGGAAGTATTCAGAAAGACTGCTTTGAAGCACGGCTTGCGCTGCTTGTTCCACGAAAAACCATTCAGTGGTGTGAACGGAAGCGGCAAACACAACAACTGGTCCATGGCAGACGACGAAGGCAACAACCTTCTCGAACCAGGCAAGACACCTCAGGAAAACACACAATTCCTTGTTGTTCTCGCTGCTGTCATCAGAGCCGTCAACAAACATGCGAAGTTGGTGCGTGCCAGCGTGGCTTTCGCCGGAAACGATCACAGACTTGGTGCCAACGAAGCACCACCTGCAATCATCAGCATCTTCCTTGGTGACAAGCTAACAGAAGTAGTTCAGCAGATTATCAGCGGCAAGACCACTCCGAGCAATCTTTCCGGTCGCACCATCGACTTCAATGTATCCACATTGCCGATGTTGCCTCGTGATGATTCCGACAGAAACAGAACCTCGCCATTTGCCTTCACCGGCAACAAGTTCGAGTTTCGAGCAGTCGGCAGCAGTCAATCAATCGCCTGGCCCAACACGATTCTCAACGCCATCGTTGCCGACTCGTTAGATTACATGGCGACAGAGATCGAGAAGCTCACCAAGGGTGGTGCCAAACTCGACGACGCCGTTAATCAGGTTGTTAAGGAAACTCTCAAGCAGAACGAGAGAATTCTTTTCAATGGTGATAACTATTCGCAAGAATGGCATGACGAAGCTGATAAGCGTGGTCTGCCAAACTTGAAGAGCACCATCGAAGCGTTGCCGACCTTGATCGAAGATGAGGCGAAGGCGGTGTTCGCGAAGTATGGCATCCTCAAGGAAGATGAACTCGTAAGCCGTTACAACATCATGTTGGAAGGCTACTGCAAGACAATCAACGTCGAAGCTCTGTTGACAGCCAACATTGCCACCACGATGATCTTGCCCGCAGCGCTCGAATATCAAAACAGAGTCGCCACCACAGTCGTTCAGACCAAGCAGGCAATCAGCGGTATCAATTTGACATCGCAAGAAGGCATGCTGAGAGAGCTGGCTGAGAAGGTGAACAAACTGCGCGAGAGCATCGAGACCCTCGAGTCACTCAGACATAGCAGCAAGGAAGACGATCATGATGACGTTTACAATCATGCGAAGTTCTATCAGAACAAAGTCATCCCTGCCATGAACGAAGTCAGAGCTGTCGCCGATGATCTGGAAAACATCGTCGACGACTCACTCTGGCCATTGCCTAAATTCCGCGAGATGCTCTACATCTACTAGATGTGGTGTTTCCGGCGGTGCACTGGAAGTGGTAGGCTGAGCACCACATAGAGTGTCTGATAAATCATGAAAGAGGGCGGCAGATATGCCGTCCTCTTTTATTTCGTGTATATTTTGGGTGCGTGTGATTTGATAGAAAGTGAGCTGGTTATTTTCGGGCGCCGCGGCGACTTTAAGGTCACCTCTCGTTGTCTGTCTGCCATTTTGCTGGCAGCGACAATACTTGTTGGCTGCTCTCGTGCTGAAGAATCTTATGTCAAGCCCCGCCAGGACGCGCTGGCATTAACTGAGCAAGGACATTATCAGAATGCCGAGGCCAAACTGATTCCGCTCATTAGAGGCATGCAAACCAATCATGCGCAATCGCTGGCAAATGCAATGCAGCAGCTGGCGTGGGTTTACATGTGCGACGGGAAATTCAAAGAAGCTGAGGATATGGCGTCCAAAGCTCAATTCAGTCACGCAAAAAACGATTCATCCGACGTCGAAAGCAAGATCTTAGACGACTATACTCTTGCCACCATTTATCGCAAGCAAAGTAAATGTTCTCAGGCTGAGCCGTTGTATCAGGACGCTATTGAACTTCGCCAGGAGCAGCTGAAAAAAAATGTGGAGCCACCGGCTGACAAGATTGTTTCAGCACCGCGGCTGGCATCACTTTTATTGGGCATGGGAGAGCTGCAATTTGATCTTGGCAAATACAAAGAGGCTGATTCGCTGCTGAAAGAAGCAATCAAGTTAGCCGAAGCAGACCGTCTGGAAAAGAAGCCCGGCTCTGCTGATGTACTGGCTGAGGCGCTTGTAGCGATTTGTAATCTCGATTCGGCTAACGGTAAGTTTCTCGATGCTGAAGGCGTGGTCAATCGCGCCATTGCCCTCAAAACCACCGGTGTCGATCCGCACGGACCAACTGCTTTACTGATCGCAGAAACCTTGCTGCAAATTCTGTCGCTGCAGCATCGATATATCGAGGCTGATGGTACTGCTCAAACAGTTTGGCTCCAGGCTAACGCGATTTTTCGAGCTGATCATCCAGACATTCTGCGCGCGAAATTTTTGAATATGCCCAATCTTCCGCATTTGCATCCTGAGGTTCCCCATCAGGAGATTGAAGCTATTTATGACCGGTTGATTGCGAATTTTGCCGATGCTTATGGCGCCGAAAATCCTCACATGATTGAACCGTATCAAGCTGCGGGTGTGTATTCCCTCTCCGTTGGCGATTTTGTAAAGGCGGAGTCGAACTTCCGCGCAGCTCTCGCCCTGGCGAACCAGAATTTGCCTCCGCATCATCCCCGCCTGATCGAACTGAACGACGACCTCGCCATGACACTCGGATTCAAAGATCTGAACTCTAAAAATCGAGCTGGTCTCGCCGAAGCGAAAAAATTAGCCAGGACGGCCCTGTCTCGCGAAGATGACTCGTTGCCTGACGATCACCCGCTGCGAGCCAAAACTCTGGGTCTTCTGGCGAGCATCTTCACAGTCGATGAGGACTATGAAGCAGCCTTCAAGACCTTCCAGGAATACCTTGCTGTCTCCAGGAAGGTAAATTATGAGGATCCCCTCGACCGCATCAGATTTTTGAAAAACTATCAGATTGCCAGTGAGAAGACCGGGCACAGCGCGGAAGCCGGGCGTGTCAAGGCGCTGTTTGCTGACATGACCCCGGTCGTGCATGCCAGCGTAGGCAGTTCCGGCAAGGTGCCTCTAGTCTTAAAGTAGATCGCGCGGTGGTACACTGCTCATGGCAGCTTGGTCTGCCGGTGAGAATCTGCTTGACATGACTGTTCGTCAAACCTGGTCAAACTGCGCATGGCATCGACTGACAAAAATAAGGTAATGCAGGGCATTGTCGCAGTTCTGGTGCTTGGCGCTGCCTGCGCTTACCTGATGACTAGTGGTCCGACCGGCGCGAATCTGACGACCTGGATGGAAGAGCGTAAAGCCGTTCTTTTGGAACTGCAGCAAATCGAGTCGAATTTTCGTGACGCGGAAATTGCCCAGCAAAGTTATATAGGCACCGGCAATGATGCCTACATGGAACAGTTCAAACAGTACGTTCGCAGCGGGAACGCGCAATTATTCAAGTTGCGAAACGAGCATGGCGAGGCTTATGGTGATAAGTTTCGACCCATCGAACAGCGCCTTCAGGCGTTGAGCGAGCAGTTGCGCATCAGCGCTGAAGCTCGCAAACAGCAAGGTGAAAAGGCTGCGCGCGATCTCTATGTTACCTCTCGCGAATATCGTGAGCGCATGAAGCTCTGGAAAGACATTGGTGACGCAGAGCAGTTCGAAATTTCTTTGCTCGAAAATAAAGCCACCAAAGACGGTGATGCGCTCAGTTACGTAAGATACGTCTGTTTCATTTTCATCGGCTTAATGGTCTTCGGTGTATGGATCGTGCTTGGCTCACGCCAGCCAGCTTTGAAGGACGCTGAAGAAAAAAATCGATTGCTCGTTGCTGAACTCGATGAGGCGAAACATCAGCTCGATCGATTGGCGAATATCGACTTCCTCACTGAAGTTTTGAACATCCGCGGGCTGCAGGCTGTTCTCCCCATCGAAGAGAATCGCACCGGTCGAGTCGGCGGACAGTTGGTCGCTGTGCTGATCAATGTGGACAATTTCAGAAAAATCAATGAGAGCCTCGGTCATGCCGTAGGTGACGTTGTCTTGAAAGAACTTGCGAAACGTGTTGGTGGCACATTGCGTCCATCAGACCACGTTGCTCGCGTGGGCGGCGATGAGTTTCTGATTGTGTTGC
Source organism: Drouetiella sp. (assembly GCA_036702955.1). Taxonomy (GTDB): domain Bacteria; phylum Cyanobacteriota; class Vampirovibrionia; order Obscuribacterales; family Obscuribacteraceae; genus PALSA-1081. The sequence goes on along the minus strand of DATNPY010000068.1, from coordinate 174,704 downwards.
CTGATACGCAACTTGCTTACGCTATGCGTGTTGCTGAGCGAATTCGACTTGCTATATCGGAGTCGCCGCTGCGCTGTTCGTCCGAATTGATCAGCATCACTGTCAGTGTCGGAGTCGCTACTCTGCCACCTAAGATAACCTCGATCGAGGAAGTGCTGCAAGTAACACGAAGTGCGTTGAAGCGCAGCAAAACAGCCGGAAAGAATCGTGTCTCTCTTGCCCGAGAAGGAGCCGCACCTGAGCCCGAAGCGGGTCCACCGACTCGCGACATTGTCGAAGTTTTGTGCGATGGAAAAGATTTCCGCACCGTCTTTCAGCCAATTATAGATCTCGCTAATGACAAAGTAAGCGGCTATGAAATGTACAGCCGTGGTCCGGATGGTGCTTTCGAGAGCCCTGCTGATTTCTTTAGAGTCTGTGTCGAAAACAATGTTTTGACGACTGTCGATATTTTGTGCTTGAAGTTGTGCATTGCGCAAACTGCGAACGCCGGTAATCATCTGCGTTTTCATATCAATCTTTTCCCCAGCACGATTCTCGATACTCCCATCGATAACCTGATTGCTCTTTTCCCGACCGACCGCAGCGGTAAATCGTTTTGTGTGGAAATAAGTGAACAGCAGTTCGTCGGCGACCCTGGATATCTGAGAGACCACGTAAATGCGCTGAAACAAGCGGGCATCCTTGTTGCGATTGATGACGTCGGATTTGGTCGCAGTTCGTTGGAAAGTTTGATTTTGCTTGAACCAGATCTCGTCAAAGTCGACAGAAAATATGTCAGTGGAGTATCAAGAGAGCCTGCCAAAGCTCGTTTGCTGAAGCGAGTGGTCAATGTCGCCAAATCGCTCGGTGCAGAAATTGTTGCCGAAGGAATCGAAGTGAAGGACGATCTGCCGATTCTCAAAGAGATTGGAGTGCACTACGGACAGGGATACTACTGGGGCGACTTGCTTGAAGTGTTGCCATCGAGCACCACGCCGAAACCTGCATTTCAACAAGAAAAACGCTAGTCTGAGGACCTCAAGGTGGAAGATGAAAACACGAGTGAAAAGAAGCAGCAGCCTGGCGGAGCAAGTGATCCTGCGCCCGAATCACCTAACGCGGTGCCGCAGCCCGAAGACCCTGCTAGTGACTATGTGTTCGGTGTTCCTGAAGCGGTAGATCTGGCTACTTCTGCTCCTGTGGTGCCTGCAAAACCTGACGACGAGGTGGCTAAAACCATGAGCTCGTCGAATCGTTCACAGCCGACGTCCGATACGGATCTTGAAGGAGATGTGCCGCCGCCGCCAACTTACGCTGATTTGCTTTCAAAGAATTTGCCCGCCGTTGTTCCGGGCTCTGCACAATCAAGCGCCGCTCAGCCGTCTGGTGGGAATGCATCCACTGGTTCTCCCACTTCGCCTGGTAGCGATTCAGCAGCTGGTTCTCCCAATTCGCCTGGTGGAAATTCAGTAGCTGGTTCGCCCTCGAATTCTGGTGACAATTCAGTAAGTGCGCCCTCGAATCCAGTTGCCGTTCAAGCCGGTGATGCTGCAGGCGTTCCTGCAGCCAGGACGGATAAGTTCGCTGTCGATGAAGTAATTACTTTCGCCTGGAAAGAGATGCTGAAATACTTCTGGCCATTAACCGGAGTTTTGACTTGTAACTTCCTGGTGCAGATGGTGCCTACGGTTACATCGATGGTGATGACTTACTGCGTGCAGCAGACCGCAGGCGTCGGGCTTCTTTCCGGAGTCATGTCTCTAATCGGCGGCATTCTTGGTCTGATTATCGCTGCCGGGTTGTTCAACGTTTGGCTGCGAATCGTCGATGGCGACACGGTCTCGGTACGCGACGTCTATTCCAAATCCAGTCGCACCTGGAATTTCGCACTGGCAGCTCTTCTCTATGGAATCATGGTGGTGGCCGGCTACATCTGCCTGATCGTTCCCGGCGTCTATTTGCAGTTACGCTTCCAGTTTTTCTCTTACTTTATTCTTGACTCAAACGCTGGGCCGATAACGTCTTTGAAAGCCAGCTGGGCGATCAGCAAAGGTTCGCTTGCTGAGCTGTTCTTCCTCGGCATTGTTACCTACTTCATTAGCTGGGTCGGTATGCTGTGTCTGCTGATTGGCGCTTATCCAGCCTATCTTGTTCAGCAAATCGCTCTAGCAAAAACATATCGTTTACTGCGGAAAAATACTCCGCTCAGCGAGATGCCACCAAATTTGATGCCGCTAGCATTGATTGCTGACAGCGAACCTCCGCTGCAATCGATTGGATAAGCGGTTTCAACCTCGACAGTCGGAATGGGCGGGGTTTTGAGGCTGCCAATCGGCGAACAAAATTTGTTTCTGTTATGGTTCGGCTATGACTGAACTATCAAATTCTGACCTTGGCATTGTCTCCGAATCGCTATGCCAGACCGGGATGCCATGAGGTTGGATGATTTGAATTTGAATTTTGGTGGCAAAATAGAGTTGTGGGCGAGGCACATTTCTTCGAAGGCGTCGTCTACCAGAACAGGTGAGCACTTCAAGAGTTGTGCCGCGATTCTAAGGTCTAGGGAAATGAACCGACTTTTGCTGGTTTTTCTTGCGTCTCTGGCTGTCTTCCAGATGGGAGTGCTAACTGCCGACGCAGCACCTTCTGATAATTCAAGCGTTCCATCGAGCGTTAATTCCGTTAATAAACCATATGGTCAATATGGCTCGCACCTGGAGCCTATTTTGAAGACCATCAACGCGACACCAGACCAGCGCACCAAAATTTCAGCTCTGGTAAACGAGTTCAAGCCGAAGATAGAACCTAGCATTGTCAAATATCGGGAAACTCGAGATCAATTTTTGCAATGCATGATTACTGGTAAGGCGTCAGAAGACATCATGTCCAAGCAGGACGAAATGAATCAACTATCCAGTCAGATCAACAGTCAGTACATGATGATGAATTTGAAAGTTCGCAAATTGCTCAAGCCAGACCAGGTTGAGCCTTATGAAAACTATCGCCGCAAGCAGGGCTGGGTCAAATAGCTTACGAGCCGAAAAGGCTTCAAGCCAATAGCTTATACGCGCCAATTAGCTTACGAGCCGAAAAGGTTTCAAGCCAAACAGCTTACGACTTAAATTGCTGCTCTGTTGGTGCTTGCTTTGCTGTCAGCTGTTTGTGTCTCTTCAACACCATTCGATTGCGAATTTTCGATCAAATAAGTGTCTCTCAGCTGCTGCGCATTTAAGTCGAGACCAGCTTCCATACTGATTTTTCGCACAACCAGATTGACGCCTGCCTGAGAAATTCTTCGACGTTGCGGGTTCAAAAACATCGCCTTTTCGTTCAAGCGCGTGAAGCGCTGGCAGCGTTGTTCCAACCATTGTTCCAGGGCAAGTTTTGTGGGGGCATCAAGGGTGATGGCACGCGCAGTAGCAAGATCATTGCCGCGCAGGCAAAGAATCCCGGTTGATGGAATGTAGTCGTCTATGTTCAGCATAGTGCAATCGACTGCGCGAATGCCTGTAGTTCCTAGCAGAAGAGCCAGCGATCTGTGTTTGATGGACGAATTCGCCTGAGCAGCTGCCAGAAATTTCTGCACTTGCTCATTTGATAGAGTTTGCGGATTGGCTCCTGGAAGTTCATCGCGAACGATTGAGATTGGTTCCAGTCCAATGTATTCATAGAACTCGCCGATAGTGGCAAGAGCTTTGCTAATAGTCGACGGTCGTGCCTTCAAGAAGTATTGAAGATAGTCGATATAGTCACTGACAGCAGCGTCTTTTGCCTGTCTTTCCGGATTCGCAGTTTCGTAACTGCGCCTGGAGTGGTTTAAGAAACTGATGAATTGACTCAGGCGGGAACGCTGAGCGCGTCTCGCATGCGGCGAGGGCATCTGAGTTTTCAGCACATTGCAATAGCCGCCGTAATGCGTTTGCAAATTTTGGATGAACTGACCTGGTGTGATCTGACTATGTGTGATCGGGTCGTTACTAATGGGGCACATCAAATAAAACTCACGAGCGGGTGTCCATGACAGAGTCGCGTAGACTTTAAGTCACTTTAAGCATGATTGTCAAATGGTTCACGCCAATCCCCAATTAGAGATCCTTTAGTAGCCGCTAATCAACCAACTGGCTTCACTTTTGCCGTTTTACTTTGTAAAACCTTTGAGACGCTTGGCTTCAGTGACGCGGCTAAGCTGAGCTCTGGGCTGACTCATTTTTCGGGAAATTTGCAGCATCTTCGGCGGCAGCCATGTCGGGATTTATGGTCTTCAGATAGAACTCGCGAGCCAGAAACAGGAGCGCCGAAGCAAGCGGCACGGCGATGACCGCGCCCGCCAGTCCGAACAAGGTGCCCCCGATCAGCAATGAGAACAGCACTATAAGAGGATGCAGGTCTACGTTTTTACCAATCAAGTGCGGCACGATGAAATTGCTCTCGAGCCACTGCTCGAAGGCGAAAAGACCCAGAGTGGCTAAACCAAGCATAGGTGACTGGTTTGCTGCTACCACGACAGAGAAAACGCAGGTAATGATCGAACCGACGAAGGGAACGATGTTCATCAGTCCGGCTATCAGCCCCAGGATCAATGAATACTTGACCTTCAGCAGTGACAGCCCCGTGCCCAGAATGAGCGCGACGGCGACGCTTACCAGCACCTGTCCTCGCACGTACCCACCCAGCCTCAGCTCTAGCGGTCGAATCAGCGAAGCGAATTTGTCGCGACGATACTCAGGCAGCCACAAAAGCAGATGCGGCCACATTTTGTCTGCTTCGATAACGAAGTAGGATGTGAGGAACAGGATGAAAATGCCGTTCAAAAGCGCTTCCAGAACATCCTGAGTAAAGTTGAGAGTTTTGTTGACGGCTTTGGCGCCCAGATCTTGAGCCATGGTGGCGTAATCAACGTTGTTCACTGCCTGCGCCCCGGCGGCTCCCGCATAGTTGCCTGCGAAGTCCTGGAGCTTATCGACTGAGTCTAGAATCTGTTTGACGTACTGTGGTGCCACCGAGAAGAGCTGCTGTGCTTGTTCTCTTATTACGGGAATTAATGAAATCGCGAGCACCGCATAGACAATGGCAATCAAGATGTATAGTCCGACTACCGTTACGGTGCGAGGGATTTTACGTCGTTCCAAAATTTCTGCAGCTGGCGCGATTGCTGAAGCTAAGATAATCGCCATGAATGTGCAAATCAAAATGGATTTGACTTGTACTGCAATCCAGGCAAGCAACAGTGTCACAAAGGCAATCGTAATCGCCTTTTTGATCAGATGAAGCTTTTCGGCGGTGTCTGTGCTCATGCGATTATTCTTTCACGAATAGATCGATTGTGACTTGAGCCGTGTATCTTTTGAAGAGCGTCGGCAAATCTAGTTGTCATTATCAGGGAGTGTTATGCAAATCGTCGGTCTCAGGCATTTTGTGGGAGTTGCTTTGCTGTTGACAACGGCTTGCTCGCTGGGTGCTTTCGCACAGACAAAGCCGGCTCAACCAGACAAAATAAAGGTGCCAGCTGGATTTAAGGTGCAGGTGTACAAAGATTCTCTGCCGAACGCGCGCTCGATGGCATTGTCACCATCAGGAATTCTCTTCGTCGGCACTAGATACAAGTCTGGACCTGTCTACGCTGTCGTTGATACCAACAAAGACGGCAAGGCTGATGAAGTTTATACAATTGCCAACGGGCTGAACATGCCCAATGGCGTAGCCTTTCGCGACGGCTCGCTCTACGTTGCCGAAATTAATCGTATTTTGCGTTTCGACAATATTGAGAAGCATTTGAAAGATCCGCCGGCACCAATTGTGGTATCAAGCAGTTTCCCTGACAAAACGCACCATGGTTGGAAATTTATTCGGTTTGCTCCAGACGGCAAGCTTTACGTGCCCGTCGGTGCTCCATGCAATGTCTGCAAGCGAAACGACCCATACGCTGGAATAGAGCGCATCAATGCCGATGGATCGAAGCTGGAGGTGTTTGCCCGGGGTGTCAGAAACACAGTTGGATTCGACTGGCATCCGGTCACTAAGCAACTCTGGTTTACGGACAACGGTCGTGACAATATCAATGACACCACACCTCCTGATGAATTGAATTGCGCTCCGCAAGCGAATATGCACTTTGGATTTCCATACTTCTACGGGAACAACGTTCCAGACCCAGAGTTTGGGTCTCAAGCCCCAAAAGACCTCAATGCTGTGCCTGCGAAATTTTGTTTTGGTGCTCACGTGGCTGCACTGGGGATGCGCTTCTATACAGGCAGTATGTTTCCGGCTGAATATAAGAATCAGATTTTCGTCGCGCAGCACGGCTCATGGAATAGCAGCAAAAAGGTCGGCTATCAAGTCATGTCGGTGAAATTGGATGGCGATAAAGTAGCATCGGTCACCCCTTTTGCCACTGGATTTTTACAGCCTGGCGAAGAGGTGATTGGTCGACCCGTTGACGTGTTGGTCATGCCTGATGGCGCCCTGCTCGTCTCAGATGACGACGCGGGTGTAATTTATCGCATTACCTACGCACCAGCGAAGACTGCGGCGCCAGCGAAGACTACGGCGTCAGCAAAGACAGCGGCACCAGCCAAAACTGCGGCGCCACCATCAAAAAACTCCAAGCCGTAATTTATCGGCGAGGCAGCTGACGCTTTCTCATGCGGATGTTCTTTGGTGTTACTTCTACAAGTTCATCTGCGGCGATGTATTCCAGACAGCGCTCAAGATTCATCTCGATTGGCGCCTGCAATGTCACCAGAGTGTCCGCATTCGAACTGCGCATGTTGGTGAGCTTTTTCAACTTGCAAACGTTGATGTCCATGTCCTGGGTGCGGTTGTTTTCGCCGACAATCATGCCACCATAAACCTTGATGCCGGGAGTGATAAAGTACACTCCGCGATCTTCAGCTTGCCCAAGAGCATAAGCGGTGACGGTGCCTTCTTCCCAGGCGACGAGCACACCGTTGCGCTGCGAAGTGATATCACCGCACCATTCGCGATACTCAAGGAAAGCGTGGTTCATTACGCCATTGCCTTTGGTCAATCTCAAAAACTCGCTGCGGAAGCCGATCAATCCACGAGTCGGGATAATGAATTCGAGCAAGGCTTGTGTCTTGTCGACGTGCATGTTTTGTAGCTCGGCTTTGCGTGGTCCAAGCTCATTCATGACTGCGCCTGTGAATTCGTCTGGAACGTCGATGATCAATTTTTCGAAAGGCTCGTGGTCGACGCCACCGATTTCCTTGATGATAACTTCCGGTCTGGAGACTTGAAACTCGTAACCTTCCCGGCGCATTGTTTCAATCAAAATGCCCAGATGAAGCTCACCGCGACCGCTGACGATAAACGTGTCGGTGTTATCAGTCTCATCGACGCGCATGCTGACGTTCGTTTCCAGTTCATGGAACAATCGGCTTCGCAGCTGTCTCGATGTTACGTACTTGCCTTCCTGACCGGCGAACGGGCTGTCATTGACGAGAAACGCCATTTTCATGGTTGGCTCGTCGACTTTGAAGCGATGCAACGCGACCTGGTGGTCCGGATCACATACGGTATCACCGACGTTCGCAGTCGAAAATCCAGCGATTGCTACAATTTGACCTGCAGATGCTTCGCTGGCTTCGATGCGCTTCAATCCGTGGAACGTGAAAAGTTTGGAAATTTTCCCACGAACTGCGGTGCCATCTTCTTTGAGCAGCACAACCGATTCGCCATCGTGAATCTTTCCGTTGTAGATTCTGCCGATGCCGATTCGACCGAGGTAGTCGTTGTAGTCCAGAATGCTCAACTGCATTTGCAGAGGGGCATCGGGATTTCCCGACGGTGGCGGGCAGTGTTTGACGATCAGATCGAGCAGCGGTCTCAAGTCTACGCCTTCTTCTTCAGGTGAAGTGATGGCGTAGCCCTTGACGCCAGATGCGAAAAGGTAAGGGAAGTCGAGCTGCTTTTCGTCCGCTCCGAGTTCCACGAACAAGTCGAAAACCTGGTCAACTGCTACGTGCGGGTCGATGTTTGGTCGGTCGATTTTGTTGATGACGACGATCGGACGCAATCCTTTCTCCAGCGCTTTGCGCAAGACGAAACGAGTTTGCGGCATCGGACCTTCGCCTGCGTCGACTACAAGCAACGCGCAATCGACCATTCCCAAAATGCGCTCGACTTCGCCGCCGAAGTCGGCGTGGCCGGGGGTGTCGACGATATTGATGAGCATGTCGTTGTAGGTGACGGCAGTATTCTTCGAAAGAATTGTGATACCACGCTCACGCTCGAGGTCGTTGGAGTCCATCACGCATTCAACGACTTCTTGATTCTCGCGGAAGACACCGGTCTGGTGCAAAAATCCGTCAACCAGCGTTGTTTTGCCGTGGTCTACGTGGGCGATGATGGCAATGTTGCGAATGTGAGAGAGGCTGCCCTCTTGCTCTCCGAAATGCATAATTGCTTGTTGCTGGCTGGTTAGTTCTTCATTCACGTTCTGGACTTCCATTGTTGCCGTGCTCATTTGATTTTACCTATTGTCTCATCATCGCTGGTGCCTCGCAGCGATGCTGCACTGGCTTTTATGGGATACCCGGTCGGTCGTTTGTTACTGATTGGACTTTTGCTTGGACTATTGAGGTTTATACGGTGGTCGAACTGTTTGATTACGTGTTTCTTAGTATGTCGATTGGTGTATTCTTGTTGTTGGAGTCGATTTCGTTTGGTCGGCTTGCAGAGAGACTTTCGCGAGATTTGAATGGCGTCTGGAACTGTATTACGAAGTCACGCTGGCGGCTATCTGGTTTACGAACCTGACCTCGATACTGTGTTTCAGTGCGCCGCTCGAGGCAGATTGAAGAAGGAGCGAGTCTCAATCTTCACTGGCGACCGGGTCGAGCTGGACGAGTTGGACTCAGAACAGAACACGGCAGTCATTGCCACGATGCTTGAGCGCGAGAACTTACTGTCTCGACCGCCGCTAGCGAACGTGGACCAGGTGATCATTGTACAGGCCGTCCATCAGCCCGAATGGAACCCGTTGCTGACTGATCGGTACATCGTTCATTTCCAGCTAGAGCTGTCTCCTGTGCGCCCCGTGCTCTGCTTCAACAAGTGCGATCTGGCCGAGGAAAGTGAGCTGGAGGTTTTACGAAGTATTTATGAACCACTTGGATACTTCGTCATATTTGTGTCGGCGGTCACTGGTCAGGGCATCGAGGAACTCGCCAGAACGCTCGCCAATAAAGTGTCTGTATTCGCGGGACAGTCGGGTGTCGGCAAGTCGAGTCTGTTGAACTGCATCGAAAAAGGTCTGCAACTTAAAACTGGTGTCATGGAACACGAGTTCGGTGTCGGTCGACACACAACTACATCAAGTGAGCTGTATCGGTTAAGTTTTGAACACTTTCCAGAGATTCGAGCCTCTCAAACTGCAAGTTGGGTCGGCGACACTCCCGGATTCAATTTGCTCGAATTGAGGCATCCTCAACCGACCGAGGTCGTCTGGCAGTTCCCGGAGATTTTGCAACTGGCGCAGGATTGCCGGTATCTGAATTGTCTGCATGTTGTTGATAACGATTGCAATGTGCTGAACCATCTCGATGAAATTTCTCTGGGGCGATACAACAGTTACGCTGCCATCGTCAGTGATGCTCAATCGGAATACAGTCGTCGACAGGTGACCTCGCAGAAGGTCGAGGCGAACGTGAAAAAGGTCGGAGGGCGCGCAGGCAAAGAAACGCACGTGCCGCGCCTGAATACGAAGTATCGAGCTGTGTCTCGTCGTCGCGAGAGGCAGGGTCAGTACGAAGAAATCGATACCGAAGAAGTCGATAGCGATGACGTTGATAGTGATGACGTCGATAATTTAAACGCCACCGGGGATGACACCTGAAACGAATAATAATCTAAATTGACGGAGTATGATTAAACTTGAACTTAGTTGAGCGAAAAACGGAGCTACCAGGGGCGACGTTATGACATCAGAAAACTACGTATTTCCTAGAGGATTCGTTTGGGGCGCTGCGACTGCTGCTTACCAGATCGAAGGTGCCTGGAATTTAGATGGCAAAGGTCCATCAATATGGGATACGTTTTCACACACGCCGGGCAAAATCGCTAACGACGACAACGGTGATATCGCCTGCGATCACTATCATCGATTCAACGAAGATTTTTCGCTGCTCAAGCAGATTGGTATTAAAGCATATCGGTTCTCGCTTTCATGGCCGCGGATATTCCCTCAAGGTCACGGCATCGTAAATTGGGCGGGACTGGACTATTACGACCGCATGGTCGATTCGCTTCTGGCGCTTGGTATTGAACCGTTTATAACTCTCTACCACTGGGATTTACCTCAATCTTTGCAGGACAAGGGCGGTTGGGGAAATCGCGATTTGCTGGGATATTTTGCAGACTATGCTGCTGTCGCTGTCAAACGGCTGGGCGATCGCGTCAAATACTGGACAACATTCAACGAACCATGGGTGGTAGCAGTACTGGGGAATCTCACTGGCGAAATGGCTCCGGGATTTAAAGACAGGAAGCTGACCGCGCAAGTTGCTCATAATTTGATGGTGGCGCATGGAATGGCGGTTCAAGCGATTCGTTCCATCGAACCGGATCTTAAAGTTGGAATAGTTCTGAACTTGACGCCTGTGGAAGCGCACACTGACGATAAATATCAGAAGATGGCCGCCGAACGAGCCTGGAATGCTACCAGTGCCTGGTTTCTGGACCCATTATTCAAAGGTTGCTATCCTCCCGGTGCATTGAAGGATCTCTCCGCTGATGCACCACAGGTGAAACCAAACGATTTTGCCCTGATTTCGCAAAAATTGGATTACCTGGGTGTCAACTACTACACTAGAACAACAATTGGTCCACAAGGCGAAATGAAGAAGGTGCCCGGCTCCGAGTATACCGAGATGGGGTGGGAAGTGGCTCCTGAAGCGCTTGGTCGCATGCTCGTCAGGATGAATAACGAGTATCGCCTGCCGCCAATTTATATCACTGAGAATGGCTGCGCCCTGGACGATCATGTGGTTGGCGAACACGTGCATGACACCAGGCGCATAAAATACATTCACGATCATCTCGTCGAATTGCGAAAATCCATGAGACTGGGCGTAAATATTCGCGGCTACTTTGTCTGGAGTTTACTGGATAACTTCGAGTGGGCGCACGGATACTCGAAGCGCTTCGGCATGATTTATGTGGACTACCCCACTCAGAAACGTATATTGAAGGACAGCGCGTACTGGTATTCGAAAGTGATTACTCACAACGAAGTACACCGCTAAATGCACCGCCAGGTACGGCTTTAGATATTCCGCGAAAACCGATATAGTTCATCGATTTACGGATGCCGTGTGGAAGCCACTGCATTTTTGCCGAACCAAACAGCAAGTGCAAGACCCAGCACAGCTGCCAGGTATACCGCCAGCGGTTGCAGCTTTAAGATGTGCTGAAAGATCGGTTGCGCAACAAATAATAGCCATCCAAAGATCGGAAAACCGACGAGAAGAAATTTCAGCCAGGAAACGAGCTTTGATTGGGGAAGATCCAGAACCGCCACATATAGCCACACACAGCTGCACACAAAGACGCAGTAGTCGTGGGCATGCGTGTGCACGCTGAACAACAGCATGATCATCATCGAGATTGCCGACAGAACTTCGAAAGCGTAGTTTGTCGTAGCCTGAAGTTTCTTGTAGGGCGCAGTCCACAAATATCCAATCAGAAGTATTGTAATGATGCACAAGCCGGCAGAGATCATGCGCACCGTTGACGTGTCGTCGCCCACGACCAGGTTGAGAATTCCGCGAATATTCTGCATCATCGCCGGTGCAATCAGCCCGATGTTGCTGCTGTTGGTCTCGCCGTGCAGCACCACTTTCGGCCACTCCAGGCAATTGTCCCAACCGAGTGTGAACACGCAAATAGCCACCGCCAGTAATGCAGAAAAGATGCCTCCGAGAACGAACTTTACCCGACCCATAATCAACCCAATCAGCACCATAACCGGCAGGTACTGAACCTTTATCAACAAGCACAAAGTCGAAAGTCCAGCCAGAAAGTATTTTTGACGCTTCAGCAAAGCAAAAAAGAGGGCGATGCCACCAACCAGAAAAAAGCTGCTCTGCCCGAGTTCAAAACAATTCCATACTGGAAAACTCGTTACTACAGCCGCAGCGACCATAAAAAACGGGAAGGTCTTGCCGAACCTGCGATAAGCAAACGGAAGGGTAGACAGCAGAAGTGCAGCCATTCCAGCTAGATTCCACGCCACATATGACCACAGCATCGGCAGGAAGCCAAAAGGTATTGAGAAGACAAACAATAGCGGCGGATAGTGCGAGTAGAACTTGGTTGTCGGCACCACAGGTGCCATCAACTTTGCAATTCCTGCTGCCTGTGTATCCTGGTCGTATATGTTGATGTGGTCAGACTTCGCGTGAATTGCCAGATACTCGTCTTCGTAGAAAAGCAGATAGTCGAGCACATACGGCTTCCCTTCGAAGGTTCTGGAAAAGAGGGTGCCCTCTGATGCCCACGTGCTGATCAGGTAGTAAGCACTGCTTGACCAGCAGATCATCGCGACAAAGTATGCAAACCAGAGGCGTTTTTGATTAGCGAGGCTAAGCTGCATACGAAGTTCCCTGGCGTAGCGAGAGGTTAGCCGGGGTTTTGAGCTTTGAATCTGGCATTGAGTATGCGATTGGTCTCAACATCCAGGGTCGTAAGAAGGCAAACAGACAATACTACTGCCCAGGCGAAGTAAATTGGCACGCTAACTGCCGGCAGAGCCGCCTGCAATCCAAAGTGAGCCCAGGTGACGAGCGGGTAAGCCATGATTACCTTTCTTACCAATCCGCCGTTGTCGTTGACATCGTCGGCGGTGGCTTGCCATAGCCAGACTAAAACAGGCACGAGAACAATGTAATCAACAGCTGAAGTGTGCATGCTGGTGGTGAGCATAATTAGCGTCGTCGCCGCGCACTTCTTCAAAAACTTCGGGTGACTGTCGGGAATGTGATGAATACGCCACCATAGTTCACTAGACGATATGACTGAAACTGCGTAACAAGCGAGTGTTCCAATTTGCAGGTTCGGGGTATTCTCGCCAAGAATCAAAGACAGCATTGCCGAGAAATTTTGCATGGCGTGAGGTGGTATGTCACCGCCCACACCTGCCAGCATACTGATGCTGAGCGGGTAATGCATCGCCTGCGCGCCGAAAAAAGTCGCCAGCGCTGCCACTGCCACACCACCTGCGAATTGCAATCCGCCAAAAACGAATCCCGGAAGCGCTAAGAATGGCAACCACTCTGGCTTGAATGCACACAGTGCGGTCAGCAGTCCAGCTACAACATAGAGCTTGCGGCGCAGTAGCAACCAGTATGCACAAACAGCGACAGGAGCAGCAAGCATAGCCGGAGCCGTGGTTATCGCCTGCCAGGTCGGATAAGCGGCGAGCACCAGAAGTAATGGCAGCGCGATATTTGATGCTTGTGCCGGCGGCGGCGTTTCTACAGTTTCCCTGGTCGGCGGTGATGTTAGATTCATCGTGAAGATCCTACTTTTAATCGCTCTACAAACAATGGCCAAACTTCTTTGTTGACTGTGTTTTCTGGCAGTCTCTCACTGAAGGCTGATAACAATCCTTCTACCGCCAATTGCGCCATAGCAGTGCGGGTCTCGCTGGTGGCGCTGCCGATGTGCGGAACTATTACTACATTTTTCAAAGCCATTAATTCGTCCGGCACGCTGGGCTCATCTTCAAAGACATCCAGACCGGCTCCGGCTAATTTCCCATCTTGCAGCGCGGCGATCAGGGCTTTCTGATCCACTACAGCACCGCGCGCGGTGTTGATCAAAATGCAGTTTTTCTTGACTCGAGAAAGCTCGACCTTTCCGATCAAATGTCGTGTCTCATGGTTGAGAGGGCTGTGAATACTGATGAAGTCAGAGCTGCTGATCAATTCCGGTAAAGAGACGCGTCGTGCTGAAAGCTCGCGAGTGAGACGATGGTCTTTCTCTTCGTTGCCCTTGCGAGTGTAGATAATCTTCATGCCGAATCCGAGAGCACGCCGTCCCACCGCTTCACCGATGCGACCCATGCCGACGATTCCCAGAGTTTTTCCTGACAGGTCCGAACCCAGCAACAAGTCTGTGCGCCACCCGGTCCATTCGTGATTGCGCACGTACGTATCGGCTTCAACGATGCGTCTTGCACATGCCAGCAACAGCCCGAAAGTCAGGTCAGCTGTGGCATTGTCGAGTACTCCAGGTGTGTTGATGACGAGAATTCCGCGTTTTTTCGCATGAGCGAGATCGACGTTGTCGAAGCCCACTGCAACGTTGGCGATTACCTTGAGCTCAGGGGCCGCATCCATCACTTCGGCAGACATTCTGTCGCCGAGCAAACAGACAATGGCTGTGCGGTCCTTAATCTGTTCGACCAGATGCTCTTGTGTGATTTCGGTCGGTTCCTCCCACGACTTCAAATCCGAAAACCGTGACAGTTTTTCGCGCACTTGTTTAGGAAGTGGTCCAGTTGCAAATACCTTGATTAGTTGATCCAATTTCTCAGCCCGCTGTTTGTCTGTCTATGATGGCATTGCCGCGAATGAAGTGATGTGTTCGTTCAGACTTTTTTCCAGTGAAACGAGCTCCGCCTTAGTTCTCGTGTCATCCCACCCCAGTGTTTCAGCCATAAGCCTGGCTACTTTCGGCGCTGCATCCATCGTTTGCTTCTGATGGAGCATGGCCAGGCGCATTCTTCTGAAGAGCAGGTCTTCAAGAGATACTGCCATTTCGTTATTAACGCAGTACGGAACCTCTGCAAACACGTTCGGGAAATCTGGACAGATGCGCTGGTTTAGAGCTGGTTGCTGCTCTATGATGTCAACAACTTGCGCAGCGTCCTTGCCGTAGCTCGCGATCAAGTGATCCAGGGTCGACGGCTCAATCGACAGTCTGCGCGCGCGTGAGGCGATGCTTGCTGTTTGCGCGAGGAAATCGTTTTTATCGACCCAACCTCCAAGCATCATGCGGCGAGTCGCGCCTGGTTTGCTTGTCGGCAGCGGGATTTTGGCGAGAATTTTATCGACGACTTGAACAGCCATCAGCCGGTAGTTCGTCAGCTTGCCACCAATCAGCCCAACTATTCCGCCCGGTCCTTCGAAGATCAAATGCTCGCGTGAGAGGTTTCCTGTCTGCTTCGGATCGGTCGTGGCGCCGCCGACAAGCGGTCTCAGACCTGCCCAGCTTGCAGTTACATCGCTGCGATTCAGTTTGTTTGGAGCACTGTAGCGATTAACAACATCTAAGAGATAGTCGATTTCATCCTGCACCGGAAGCGGATTGTCGATGTCGCCTGCATAACCAGTATCTGTTGTGCCTATCATCAATGAACGATTCCACGGCACCACGAAAACATATCTATGGTCTTCGGTCGGAAGGAAAAGCGCTGTGTTCGTCTCGAACGCCGATGGGGGCACCATGATGTGCACGCCTTTTGCGGGACTGACTGTCGGGCGCCAACTGTCGTCTAATTTTTTCAGGAGCTTATCAGACCAGACTCCAGCTGCGTTTACGCATGATTTGCATTTGATAACTATTTCGCCACCGCTGAAGCGATCGTGACATTCAACCGCAGTGACCAGGTTGTTTTCCGTCTGAAACCCGGTTACTTCAAGGTAATTGACGACATGCGCGCCTTCGGCGACAGCTGATTTTAGAACCTCAATTACAAGACGCGAATCGTCTGTAATGCAATCGTGAAATCGCAGACCGCCTGTCACGACGTTGGGAGAGAGCGATGGAGCGGCTTCCAGCAACTCACGCTGATCGATTTTCTGGTGGTGATGATTATTTGTGACGGACCAAGCCAGCAGATCGTACAGGGTTAAGCCGAGTTGAGCTTTCAGCCCGAAAAGCGGATTGCGTTTGGTCAGCGGCAAAATAAAACTGAAGTCTCTCACCATATGCGGAGCCAGAGTTTCTAGCAACGCACGCTCGTGGCAGAGCTCTCGTGTGAGGTGAAAGTGGAATTGTTCCAGGTATCGAAGCCCGCCATGTATAAGTTTTGTGGTTTTGCTGGAGGTGCCCGACGCGAAGTCTTCTTTCTCGATAACGAGTACAGACAAGCCGCGCGAGGCTGCATTCTGCGCAATGCCGGCACCGACTATGCCTCCGCCTATGACAACCATGTCGAACTCTCTGAGTGATACAATCTCTAGAGCTTGACTTCGGGGTTTCACTGAGGCACTCGCTTACCGGTTTCGTTGATTAAGGTACAAGACCGAACCGTTGAATCTACAAAATTAGAAAGAGGCTACCATCAATTGCAACATTTGGCGAATTTAAGACTGAAAGCGGTTCTTAATCAAATGAGTAAAACATCGCTTTCGCAAAATGGTCGCCTGATCGCTACACGTCTCTGTAAATCGGGCTTTACGGCTCGATTGCCTGAGTTTGGCAACCTTATATTTTGTCCATCTATGTTGAAAGCTCGATAAACAAACGGGGAAATATCTTCCTCTTGCTTTATCCTTTGACCCTGTCGGCTTAGCTTATGCGGCGTATCCGATGATAGCTGAAAATTTGTTTCAGTTTCATAAACTGCCGCCGAACTGTTAAAGAGGCCCATTTTGAAACAAATTCTTTTCACATCGAAACTCAGTCTGCGCGTTGCCAGCACGATGCTTTCGGCGGCACTTCTCAGTAGCACCGTATGTGGTGCAGCCGGTTTAGCAGCGGCTGAAGGTGCTGCTCCCTCATCAAACATTCACGAGATTCCTGTTTTTCCTGAAGTGCAGAAAACGCAGGAGTCGATGGACAAAGTCACCAGGCTCATGGATGAGGGCGAAAAGTGTTTCGCCGCAAAACAGTTTGACAAGGCATTGATTAAGTGGCAGGAAGCTTACGGTCTCTCGATCGAGATGAAATATTCTGATGGAGAAGGGCAAGCCCTGACGAATATGGCTCGCTTCTTTCTCGAACGTGGACAGTTTGTAAAAGCTAAATACATGGGTGAGAACGCCGTTGAAGTTCTTTCAGGCATCGCAGACAAGAAGTTGTTAGGACGTGCCAAAGTTCAACTGGCTCGGGCTTATTTCGGTCTCGATAACGCCACCGGTGCCGGTGAGCAGCTTGACCAGGCACTGAAAATCTTCACCGGATCTAACGTGACTAACCCTGCAGACGCGGCTGAAATTCTCTCGGTCTCAGCGAACTTGCTGGCCAGATTAAACAAACAAAGTGAAGCGCTGAAGTTTTTCGAACAAGCTGCTACTTTCTATGTTCAGGCTGGTGATTCGATTAACGCCATCGGCACACGTATTCAAATTGCTACCATTCTTAACCAACTGGGTCTTTTCGTTGCTGCAAACGAAGAGGCACAGAAGGCAATCTCGCAAGCCAGAGCTTCTAACAATAAGTTGGCGTTGATCAGCGCCATGACCAGCCTGGCAAATACACAATATGTTCTGGCCGAATATGCAAATGCTCGAAAGACTTTTGAGCAGCTGATTGGCCTGATGCAGCAGGTGGATCCTAAGTCACTGCCCGCCGCCACACGTGGTGCCATCGATGTCGGCTATGGCTGTTGTCTTGCTGCCACGGGTGACCTCGATCAGGCTCGAATCGTGCTTGAGCGCGCAATTCCTGTGGTCAGAAAGTCAGGCGCTTTGGCTACTCAAGCGACTGCATACAACACTCTGGGCATCATTGAAGAAGCTCAGGGCGCTCATCAGAAGGCTCAACAAGATATTCAGCAGGCACTCGATCTGCAAAGCGTGACGGCGGCGAACACTCCACGCTTCAGAGCTATTCTCTTGCAGAACGTCGCCGCAATCGAGACCCGTTCGGGAGACAATCGCAATGCCCGAACACACCTTGAGCAGGCTCTGGGCATTTTGAAGAAGAATAAGGATGTACTTTTAGAAGGTCGTACACTCTGTTCCATCGCTGAAGTTCAGCTGAAACTTGCCGATGCTGTTGCCGCTGAGGCCGCTGTCAAACAAGCGATTGCGATTTCAGAGAAGATAAAGGATGACGCTGCTCTGTGGCGTGATTACACTTTGCTCGCCCGAATTCAGTTCAGTCAGGAACAACCAGCTCTAGGAAAAGCTTCGCTGACCAGTGCGCTGTCATATTTCCGCTCGCCGCAAGCCGGCGTGTTTCCTTCTGCCGAACAACTTTCATTTCCATCGACTCGAGAAGACCTGGGTCAAAAGTTAGTGGCGATGTGCGCGAAAGAAGGAATGTCTGAGCAGGCATTGCTTGCCGCTGAACAACTCAAAGAGGAAGCTTTCAATAGTGAGTGGCACCGTCGTGGTGGACTGGTGAAGGCTAACGATCGTGATGTGTACACAGATTTGACCACGCAGCGCGCACATTTGCATGCTGCAGAAGCCAGCTCGACGCCGGATAAGTTGATTAGCGAGTGGCAGAACTACCTCGGACGCTTCCGTACTCTCGTATCTGAGAACAAAAATCTGGCGCGTATGGTAGCTCCGGTACCGAATACGGTGATGGATGTTATGAAGGCGGTTCAAGCTCGCCATGCCACGATCGTGGAATATCTGTGCGGTAGCGACTCGACGGTCGTCTTCACAATGGATCCGTCTGGACGCATCTCATCGACCGTCTTGCCTGTAGGCTCTAAGCGTCTGCAGAGCCAGATAACAGCTCTATTAGCACCAGCTGAAGGTGACCCGACTCAGAGCGAGCAGCGTGTACGTGGTATTTTGCAATCGCTGTATAGCGAATTGCTGCCCACTTCAGTACGCAATTTCATCCCGAAAAATCCTGATCAGATGGTCGTGATTATTCCTGACGGCTGCTTGTTCAATCTGCCGTTTGCTGCGCTGGTTGATGGTCAGGGCAAATATCTTGTCGAAAGTCATTTACTGACTATGGCGTCATCGATGGGCGTTCTGCTCGACAATCGTCCTCGTTATGCAGATGACCTCAGCGTTGTAATTACAGCTAACAACGCCACCGGCGAAGAAACGCAGATTACGCAAAACTTGCAACCAGAACTGGTGACTCGTTTGACTGGTGCCGAGACCGACCTCAGCGCCCTGAGCGAGCAATCTCGCGGCAAGGCTGTCTTTCACATCACGAACAGCACACCATTGTCGACGAATCCGATGCGGTCTATTTTTCCAATCACATCGGGAAAAGGTGACGGAAGCAAGAATGTGACCGCAGACCGTGTGTTCGAACAAAACATTCCAAGCGACCTCGTATTGATGAGCGCAACCTCAGTCAATGCGAAAGACGTGCAAGGAAACGCGGTGAAAGTATTCAGTCGCGGTTTCAATTATGCCGGTGCTCGAAACGTAATGATGAGCCTGTGGGTAGAGCCGGAAACTGCGCGAACTCATGAGTTGATTGAATTTTACAAAGGCAAGCAAGAAGGATTGAATCAGGCTCAGTCACTGAGAAAAGCTCAATTGTTGGCGCTGTCGAAAGATCCGTCACCTAAGTCGTGGGCTGCATTCCAATTGCTGGGACCTGGTTTCTAGGTTGGCACCACTGGCGGTTGTCAGCAGTTGTAACGGGCTAAACATGTGACATTAAGTCTTCATCTGCAAGGCAATTGAAAGTGTGACAACGTAAGGTAGTCGTTGTATAAGAAGTAGGTATAGTTATGCTATACCGGTCGCTTGATGGCGGCTTGCCAAGCGGATGTTGAGATCAGTTACTTTGGAGAGAACCCGAGACTATGAGTAATCGAAATTCAAGTGAGCGCTGCTTTGCGCTTTTGATGAAGCGAATTTTGGTATCACTCTCGTGTGTTTCGGTTAGCGCCGCAACGAGCTTGCCCGTGGCCTTTGCCGATGAAGCGAGTTCGGTGACGACTGCGCCATCTTGGTCTGACGCCACCACTAAGTTGGCACCAGCAGCATCTGTGAAGGTGACAGAATCCGTAACCACTGAGAAATCGGAAGCGAAGACAGAATCCGCAGCAACTGAGAAAGCGGAAGCGAAGACAGAATCCGCAGCAATTGAAAAAGCGGAAGCGAAGACAGAATCCGCAGCAACTGAGAAAGCGGAAGCGAAAACAGAATCCGTAGCAACTGAGAAAGCTGAAGCGAAAACAGAATCCGCAGCAACTGAGAAAGCTGAAGCGAAAACAGAATCCGTAGCAACTGAGAAAGCGGAAGCGAAAACAGAATCCGTAGCAACTGAGAATGCGGCGGCGCAAACAGAATCCGCACCAACTGAGAAAGTAGAAGCGAAAGCAGAAACTGCAGTAACTGAGAGTGCGGAAACTAAAGCGGAAGCTGTACCTGTTGTTGAAACGACAACGACATCGACAGAAGTCCGACCTGATGCGGCGCTTGTATCCGAAAAGACTGAGACAACAGACAAAGTTGAGCAGATTGGCAAAACAGATAAAGCCGGCGCGGCTGAGTCTGAGCAGTTGGCATCAGTGCCGATTTTCGGTAGTGTCAGCACCAACGAACCGATCGTCGTGGACAACGACGAAGCTGTTGAAACCGAAGCCACAATCAAATACGAAGATTTGCCTACAGATGAGGGCAAGACTCGTGTAAAAACTGGCGCCAAATTCCCGGTTGTTATTTCCTCTCAAATCACAACAAAAACCGCTAAGAAGGGTGACCCTGTTGAAGCCCGTTTGAAATATGATTTGAAGATCGGTGATCGTTTGATTGCCAAAAAAGGCGCCGTAGTGAACGGGCACATCAACTACAGTCTGCCCGCACGCAGCACGCTGCACTCGCTCGTGAGCCCGACTCGCTGGTATAGAAACTCTGGATGTGTTGGCATTTCTTTTGATGAAATCATTAACGACAAGGGCGAGCATCTGCCACTGGTGGCAGTGCCTGCACGCGCTGCTCGCGTAATCAAAAACAAAGGCGAAGGGCGTGAACTTGGTATCAATCACGAGGGGCAGGTTACTGGTCCCTGGTCCCAGCAACTCCGCTACAAAGCCATCCGCATCGGGCTGAATGCCGCGCTTGCTCCAGCCGGTGCATTCTCCTTCGGTGCAATGCCGATCGCTCTTGGGGTCATCGGCGCAGCCAATCCATCCTTTGCCTTCATGAAACCAGTCGGGCTGAACGTTCGCCACAGACGCATTAAAGGATTTGTCTGGGGTGCGTTGAGTGGTGTTCCCGGAAGCTGGTTGATTGAAGATACCGTCGTCAAAGGGCAGGAAGCTGTGATCAAACCTGGCGACGAGTTCCTCGCCGAATTCCAGCAAGAATTCACCGGCGAACCAGCCTCTGAAGCAATGATGATGCCGAATGCAAAATCCAAGGTTCACGGTCAAGTTATGCCTGACGACAAAAAATCAAAAGGCAAAAAATAGTCGCTAAGTATGGCTTCAACTACCAAAATAAGCAGCTTGGAAGCTCAGTGCACTGAAAATCAAGCTCGTGCTTTGCTTGAAGATTTCAAAGCTTCCGCCTGCAACGGTTGGTTTTTCGAAACCTATCGCTTCATCGATGACGGACGCATGGTCTACAAATTCTTCTTGATCGATTTGAACGACCAGCTTGAACAGAATGAAAACAAATACGTGCGCTATCACGGTTGGTTAGAAGTTGTTGAAGAGGAAGGAGCGATCGTGGTCAAACCAGGCGGCTCTCTGGAGCCGATGTTGGACCCCGCATTAAAGCAGATGCTGCTCACGCGCTTCTACGAGGATGTGATGGAGCCAGTGTGTAAAAGACATAGGGTCGTTACCCGCACTGGCGTCTGAGGTATTAGAACCAATTGCAAATCTGGATTGATGCCGATGCCTGCCCGGGACCGATTCGAGATATCGTCCTGCGAGCCAGCCAGCGTTTAAAGGTTCAAGTGACTTTTGTAGCCAACAAAAAGTTGGCGCTTCCCGAAACCAATTTAATTAGTGTTGTACAGGTCGAACAAGGTCCAGACGTTGCAGACGCCTACATTGCCGACAACGCCAGTACTAACGACCTGGTAGTAACTCAGGACATACCCCTTGCGGCTCAACTCGTGCCCCGTGGCGTCAGTGTCCTCAGTCCGCGCGGCGATAAGTATACCGAAGCCAACATCAGTGAGCACCTCTCCTGGCGCGACTTGATGACGGAACTGAGGGACACGGGAAGCATCAGCGGCGGTCCAAAGCCTTTTGACGAAAAGGTCAAACGTGCATTCGCCAACCATTTCGATTCTGAGCTGCATCGCTTGCTTCGGCTTAAACCCTAACAGGGGCGACTTCGAGCCTTCTCATGAGAATCTCACAAACCTGAATGTATCTTAACTCCATAAGCCCTACGCAATCAGAAAATCGCAGATGGCGCCGGCGGGCATTTGATTTTGGAGGATATTCGAATGACTAAGCTTCATGAAACATACAACGCTGAATCGATCGCCACAGAGATGAAGCGTGGCAACAATCAGGAGGCTGCTCGTGAGCTCAATAGAGATTTGCATAGCTCCAGGGATTTCGAAAAGATTTACAAGCAAGTAAATGAACAGATCGATAAGATGAATAAAGCCCAAAACCTGCATCTACCGCACCTTGAGCTGGTTGATGGAGACGGAAAGGCTACCACGGATCGCTCGCAAGCAAAGGGTATAAAAGTCGGTAGCACCACATATGGTACCGACACCGTTCGCAACAGTACTACGACTGATGCGGCCGGTGGTAAGCAAGTACGCACTGCCGATGGTGAGGTCAAAAACTACGATAAGAACGGCAATCAAGTAATGCGAGATTCGACCGGTCATGAGAAAACAATTTACGCGGAGCAGAACAAGCCAACCGATAAGGACATCGGCAAAGTTAAATCACAAACCATTGATGGTCAGGGAAATAGAGTTCTGGAAGGCGAAGACGGCTCCAAAAAGACGATAGACAAGACCGGCAAGGAAATCACAGATTCTGCTGATGGAAACGGACGTAAAATCCAGCGTCCTGATGGTTCGGGCGAGACTATTATCAAAAATCCTGATGGAAGCACACACATTCACACCTGGCACCCGACTGAAGACAAACTCAATTACGACGTGCTGATCAAACCAAACGGCGATTACAACAAGAAAATCGTGAAAGAGCACTATGTGCAAAAGGGACTGCACAATTATCAGTGGCAACCGGATGAACGATTCTAAGGCTTGCCAGACCTGCAGCAAGACCATGCTCTGCTCTAAAGAACTACAAGGTCTTGTGCATTGCCCCATATTTGCGAGACGCACGCTGCAAGCGTGCGTTTTTGCGTTTGATACGGCGTCATCGCGTCTCCTGGTCTATTGCTGCAGAGAATTGTACTTAGCCAATTCCTGTTTGGCTTCAGTTTTCTTGCCCAGCTTTTTATACGACTCTGATTTCAGCTTGTACAGGTCAGCCAGATCCTGGCGCCCCAGACCGAGATTGATGGCTCGGTCGCAGTCGGCGATTACTTCTCTGGGGTTTTTGAGTTGGTTATTGATTTTCGCGCGCCATAGCAAGTTGACACCATTATCAGGTGTGCGCCTGATCAAATCGTTCAGATCTTCAATTTCCTTTTCGTAGTTGCTCAGTGCGTCGTAGGCTCTTGCCCGCAGGTTGTATGTGTTGGCGTCGTTCGGATCGAGTGACAGCGCTTTGTTCAAATCGCCAATTGCCTTTTTCGGTTTTGCCATCTGGATGTTGGCGTTAGCTCGCTGCTGATACAGAGCGGGATTATTCTTATCCAGCTTGATCGCTTTGGAATAATTGTCGACCGCGTCTTTGTAGCGGTTAGTCTGCATGAAGCTGTTGGCGGCTTGCACGAATGGTCCCGGCGATTGCGGTGGCTTTTTGGCTACAACAGCCGTAGTTGAGACTATAGAGAGCACAATAAGTGAAAGCCAGATGAGAGTTCGTTGCATGATAAGGCTCGTCAAGGTCGGTGATGCGGGGGTATTTTAGCAAGGATGTCCGCTCGATATCCGAAAAGCTTTTCATAGAAAAAGGGCCCCCGAAGGAGCCCTTGAATTTAGTCTGATGTTTACTGCATCCCGCCGCCGTATGGTGTGGCGAGCTGTCCGCCAGGACCACCCATTCCACCACCTGCGATTGAGGCGGGTGCATCTAGTTGCAATTGCATCTGAGTTCCGGATGGGATGATTACGTCTCTTCCTTTTCTCATCAGCATGCTTGCCGCGCCGACGCCGCCGCCGATGGCTGCGCCGCTCCATGCGCCACGTCCAGCTCCAGCACCTCCGCGTCCAGCGATGGCGCCGATTGCGGTACCGAGGGCGGCGCCTGCACCGGCTCCTACGCCACCACGGATGGCTGTCTGACCGACTTTAGCTTTCCAGCCTTCACCACGAACGGTGTCGCTCGTGTCGCTGCCTTTGTCTGTATATTTGCCGATTCCGCCAACAAGGTGGGCTGTAATCGGAGTTTCGATACCGTCAGGAGTGCGCAGGCGATTGAACTTAATAGACAGTTCGCCAGAGCGGCTCAGGCGGCGTCCTGCTTCGGCATCAGTGATGGTGCCTGTAAGCACGGAGCCTTGAGGAATGGTCGCATCGCCGAGATACATTGTTTGCGCGATTTGCGCTTGAATCATGTCGCCTGGCTTAGCCACCTGTGTCGATATTGATGTTTGCAAACTGATTGGCATTGTCAGCCCCGCCGGAGCATAGGCTACGTGTCCACGTTGCTGATATCCACCGCCGATGCCACCATTGTAACCCTGTGGAGGATACCCGCCACCGCCGCCGTACTGAGCACTTCCAGGACCATTGAAGTTCTGGTATCCGACGGAACCCTGATAGTTAGCCGGTCTTGCACCGCCGCTGTTGTACTCGTCTTGCCCTTGCGGCATTCCCTGCATGCCTTGAGGCTGTTGCGGCGCTGCTGCTACTGGCGGAGCGCTGTTGGCGAAACTTCCGGTTAGCTGCGATACATAGCTGCTCACACTTCCCTGGTCAGCCAGAGACTCTCGCAAAGCGCTCGCCCACTTGTTTGCCAGAACGGCAGGAGTGGAACTTGCGGCTTTCGCGGTGGCACCATCGATGGTGATTACCTGGTAACCACCAAGTGTGATTACGGGTAAACCTTTAACGTATGTGATATTAACTGCGGACGGGCTGCGGTCTTTAGCTGCGACCAGAGCGTTATCGAGATTGTTTTGAACTGTCTCAGCGCGCTGGTCTGCGGAAGTGCCACCGGCGGCTGGAATTGTGAACATAGTCTGTCCTGCCAAACGTACTGAACTATCTGCGAGCACCGGCAGTGGTGTCAGATATATTGATTGGCTCATTAACAGAGCCCCGGCAACAAGCGTTTTCTTGGCGTGAAATTTAAACGTGCTCATTATTCCTTACCTTGCCAGAGAGATGTTGTTTTACTGTTCACGGCATCGTCTAACGCGTAGTTGAGAGTCAAACCAATGAAACAAACTTTGGAATTCAGTGCCCTGCAGGGATCAAATGCCATCTGAACCTAAAGACATTCAAAGTCTACCAATGTTCCCAAGTATGTTTCTGAGAGTCTCCTAAGACCTCTTAGGAACCATGGAGAGTGACTTGCTGTAAGCTTATAGGCAGGGCTCGGGCTGCGCAAACACATTTGTGGAGAGTCTGTGAAGGTGCCTGAAGTTGCAAGTTTCAAGAAGGTTTAGCCTGTTAACCACGACTCACTTAAAAGACCGTGTCGCTCTTGTAACCGGGGCCAGCCGCGGCATAGGCAAGGCAATCGCTCTCGATCTTGCTTCGCAGGGTGCGAGGGTAGCCATTTTGAGCCGCAATCACGAAGCCCTCACCGAGACGAAATCAGCTCTGGAAGCGCTTACATCTAACCCCTGCCAGACATTTCAGTGCGACGTCGGCGAGCCTGATTTGTTAGAGAGTGTGATCGAACGCTTACAAAATTCACACGGAAAACTGGATATCATCGTTAACAATGCTGGCGTCTTTTCGGCAACAGCGCTGGTTTCGCAAGATCTTGCCAGTTGGCGAAACTTGCTGGAGATAAATTTGACTGCCGCGATGAGGGCAGCAAAAGCAGTTTTGCCTTTGATGATTGAGCGCAAGTGGGGACGCATAGTGAATATCTCCTCCATATCAGGCAAGTCGGGAGAGCCTTATGGCGCCGCTTATTCCGCTTCCAAATTCGCCTTGATCGGCCTGACACAGTCACTGGCTCTGGAAACCGCGCGGCACGGTATCACTGTTAATGCAGTCTGCCCTGGTTGGGTTGACACCGAAATGGCCCGCGATCAGCTCAATAACGAGGAGTGGTGCCGCCTGAACAACATCGATCGCGAGCAATCGTTAGAAATCGCCCGCCTCTCGGTGCCCCAGGAACGCTTCATAGAGCCAATCGAGGTGGCGAATCTAGTCTCATATCTTTGCCAGGACACCGCGCGCGGAATCACGGGACAAGCTATAAATATCTGTGGAGGACTTTCACTACATTGAGCAAAACTCTAGAACGCGCCCTTAAAAAGAACTCATGGTTGACCAGAGAGATCAACGGACTGACTCTTAACCAGTCGCCATTGCTCACCAGCCAGACGAATCTTGTGCACGCCTTCACGACACGCTTGGGTGGGAATAGCCCGGCGCCGGTCGATGATTTCAATCTCGGTCGACATCTTGATACCGATGAGTCGAGAGCTGATGCCGCCGGCAATCGCCACAAGCTCTGCCAAGCGCTGGGGCTCGACTCCAGGCGGCTGGCGGTGCCAGGGCAGGTGCATTCAGCAATCGTTGTCATCGCGGACGACAAAAATACATATAAGGAAGTCGACGGCATCGCCACGAAAGAGCATAAACGCCCAGTGTTGCTTCATTTTGCCGATTGCGTGCCGGTCATAATTTTCGATACCAGAACTCCAGTTCTGTGCATCGTGCACGCCGGATGGAGGGGAACAGCGGGCGGCATAGCAAAAAACGGCGTCAAGCTCATGGTTGAGCAGTTTGGCTCGAAACCCGGAGATATCGTCGCAGCAGTTGGTCCCGCGATCGGGAGCTGCTGCTACCCTACCGGCGACGAAGTGGTGACGAAGCTGAAGGCGACAGTCAGCAACCTGGACGACCTGGTGATCTTCAAAGAAGGCGTGCCGCATCCCGATTTGAAAGCCGTGAACGCAATGCAGCTGCTCGAATCGGGAGTTGCAGAGGTCGATGTAACCGATATTTGCACAGCCTGTCAGCCGGAATTGTTCTATTCGCACCGACAGAGTGGCGGGAAAACTGGGCGGCAGGGTGCCATCGGAAGCATCATCAGTTAATTCTGATCTGGAGGAGACTGCATGAATTCTCCCCATATCTTTGCTATTTTTGGAGCGTTTGGCTAATGGGCGCCCCGAACTCTTGAAAATCGTTCAAACTATGGAGAGCGAAGCATCGTCGAAGTGACGTGATGAAAAGTTTTGAGCCTCAATTTCGCCGTCACAAAATAGTGGCACTTTCAACCGTGCTGCCGTATCTGGCAGTGGGTAATTTGTCGATCGCTTACGCTGCAACGAGCGATGCTGTCGGAGCTTCTGCGGCCGCGGATTCTAAAGCCGGCTCCACTAAAGCGGATTCTAAAGCCAGCTCCGCTAAAGCGGATCCTAAACCCGGCTCGCTTAAACCGGCTCCTAAAGATTACTCGCAATTGTTTGCACCGCCAGGCAAAGCGCAGGCGGCGCCGCTTCCTGCCGCGAACGAAAAGACATCGAACTCCGCTCCAGGTTCGGCGAAACCTTTCGGATCAGGTCAAGGACAGGCTCCTCCGCCCGGACAAGCTGCCGCCTCCGGACAAGCTGCCGCCTCTGGACAAGCTGCCGCCTCCGGACAAGCTGCCGCATCGGGACAGGCTACCGCACCCGGTCAAGCTCAAATACCGACTGGTCCCGGTCCGTTCCAGCAAACCAACTCCGGTGGCAACGTTCCGTTTCCCAATGCAACCAGTGGCGGTGCCGCAGATAACAAGGCTCCGGGTGGTGACAGCTATCCATCAGTCGGTCGTATGGAGCATCTAACATTCGGTGCAAGCTACAGTGACAGTCCCATTGAGCAACGACTGACGAAACTCGAAACGGCGATTTATCAAAAAAGTTTTGCCGATCTATCGTTGTTCGATCGCACCCAACAGTTGAAGAAAACGTTGCTTGGCAATGATGACGAGCCGACCGCAGATATCGACAATCTTCGCTACGGAGGTTTTCCTGGCAGTTCACTTGGAGGGAATCCGCTCATGACGAGTGACCAAACTTCTTCTGAGTTCGACTACTATGGCGGAATTGCCCAACGCCAGGAAAACCAGCAATCGACGACCCTTGCCGACATGAAAGATTTTATGCTGGAGCTTATAAACTCCGAGCGCTCCAGGTCTGGATTGGGACCTCTAACAATTGACCCTCTGGCTGACAAGCTCGCTCAGGAGCAAAATGATGAATTGTGCAAACGCAACGTCATCTCGCATGCCAATCTCAAAGGTGAAAATCCAGATCGTCGTTACACCGTCAATGGTGGCACTGGTGCTCTAACTGAAAGTATCGTCTCTAACAAAACGCCTGACACTTTCGCCAAATCGCCGACGAGAGCCGCGGTTGCCGAGCTAATGAAGACGCTTATGTCGCGGCAAGACGACCGGGATGCGATTCTAAATCAAGATGCTACGAACATCGGTTTGTGCATAAACTGGACACCCGCTAAAGATAAAATTCTGGCTGTGACTGAAGTGATTACAAATCACGGAATTATTCCGGATCTGCCAAAGGAAGTCGCTCTGGGTGAAAAGTTGGAAATCAAAGGCGTGGTGATGCAACCATATCAATTCGATCGCATCACTCTGGCCTGGGAAGCTAATAAAGTTCTCGGCTCTGTTCCCGATGAATCTGATGAAGCGTTGCCTTATTTCCCGCCCTTAGACTATGTTGCGTATGCCACGAAGTCAGCCAAAGATTATAGCGGCGCCATGACCGCGCTTCGCGCCGCAGGTGTGATCGCTGCTATTGCCGGAGGAGTTTTTGTTCCGCCTGTAGCCCTGGCGGCTCCGCTGATCGCGATGTCTGGCGGTGCTGGAAGCGGCGATCCCAAGCCGGTTTCCGACATCCCAATTCACGGAGGAGTGAAGGTGGAAGGTTTGACCTTCAACGGCAAAGTGCCCATCAACAAAGACGGTAAAGAAGGAATTTATTACGTCACCATATGGGGAACTCTCAGTAAAACCGGCAAACCAGTGCCGATTAGCAGGAGAGCAATTGTAGCCAAACATATTGACGAAGACGTTTCTGCTCGCATTGAATCACCAGCTGAAATTGCCAATGCCGGCGATAAAAACAGTGACGCGAAAGAGCAGAAGAAAAGAGAAAAACACCATAAAAAGAACGACTGAAACCCAGACTAGAGCGCCGTACAACTAGAACTTAATTAAGGGCACCGTGAGAATTTCATCGATCCAAAAAAACTTCCTAGTACCATTCATGGTGGCAGTCAGTACGGTGCTGGGCCAGATTTCTGTTGCGCAACCAGTTTGTGCTCAGGACAGCCTTGTCGGGGGCGCAGAGCAGGAAGACGGTCCTGCGAACATTCTTTTTGTGCTGGACGCTTCCTACAGCATGAAAGAGAAGTTGAGCGGCGAGATGAAGATGACCGCAGCAAAAGAGGTGTTGCAGAACGCGCTCAGCCGCATTCCAAACAGCGTGAACATTGGGCTGCGCGTTTTTGGACAAAATTATTCCAACCTTGCGCAAATTGATTGCCAGCAGACTGCTCTACTTGTGCCGATCGGTCAACACAACCGTGGTGCCATTATCAAAAGCATTCGCCAGATCGAGCCATACGGTATGACTCCGATTATGTACGCATTGCGATTGGCTGCTGAGGACGATTTCAGGGGTGTCGTCGGACCGAAAACAGTAATCTTGATTACCGATGGTGCCGACACGTGCGGCGGCGATCCCTGCGCGTATTTGAATTTGTTGCGGGCGCGCGGCATCAGAATGAAAGTCGATGTCGTCGGCGTGGATTTGGCTCGCGAGAAGGCTGCCAGAGAGCAGCTGAAGTGCATTACTGCAATCAGTCTTGGCAAATATTATGAGGCAAATTCTTCAGCTCAGTTGATTGACGGTATCGGAAGAAGCGTCGACCAGGCGATTTCAGGGCGCGTGCTGCCTAAAGAAAAGCCGGCTCAGTCGCCGCCTGATCAAAAACCTGCGCAATCGCCGCCAGAGCAGAAGCCGTCCGATGGCAAACCCGCGGATTCAAAACCGTAGCACACGAAACCGTAGCATACGAAACCGTCCAACCAGACGGCGCTGTTGTCGAAATCCAACTGATCAGCCCGCAACTCTAAAGGCTATTGAACCGGGCGCTGATTTTCCATCATGCCGAGATTCAATCGCTGTTGAAGTGTGTAGGCAATGCGGTCAGCAACTGGACCATATTCTTTGACCAGGATGTTAGGGCAGATTCCGAGCGCCAGAATCATTGCGCACATCGCCCAGGACAGGGCTTGTTCCGTGCCGGTGGCATCGGTGAGATGACCTGCCCATTTCGGCTGTTCGGGTCCGTAGAAAAGGCGCTTCAAGAGCCAGAGCATGTAGCCAGCCGTGAGGATGACTCCGGTCGCGGCCAGCCAGATCCACAAGCGCGTCACTTCTGCGTCTGGGCTCGCTTGTGCGACCCACGATGTGTACGAGCCGTAGAAAACAGCTACTTCACCAACGAATCCGGATAAGCCTGGCAAGCCAAGGTTGGCCATAGCACAGAACATCCAGAAGTAGAAGACCATCGGCATCTGTTTCGCTAAGCCGCCACCTATCTCTGGCAGCAAGCGTGTATGCGTTCGCTCGTAGACGACGCCGACCAGGAAGAACAGTGCGGCCGAGACAATACCGTGGCTGAGCATCTGGAAGATCGCTCCGCTGATGCCGGCTGCCGAGAGACATCCGATTCCCAACAAGCAGAAGCCCATGTGGCTGACGCTGGAGAAGGCGATGATGCGCTTCATATCTTGCTGAACGAGGCATGCCATTGCGCCCCAGACGATGTTGAACGCACCGAGCGCCATGACCATCCAGCCGTACTTGATGAGCACGATTGGAAAGAATCCCATGCAGATTCTGATTAAGCCATATCCGCCCATCTTGAGAAGCAATCCAGCCAGAATCATTGATATCGGGGTTGGTGCTTCCACGTGCGCATCCGGCAACCATGTGTGGAATGGGAACGAAGGAAGTTTGATGATAAACGCTAGGAAGAATCCGAGGAACGCAATCGCTTGCACGTTCGGAGGCAGCTGTGGAGCCAGTCTCGTCAAGTCGATAATGTTGAAGGTAGCGTTCTGAGGACCTTCTGCTGCGAGCTGGAAGTAGAGGTAGAGCAGCGCTGCCAGCATGAGCACGCCACCAAAGAAGGTGTACAAGAGGAACTTCATAGCTGCATAATCGCGCCTTGGACCGCCCCAGATGGCGATCAAGAAGTACATCGGCACCAGCTCGAATTCGTAGAAGATGAAGAACTGCAGCAGATTGAGAGAGCAGAACACTCCCATCAACGAGAATGTAAGCAGCATCACGAAGCTGTAGTACAGCTTCGGTCGTTTCTCACCGATTTTTCCGCTTGCATAGACTGCAAGCAGCGTGACAACAGCGGTCAGTACACAGAGGCACAAGCTCATGCCGTCGACACCGACGTAATATTCAAGTGGGAATGGTGTCGATATCCAGTGAGCTTTCGATTCAAATTGCACTGCTGGAAGGTTCGGGTTGAATTGAAAAGCCATCATTCCAGCCGCGACACACATGACTATCGATGTTATTCGCGCCACTGTTTTTGCAGCTGTTTCGCTCGACAACATGATGATGAATGCGCCTGCCAGCGGCACGAAGAGCAAGATGTTTAGTAAGTTTGGTGCTTGTGTCATGATCCTGATAACGTCAGTGCTAACCGGCATCAAGTATATCGGGGTCGGCGCGGCGTCTCTACACTAAATAGTTTGATGAAGTTTGAAAGTCTACGGTCTGAACTCAGCATTCTGAGCTAAATTGGGCGCTGGTGCGCTTCTTTTCTGTTGAAAACCAAGTTGAAGAATTATTGAATCGAAGAATCTTTTCACACCGGTCTAACCTTCCTTTATCTAGCGTGTTCGCGCATGTATATTGTGTAACGTTTAAGTAGTGTGAGTCGACTTACCACTTTGAAATTGGAGTACCGGTTTGTTTTCGCAAGTAGTTCTGCAGTCTTTTCTTACTAATGCCGGTTGGATTGTCCTGGCGCCCTTCCTCGTTGGGTTGACGATCATCCTCTTTGCGAGGCGCTCAAAGCCGTTGTCAATGTGCCTTTCGGTGGGCGCTGTCATTTACGGTTTCGTCCATTCGCTGCTTATTTTCTACGCGTTGAATCAACCAGGTGTCACGGGTGGTGTCGTCCTTGACATGCCCTATTTCGTTTCTGCTTCGCTCAACTTGCACGTTGGAGTGCTCGTTGACAACCTCGCTGCCATGATGCTGATCGTCGTGACATGCGTGAGCTTGCTCGTGCAAATCTATACGCACGGATATATGCGCGAAGATCCCGGCTACTCTCGTTTCTATTCCTATCTATCCTTGTTCACCGGTTCGATGCTCGGACTGGTAATTTCGACAAACTTGTTCCAGATGTTCTTCTTCTGGGAATTGGTCGGCGTTTGCAGTTACTTGCTGATCGGTTTCTGGTGGTACAAAAACTCAGCTGCTGCCGCCTGCGTCAAAGCTTTTGTTATTAACCGCGTCGGCGACTTCGGTTTTCTCATCGGCATTTTGATGCTGCTTGCCATCACTGCTGGTTTCGTTCAAGGGCAGCCGCTAAACCTCTGGGGGCAGACGCCCTTGCTGTCGTTCTACGGCATGAATGGCGGTCCAGACCTGGCTGCAGTATTGAAACGTGCCTATGACATCCGCGCTGTCAGTTACTGGGGAATTAACGGTCTGTTCGTGATGGCCTGCTTGATGTTCATGGGACCAATGGCTAAATCGGCTCAATTCCCCCTGCACACATGGCTGCCAGACGCGATGGAAGGTCCGACTCCTATCTCCGCTTTGATCCACGCCGCCACCATGGTTGCTGCCGGCGTCTATCTGGTGGCTCGTGCTTACCCGATCTGGGTGGCGCCACCGGAGATTCATGGTCAGCCTGCCTTGTTCGTAGTAGCTTCCATTGGCTGTTTGACGTCCTTCATGGCTGCCACTATCGCCATGAGCCAGTTCGATATCAAACGAACGCTTGCCTGGTCGACCGTTTCGCAGCTCGGGTACATGTTCGTTGGTCTTGGCGCAGGGGCGTTCACCGGCGGTCTCTTCCACTTGTTCAACCACGCTTTCTTTAAAGCGATGCTCTTCTTGTGCAGTGGCGCCGTCATCCACGGTCTGCACGGCGAGCAAGATATGCGCAAGATGGGCGGCTTGAAGAAAGATATGAAAGGCACGGGCCTTTGCTTCTTGATTGGCTGCATTGCGATTTCAGGATTCCCGCCGTTCAGCGGCTTCTTCTCTAAAGATGAAATCATCGCGTCGGCATGGAATTTTAATCATGGCATCGGCGCCATGATGATTCTCACCGCCGGATTGACCTCGTTTTATATGTTCCGTGCCTACTTCATGACCTTCTCCGGCACATACCGTGGCGGCGACGTGAAACCGCACAATTCAGGACCAGCCATGGTCTATCCGTTGATTGCGTTGTCTTTGCCGTCCATGCTTTCAGGCTTCCTCGGCGCCAACTTGAACTCTTTCGCCAGCATCAACTGGAGTGGTGAAGAAGGTGGAGTCTTTGCAAATCCTTTCGGAAGCTTCGTCTATTACCTGCATCCACACTTTGAAGGCATCAACGGACTGATCATGTTGGTGTCCGTTGCAGTCGCCGCAGCGGGATGGTTTGTGGCTTTCCTCATGTACAGGGAAGGCAAGCTCAATTGGAATTCGGCTATCGCTAACAGCAAATCGCCGATTGTCAGCGGAATTTACAACTTCTCATACAAGAAGTGGTTGTTCGACGAAATGTACACAAGCTTCTACGAAGCAGTCCTGCGCGCTTACAAGACCGTCTGGAACTTCGTCGACATGATGATTGTCGACAATATCGTCAACGGTCTCAGTCTTGTTACAGCGGCTCTCGGGCAGTTCTTGAAATATTCGCAGACAGGTCGCGGTCAGCAATATGCGCTCGTTATCTTCGGATGGGTCGCAGTATTGACGTTGGCAGCATATTTTATAAAACCGTAATTGTTGAGGAATTTCCAGAATGTCCGACGAACACAACGAAGTCACTCACAAGCCTGAAGACGAGAAGCACGTCACTGACGCGCACGGCGATAGCCACGGACACGGCGACA
Source organism: Drouetiella sp. (assembly GCA_036702955.1). GTDB lineage: Bacteria > Cyanobacteriota > Vampirovibrionia > Obscuribacterales > Obscuribacteraceae > PALSA-1081. The sequence continues at coordinate 140,467 of DATNPY010000068.1, read as the reverse complement.
GTCACGGGCATGGCGACGACCATGGTCACGATGACCACGCTGTGCCTGCCGACGCCATTCCTGAAAACAGCGCCTATGACTCTGTTCTGTCCATGCTGGCTTTGCTGGTCGGAGCAGCCCTGGTTGGATTAATTGTTTACTGGTGTAGCTTAAAACCCGCTGCCGTTGCCGAGGGAGAAACGGGAGCACATGGCGCTGAACACGCCGTGGAGCATGGTTCATCGCACTAGACCGCGCTTGTGACCGCACAGAATCCGGCTCAATACTCGTCGCACTAGCTCTCAATCTGGCGTTACGTCAAGTGTTTCACTTGCCATCCGTATGCTATCTTTATACGCTGGGAGTTCAGAATTGCACGCCCATAGCGATGCCGCTGTAGCAAGCGGCTGAATCACAGTTGTAGTCAGCGAATTCGCAAGTTCGATTTAACTGCAATTCATTTATTCGGCAACGAGTAGGCGCTAAAACAAAGTCCTGACATAAATTTGGTGAGGAGATCAAATGCAGGAAGTCACAATCGGAATCGCAGGGGCAGCCGGAGACGGTCTGGACAAGTCCGGCGACACCCTAGCAAAAACATGCGGCAGACTCGGCCTTCATGTGTATGCATACAACAGCTATCAATCGATCATCCGCGGCGGACACATCTGGCTGCGAGTACGTATCGGTGCAGACAAGGTCTATTCACACGGCGATCATTTGAATGCCGTGATTGCCCTCAATCAAGATTCAATCGAGCGCCACGCTTCAGAAATTGAAGAAGGTGGCGTGCTCGTTTTCAACTCAGACAAATTCAAATGCGATCCTTCACTGGTCAAGAAAGGCGTTCAAGTACTGCCTTTGCCAATGAAAGAAATCACCGCAGAAGTCGAAAAAGAGCACGGCGCATTGCAGCCAATCATGCAAAACACGGTTGCTGTCGGCGCTATTCTCTACCTCGCTAACCTGGGTCTGGAAGAAGCTTCTGGCGTTATGTCAGATACCTTCAGCCACAAAGGTCAGAAGGTTATCGACCTCAACGTCAGCTTGTTGAAAGTTGGATACGAATACGCAAAGAAGAACGCTAAGACATTCACTTCGGAATGGAAATTCAGCAAGAGACGTCGTCCGTTCATCACAGGCAACGAAGCAATCGCTTTCGGCGCTACAGTAGCCGGATGCAAATTCTACTCGGCATATCCGATGACACCAGCTTCGACTATCCTTCACTGGATGGTCAACCACCAGAAACAAACTGGTGTTTGCATCAAGCAGGGTGAAGACGAAATCGCTGTAATCAACATGGCAATCGGAGCCGGCATCGCTGGCGCCCGTTCTATGTGCGCTACTGCTGGTGGTGGATTTGCGCTGATGACAGAAGCAATTGGTATGGCCGGCATTATGGAAGTGCCGGTCGTTTGCGTTGAAGTACAGCGCGGCGGTCCATCAACCGGTCTGCCTACCAAGACTGAACAAGCCGACTTGTATCAGTGTCTCGGTGCTTCGCAAGGGGAATTCCCTCGCATCATCGTTCATCCATACGACGTTGCGGACGCCTATCAAACAACAATCGACGTATTCAATTATGCTGACAAGTATCAGCTGCCGGTCATCATCATGTCCGACTTGCTCTTGTCAGAGCACCCTGAAACCGTTGATCCCGACAAGTTCACTTTCGACCCTAAAATCGACCGTGGCGAAATCGTTAAGGAGTGGAATCCTGAAGAGAACGGCAAATTCAAGCGCTTCAAATTCACTCAATCTGGAATCTCACCACGCGCCTTGCCTGGTACTCCGAACACAGTGTTTACAAACGCTTCAGACGACCACGATGAAGAGAGCATCCTGATTTCAGATATGTTCACTTCACCTCCTGTACGTCGCATGATCATGCAGAAGCGTATGCGTAAGATGGAAAATCTCTTGAAAGAAATTCCAGCTCCGCAATTAGGTGGGGAAAAAGACGCTGATGTGACGCTGGTTTGCTGGGGCTCCACATACGGTGCCGTGAAAGAAGCCGCTGAAATTCTTACCGCACAGGGAATCAAGACAAACTTCCTCTGCATCAAATGGATCGTTCCATTCCATGCCAAAGAAGTGAGCGAGATTCTCACCAAAGCTAAAGAGAAGATTTCAGTCGAAGTCAACTTCACCAGCATGATGGCGAAATACATCAAGGGCGAAACTGGTATCAGCATGGATCACCACATCAATAAGTACGATGGTGAGCCTATGGAGCCTATGATGATCGTCGAAGGCGTCAAAGAACATATCGCCAAGAAAGCAATCAACCTTGAGTTGAGCGAGTTGGAAGCGAAAGAAATCGCTTATCACTACCTGCGCACTCACTATGCTGAAAAGCTGCGTCCAACCAAAGTAACTCGTGAATCAGCCAATGGTCACGGCGAACCGGTATACAACGTCGAGCTTTCTGAGCGCACCACCGGCAACAAAGGTGGAACAATCAGAATCGGCACTATGACTGGCGCAACGTATTCATTCGAAAAGCAAGACTAGTCGTTGCAATCGCAGAAATTTAAGAGGATAAAAGATGGCAACTGTTATAGAACTCCCATTAGATACATACAAAGGACCAGTCGATCCTGACTGGTGTCCAGGTTGTGGCGACTTCGGTGTCTTGCGTTCAGTGCAAACTGCAGCCGGAAGACTCGGCATCAAACCAGAAAATCTGTTGATCGTTTCTGGTATTGGTTGCTCGTCGAACTTGCCTGGTTTCATCCACGCCTACGGAGTACATAGCTTGCACGGACGTTCCGTTCCGGTCGCGACTGGTGCTCACCTGGCCAACACAGACTTGAAAGTAGTCATCACAGGTGGTGACGGAGACGGATACGGTATCGGCGTCGGTCACTTAATCCACGCGATGCGCAGAAACCTCGACGTTACTTACGTTGTAATGGACAACCAGATCTACGGTCTGACCACCGGTCAAACTTCACCAACAACTGGTATCGGCATGAAGACCAAGTCGACACCAAACGGAAACTTCGAGTCACCGTTGAATCCGCTCGCTCTCGCTATCACTTCAGGCGCTACATTCGTAGCACGTGGATTCAGTGGCGAAGCGAAACAGTTGGCTGAATTGATTCAGGCTGGTATCGCACACCGCGGCTTCTCGCTGATCGACGTTTTCAGCCCATGCGTCACCTACAATAAAGTCAATACATACCCGTTCTTCAAAGAGCGTGTATACAAGTTGGAAGACGAAAACTGGGATACTGGAGACTTCCACAAAGCTCTGGCGAAATCGTTCGAATGGGGCGACAAGATTCCTCTGGGCGTTCTCTACAAGAGCGAGCAGCCAATCTACGAGGACAGCGAACCTGCATTCAAAGCTGGTCCTGTCGCTAAGCAACCGCTTGGATTGGACAAGAAGATCTTTGATGAATTGATTGAAGAGATGATCTAGTCGACTTCAGTCAACTCATTCTAGAAAACTTTGAAGAGCCTCCGATTAGTTCGGGGGTTCTTTCAACTTACGCCGGACCTTCGAAATTCTAGGGCTCTTTCCGATAGCTTAAGTAGTTGAAGTAAATCAGAAGTTGGCACTAGCGTTAAAATCAAGTTGCAGACCAGATGCTACCGGGTGTGACTTGAGATTCTTCAACTTCAAAGCATTGAAGTTTTTCTGCCCGTTGGGGAAGAGCTTGACTTGCTTGTCTTTAAAATCGAGGTGCAGCGGTTTCAATTTCTGAATACTTTTGACGACGGCGTTTCGTTCTGCTTTCTCTAGAAGTCCGTCGTTGACTTGCGACCAATCGAGGTCGATGTCATCCGGCAGAGGCAAGTCGATGGAAGCGCTGTAGTCCAGTTCGCTTTTACTGAGAGCGTCGTTTGCAAGTATTTTGTAGTTGACGACGCCGGTGCCAATCAGATGCGCTGAGGCTGACCATGGGCGCTTCTCCCACTTTGCTGGACCTTTGATGACCGAGAGAATGCCGCCTTTTTCGATGGTACCTTTAGCATCGGCGTCACCACTGGCGGTGAACTTGGCCACGCCTGGAGACGTCATCTCGATTTTGTCCAGTCGCGGATTATGCAAAGTCATGCTTTCTACGATTGCGTTACGGTAGCGCCATTTCCTTTCTGCAAGCATGGTTTTGTTGATTGGAAAGACCTTGTCGTCCGGCAAGTGTTCTTCTATCTGGTCTTGCAGCGCCGCCATCGGTACGACAATGCTGCAGTTTCTCAGTTGAGCGCTTGAATTTCCATTTTTCGAATCGACGCTGAGACCATTCACGCTTACATCTGTTTTGTTCGATCCAAACAGGTTCGAGTTCGCGACCGAAAAGTTTATTTTGCCGTCGAGATCCACACCCTTATCTATATTCATCACCATGTTGCCGTTCAGGTTGGCAAGCCCGAGCTTCATCGTGTTGCTGGTAAGCTGTGCCTGCCCGAGCTTCAACGTGATGGGCAGTGTGCATGTCAAACCTTCCTGATCTTTGACGAGATCCATCGACATGCCTTTCGTTATGGAAAGCGTTGAACCACCGGCAGTGCTAAGTTTGAATCCGTGCTCGTCGGTGCCCCAACTGATTTCGCGTAGCTTGGCGTTGCCGTTGGCTAGCGATAGCTGCAAATCGCCAAATTTTGCAATCGAAATTGGTCCGACCAGTGCGTCGGCCAGCTTGACGTTGACGTCTTCATTCTGACGGTGCATTGTAATATCGGCATTGGCAGCGGGCACCAGATTAGGCGTATTGAAATTTGTCTCCATCAAGCCGTCTTCTTTGCGGTCGATGTCGAGTTTAGCCGGCACTGACGTTGGAAAGTTGGCGAGCAAATTCAATTTGGTATTGAGGATGTGCAGAACAGTTTTCTGTAACATCATGTCTGCTGAAAAATGGATCGCAGGCTTGTCCGTTCCTTCAGTCTTTTGCCAGACAAAACGTTTTTCGTTGAGCAGCACCGTATTGGCGCGGGCGTTTGACCCCTTCTCTTTTCCGAAACGATAAATGCAATCGGTGAGTTTGATTGGTTTTTGATTGCCGGGTGCGCTCAGGGTAACGATGCCGTTTTTGCGCTTCGCGTCGAAATTGATTAGCATCGAGCCACCGTTGAAATCGATATCTATTTTGGTGCCTCGATAAGTGTTCTGATTGGCGAAGTTCACATCGACAATGCATTGACCGGTGTAATTAAAATCAGAATCAACAACAAGGTTTTTGAATTCAAGCTGCGAATCTTTGCCGATATGAATGTGTTGTTTTCCGAGATCCATGCTCGAGTCCGGGCGCAGAACCAGCGAAGAACGATTAATCGTCAGTTGTTGGAAGGCTCTCTTCCAATCGCCCCCGCCTTCATCTGAGACATTTTGATTTTCCAGAACATTGAAGATGAAAATGCCGATGGTACGAACAATATCTACGTCACCAGTGACGGTGCCTTTTTTCAGGATCAGTTTTTCCGGCGCAGGAATTCCATTTATTGAAATCGGCTGTGATGTGACCAATTCGCCGGTGGCACCTTTGGTGCTGATAACTTTGGGATCTTCGATGGGCAGTGTCAGCTTCAGAGTAAAAGTGGTGTCAGGTGCGAACTTCAGCGTTTTGTCACGCACCATAAATGATCCGCCTTTAAATTTGCCCGAAGCTTCCAGGTCGAAACGGTCAGTGATGGCCGTAATTCTCTGCACGACCGGGTCTTCAACCTTGATGCGAATATCTGCTTTGACCGTTTGCCGTTGAGGCTTTACCTGAGTGCAACTGGACAGCAGCGGCAGGCAACTCAACAAAACTGCCAGAAAGGCAACGAGCGATGTCTGCAGAGGAAAAATGCCGGTGTTACGCACCATTTGGATCTCTATCGAAGTCGGTTTTACTGGCCAACCGCAGTCAAATCGGTGCGCTTCTCAAGAGATGGCGGCGCCACCGGCTTCACTGTGTTTGCCGTGAGAACAATAACAAAATCTGAGGCGGCGTGCTCGTCTAAATTCACAACTATGGGAAAAGATGATAGCGTCGGCGACGCCTCAAGCAGCTTTTTCGTCAATAAGTCATCGGCTTTGTAGCTATTTTGGACGATTTGCTCGTGCTGGCAGTCACCAGTCTCAGCGCGCATCACGTATTTTGTTTTGTAACCGGCGGCACCAAGCTGTTTTTCATAAGCGCGAGCGTTTTTCTCAAAGCCCCGCGGATATTTAATCGTAATTGTGGTTGGCTCGCTGCTGCTTAGAGCATCAGGGGTGGTGGCAGCGTAAGCGCTATTGGAAGGGATCGACGATGGAACAGATGACGGAAGAGCCGCCACTGTCGTCGCACCCGGTGTCATCGGATTGCCTGCCAGTCTGTTCAAAATTACTGCTGAGCCGTCAAAATCCGGCTGCCAGTAACTGCCTCCATGAATGCACGTAGCATGACCCGGAAGCGTGGCAGTGCTTATCTGGTTCGGTTTAATGTCTTTGCCGAACGCGGCGATGCGGGCCATCTCCTCTGGCGACAGGTCTGTGACCACGTACTGGTTTGCCAGTTTGAAGAGATCGGGCAATTTCAAAATAACAGACGGTTCTTTGAATTTGTTAGCCAGCGCTCGCATGAACCATTGCTGGCGTTCCGTGCGGCCGATGTCACCACGTGGGTCGTGCCTGAACCGCACGTATTCTTCAGCCTGAACTGGAGTCAATCTGTGCACGCCCGGTTCGAGAGCGACGTGCAATCCGCCTGCCCAGTCGTTGTAATGCATGCGTTTCTCGACGACCACTTCGATGGGGCCGAGTACCTCGAAGACCTTTTTCAAGCCCGCCGCGTCGATGACCACGTAATGGTCGATCGAAACATTGAAGTTTTCCTGGACCGTTTCGACCGATAACTTGGGTCCGCCCAGAGCGTGTGCTGCGTTGATTTTGTCGACACCATGATCGCCAGCTAGCTTGAGTCGGCTGTCACGCGGAATCGAAATCATTCCGACTTTCTGGCTTTCCGGGTCCATGCTGACCAGAATCATCGTGTCGGAACGGGTGCCTGTGAAACGCTGGGTGCCTCGACCGTTCGAGTCGACGCCCATGAGCAGCACATTCATCCGCTTGTTCAGGGTTGGAATCACTGAAATATGCTGAGCGCTCGCCTGAATGTCCCTTCCCACCTGCTGAATCTGTTCGACGGTGGATTTTGGGGCGACAGCCGTTTTCGGCGGCGGCGCTGTGCTTTGCAAATACTTATTGCCAACCAGCCCGATACAGACGCCAATAGCTGCCGCCAGCAATATTTGCCCGGAGGTAACCGGGCCATTCGATGAAAAGCGACTGTCTGTGGACTTCACGTTCTCAATACTAACGCCTGACAAGTTGCCTATACGGGGTTCCGATTAAGTTTTCCCCAAACTTTACCCACCCTTATCGGAGGACTTTTAAACAGTCCGTTCTCGCCCCTATACTTCTTGATACAATCGGGCTTACCGAGCCAGCCCCGTTACGCTACGGGAACGTCTTTCTTGAGTGGATATGACAGCTGTGAGTTCTGTTGAACCGAATAAACTGGGCGGACCTAGTGGGTTTCTGGAACTGCACGGGCACATGCTTGTGGTCGATTATGGTCAGGTCTACATGGACGGAAACCCGGTCGGGTATCTGTTCGAGGACGGCTATCTGAATCAGGCGAAGATTACCAAGCCGATTGAAGAGATTCATGGATGCGTTTTCCGCGGCATCGACATTAACGGCATGGCGCTGGAGTTGCCTCCTGCGACCAACGGTCCGACAGGCAAGTTGACTTACAACGGAGTGTCGCTGAACGTTACTAACGGACGCATCGGAACGGCTGAACACCGTCTTGTTGGTGAGATGGAAGACGACGGCACAATCTACATGCGTGACGGCGTCAATAAAGTGGCGCGGGTGAAGCTAGACGAGAACAGTCAATTAACGACTATCTTTGAAGGTCACAAAAGCACCGGTGAACCGTTCAAGCACGAGTTTGTGCGCCCGCTTTATCGAAAGGACAAGTCTTACAGCGACAACGAAATCATTCGATATTTTGCTGATTTCGATAAGCTCAAAACAGCGCAGAAAAAATATGTATGCGAAAGTATGAACATATGGGCTGCGTCCGGCGTGCTGCAAGTGGTGAGAAAGAGCGAAGGCAACTGCATGCTCGGCAACGTCAAACATGGCGCCGCTGGAGTGACGGGAGTGCGCACGGGCTATGTTACTTTGGACCGTGAAGAGTTCGAAAAGGAAATTACCCTTTTTGCGAAGTTCGGTTCCTCGGCTGTGGTATCCACACGTATTAAGCCTTATCTCGAGGTGCGCATCAATCTCGTTGTTGCGCACGAATTCGGTCACCAATTGGAATTTTGTCTGTCACAAGCGACGCAAAACAGAATTCGCGATTTGTACGAAGCTCGCGTGAAATTGTGCAATGCCAGGCATCCTCTGCCGCCTGAGTATGAAGGCATGTCTGAATTGTTGACACCACAACAGGTGCCCGAGCGAATGTTCATTTCGGGTTACGCAAGGTCAAGTAAGCACGAATATTGGGCTGAATGTGTAGCCGCATTTTCAGTGAAAGATAGTCGCGACTATCTGAAAAAGTTAGATCCGGAAGTCTACGAGATCCTTCTTGAAGTAATTACTAAGCCAGAAAACGTGATGCGAAGAGTCTTTTACGACAACGTGCTGGAATTGCAATCTAGCCTTCGCGTTGGTGGCGAATTAACCGCTGACCTTATCAATTAGTATGAATAGCCGTTTGACGAAATTGGGATTGGTGTCACTTGTAGTGTCATCATTGTCGCTTTCGTCTGGCTTGTCACTGACGGCAATTGCCGCTGGTTCGCCTGCTCTGCAAGCAATCGATCCTTCTCAAGCAAAAACCGACAGCACTCCGACCGCTGCGGCTCCGCCTCCCAGCCCGAATCCGCTTGGTCGTGTGAATGGCTCTCCGGTGTCAGGTAACCGTCAGCCACCAGGCATTCCGCAGTCACCATATCCGGTGCAACCCGGATATCCGTACCCTTATCCGCCCGCTGGATATCAGTATCCGCCTGGTTATTACCCACCGCCGCAAGGTTATGCTTACCCTCCTGCTTATGGTGCTCCGCAGGGTTATCCGGGTTACGCGCCTCAAGGTTATCCCGCCGGGTATCCGCCGCAAGGCTATCCACCGGCGTATCAGCAGCCTGGAGGCGCTTACCCGCCGCAAGGCTATCCTCCGGCGTACCCGCAAGGAGCCGCCCCACCTCAAGGGTACGCGGCCCCGCCGGGTTATGCCCCCGGGGGGTATCCGCCCCAGGGATATGCACCGCCGCAGGGTGGCTACCCGCCTCAGGGCGCTGGTGCACCGCAAGGATATCCGCCTGCGCAGGGGTATCAGCAGCCATCGCAAGGTTACCCGGCAGCACGTCCGGTATACCCCACTTCTCAGGCAGCTCGCCCACCCTCGGGATATCCCAATGAAAATATGATTCCGGACTTTAACGGCAGGTCACTGCCTGCGGTGCCTGCGCGTCCTCCCGGCTCGCCTGCGATGCCACCGGGTGGTCAGGGCTGGGCCACGAATGTTCAGGCTCCCGCACAAGGTTCGAGCGATGAAGACCGAGTCATGAAGCTCGAACAAACTGCGTTTGGATCTACATACCCTGAACATGAAGTTGAAGATCGTGTCGACCACCTGGAGAAAGAGGTTTTAGGAGGGAAGAGCGAAGGCTCGATGTCTGACCGCATTTCAAAACTAGAGGCAAAGTTGGGAGGTGCAGGTGCGTTCGGTCATACGAATACGCCTCCACAGAGTGGGCGCGGTTCGCGATCGAGTTCCACTGGCAGCGAACCAGTTATTGCTGATGCACCATTGTCGCAGCCTGCCGACGGCTCTGGTCTACCCGCTCAACCCAGTGCGGTTCCTTTTCCGGCAGCGCAGGCTGAGTCGGAACAGCCTCTAGCCGCTGTCGCTCAGGCATTGGGCTCACAGAGCGGTTCCGGCGGATCTGCTGATACCAACGGCTCGGGTGAACACGCTGACTCGGGCGCACACGGCGGACCTTCGGCGCACTCGGGACCCGTCCATACTCAGCCCCACTCGCAATCGGCACCAATACCTGTACCTCCTCACGCTTCGTCGGCAAACTCACAGCACTCGAAGCCGAAGACTGCAACTGAGAGCGTAAAGCGCTCCGCAGCACCGCTAAAAAAAATTGCTGAGTTGCCAGTAAGTGGCAGTGCACCTTCGTCGGCGGGCAGCTCAGTGCCGGTAGTCGGTTCAAGTGAGCAACCTGCCGGACCAAGTGAGCAACCTGCCGGACTGGGTTCGGCGAATGTAATGGGTGCGCCACAGATGGGCTCGCCCGAAAACGCCAATCCTAATGGCTTGGTTGCCAGCGCCATTGAGCCCCCTGCGAAAGGAACTCATACGTCTGTGAAAGGCGCTCGCGCTCCCGATAAGAGCAAATTGCGTCCAGCAAAAAACGCTGGGGGAAAGTCTACAAATGCCGTCAATCCGCCCGAAGTGCAGGCGGTGATCGACACGATTCCATCTGATCCAAAAGCGGGAGACTACTTTTTTGCCGTCAAAAAGTTCGACGGCAATACAGTCGCTCGCTGGATTTCATTCCCCATAACAATCAAGTTGCCAGCAGAATCTCCCGAGTCCTGGAAGAAAAATTTGCAGCTGGGAATCAACGAGTGGAACCGCTATATTCCGCTGCAGCCGGTTGCAGATAGTGCCCAGAGCTGCGACGTTGAGGTGACATGGGTGAATAAGCTTTTGCCAGGCGTGCTTGGCATTACCAGGTTGACGACACCGAAAAAGGGCAACATTCACGTCGAGATCTGGATGCTGCGCCCTACTTTCTACCAGCCAGAAATCCCTGAACACGCCCTACAGGTGGCTTTTTTGCACGAACTGGGTCATGCAGTCGGCATTTTTGGCCACAGCAACGGGCAAGACGACCTCATGGCAGGTGCTGAACTGTCACTTGCTATGAAGGGTAAGGCTGTCCCTAAATCCCTTTCGGTCGAGCCGAAAGACTTGAACACCTTAAGAGAGATATATAACAGTCCAGCTATACCAGGCAGTTTCGAACTCTCCCAGCCCCTGGAGTGGTCTGGTCGCTGAACCAGCCAAGCCTCAGCTTTTAGTCGCCAGAAGCGAGCTGCCAGCCGTTAGTTGTTAGCTGTTCGCTAGTGTTAGCGGTCAGTTTCTAGCTGCTGCCAAGATTAATTGCCATCAGATTTCAAAAGTTTGTCCAAAATTGCTCAGCCGAGTATAGAACTAAACACGCGAAGGGAGTCGCCTCGCAATAGCTGAGTCTGGAGGATGGAAGACATGAACGAACTGAGAGCTGACGCCACCCAGGGTTCAACTGCCGATGTTCGTGTCGCCGCGACGAATTTCCTCTTCAACGCCGGAAATAATGTCGGCAACTACTATGAAGGCAAGACCGATTTATTCACTATGGGTCGCGACATTCTCGGCAACACTCGAGACGGTGCATTTGCGATTTTTGGAGCAGCCGGCGATCGCATGACCGCAAGATTTGATTTGCGCAACACCTTTAACAACGCTTTATTGAACGGCTAATTAAGAAGCCTTCTTCTCCTTCTCTTTCATGGGAAATTTCCAATTTTGTGAGTGGAACTTTTCGTGCCAGCGCACGACAGTAGGCACAAGATCCACGTCTAACACTTTCAATTAGGAAATAACGCATGAAAAACCTATTGGTCTACGGATTTGTCGCGTCTGTTTTGTGTTCATCGTGTGCAGGCGCTGCATTTGCCAATGACGCCGATACTGCCGCAAAAAATGAACGACGCGCAGAAGGGCAAGAAATCAAGGCTGAGCGTGACGCTGCCAGAGGTGACGTTGTTGGTGCTGCTGAACACGAGCGCAATGCTCGCAGAGACGAGCACAAATCTCGTCACGAAGAGCGTCGCGCTTTGAGAAAAGGCGAGTACTAGGTATTTATTTACCAAACCAACAAAATGCAGATGCGAGCGTCTATATCGGGCGCTCGCATCTGTTCGTTGATTGCCCGCAGTGTTATTCTTCTTGGACTTGAACGTCGTGCACAATCATGAAAACAACTGAATGGAAAAACCTGGCACAGTGGGGTGCAGATGCAACTCGTATGAAGCGTCTCACTGGAGGCGTTGCGAACGACGTGTGGAGCGTGTCCATTCAAGGTCAAATTGCCGTCGGGCGTCTTGGAAAAAGAAGTGATGCTGATCTCGCCTGGGAAACTGCGCTTCTTCAACACCTTGACCGTGAAGGGTTTAGTGTGCCGGTGCCTATCCCCACACTGGATGGGCGGTTATTTGTAGATGGATTAGTGGTGATGAAATTTGTGGAGGGCGGTCCGCCTCAGACTGAACAAGACTGGCGTCGTGTCGCGGATGTGGTGCGCCGCCTTCATCAGTTGACCAGAGGCTGGCCTCAGCGTCCAGGCTGGTTATCGTCGATTGATCTGCTGCACTCCGAGCGTGGAACGAGGGTGGATCTCAGCTTGATGCCAGCAGAAGGTGTAGCCAGATGTCGTGCAGCATGGGCTCGTCTTGTTGGGCGTCAAACGTGCGTTGTTCATGGAAATCCGAATAGTGCGGCTAACGTTTTGATGACCGCTGATCGCGTAACACTGATCGATTGGGACGAAGCACATGTCGACGTTCCCGATCTTGATCTGGTTTTGCCGCACAATGCCGCCGGATTGACCGGCGACACCTTTGATTTTGCGTCTCAAGCTTCAGCTGCTTGGGAAGCCGCTGTTTGTTGGGACGATGACTACTCGATTAAACGACTTGCTGAAGTTCGGGCGGTTCAACCGGCCTAGTTCGGAGCAGTACCGGATGCCACGCTCGAACCCAGCGCTCGAACACAGCACCTGATCCGGCAATTAATCGACTTATCGCTGGCGCAATTCAATGAGCGAGTTGTTCACTACATATTAAATTTCAGCGTGCCATCTTTCGGCATCTCCGGAATAATCAGAGATGATGGCGTGTCTTTCTTTCCATTGCCCATAACTATAATATTGTCGACAAATGGTGCTCTGTAGTCACCGCTGGCGGTGCGAGAGATGTCTGTAAGAGTTGGAACACCATCGATCGTCTTATGTGTGAAATTGAACTTCGGCGTTTTTTGATTCATTAGTGCGATCAGCGATTCAACCGGAGTGAAGTCAGAATTGGATTGCAGATTGCTCAAATCTGTGATGGCGACTACGTTTCCGTCCTTATCCACAAGCGGTCCGCCTGAACTTCCGTGCTGAATGTTCACACGTGCGTTCAGCATTGGCTTTTTCAATTCGGCGTCGGCTTCTTCTTTCTCTTTGGGCGTCAAACCGGCAAGCACTTTCTTTGCATGGGTTTGCACTTGATCATTTTCTGCGTCCAGGACATCCTGTCCTTTTTCCGCTTTTCGAAAATATCCAGGCGCGACGTACAACGGGTCCCAACCGGCTGGATGACCAAATGCCCACACATTTTGATCGGGTTTCAAATCCTTGCTCGAACCAAGATGAAGCGGCTTCAAATCTTTAGGCAACTCTCCCTCGATGTGCACAATCGCCAGATCGTTCACGTCATCGAGGGCTTTCAGCGTAGCCTTGTGTTCCTTGCCATCATTTGTTATCACCGTGAAGTGACGATTGCCCAGAACTACGTGCGCATCAGTGGCGATGTCTCCGTCCCGGTCGATTGCGAATCCAGAACCCGAGCCGTCATCCACTTTGATTTTGACCATTGATGGTGCAATGTCTTCGTACAGCTTCCTTGTCACCGCATCAATTTCGGGTTGCGCCTTTTCAGGCGATTGCGGCTCAAGCCCAGGTTTCAACTCATGGATGATCGTGTCTGGCATCCGGTGCCTCCTCTTGCTTGCCTAAAGATTAGGTGCAACCGTCGCGGCAAACAATCGGGAAAATACGGCAACAAAATGTCTTTGATAAAATCGTCTATTCTGGCTAACTGGACGGTTTTCGAGCACATTTATGTTGCTAATTTATTACCACGTTTTGTCGACTTTTTAAGACGTTATCGGCACTCTTGCTGTTCAGCTAGCAGTTCAACCGCGATACAATGGACACATGTCAAACGCTGATTTAGCCGCCGATCGCCTCGTGCTCGCCAAACAGGGCAACAAGTTCGAGATCTGGACGATGGCTTGGAATTTATCCGGGCTAATTGTATTGTCGCTCGCTAATAGTGCGCATCCATCGATGGCAATAATAGGAATGCAAATGGTCGCGCTGATTCATGTGTTCGCGTCGGGAGTTGTGTTGTCGCAGCTGAATGGAATCGACAGACGCCGAGATCACTTTTTCTTGAAGGTCATCGCCGTTGTTTATGGTGTGGCAACGCTGTATCTGCTCGCGAAGGCAGTAATTGGCTTGATGATTAGCAAGCATTACTCCGAGAATTATCTGGGCATCCTCTGGCTGGGGCTGACCTACTTCGCTATGTGGACGCTATCGCGCAAAAAACGCATGATTGGTCACGCTCTGCAGAATCAAATATTGATTCACGTGTCAGACATGAATCGCATCGACGCATACATTGCATTAGCTGCTGCTACAGGCTTGATGCTCAGCGCATTTTGTGGGTTCTTCTGGGCTGACCCGCTCGCTGCGCTGATCATTGTTGGATATATGTGCGAGGAAGGAATCGCCGCATGGAGAGCCAGCGTAGAGCATGGTGCAGCCTTTACGGAAGTTCGCTGATGAACTGAGTGAGGCTGGGCGCAAAATTCTTTGCCACGCACACGTCGTTGTGTCCGCAGCCGTCAAATTTGACGAATCGTTTCGGGTCGCTGGCTTCAGCTAACATCTTGTATCCATTCTTGATTGGCAGCACTGTGTCTTTGTCACCGTGCATAAGCAAAACAGGTGGGTGAGCACCGCGCAAATAAGCGAGGTTGTCCATCTCGACGCCATCGAAGGCAACTGGGGGGTAAAAGTTCAACCAGAATATCCTATCTTTTGCTGCGCTGCTGAGCGACGAAAATCCAGATTGGATGATAACTGCGGCGACTTTTCGATGCTCGGCTATGTATGTTGTGACGCCGGACCCCAGCGACTCGCCGAATACAACGATGTTGTCGGGTGTATAGTGCAGTTCGTTGGCTACATAATCGTAGGCGGCCAGCCCGTCTTGCTTGAGGGCCGCTACCGAGGGCTGCCCGGTGCTTCTGCCATAGCCCTCATAATCATAAAGCAGCACTGAAGCGTTGGCGAACAGCATGGGTGAGACGAGCAGCAATCTGTGTGCGATTTCTCCACCGTTGCCATGGCTGACAAGAATAATTTTCTTAGCACCGGATTTTTTGAATAACCAACCGTTCAATTTTTCCTTGCCACTAGCTATGGTGACGTCACTCTTTTTTGAGTTTGTCGCTGTCTCGATCTTTGCGAATACTTCCTTGAGGTCATAATTCTCTTTAAAAGGAAAAAACAGGAGGTGGTTGTACAGACCCATTCCGAAGACTGGTGAGAGCGCTACGTAGCAGACGAGGAGTGTGACGAGATTTGATTTTGTGACTTTAGCGCTCCAGCGCATTTTTTCCTCTGGTTTGCTAGTGTTCGAATCGATGGTGGCGTTCATTTGCACCTCAGCTGAGTCTTGTTTTACAACCCTATGACCTTTGCCGAGATTTCTCCAGTTGGCGCGCAACAGTTCACAAACTGTTGGTTCATCCATCATTTTTTGCTTTATATTCCAGAAGAACCATCAAAAATGAGATGGTAGCAACGCACTTTCGTGCCGACTGGAAACGGCGGAAACACACCTACGATGCCCACCATGTCGCGCAGTTGTAAAAGCGTTGATTCGCTCGGTGGTTTGTCGCCGTTCGTTCGTTCTGGACCAGTATAAGGTGACATGTTGAATATGCTCCCATTCGGATTGACGATTACGTGGAGCGCTGCCGAGCCAGGTGTGTATTTCAGCTCAGAGGCTCGCGATTCGAAGACATCCTTTACAGCTTTGAGCCAGAGGCTCCACTGTGGACCGAAATAAGGGTCGCCCTGTTCGCGTGCAAGATCGTCCCACCAGCGAACAGGAATCTGAAACGCGGGATCGACCATCGCCGGGCAATGACCGGCATTGACCCTGAGTACTGCATACGCTTGATCGGGTTGTTTGGGCACCGTGATCGGAACATACGCTGAGGCAACTGTTCCAGCCACTGAGCGAATGGCGTGGAATGCACCGCCTAGGTGCGCTTTCAAGCCGTGGTGTGCACTGCCGGCAGTGCCCGACATCGATTGCAAGTTAGGGCTATTTTTCGATTCCCATCGTACAACCGAATTGTAAAAAGACTGTGTCGGTTGCGCAGCAGTAAGCATCTCCTGGTCCATAGTTGCAATTGCGTGCAGAGGTGTTCGAACAGCTGATGACTCCGGTAGGGTCGGCATTGCAGTCTGGTTCTGAGTTTCGGACGGATTCTGCCTTTGAGCTTGAGCTTGAGTCGGAGCTTGAATCTGAGCTTGAATCGGAGCTTGAATCTGAGCTTGAGTCTCAGTCTGAGTCTGAGTGTTGTCTCTAGTGACAAGTGCACTGGTGTCATCGCCGCTGGTTGGACGTTTGACCCTGAAGTGTTCCTGAGCGCGGGCGTCATTGATACCCAAATAAGCAGCAAGAAAAAAACAGCAGCAAAGAGCGATTGCGCGCTGGGTTCGTTTCATAAATTGCGACCTTTCGTCTGTAGAACGAATGTAGCTGGTCGCTGTGCATGATTCGTGAAATGTCAGGAGGTGCTGTTTATACTATCTCGATTCGAGTGGGCATATAAGAATCGTTCGGTCCAGCAAAGGATTTCTGCTGATGGAAAGTACAAAAGAGACGCTCAATTGGGATTCATATATAAAAGCTGCGGCTAAAGCGGCCGAATTGCTGCAATATGGCGACGCCGAGAAGTTGTATCAAAAGGCGCTGGTCGAAGCCGAAACCGTAGGTAAAGAGCGTGGCGACGGCAGCACAGACTCTGTTAAGGCTGCCATATTGATGGCGTTGGGCGATCTCTACACTACCCAGGGCTGGTACGCTGAAGCAGAACAGGTCTACAAATCGGCACTTTCCCTGCGTGAAAAATGCGACGGCGAGCAATCGCTTGGCGCGGCAGAGTGTCTCGCCAAGATCGCGATGGTATATCGCGCTCAGGGGCGATATGCAGAGGTGGAACCGTTTTTCCGGCAAGCGTTGGCTATATTCGAAACAGCCGCAGAGCCCGACGATTTGAGCGTAGCAAGCACTCTGGAAAGCCTTGCAGATTTTTATAAGGCGCACGGTAAGTACACCCAGGCAGAACCGCTTTTTCAGAAATCCGTTTCGATTCGGGAGCGTGTGCTGGGTGAGGAGCATCCGAGTATTGGAGATGACCTGACCAATCTCGCACTGGTTTATCACGCCTCCGGCAAATACGACCAGGCCGAGCCACTTTACGAGCGAGCCTTGAAGATTGCCGAGAGCAACTGGGGAGCAGAGCATCCCAGTGTCGCAACAATTTTGAACTATCAAGCTGAAATGCTCCGTATGAAGAGCAAGTTTGAAGAGGCCGAGCGGGTCCACTGGCGAGCTCTTAAGATTCGCCAGAACGCACTTGGAGTGGAGCATCCAAGTACTGCGCAGAGTTTGAGCAATCTTGCGTTGTTATTTCATTTGCAGTGCAAATATCACCAGGCCGAACCTCTATATAAAACGCTTCTTGAGATTCGCACCAAAGATTGGGGACCCAATCACATGCACGTCGCTGAGATTTTAAATAATTTGGCGGAAGTCTATCAAGATCAGGGTAATACTGCGGAAGCCGAGCCGCTTTATTGGCGAGCTTTGACGATTACGCAGGAAAATCTCGGTCAGGAGCATCCTAGCGTTGCAAAAGCACTGCGAAATCTGGCGGAGTTGTATGAAGAGCAGGCGAATTTCGATGAAGCCGATCGACTCTACAAATGGGGACTGGGCATGAGCGAATCGCTCGGCTCGGAGCATCCAGATGTGGCCGCCTTGATGTCTCGATATGCTGCTCTGCAAAAGAAAATGTTAGAGCATGAATATGATGAAGATGCTGACGATGCCCCGCCCTGGCGTGACAACTCAAACTAGCTGTAGTGGCAAGTTGCTTCGATTTTATTCTTTCATTTCTTGCGAACTGGAAGCGGTGCAGAAGCTTCGTATATCACCGTATGTGGTGCTGACCGTCTGTTTTGTGCTTCTGGAGACATTTTTGTTGCGTGAAATAAGAAGCTTAAAATGATCGAGCACAGACTCGCCGCTCTCGAGAAATTCTTGACTTGAAGCTGACCTTAAGCGACTGTTGCCGCTGCAATTGCTGCCGGTTTCACCGCTTCTTTCAATTTCTTGCAAACACCCTCACCTGCGAGGAGACCGCTGCTGGCGGCTTGACCCACGCCGCGCGTCCAACTGCTGGAGTCTCCGATGATAAACAAGTTCGGAATGGTTGTTTCCATGTTTTTGTTGACTGTAATCGAGTCTGGGTAGCTCTTGCATTCCGGAGCGTAAAGAAGGGTGGCATCATCGGCGACACCGGGACAAATTTTGTCGAGCGCGTCGAGATATTCAATAATACCTTCCAAAATTCGATGCGGATACGCAAGTGAGATGTCTCCACATTCAGCTTCCAGCGTCGGCTTGATCAGATTGTTGTTCAAACTCTTAGTTCTTCTCCCTGCGCGCAAGTCGCCCAGTCGCTGAATCAGCGGACCACCGCCTGCGAGCATATTGGCGATTTTCGCGATTGTCTGAGAATAGAGTTGGGGGTCCTTAAACGGTCTCGTGAATGTTTTGGATACGAGAACCGCGAAGTTGTTGTTCTCCGATTTCTCGTACATCTTCGAGTGTCCGTTCACCAGCACGTAATCGCGGTGGTTTTCGGGCGTGACGAAGCCTTTCGGGTTCGAACAGAAGTTTCTAACCACGTCGTTTGCGTGTTTGCTTCGGTAGTAGAGTTTTGGCTCATAGAAGCGTTTGTCGACTTCTTCAGTGAAGTAGCAGCTAGTCTCCACTCGTACGCCAATGTCGACTTGACCCGGGTGGATATCCAGCTGCTTGTAGAATTCTTGCTGTGTCAGCCAGGTTGCGCCGCCGCGACCAACCGACAAAATGCAGTAGTCGAAGGTGCCTGAACCCTCGTCTTGTCCCGGCTTTCTATAACGCGAGTGTTGCACGACGAACTGTTCGCCTTTGCGCGAGACCGAGTCGACTTTCGTGTCCCAATGAAAAATGATGTTTGGTCCATTCTGGATGATTTCATCAAGAATGCTTGAATTGATGGCTGGCGCGTTATCTGAACCGCAGTGGAGCAGTTCTTGATAGTGATAGACCATGCCCGCCATCGTGGCTTTCTTCTTAATCCATTCCAAATCTTCGCCGTTTGGGCTGACGACCGGAATTTCGCAAGGCGCGTGATCGAGAATGGTCTTGCGGATAGTGTCGAGCCGTTTTTGCAGTTCTTGCTGACCGATCAGGTCGTAGAGACGTCCGCCGATCACGGGAGAGGCTGACAAAATAACCTTAAAGTCGTTCCAGCTGCCTGCCGATTGCCCTGGGGCACAATAGCTGCATGCTTTGGGTGGGCAGACAGTCAGTTTGCCCTGGTCGATGGGGCATGCATAGCGCTTCTCGTAGACTGGTCCGACATCGTATACGTGTACTTCGACGTCGGCTCCTGCTAATTCCTTTAACGCAAAGAGACCTGACGCACCCAAACCTACAAGAGCTAGTTTTTGCATTACCTCTTTCTACTTTGTGACTGTTAGTCGAAACTAATAAACTCGAAGACCTGACTGGCGCCTGGTGTTTGACGATTGGACACACCGATAACGCACTTATCAATATATCACCGATTCAGCATTTTGCCGCAGTTTTGACGCCGAAACTAAACGAAACTCAATGTGCGACAAGCCTCATTAGCCGCGTCTCACAGCGTTCGAGGCACCAGACTGGAGCACGCGCCTGTTCGGAACTTCCAATTGTGATACTGAATATGGTGTCGACGACGCGACCTGTCGTGCTGCTTCCTGAAATTCGGCTCAAATAAGTCTTGCAACAAATTGGGTGGCTGGAAGTAGTCAGCTTAATTCCAACTGTACAATAACGTTGCTTTCACACGTGTAATGCAGCGCCGCTACGACCATCACACTCAGATGCCTACAAAAGAGTCTCGAGAAATCAAGTTTTATCCACCGCAAAAACCAGGACATAGAACCTACTGCCCGGTGCAATTGGAAGTGCGAGAAGCACTGTCTTTGCTGGGAACAGACCGCTTAGTTTTGGCAATTCACGATCAGAGTTTTCCAAGTGACGCCGACGAAGAAGTTGGTCGAGGCTCTCCTTACACCGAGGGTGGCACCAGATTTATTCATTTCATTCGCTCGCTGGGATTCACGGGAATCCAGTTTGGTCCGCAAGGAAAAACGTCTCAGGGGAATCCTTCACCATATGATGGAACACTCTTTTCAAAGAGTGAGTTGTCGATCTCACTGAAAGCCCTCGCTGAAAATTCTGAGTGGTGCGGGCTGTTGGACATGGCCACCGTTGCCGATCTTGTCGCCGCGTGTCCTGCTTCAAACCCATCAACCAGGGGTTGTTTCGATTACAAATATGCGTGGCGTGCTCAGCAGGCTGCGTTGCGAAAAACGTTCAAGAAGTTTATGAACAGCGAACGCGAGGTTCCCGCACTCTGGAATTCTTTCAATGAGTGGACGGAAGCACAACGATCGCTAGGCGAAGATTGGCTATTTCGCGATGCTATATTCGAAGTTTTGACGATTGATTACGGCACCGATGACTGGCGCCAGTGGTCTGAGTTGGATCAGCGATTATTTTCTCCTGCACCTGGTGATGAAGATGCCAGCCAGGCTCGCATTGCTGATTTGCGCGAAACGCGAGGCGACGAAATACGCTTTTATTTCTTTTGTCAGTTTGTGGTGCACACTCAACATCAGGCGTTGCAAAATTTTGCAGCCGATATAGGATTGCGACTCTACGGCGACTTGCAAATTGGTTACTCCTCATGTGACACGTGGAGCTGCAGGCACTTATTCTTGCCTGGTTACCTGATGGGAGCGCCGCCCAGTCGCACAAACCCCGATGGTCAACCATGGGGCTTTCCAGTTCTCGACCCCCGCCAGTACTATGCAACCAGTGTGGCGGCAGCAGGTCACTTGTCTGGTGAAAACGCCGTCAAAGTGACAACCTCTTCTGAAGAAGAAGGCACAAGTTTGGGTCCAGCGCTAGCCCAGTTCAAGAGCCGCATACAGAAGATGCTGGTTGAATTCGACGGCATCAGATTAGATCATCCACACGGACTGGTGTGCCCGTGGGTGTACGACAGCACTGACTCTAATGCACTGCATGCGGTGCAGTCGGGTGCTCGTCTGTTTGCCTCGCCATCAGTGGAAGGTCACAGCACTCTGGCGACATTTGCAATTGCGGAGCCTGAGCAATTGAATACTGATAAATCAACACCCCGTTACGCTGATGACTGGGTAGTGAGCCTGAGAGACGAGCAAGTTAAGCGGTTTTCGGTGTTGATAGACCTGGTGATTGATATCATGGCTCAGCAGGGATCGCCCGCTTCGGACGTAGTCTGCGAAGTCTTGAGTACTTGCCCATATCCATTGAAACGCGTTATGGAGCGGCATTCGCTCGGGCGCTTTCGAGTGACGCAAAAGGCGAGTTTGACGAATCCACAGGACGGATACCGAAGTGAAAACGCTCAACCTTCAGATTGGATTATGGTCGGCAATCACGATACCAAACCTGCATGGCGTGTAGTCAACGAGTGGAAGAAGTCTGGCGAAATCGAAGCCCGTGCTAAGTATCTGTCCGAACGCCTGGAGCCCGATTCAGCAAGTCGGGACGCTTTTGCAGCCGGGCTGGTCGACAACCCAAAACTTCTCTGTGAAGCTATGTTTGCTGATCTTTTTGCCAGCCCCGCACGCAACGTTTCTATTTTCTTTCCGGATCTTTTGGGCATGACAGATGTTTATAACGAACCAGGCACCATAAGTGATACTAATTGGTCACTGCGCGTGCCGCATGATTATGAAAACTTGTATTCTGAACGGCGCGCTTCCGGCAGCGCTCTTTCGATTCCAAGAGCTCTGGTAATGGCTCTGCGGGCTCGTTATCCGCAGCCTACAAGCGAAATATCAGACCTGATCGACCGCCTGCAAAAACAGAGTTAATTGGCGTAAAATGTAGCCACTTCGTCGCTGCCTCCGATCGGATTGCCGAGCGGTTCGTCTTTGAAGTTGTTGACTACAGTCCTCAATTCGTTTCATCAGGAGAAGTCGAATGTCGAACCATTTCACGGGACTTAGCTTAGGACCACCTCTCGGTGACCAGCGACTTGATCTGTGCGACCTTTATGCATTCCAATCACCACAAGATGCAACTCGAACGGTTCTGATTCTGAATGCTAATCCGCAAGCTGATACTCTTCATCCCGATGCGATTTATCGTTTGGCCATTGACAATGACGGCGATTTACTGAATGACATAGCCTTCAGTTTTGTTTTCGCAAAACCCCAGGGGAACAAACAAACTTTCAGCGTATTCGTTGCCAAAGGCGATCAGTCGCGTCTTGTTGAAGCGTCTGGTGAGAAAGTTGTTTCTGACGCGGAAGTATCCTTTGGACCGACACCCAATATTGTCACCGCGGGTGATTACAAATTTTTTGCTGGGGCACGCAGTGATGCTTTTTTCTTCGACTACGACGGTATTAAAAATCTGTACACGGAAAGAGGGGAGAAGAATTTTACCGATTTGAAATATGTGCCTGGTAAGTTTCCCTGGACTGGTGTTGATTCAAACACCGAGGCTAACGTCTGCTCGATGGTTGTCGAATTGCCGACGAGCGAATTGCGAGCCAACCCTATGATTCGCATTTGGGGGCGCTGTAGCGTTCGCAAGGACGGTCAGCTCGTGCATGTCGATCGGGCCGGTCATCCATCTGTGAGCAGCTTCTTCAACACCGACGAAACCAAAGAAGAATACAACGCCAGTGAGCCGGTCAATGACTACAAACGCTGGCTCGAACTCTTCGTGCACTTGATGGGTCACACTGGTGATTACACGCGAGAAGAAGCGATCAAAGCAATCGATGACACAAGTCTTTTGCCCGACATGCTTTGTTTCGATCCGTCCAAGCCGGCTGCGTATCCAAATGGACGCACCTTCGCTGACGACGTCATCAACGCCCGCCTTGCATTTTTGTCCAAAGGAGAAATTCCTCCTGACGGGCTCAAGCCACATACGGACACTCTGAAGGAGTTTCCGTATCTCGGAACTCCGCATGCGCAGAAAAACTGAGCAAGACGCATCTAGGCGCGCACTGCAGATCCCGCGTAGTCGCTGGCTTCGTTCAGAATGTCCAGCGAGGCTTTGTCGAGTTCAAGTCTGGTAGAAGCGATCAATTCTTCTAATTGTCGTTCATTTGTTGCACTGGCAATCGGTGCTGTTACTGTCGGCTGTGCCATTAACCAGGCTAGTGCCACCGCTGATGGTGTGGAGTCAACCGCTTTCGCTACTTTTTCCAAAGCTGCTACAACTCTGAAACCACGTTCGTTCATGTATTTTTCGACACGAGAGCCGCGATCGCTCTGCAGCTTGTCCTTATCTTTTTTGTATTTACCAGATAGAAAACCACTTGCCAGCGAATAGAAGCTGATAACTGCAACGTTTTCTTTCGCGCAAAGCGGAGCAAGTTTTGTCTCAAACTCCTCGCGCTCAAGTAAGTTGTACAACGGCTGAAGGCTTTCGTAGCGTGGAATTTTTTTATCGGCGCTCACTCTAAGAGATTCGTTCAGACGTTCTGCCGAGTAGTTGGATGCGCCGATAACACGCACTTTCCCCGCTTTCACCAACTCCGCGTAGGTGCTTAGCGTTTCTTCGACCGGAGTGCTCTCGTCGTCTTTATGTGACTGATACAAATCAACGTAATCAGTTTTCAGTCGCATTAGAGATTCGTCAATTGATTTTTTGATGTGAGCTTTGCGCAACCCAACTTTGCCTGGCGCCATTTCCATTCCGACTTTAGTAGCGAGGATTATTTGATCGCGATTCTTTCTGTCCTTGATCCATTTGCCAAGCAAAGTTTCTGATTCTCCACCCTGATTTCCGGGCACCCAGACAGAATAAATATCGGCTGTGTCGATAAAATTTATTCCTGCTTCTAAACAGCGGTCGAGGAGTTGAAATGATAGCTTCTCATCTTTAACCGTCCAGCCAAAAACATTCGCGCCGAAGCACAACACTGAAACGCTGAGATCACTGTTGCCGAGCTTTTTCTGACGCATGATATTGATGTGCTCCGTAGAAATTGATTCGAGTTATTGTACCAGTCAGCTATGACGATAAGGTCTCTGGCGTTGCCGATGACGTGTCTGACGGCATCGCTCCTGCTCACTATCGAGTCTCATAATCAGCGGTTCTCAGGCTTAATCTTAAACCTCGCAAAAACCATGGTCGGAGGGATAGATTTTCACGAAAAGTTTTGCTAGATATAAGTAATGGAAGGTTTCGCATCCTTCCAGTTTAGGTCAATACGTTTGGAGGCATTCCTAGCGACCATCCTAAGCGAATGAAAAAATACGAATTCATCGAATAACACCAGCGCATATAAGCTGGATGAACGACGTTATAGGGCAGCCGCACGAACTTGTGGCTGCACTGTCGTCTTTAAACATTTGTGCAACTGAACGCACCGGCACTGTATATGGTGCTGTGTGCTAGGTTTAGAACAAGATGCGTCGCCCGCAGGCAGTTGTTCAGTACTGCCTAAATCTTGTGCTTTTTGAGAAGAGAATGAGTCTATTATCAAATCGAATCGTTTTTGTAGTTTTTTAGAAACGATACGGCGTCGTGAGAACCCCTGGGCAGGGCTTGTCCAAGATATTTTCTCATCGGGTTTGTTACTTCACGGTTGGATAAAATATACGAAAACATTCGAAGCGGGCGCTTCTTTCTAACTTCAGAAAGTGCCGCTTCTCCTTCAATTCCCATCCAGGTCGAGCTGTCCCATCCGCGATCGACGACGACGACAAAGTAGTCCGCCCTCGCAACCGTTTCACTGAGTCGTTTCTCGTACCATCCTTCCCAGGCTGGGTCGTTTCCATGTGACGGAGGATCTGGAGAGTGCTGAACTTCAAAACCCGCCTTTATAAGTCCGTGAAGGAAGTCTTGTGCTTCTTTCTCATCGATTGCCTGGCAGCTGACAAAAACTTTTTTCATGCTTAAAGCCGAACTTCCATACACTTCTGTCAATCACTTCGAGAATTATAGATATTCCCGAACGGAGTCACTTTCGGAAATCTTGTCTGATTGATGTTGTGGGATGTTAGGGTGTACCTTTCTGATTTTGACCTGTGCAGCCAAATGCGACAAGCTGAAATATTTGTGCCCGGTTGGCGATTTAACCAGTTTTCAGGCTGTTAAAATGTGCCTCTCGAATTACTTCTCAAGGCAGGTCTATTTTGCTCCGCACATCGAATTTTCTCAGCCGCACGGCGATTGCTGGTACTTTAGGTATTATTTCCGCTTTGTTGGTTCCGGCCTGTGCAGCCCCGGACAAGTCTGACTCCATAAAAGTCGCCAACATGGACAAAAGTGTCGCTCCTTGCAAAGACTTTTTTCGATACGCCAACGGTACTTGGATAAAGAACACTCCCATTCCTGATGAGTATGCGAACTGGGGCGTTTTGAACGTTATTAACGAGGAAAATCTCAATCGCGTCCACAAAATTCTTGAAGATGCAGCCGCCAAAACAGACCTCGCGCCGGGAAGTGCCGAGAAGAAGATTGGTGACTTCTGGTACAGCGGCATGGACACCAAGAAAATCGAGGCTGATGGTGCTAAGCCTTTGCAGCCCGAGTTCAAAAACATTCAGGACATCAAAAATCTTGAAGAACTGCAGGCTGAAATTGCTCACTTGAATACGTTGGGAAGCGGAGAATTGTTCCGATTCACTGCAGAGCAAGATTTTAAAGACAGCACTAAGTTTATTGGTTCCGCCTGGCAAGACGGATTAGGTCTACCAGATCGGGATTATTACACCGGCACTGATGAGGACTCTAAAAAGAAGCGCCAGGAATACATCGAACACATTCAAAAGTTGTTCGAATTGCTAGGCAATAGCAATACGGTCGCCGCTGAGAAAGCCAAAAAAATCATGGCGATCGAGATGACCCTGGCTGAAGCCAGCATGAAGAACGAAGATACTCGCAAGCCAGAAAACATCTACCACAAGATGACTATTGCTGAATGCAATAAGCTCATGCCTCATTTTTCCTGGACCAAATATCTCGCCGACATTGGGCACCCAAACATCGAGCACATTACTGTGGCTCAGCCGGAATTCTTCAAAGTTCTTGATGCTCAGCTAGAAAAAGTATCATTGGATGATTGGAAGGATTATCTGACTTTCCATTTGATCGACGACGCCGCGCCGTATCTGTCGTCGCAATTCGAGAACGAAGACTTTCATTTTCATGGAAACCAGCTCGAAGGCAAGAAGGTCATAAGACCGCGCTGGAAACGTGTTGTCGAAGCAACTAACAGCGCGCTTGGTGAAGCAGTAGGCGAAGTTTATGTGCGCACTGCATTTCCGCCAGAAGCGAAAAAGAAAGCGCTCGAACTGGTCCACCAATTACGTGATGTACTGAAGAACGACTTGACCACACTGGAATGGATGAGTCCAGAAACGCGCAAAAATGCTCTTATCAAAATCGATGCATTTGCCGAGAAGATTGGCTATCCAGATAAATGGCGCGACTACTCGAAACTGCATATAAGTCGCGATGGCAGTTATTTCGCCAATGTGACGCGGGCAAACGAGTTTGAGTTTAACCGAACATTGAACAAAGTTGGTAAGCCTGTCGACCGCACTGAGTGGTATATGAATGCGCATACCGTCAATGCATACTACAGTGCCGAGATGAACGAAATTGTTTTTCCTGCAGGCATTTTGCAGCCACCAATCTTTGATGTGAACGCCGATGACGCCACTAATCTTGGTGGCATGGGAATGGTAATCGGGCACGAAATGACCCACGGTTTCGACGACCAGGGTAGCAAGTTCGACGGAAAAGGAAACCTCCATAACTGGTGGACTGACGAAGATATGAAGCGTTTCGAAAGTCGCGTTGATTTGATTCGCAATCAATACGATGGATACGTCGTCGCCGGAGACACTCATCTAAAAGGTAAATTGGTCTCAGGTGAAGCAGCAGCTGATCTTGGTGGAATGACGATCGCCTATAAGACATTGGAAAAAATTCTCGGTGATAAACCGCGCGTCAAAGATGCAAACGGATTTACCCCGGAGCAGAAGTTCTTCATTGCTTTTGCGCAGTGCTGGGCAACCAGTTACAGACCGGAGCGTGAGCGTCTGATTGCAAAGACAAATCCTCATCCAACAGCAGAATTTCGTGTCAATGGAACCCTGGCCAACATGGATGCGTTCGCTGAAGCTTTTAAATGCGACGACAAAGATTCGATGATGCTCGCACCGGAGAAGCGTTGCAGATTGTGGTGATCTGAGCGACCGATTTTATCGTTCAATTTAGGAACTTTTGATGGGATTTAGATGTCCTGTCTTAGCGCCGAATTTTTGTTTGATTCGACGAAAGAGATTTCCATAAATTCGATGTAGATAGCTGGTCACATCCACTACAGTCAGGAGAGAAGTTATGCCACGCGGAAGCAAAGACAAATATACGAACAAACAAAAACGTATGGCTGAGCATATTGAAAAAAGTTATGAGGACAAAGGAGTTGGTGACGATGAAGCCGAGCGCCGTGCCTGGGCAACGGTGAACAAAGAGACGGGTGGCGGCGAAAAGGAAGGCGGAGGCGGGACAACCACTCCAGAATCCGAGAAGAAAGCGGCTCGAAAAGATGTCGGAAAACGCGCGGCTGCAACTCGAAAACGTAATGCTACCGCTAAAAAATCATCTGGCGGTAAAAAGAAAACTGCATCAGCGAAGAAGAAATCTGCTGACTCCAAAAAATCTACTGGTTCAAAGAAAAAGTCGGCTGCAAAATCATCGACTGCAAAGAAATCAACGGCTAAGAAATCTACGGCTAAGAATTCTACGGCTAAGAAATCTACTGGCGCTAAAAAGAGTTCAACAGCTTCAAAAAGATCGTCCACAGCTAAAAAGTCTTCGACCGAAAAAAAGGCCGGCACAACGAAATCTTCAGCGGCTGGAAAATCAGGCACTAAGAAATCGACGACAAGGAAGTCCGCAAGCACAAAAAAATCAAGTGGCACTAAGAAATCTGCCGCGAAGAAAACTACGGGAGCAAAGAAGGCTACTGGCAGAAAGGCAGCGACTACAAAGAAATCGGCTGCCGGAAAAAAATCATCGGGTGCAAAGAAATCAGCTGCAAAGAAATCGACCTCAAAGAAAACGACTACGAAGAAAGCATCTGCAAAGAAGGCACCTGCAAAGAAATCTTCAACCAAAAAATCAGCAGCTCAAAGCAATCAATCATCGGAGAGCTAAAGCGGCTGCTGGTTGCAGTTAAACCTGTGCCAGTGGTGGTAAGCCAACTCCGAAGTCCGCGAATTTGACAGGCACGTCTGAATTCGGGTCCTGGGCTCGGCAATCTTCTTTCGTGCCGAGTTTGCTACGTCTCTGGTTGTCGTAATTTAGAACCAGTCCATCTGCCATTTTTCTGAATAACTCGCGAACCTGGTTTGAGTCGTGCATCGGTAATACCTCTAAAATCAAATGCCGGCGAGCGACAATCCGAACAGCTCTTCGGCAGTTCTGAAAGGGTGGGGTTGTTCGGGATAATTTTAATATAGGGTGCAATTGTGACTTTATGGTCACCTTTCACACCCGCTCGCGCGAGATTGGAGCGAGACCAGTCTGCATCAAAAAAACATCTGTATCGCTGAGACCAGCCTGCAAATTCCGAGATTTAAGTCTGGAGCGTTTGTAGCTTAATGATTCTGGCGACGTACAAACATAGAATCGTGGAGATCTTGTAGTCGAACATTTTGCAGGTCTTGTGCTCTGCCCCATTGATTCGAAATCTGCACGGTCTGAGTTTCGGGATTGTACCCAACAATCGACAGCACGTGGGCTCCGCGTCCTCTGATGCCACGGAACATCGGCCCATCAACTTCGACACCCACAACAAGCGGGAAATTGTTCGTGGCTCTCGCACGTTCCAGGGCCTGTCCTAACTCTTGAACGTTCCTGACCACGGTAGTGCCGTCTTCGACCCGCGCATCGTCAGCCCGCACGTGACCAATCACATAATTTGGCTCCAGTCCCAAATTCTCTCCCAATCGATTAATACGCGTGAGATTCAGTCCTGGAAAAGTTCTCGCCCTTCTGGCTGCTTCAGGTGTGACCTGGTCGTTGTCGGAAGTGAGGATGCCCTCGCCAGTTCTGGTCATATGGCGGGGATCGGCGGCAGTTCTCGGATCTCTTTGAACAAAACGGACATTGGGATTGGCGCGTTGATAAAAATCGTTCAGCACTGCCACATCAAAAATCTGACTGGCATAGTTTCTCAAACCATCACCCCGGGAGGGCAGCACAGTCGCCTCGCTGTCCGGGCGGAGGGATGCGCGGTCGAGCGTAGCTCTGAATCCATTGCGCCCTGTGAAACCGCCGGTCAGTCCAACCTCTGCCGTAATCGCTGCGGCTCTTTCAGGATTCCTGGTGTAGAGTCGCTCTTCGAGCGTGGTGACGTTGCAAGTTTCGTGGTTACCCTGGTCGATATCTGATGGTCTGGCGGCGTTGTCCATTATTCCCGTCGCGAGTAGCTGCCTTTGCTGCAACGTCAATGGCGATGTGCGGTTGCTATCTTCCAGCAAACGCTGCGTCGCTTCATAAACGCCCGCAATCTGTTCATTTGTCAAAGCCGGTCTGCGGTTTTCAAAGACGCGCATACTTTCCGAGATGTCCCGCGCCATTGCAGCAGGCATTCGCGCTATCTCACGTGTGAGGGCGGCGCGTTGATTTGACAGGTCCTGCTCGGTTACAGGTCTCGCTGGTTGTATTTCTCCTGGCACTTCGGGTGTATTCTCAGACCGAGCACCTGAGTCTGTGCCAGGCTGTGGAGCCTGCGATTCTGCACCGTTCCTAACCCTTCTGGCATTTCCGTTACCCGGTGAAGCCGCACCATACAGCGCCTCAGGTGAACCAAAATCAACTGTAGTGGGAGCAGCGCTCACGCCAGTGACGTCGGTCTGCCTCTGTGGCGCGCGCATCGCGTTCTGATAGGCGCGCATGTCAGACATTGAAACTAGCGGCTCCATACCGCCATTGCGGTCTGTCGAGACGGCGCGATCGTCTGCACGACCAGTTAGTCTGTCGCTCATATTTGTAGAATCCGGGTTTAGTAAGGGTGAACTATTCGAAATTATCGTTTTGCTGTGACAAAGTTATGGCTCATGCGTTTTCGCCGCTCTGACTGACTTGCGACCAGAAAGTAGTGGTCAACTTGTGGTTTTATTATGGCCAATCTGTGAGATTTAAGTGAGTTTGCGTAATTCCCCCACTATGCCAGTAATACTTTGGCAACTATTCTGTGTTTCACGGCAACTAACTTTTCCCTCCAAGCATTCTCTCCCGCTAAAAGCGTGAACTCCTCGTCGGTGAGGGGTGTAACAGCGCTCGAATCCGGGACGATGAACGCAACCAGGCTTCCCCGGGCAAGGGGAGCTGGGCTCGGTCATGGGTTCTCACAGAAGGTGCATAAGAAATGGGCATACCTGAATCGGAAATCGGCAAAGGCAACCTCAATCCCACCAACACAGAAGCTCAAATGTCTCTCAGTCAGCACGTGCAGACACAGGCTGAGCGCAACGCCCAGATAGCGGCACCCTCCAGCGCTGGAGAGAGAATGTGGGATGTCACCAAAGATGGTGTCTCGAAGATTGGGGAAGGTTTTGTCAATTCTCTGGATCCACACAACATTTTGCCCAACGTTGGAATGGGCGTGGCGATTGGTGCGGCAGCTAAATTGATTTTGCCGGAAACTGGTCCGGTCGGAAGAGTCGCTGCAGCAGCCCTTGGAGCTTATTTCGTTGCTGAGCCAGTCGTGAAGTCTTATTCGCTAGCGCTTGCGGCGAAAAACATGAATGATATGAACATCGCCTCTGATCACCTGGGTAACACGCTTGGCGGAATGCCGGTTGCGATGTTTGAGGGCGGAATCGGTGCCAAGCTCGGCGCGGGCTTAATGGGCAAAGCGTTAGCCACCGAAGCTGCTGCACCATTCACCGAATGGAAATCGAGTATGTACGGCAAAGCTGATCTGCATATGCAGTCAGGAATGGCGTCAGTTCGCAACACCATGTTTGAGCGCCTCGGAGTCGGCACTCCTGATGCTGGTCCTTATGCTCAAGGAATCATTCCTCCATACATGTTGGAGACACTGGCTAAACTCAATCCAGACAATCCAGACTTCATGGCGACGATCAAGCGTTCCAACGATTTGAGAGCAGCGGGACAGTTTGCCTCGAGAACCTCAGTTCGTGCTGACCAGGGCGGTGCACGCGAAGTGTACGATGCCGGCGGCGAAGAAGTGCATCCAGGAAATTTGGTGCGCAAAGAAGGTCAGGGACCATCTGGAAACGCTGATGCAGATAATGCCTACGACTATACTGGCGACGTTCGTACCTATTACAAAGAAGTGCACGGACGCAATTCGATTGACGGGAAAGGCATGAAACTCTCTTCAACCGTCAACTACGGAGATAACTTCGAGAACGCGTTCTGGGATGGTCAACAAATGACTTACGGCCGTCCGGGTCCACAGAGTCCGTTCAAAACCTTCATTCAACGCATGATTACTGGTCACGAAATGACTCACGGCGTGACTGAATTCGAAGCCAACGAAACATACAGAGGTCAGCCCGGCGCACTGAACGAAAGCAATTCCGATGTGTTTGGTGCACTTGTTGAGCAGCGCGCTCTCGGTCAGACCGCAGACAAAGCTTCGTGGCTGGTAGGCGACGGAATTTGGAAAGACGGCATCAATGGACGTGCTCTGCGCGATATGAGAAACCCTGGTACAGCCTACAACGACGCTCAAATCGGAAAGGATCCACAGCCAGCTCACATGCGCGATTTCGTTCGCACCACCCGAGACAATGGTGGCGTCCACATCAACTCTGGTATTCCGAACAAAGCATTTGCTGACTTCGCTGTTGCAGTTGGTGGCAACGCATGGGAAGCTCCAGGCAAGATTTGGTTTGAAGCCCGTGCGCAAGCCGGATCTGACCCATCGTTTGCTCAGTTCGCCTATCAGACTATTGAAGCTGCTAAGCGCATTAGCCCGAACGATGTGCCGAAGCTGCAGAAAGCCTGGTCTGATGTCGGCGTAACGCCATCCGCGAAAGCTACTGCCGACGTAACTCCAATCGTAGTTAACGACAATTCGGATAAAAAATCTGCGTAAAGTTTGCCGCTAGTTCGAAGGCATGATGGTCTACATTCCATCATGCCTTTGGATTTACTACTGAAACTGATAAACTGCGGATGCTGGATCTCCCAGTCAGACAGTACTTCCCAAAGTCTCTCCCAACAGGTTTTTCCCGAAAGTTTTTTACATTCGTAGTTCCTTCTGTCGGCGCGGTGTGCGCATGGATCCACACTTGTTTTTCACACTGACAGATCCAGGCTGGTCCAGGTTTTATACTTGCTGGCTTTTGCATTCACAATTTTTACGATAATTCTTGTCGCTTACTGCTGGTGGAAAGACGACGACTACCGAGGCTACAAGTAGTCCAACGAAATGGCCTTATAATGTTTTCTGTTTAGCTGACAGGATTGATTTGATCGGTTCGCGCTTTTTACAGATGCATGGATTTCACCATAGTACGCGGGTATTTGTCCAACAGGTAGCAGCGCTAACTGCCTTGTTCTACCTGTCTATTTGCGCCAGCTCTGCAGATGAAGAAGCCGACAAAGCATGGTCTGCCGACATCAATGCGGGGATGCTTCAGGTTGAGCAATTGCATCCTTCAGACGCTGAAAAGTTTTTTTTATCAGCGGTCCAGCGATCAGAAACGATGGACAAGATGCACCAATGCCTCGCTCAATATCGACTTGGAGTTTTTTATTCAAAGCAAGGAAAGTATGCCGACGGGGAGCGTTGCTTCAAGAAATTAATTGACCTGCAAGATGCGACTGGTTCACCTGATCTGTTCGTGGAGGCTCTGGCATACAAGGGTTTGTCGCATATTTATGAATTTGAAAAACAAACTTCGCTCGCGGCAGATTTGGAAAATAAGTATTTAAAGTTATGGGGTGACTACCTGGTTAAGTTTCCCCGTTGGAGATCTGCGATGCAGCCTTACGTATCGAGGGTTGAGCAATACTTGCGGTCCCTTAACGAGGCACTTCCCGATCACTCGTGGAACGCATTGATGTTTCGCATCAAGGATGATGGCAGTATTGATTGTGTACATATCGCTCAGTCAAGCAAATCTGATCAATTCGACAATTTGACGGTCAAAGCAGTTCGTGAGTTATCACCCCTCAAGCCTCTTGAAGCAAGTACGGCTGGAGGTCTTGTTATGTCTATGCAATTCGGACAACCAGTCAGGGATACTGCTCAGACTGAGGTGACTTACAAACATGAACTTTCAAAATTGACTAAGTTAGGTCTCAAGAATGATCCGAGATTGACCGATGTTTTGTGTGGTCTTGGACAAATTGCACAGAATGAGAACAAAAAAGCGGAGGCTAAAGATTATTTTGATCGGGCGCTCGCGAATGCTCAATCGGATTCACCAGACCCAAGCACTGTTGCCAGGATTTGTTATTTGATTGCTGTATATCATGATAAATATCGAGAATATGGCGATGCTCTGGTGAATGTGCAGAAGGCGGCTGAAAGTTCAAAAGCGTGTGACGATACCAGTTTCTACAAGAAGTGTCTGGAGCTTAAGTCAAAAGTATTGATGCGTGCTTCCAGGACTGATGAGTCCAGCAAGTGTTTGGAAGAGCTGGCAGAGTTGAAGAATGAGAAGCAGCAGCGTGAGCAGAAGCAGCAGCGTGAGCAGAAGCCGCAGAATGAACAGAAGCAGTTGAACGGGCACGGGCAATAGTCGAATTTGAGTGTACAAACTTGAGCCGCAGAACGAACAAATGTTATTTGTTGATAGCTGGACCTGTGAAAATGTTTGCTTCCCAATCGCCCGAATTTGCAGAGGCTTTTTGTTTTAGTGACTTGTCTGCGAAAGGTTGCGCGGTCCAGGTGCCCTTTGCGGTAACGGGTGTCAGGACCGTTGCCGGTGTGAATGTGCCTTCGAATTGCGCCGCTGGATTGACCTGCGTTCCCTTGTAAGTGCGCTTGAAGGAGATTTTGTTTGGTGCGGTTACTGTTCCCTCCAGGATTACATCACCATACACGTCAACCCCGGTCGCGCTGAGCGCTGAGTTTTTCTGAGTGACCTTCACTGCCATAATGTGAGTCTTCGAAGAAGGTGCTTCGTGGAATTTGACGTTCCAGGTGCCAGACAAATTGGCAAGCGGAGCCGCTGAAGCTGTTTTGGTTGCATCTTTGCTTGCTTCATTTTTGCCTCCGGCCGCTTTGCCTGATGCATTTTTGCTGGATGCGTTTTCTTTGTGGCTTCCGTTATTGCTAGATGCTTTTTCTATGACCTGGCTTGTTTTGCCTGCAGTTTTTTCTGCGCTTTTGCTCGCGCCGTTCTTCGGTGATTCGGAGTTTTTGCTCGCCGTGCTAGTAGCCTTTTCCGAGCTCTTGCCTGTCTTGTCTATATTTTTTTCAGTTGATTTCTTTTCAGGAGCTGCCGATGAAGAAGGTGCTGCTGTCGCGAGATTGGCACCAGATGTGGTGATAAATGCCAGCACCATGATCAAGGATAATGACTTGCTCGATAACTTCGTATACATGGAGACTCCCAGTTTGTGTTTGATTACGAGAGGATAATGGGTTTTCTATATTGATCGAGTTTGACGAGCATGTCTGATATTTGACCGGAAATTTCTTCAGTTACTTTGGCGATAGTTGCCTTTTTCGCTGATTTGTAGTCAGCATATCGTTCTGACAAGTTGATGGGTTCGCCAACATCGAGGAGCACAATGCGTGAGCCTCTGAATGAAGGTTCGCGGGTGCGTTTGATCTCACGCTCCAGCCGGTCAAGTATGTCGGCAAATCTTTCTTGTGTGAGATTGTCTTTCAAATATCCGTCGTAGATCGCGATGAAGTTGACGACGCGATCGAGATCATTGTAAAACCCTCGCAGGGTGGCAGCGCGCTCCTCGTGCACTTTCTTCTCATATTCCGATGAGTCACTCTCAGTCGCATAGATAAAATCGTCAATATGGTTGCGCAGTATCCGGACCATTTCCAGCTGCCGTACATTTTTGGGCAATTCTATCTGGAGCTGATGCCCTACATTAGTCAAAATCGATTGTCTTAAAGTTGAGACGCGTTCATTGAGGTCCGCACCGGGTACCGGTTTCATCTTGTATTCTCTTTCGAGAGTTTCAAGTAGCTTTTCCGATATAGCACGAAGCCTTTGATAAACCGATGCACCTGCAATAGATAAGATGCTCATGCTTGCTTCTAGTGAGCTGAGCGTTTCTTTCAAATTATCTTGAATGTCTCTGGGGTATGTGTACTTGAGTGCTATTGGGATGATGTAAACGGGCTCAACAGCTGCGCCCGCAGCTTGTTTCGCCAGTTCTTCCACCGCCCAGAATGTCAGTTGCGCTGCGCCTGATTCCAGTGGCATGAGCGTGTCGTTCTGTCGTGAGATTTCTCCTTCGGGAAAGAGCACCAGTTTTCTCTTTCCTTCAGACAAAATCTTCTTTGTCATCTTGAAAGATTCACGGTCTGCCGCCCCACGCACCACAGAGTAGGTGCCCAAGTGCTGAAGCCACCAGCCATTAAAGCCGTTGCTCCAATCAAACACTTCGCGAGCAGCGACGTAGTTGAATCTTTCGCCGGACATTCTAGAAAAATCGAACATGACTTGAGGATCATGTCGATTCGAGTGATTTGGGCAGATCAAACCTCGTTTGCCTCTGAACGCTTCGAATCGTTCGATTGCGCCTGGAGCAGGCTGCACCTTAGTGTCATGAAGGGCAAACTTCATGTACAAGGGCAGTGTCAGATTGACTAGCGCAATAAGCGGCGCACTATCCCTGGGCGGTCTGAAATCTAGCATCGTTTATATCGTACTCGTAAAGGTCTTCAAGCTTATGCGAGTATATCAACTTGCCTGGTAGGCGCCATCTTGCCAACCGTCCTGAATTCGATTCGCGACGACAGGGACTCAAGCGTTGGCAATGACTGAGTCGGCGATTGACCCGCCGACAATCTTGTATCCGGCAGCGGTCAGGTGCAAGTTGTCTCTTGAAAGCATTCCGCGCGAGCGCATGGAATTCATGGAGCCCGTGACAGGGAGAACATCGAGATAAGCGCTGTTGGCAGTTTGCGCTTGCACGGCTTTTTGTGCTTCGACCACTGAGCCGAGCCCAGGCAGTCGTCTATTACTGTTCCAGAACGCACCGTCAGTCGGCCCGACCATTAAGATTGATGCGTTTGGCGCCTTTTGTCTGATCTCCCCTATCAATCGAGAATAATCATTTTTGTATCCATCGCCGACGTGTTTTTGGGCTTCATTGCTGCCAAATGAGACGACCACGAGATCCGTGCTTGGATTGATTTTGCCGAGAAATTCATTGGGATGGGAAGCCGCATAGGAGGCTGTCTTGCCAACAACACCTTTGTATGAGTAATTTACCTGGTTTTGATTTAGTCCCTCGTTTTCAGCGAATTTCTTTGCAAGTGAGGCGGTTTCTATGCCCGCTGCCACATGTGAGTCACCAATCTGTGCGATGTTCACTGGTCGCCCTCCGGCTTTGGCTCGCTCGACTGCCGAAGTTAGCGTGGTTAGCTTGCTCTCTCGGTTTGGCGTTGGCGTTTGCGACTGGTCGTCGAATCGATTCTCAGATGGTGCTAACTGTTGATTTTCACCAGGCGTCATGCCTGCTTGTTGCGCAGTGTCGAAGTAAGTTTCTTTCTGCGCAGTTGCATCAGTCTGAGAAGCCTGCAATGACTCACCAGAGCCGTTTGGCTCGAACAGTTGGCGATTCTGAGATAGGTTAGTTCCTGGTGCTGCTCCTGCTTCATCAGAGGCTGGCTGTGAGGCTGATTTGCTGTACTCATCCGTCTCGCTCTGTTCACCTCGAGAAGAAGGATCGCCGGGGGCATAGACAGTGCGAGTTTGCCTTGCTCCCGCTAAATCTGCTCCGCCTGGAACTTCTCCGCGTGCGGAGTTTGCTCTTTGACCTGTCCCAACTTTGTGTTCGGTTTTGCCTCCAGCTGCTGCATTGAGCGTGGGCCCATGATCGTGTTTATGTTTAGCGTCTTCCTTATGCGCGGGCTCGTGCTTATGCGTGGAGTCGAGCTTGTGCGCAGACTCGTGCTTGTGCGCTGAATCGTGCTTGTGCGTTGCATCGTGCCTGTGTGCCACATCCTGCTTGTGTGCACCGTGTCGTATTTCGCCTGCGTGCTTGCCATCAGTCACTATCTGCAGATGCGGCAGTAAGTGATTCTTTTCCATGAAGTGATTAACGTCTTTGAGATCCGCCTTGAACTGTTTTCCGTTCAACTTTCCATGGCTCGAATCCAGCTCTCGAAGCTTGTGGACCTCTTCACGCAAAATATGCTCTGATGCATGACTTGCCTTCAGCCTGTGCTCGATTTCACGCTCAATCTGATGGGCGTGCTGACCAACATGATTTTTACTGACGTCGTGTGACAGTTTCTACTCCACCTTCATTGTGATGAATGGAATGGCTCCACGCCGAGGCTTTCATCTGTCTGAAGCTAATTGATTTGCCGCGAATAAACGGAACTCAGCCCGACAAGATCGAGCGGAGCACACATACTAATTGTTCATTATGGATTATGCGATTCGAGCATCAAATACACGTAAAATGCAACTTCTTAGTTGACCTGTTTCTTATCAGGATGCCAGGCTTGCGTTCACAGGCGCAAATTGATAACCGGCTTTTTTCGCGAAGTTTATTACGCCTCGAGTTGCCTCGATTGTTTGATGTGGAAACCATTTTTCGTGTAGAACGATCAGTGCGCCATCGTGCAATTTCTGCGTTATGCGAGAAACGACGCGATTGTGCCCCAGTGGCAGCCAGTCTTCTGAGACGCAACTCCAGTAAACTGTTTGCATTTGATGTTCTTTCAGGCAATCAGCAACTCTTGCATCGAGCACCCCATATGGTGCCCGGAATAATTTTGGTTTCTGCCCACACGCCTCAAAAATTGCCTGGTTAGCTTCTTCGATTTCGGCTTCGATTCGCCTGTTCGTCAGCATCGGCATGAATTCGTGATGCTGTGTGTGATTGGCTATGGTGTGACCAGCGTCAGCGAGCTGCCTGACGAGGTCCGGATACTTCTGCACGTGCGTTCCGATTAAAAAGAACGTTGCGGATATGTTTTCTGACGCGAGTAGGTCGATCAACTGCGGAGTGGTATCAGGATGCGGACCATCGTCATACGTGAGATACAAACGTGGATGCTCGCCGTTATTTTCGTAGTGTCCAGCCCAGTGTCCTTGCGGCAACATGCGTTTGCCCAACCAGGTCAACACTTCCATTTTTGCGAGGGTGTAATGGTCGTGCAGATCGGGCGTGTGATGCTTAGACATTTGCTGTTTCGCTCATCTTTGTC
This sequence comes from Drouetiella sp., assembly GCA_036702955.1. Classification (GTDB taxonomy): domain Bacteria; phylum Cyanobacteriota; class Vampirovibrionia; order Obscuribacterales; family Obscuribacteraceae; genus PALSA-1081. The sequence goes on along the minus strand of DATNPY010000068.1, from coordinate 101,825 downwards.
GTGTTCTGGATGAGCAAATGAATTGCTCGTCGCGCTTTATCTCCGACTTCAGACGACCGACGCTGTGCAATTGATTCAATCGCACTGGCAAATGCATAAAATCTCTCAATAGACATGTGAGTGGCTTTCGGATGAGGCAGCAGACTTCGCATGTAGCCGCGAAGGTTATTGCTTTCCTTTTCGCTCAATGGCTGAACTATGTCAAGCAACGACCGAAGACTTTTCAAACTGACGAGTGGCGTCTGGTAGGTAAAGGCTGCTCGCGAAAGAGCCCTGTGCAGAAGCACGCACTGGGGCAGCGGCGCGCCTTTGTCGTTGTCGCCGCGCGGAACCGCCAGTAGAAAGTCATTCCAGTTCGGGAAATCGTAGAGTACATGCAACAGCGAATCTACCTTGCGCCCATCGTTGGCTTGCATAGGCAGCATCCCGTAGATGAAAGGGCGCGATTCGCACTTGTCGACGTCTTTTGAGACGTTCAGCATAACGCCTGATAAACCGGACGCGCGCACGATAATGGCTTGCTCATTGAGTTGCGATATGCGTCCGGGCGCAAAGCTGACTTCCTTAATCGCGTACTCCTGACACAGAAGCATGTCCAGCACGGCGTCTCCGACGATGGCGCCAAACTCAGCGGTGGTCACATTGCCCGTGACGAAGTAGATTGTGCTTTCAGGAAGTTGGCGGCCGAATGAAATAGTGAGAATGCCAGTCACTCTCTCAAGGCTGAGGAATTGCATCACATTGAAAATCGTGCCTTCCCGAACAGATGTAATGTGAAAGTTTATGCCCACGTGATTCCCCGACTTAGGCAGCAATTCAGCCAGCGCCAGTTTAAATTATACCCACAGCGTCAGCGCTTTCCCGCTTTATCGGGCAGCCTTCAAACGATCTGCGAGAGCCTTTCTTACTTCGATTCTATCGTCAAAATCGATGGTTCTGTCGGCGAGGATCTGATAAGTCTCGTGCCCTTTGCCTGCAACGACCACGATGTCCTGGTCAGTAGCTTCCTTTACTGCCAGAGCTATCGCTTTGGCGCGATCTTCTTCGACCAGCAATCTTTCTGTGCGCTTAATTCCAGCCAAAATGTTGTCAATGATAGTGCCCGGCACTTCAGATCTGGGATTGTCTGATGTGACGATCACTAGATCGGCTAGATTATCGGCTATTTGACCCATTTGAGGACGTTTGGTGGCATCGCGATCGCCACCACAGCCAAAGACTGCTATCAACTTGCCATCGCTTGGAACCAATGCCCGTGCTGCTTTTAAAACGTTTTCAAGACCGTCTGGGGTATGCGCATAATCGACCAGGCACAGCGGTTCGGCAGTCTGGCTGCCTGTAGTTACTGTTTCAAACCGTCCGGCAACACCTGTAAATCCTTCCAGAGCATCTTTGCAAATCTCCAGGTCGACTCCTTCTGCCAGGCAGATCAGGAGAGCAGCCATGACGTTGTAGACGTTGAAACGGCCGTTCAAATGGAGCCTCAAGTCCAGCTCACCATGCGGGGTCTCAAGTTTCAGATCTGTACCGCGAAAGTCGAACTTTGCACTTTTGACGTGCATGTCGCCCTGTTCCCATCCGTAAGTCCAAACGCGAACATCCGAACCTTTTACTGATTGGATGAATTCAGGCGCGAGTTCGTCGTCGGCGTTGATAACGGCTGTTTTATTGGTCTGGCGACTCTGGACCAGCATCTGGAAAAGAAGCCGTTTCGCTTGCCAGTAGTTTTCCATTGTCTTGTGGAAATCAAGATGATCTTGCGTGATGTTAGTCAGGCAGGCGACTGCAAAATCGCAGCCCCGCACTCGTTCTAAAGCGAGTGCATGACTTGATACTTCCATTGCGACGTGAGCGACATTATGGCTTGCCATCTCGGCGAGCAATGCCTGTAAATCAGATGCTTGCGGGGTTGTGTGGTGGGTGTCGAGGTACTGTGACGGTTGATTCGCTTCCGACCATCGCGCTCCAAGTGTGCCAATCAAGCCGATCTTGCGGCGATCCTCAAGAAAGATATGTTCGATCAGGTGAGTCGTGGTTGTCTTTCCATTTGTGCCGGTTACGCCAATCAAGCGGATTTCGCTGCTCGGTTCGTCGAAGAAATAAGCTGCCAGATCGGCGAGTGCGGCACGCACATCGGAGACTTTGACATATGGAACCGGCAGAGAATCTGTGTTTTCACGTTGTGAGACGATGAGGCCTGCTCCCAGTTTAATGGCGTCGCCGATGAATTTATTGCCGTCGAATTTTTCCCCTTCGATGCAGACGAAGGCATCGCCAGGCTTTAGCTTTCGCGAGTCATAGCAAACGCCAGAAAAAGTCGCAGCCGGAGACGACTGCGACTTTGATGAGACTGTGCCACCAATGCGTTCGAGCGCAGGCAGAAGTTGCTTGGCTGGACGCTCGGCTGACGACACTATACTGGGTAGACGTTCGCTAGCTTGGCGCCGCGACGCATTTCGAACTTGATAACACCTGATGCTACTGCATAGAGGGTGTCATCGCTGCCGATTCTTACGTTCACGCCTGGGTGAATTTTAGTTCCGCGCTGACGAGCGATGATGTTGCCTGCAACAACGTGCTCTCCGCCGTATTTCTTTACTCCGAGGCGTTTGGGTTGGCTATCGCGTCCGTTGCGAGTAGAACCGCCGCCCTTCTTATGTGCCATGACTTATCACTCCTGTTCATGCGCCTCTCAGCGCATTACCCTTGCTTAGCTTTTGCTCTTCTTTTCGCTTGATTTTGGCTCAGCTTTTTTCTCGGCTGGCTTCTTGTCAGCTGCTTTGGCTTTATTCGGCTCAGCAGACTTTTCAGATTTTTTTGGTTCTGGCTTTTCAGCAGCTTTGGCAGCCTTTGCTGGCTTGCCTTGACGCTCTTCAGCCTTGGCCAGCACCTTGTCTTTCAATTCGATTGTATCAATCAAAATGCGTGTGTAATGCTGTCTGTGTCCTTGTTTCTTACGTGTACCTTTCTTAGGCTTCATGTGATAAACAATGACTTTCTTAGTCTTGTGGTGGGAAAGAATTTTTCCACTCACCTTCGCGCCTTCGATAAATGGCGCGCCCAGTGTGGAGTTGGCACCGTCGACAATCATCAAGATTTTGTCGAATACGAAAGCAGATCCTGCTTCACCTTCAGTCAAATCGACGTCGACGAAACGACCAGCTTCTAGCTGATACTGCCTTCCGCAAGCTTCTACTATGGCAAACATCTTTTGTCTCCGATCCTCTCTCTACTCGTCTGTCCGGTGATACCGACCCCATGCCGTCCGATTTACCAACCAGTAAATTCGTCGGCACAGTTTTGCGACCCATTGAACTTTTTGCGGCTACTTTACGTATTGCAAGTAGCAGGCTGTGAAGCTCATACCGGCACAATTGATGAAGAATACTATCAAATACTAACCTGGAGGGTCAAATCAAGAATTTCCTAATAACTGTGGGGCTTCGCTTAAGGCGTCTGATACAGCATAATTGTTGTTCCAGTCTGCCAGAAGCCCTATCAGGCTGAACGTTACGCAGCGCTTAATCATTGTTACGTGCACAAGCAGCCCAGCCCTCGATAGACAGGGTCTGAACCTTTGAAGTCCGACGAGTCCGAGGGTCCGCTAGCAGACCTGTCCGTTATAACATCTGTCCGTTTAATACAAAGGAGGCACGATGGCTGAGAAAGAAGAAACCGAGTTGGGGAGAAGCAAAGAGCCAGTCACTCCTGCCCAGCATCTTATGCACCTGCTGACAATCGGCTGGAGTCCTACCGCGCCTTTGATTCAAAAATACGTTGCTGAGAACGGACTTTCGCGTGATCTCGCTCAGTGGCAATCGATTCAGGGCGACTTCACGTCGCGTCAGCCAGCCAAGCCGGCCGGCAAGCAAAAATGAACCCGATTTCCTAATTGTGCAATTTCCATTAACACTTTCCATTTTTAGAATCATTCGATCTAAGCTTTTTCATTAACTAATCCCCACCATCGTTGTCGGAGTAAGCCTCTATGTTGCAAGTTGGAAAAAGAGCTCCAGATTTTGACATGCCTTCCACAAAGGACATGAAAGGTCTGAAAGAAAATGTACGTTTGTCAGACTACAAGGGCAAGTTCCTTGTTATGTTCTTCTATCCATTGGATTTCACTTTCGTCTGCCCAACAGAATTGAAAGCATTCAGCACTAAGTATGATGAATTGAAGAAAGCCGGCGCTGAAGTATTGGCAGTATCAACTGACTCCGTATTCAGTCACCGTGCCTGGATCAACACTCCAGAAGATAAGGGTGGACTCGGTTCACTCAACTACGTACTCGCTTCAGACATCACCAAAGATGTCAGCCGCGACTACGGTGTATTGATGGAAGACAAAGGCATCGCATTGCGTGGTTTGTTCATCATCGATCCAGATGGCATCCTCCAGTATCAAGTTGTTCACAGCCTCAACATCGGACGCAGCGTTGAAGAAACACTTCGTGTACTCGAAGCAATCAAGACGGGCGGACTTTGCGGCGCTGATTGGAAGCCAGGTCAAAAGCCATTGACCGTCTAATCAGGTCTACTGTTGTTTAGAGAACCGCCGGGTTTGCGCCCGGCGGTTTTTTTGTGCCGGGTTCGAAAACCTCAATGCCGATTAGATAAGAATTGGAACTTATTTTGTAGATGCGCTGATAATCTGCACTCCGGCGTTAAAATTATTAGGCTAGGCGCGACTAAATGACGAGTTGCGCAGTTCGACAGGATGCCGGTCAGCCGGCCAAGGAGGAACCATGCCGCTTCGTATGGACAGTCCGTTGCCTTCTCTCAAAGGCGGCACCGACTGGTTCAATTCAGCTCCTATCACCGATGATGAGTTGAAGGGTTCACCAGTCCTCGTTCACTTCTGGGCGATCAGCTGCGGAACTTGCAAAGAATCGCTGCCCGACGTAACTCAATGGATTGAGAAATATGGTCCACAGGGTTTGAAAGTGATTGCTGTGCACATGCCTCGTCAGGAAAGCGACACGAAAATCGAAGACGTCAAAGCAGCTATCGAAGAGTACGAAGTCAAGCAACCATGTGTTGTCGACAACTGGCACGAAATTACAGACGCCTTTGAAAACAAGTACGTGCCTGCTTTCTATCTGTTCGACAAAGAACACAAAATGCGTGATTTTAAAGCCGGTGAGAAAGCACCGAAAATGGTGGCACAAGCAATCGAGCGCGTTTTGTCCGAATCAGGCGTCAAAGAAGAAGTTAAGTAGTTCAGCCTCTGCGTACTGTTGTCGATGTTTTTGCGAGTCGAGTGTTAAGGCTTGCCAGACAGATTCATCAGATAGATAGTTCCGCCAGGCAGTTCCATCAGATAGTTCAGCCATACAGACCCATTAGACAAATCAGGTGAATGACATGACTATAGCCGCGGTTGCAACTCGGTCACAACAGGTCTTCGAACGTGCCAGGGCGGTAATTCCAGGGGGAGTCAACTCACCTGTGCGTTCGTGCAAATCGGTGGGGTCTGAGCCAATCTTCATGGATCGCGCCGATGGTTCTCACTTGTACGACATTGATGGAAACAAATACATCGATTACGTAGGGTCATGGGGACCGATGATTCTCGGTCATCGCCATCCGCGCGTTCTGGAGGCAATCGAATTAACCCTTAAGCAAGGCACCAGTTTTGGTGCTCCTTGCCGTGCCGAAGTAGAGATGGCTGAATTGATCTGCAAGCTCATGCCGTCAATCGAAATGGTTCGCATGGTCAATTCCGGCACCGAAGCTACGATGTCGGCGATTCGTCTGGCTCGCGCCTTCACCAAACGAACCATGGTTGTGAAATTCGATGGTTGCTACCACGGACACGCTGATTCGTTTCTAGTCAAAGCCGGTTCGGGACTCGCGACATTGGGAATTTCGAGTTCTCCTGGAGCGCCAGAGGAAATCACAAAACTGACTTTGTCTGTTCCTTTCAATGATCCAGCAGACCTGAAAAAGACTTTTGAGAAGCACGGCAAAGAGATTGCGGCTGTGATTCTTGAGCCAATCGTTGGCAATGCCGGTTTGATCCTACCGCAAGAAAATTTCTTGCAGACAATACGCGATCTGTGCACCGAACATGGTGCCCTCTTGATTTTCGATGAAGTCATGACAGGTTTCAGAGTGGCTCTCGGCGGCGCTCAAGAGATGTACAAAATCAAACCTGACCTGACTACATTGGGCAAAATAATTGGTGGCGGGCTTCCGGTCGGCGCCTATGGTGGAAGGAAAGACATCATGGAAATGATTGCGCCGTCTGGTCCTGTCTATCAGGCCGGAACGCTGTCTGGAAATCCACTGGCTATGGCTGCCGGGATTGCGCAGCTCAAGTCACTGCAGGCACCTGGAACTTACGCGCATCTCGAACAAAACACAACTAGACTAGCCGATGGACTCAAGGGATTATCAAAGTCAATCCAAGTCGTATCGGTGCCAGGTATGCTGGGCGTGTTTTTCTCTTCCAAGCCTGTGACGGATTTTGCAAGCGCGCAGAAGTGCGACACAGAATTGTTTGGAAAGGTATGGAGATCCCTGATCGAAAAAGGAATCTACTGGCCTCCGTCTCAATTCGAGGCTGCGTTCATATCAACTGTTCATACAAAAAACGATATCGATAACACTATCGAGGCGTTCAAAGACTCGCTGAAATAAAGCTGACGCAATCTCCTGCCGAGTGTTTGAACGTTCAAACTATCGCTTGCCGTCTCTGGACATAGTCGTTTAGCATCGAAGTCTATTTTAACGTGATCGAGGACACCGCTCGATCTAGTGCGTCCAGGCTTGGTTCATATTTTGCGCGAGCTAATTTTTGGCAGTACTGATTGCTTTTCGGCAGCGGCAAATCTTTCGGCAATCCGATGGCTTTGACCGGCCAATAGAACGCAACATAGTATTTTGAATCGGCTGTGATGCCCTGGAATGCATATATGAAATCAGGTTCGTTCAAGGGCGGATCCCCGTTTCCGTATGCTGTGACGAATGAAACTCCGGTGCCCTTGTTATTGTTGAACGTCAAAAACTTTTCCTGTAAATGACAAAATTGTGCACCATCAGACTGTGGCAAAACTGGTATCTCGTCGAAACCTTTAGACGATTTATTGGCGATGATTTTTCTCAGTGTGGCAATTTGTTTGTTGAATTCTGCGCGCTTTCCTTTTGGAAAAACTGCCGCAAAATCTGCCAATGGATAGATCAGAAGATGTGGTTGCATGAAATCGTTGTCTCCGTACTGCAACTTCTTTCCATCAAATAAGATTCGAACATGCATCGGTGCGCCGGAAAGAGAAATGACGTCATCAGGTCCGTAAGGGTCTTTTGGCACTATCTCAACTTTCGTGGATTTTGCGATGCCGGTTGTGTCAAGTTCGACCTGTAACTTTGCGATGCTGGGCGCGGCGCTCTTTGTTTTGGTAGCTGGCGCGGACTGGCTGGCGAGTTGTGTCGTTCCCACAGAGGTTGCAACGAGCACAGCTAACGCCAACATCTTGGATGTCATATTTCGTTCTCCGAAAAGTGAATCGAATCTTGGAATTTACCATTTCTGGTCGATTTAAGTTCACTGTTGTAATGGACGAGGCACTATTTCTCATTACGGTTATGTTTGAGATTTTAGAGTGTCGCAAAAACAATTTCCTCGCTGCTAATTTGTCTTTTTTTAACAGTCGATTTTTGCAGATCCATGTGATCGAATGCCGACGCCGCTGACCTGCTCCGTGCTGCGACGACAGAACGTGCATGTCTTGCGCGCTTTACCTGATGCAGATAGCCATAGATGGATTGAATCGCGCCACCATCGCCAAATCGTATCGTTGCCTTATGCGGAAGCAAGTTGCTTGAACCGACCAACATCGCGCTTAGGTGGCTCGCCGAAGGTGCGTTTATATTCGCGACTAAACTGCGATGCATCGTCATATCCAACAAGTTCAGCTGCGGAACTTGCGTCGATGTCTTCGGTAAGCAGTAAGCGGCGCGCCTCCTGCAAGCGCAAGGTCTTTTGAAATTGCAGAGGACTCATCGACGTAGCGGTTTTGAAGTGCTGATGAAAACTAGAAACACTCATTCCCAGCTCTTGCGCAAGTCCTTCGATATTGATGTTTTCGTTGTATTTGGTACGCAGAATCTGAACTGCTTTCGTTATCCTGTGCGTGTGTCCGCCAAATACGGCCATTTGTCGCAGCCTTGCTCCCTGATCGCTTTTGAGCAAACGGTAGATGATTTCACGAATAACCATAGGCGATACCATTCTCATGTCGTCTTTGTGATCAGCCAATTTCAGAAGTCTCACCAGTGCGTCCAGAAGATCATCTTGCAAGCTGCTCACTGCCATCGACTTCACGCTTACATCGTTTCTTCCTGACGACATGCCAGCCTCAACGATGACGGACGCAATGGTCGTTGGATCGAATTCCAATTTGAATCCTAAATATGGCTTTTCGTGCGTCGCTTCAACAACATTACTAATCACAGGCACGTCCAGCGAGATGAGAAGGTAATTGTTGGGGTCATATCTCAGCCGTTCATCCCCGAACGTTACTTCTTTGGCGCCCTGGGCTATTACGCACATAGATGGCGAGTATAAGCAATGTTTAGGCGGGGTGGGCGCCGACCAGCGATAGCACTGGAGCCCCTCAAACGGGATGTTTTCACCTTCTGCTGGGGTCAGGTCCGTCAGTCTTTCGACAAGCTCTTCCTGATTAGCTTCAACGCGTCTTTTCGAAATGCTCATAATCGGCTCGCTGAACTTTGGAGAATTGTCCAATCTTCTTGGAACTTTGTTATACCAAATTGCCTCTGAACCAGAATAACATAGCAAATGTCAGCGCAGTGCAGCGAATTTTGTCCAAGCCGCGCTAGCCAGAAAAATTAACTAGTTGGCTGATAGTCATTCATCTGTAAAGCAACGAATGATTTTGAGACTTCCCAGCTCGCGTTGCGCTGGGCGACTACTGAGAGGAAACGATGAAAAAGAGAAGATTGGGAAATAGTGATCTTGAAGTTTCGGCACTCGGACTCGGTTGCATGGGCATGAGTCACGGTTTTGGACCTCCAAAAGATAAGCAGGAAATGATTTCGCTGATTCGCGCGGCTGTGGATCGGGGTGTCAGTTTCTTTGACACCGCCGAAGTGTATGGACCTTTTACAAATGAATTACTTGTCGGGGAAGCCTTGCAGCCGCTCCGGAACAAAGTTGTCATCGCGACCAAGTTTGGGTTCAAGCCTGACCCGAAGGGCGGCACAGATGGACCAAATGGTGGTCCTAAATGGTCCGCTCTGGCCAGTCACCCCGACCACATCAAAAAGGTTGCCGAGGAAAGTCTGAAACGGTTGCGTATTGAAGTTATAGATCTTTTCTATCAACATCGGGTCGACCCTGATGTGCCGATCGAAGAAGTCGCGGGCGCCGTGAAGGACTTGATTGTGCAAGGGAAAGTGCGGCACTTCGGACTTTCTGAAGCTTCCGCCAGCACGATTCGCAGAGCCCATGCAGTGCAACCGGTGACTGCCGTTCAAAGCGAGTATTCATTGTGGTTTAGAAAACCTGAGCTGGAAGTTATACCGACATGCGAAGAGTTAGGCATAGGATTCGTTCCATTCAGCCCGCTTGGAAGAGGCTTCTTGACTGGTAAGGTCGATGAAAAAACTGAGTATGCGGAAAATGATATTCGCAAGATTTTGCCCAGATTCTCAGCTGAGAATCGCAAAGAGAATCAGAAGGTAGTCGATCTGCTGACCGCGTTTGCGAACGAAAAGAGCGCCACACCGGGGCAAATCGCACTTGCCTGGTTGCTCGCGCAGAAACCATGGATAGTGCCCATTCCAGGCACCACTAAGTTGCATCGTCTGGAGGAAAATATAGGAGCTGCAGATCTGGTTTTGTCAGCTTCAGATATTGAGAAGCTCAACGAAGCTGCATCGAAACTAGAGGTCAAAGGTGAGCGGTACCCAGAAGCGATGGAAGCTATGGCTTATCGATAAAAGTGTAGAAGGCGATTTCGCTTCTTGATGTAGGGGATGCGTGTAACCTTCTGCGCACATTTCAATCGGGAGTACTACAATGACAACGAAAACAGCAATAAAAACTAAAGCTTATGCGGCTGCCAGTGCACATGATCAGGTGAAACCATTTGAAATTGAACGACGCGAGCCTGGTGCGCATGATGTGCTAATCGATATCAAATTCTGTGGCGTCTGCCACTCAGATGTGCATCAAGCGAGGGACGAATGGGGCGGTTCTATCTTTCCGATGGTTCCAGGTCATGAGATTACAGGTATCGTCGAACGTGTCGGTGAGAAGGTCAAAAACTTCAAGGTTGGAGATCGAGTCGGAGTAGGATGCATGGTTGATTCCTGCAAAGAATGTGGTTCTTGCGCTGACGGTGATGAGAATTACTGCGAGAAAGGTAATGTGCTTACCTACAATGCCGTGGGTTACGACGATGTGCCGACGAAAGGCGGCTACTCCGAGCGCATTACCGTTCATGAGCGCTTCGTAGCACGCATTCCGGACTCTTTGCCTTTAGATAAGGCTGCACCACTGTTGTGCGCCGGTATCACGACGTATTCACCTTTGATTCACTGGAAGGCCGGCCCGGGCAAATCTGTTGGTGTGGTTGGATTAGGTGGACTCGGTCATATGGGCGTCAAGCTTGCGCATGCGCTTGGTGCCGAAGTGACTGTGATCAGCCGCACCAACAATAAGAAGTCTGATGCAGAAGCAATGGGTGCTAAGCACTACATCGCCACTTCAGAACCCACTGCTGTGGAGAATGCGCAGGGCAAATTCGATTTGATCATCAACACGGTTTCGTCTGCTGCGGATATGAATGCGTATCTCGGTATGTTGAAGCGCGATGGTGTTATGGTGCTAGTTGGAGCGCCGAGCGAGCCTTTGCCGATTGAGGCGTTTAGCTTGATTCCACGACGCATCTCTCTGGCTGGTTCTACCATTGGTGGCATGCGCGAAACTCAAGAAATGCTCGAATTTTGCGGCAAGCATGGAATCACTTCGGATATCGAAGTTATTCCCATTCAGAAGATAAATGAGGCTTACGAACGCCTGCTGAAGAGCGATGTTCGCTACCGGTTCGTTATAGATATAGCGTCGTTGAAGTAGAGTTCTCTAATGGCTCCTTCTTAATTGTTCATCACTAAAACCTGTACAGACATGGTGAAGCGTTGAATTCTACTCAACGCTTCACTGCTTTGCGGCGAGCCCACTCAGTCATTCCTTGATTGACGAAGTATTGAAGCGTGTTTGGAACGTCTTTCTCCGAAAAATTTTCCGCTTTCGGGTCAGCGAATTTTTTGTGTCGCTCCGGAATTATTTCATCAAGACCGGCAAGGTCTCGTCGGTTCGGAACCGGGCGGGCAAATTTCGTGATTGGCACGCCTTGACCTGAGCCCAGTGCAGCCGCGAGGTCTTCGGTATTGTCGGTTAGAACCCTGATCACTACGGCCTTTCCTTTCAAGACTTCCTCCTGTTCTTTGAGTGCCGGAGCCATTTCGTGGCATGGACCACAACCTGACCAGCCAACCTTCACGATCACTGGAAGACCCTTATCTGCGGCATCTTGAAGCGCCTTATAGTATTCCTCGGTTGTCTTGACCGCTTTCTCCTCGTCTTCTTTGACTATGGCTTTGTAGCGCTCAGTCTTTTCCCGTTTCGCTGCTTCTTTTGCTTCTGCTGCCGCTTTTTCCCTGGCTGCTAGTTTAGCCTCTTCGGCTTTTCTTGCTGCTTCTGTCGCAACAGGCTGCTCCGTTGACTTTGCCTCTGATTTAGGTTCTGGCGAAGAATTCGGTTGCGGAATCGGTTGGGAATCAGGTTGAGGGTTCGGTCTTATATCACCTCCATATTGGAACAAGTCTCGCTCAGTCTCATCGAATCTAAAATCGGGGAACAGTTCCGACAACTTGTCTTTCGGAATGCCAATCGCAGCGATATTAGCTATCAGTGCTGGGTTGTGTGGAAGGTCGGGATTTCTCAATATCGCTGAGTCTATCCAGTGACTACCGATCTCTCTAAATTTCTGCTGCCGTTCTGGATCAGTTTCAGTTTGTCCCCACTGCAGGCAGGCGAGTCCAAGAGCCGCTCTGGTTGTTGCTTTTGAGTGCTCCACGAAAGTCAGGTCACCCTGTTCTTTCATAAGTTGCTGGAACTCTGGTGAATCTTGCGGTGTCGAAGCAACTGCCCTGGCAATTCGAGCCTGTTCTTTCTCGATGTCTGAGGCTGTGAATTTGTCTGCCGCGTCGATGGCGGTATGAAACAGTCTTTCGGCGTCGTGCCAGTCTTTTGCTTCGTGTGCTTCCTGTAGCGCCTTTGCAATTGTCGCTCGTGCCCCGTCAAAGGTTTTACTCGTTTTTTCAGCTGCATCCGTATTTTCAGTTCTGTCGGTTTTGTCGGTTTTTTCAAGCAGTGCGTCCGGATTGAACTTGCCGACATATGACTCCTGCTTGCTTTTTGCAGTAGTTATGGCCTGGTTGAACGACTGAATCATCGAGCTGTGAGCGCCCTGCCAGCGAAAATCTGGTGCCTCCGGCTGCAATGAGCCATCTGTTCCTGGCTTAACTGAAAATACTATCGATACAGAGGCGTTGTGTCCGCCAGCGAGTTGCCCCTGAGCGAATTTAGCCAGCTCTGTGTCTTTCGTTTTAGCAGGATCGATGTAAACGTAAACGGCGTCTTTCGCTGCTCCTGATTTTGCATTTGGCAGAGAATTTTCAATGAGCTGTCGGGAGTTGTTATGCTCAAATCCACCAAAAATTGCCACGACAGGTTTTCCGGTGCGTGCGGCTTCTTTGTAGGCTTCTTGATAGTTATCCTGGGTGTACTTGAAATTGTTTTTGATCATCTTGTCGTAGTCGGCACGCGATTGCCCGTCGACTGCGACGACTGTTCCCTGGGAACCGTCAGCAATACTGAAGCCATCATTGAGCGGTTGATAGTAGCGACGGCTGAAGTCTTGCTGCCATCTCTGCTGCTCTTGATAGTCTTGATGATAATAAGTCGGACGCACAAACTGTGTGTCAGGTCTATCGTATCTAGGTTGAACCTGGACTGGATAGCATACTTCGCCGCCTCAAGCCATGACGATCACCAGTTGTCTATACTGCTACGACTTTGAATTTAAGGCAGCTTTGTTGCTAAATTGTGCCTTTTTCGCACAATTTGATTACAGCCGCACAATTTGTTCGAAGTCGCGTGACGCTCTCAAGAATCAGAGTGTTTTTCCTTCAACTCCAGACTTTCGATTTCCATTTGTTTGGCTTCTTCGGTTCGTCCCATGGCATGTAGCAAAGCCGCATAATCTCTTTTGATCTGCCAGTTCTCCAGCGGTGCGCTTATGCTAAAGCCTTTCTGGTGATACTGCTTCACCAATTCTGCATGCTTTACGGCGGCAATTTTGAAGTGTTTCTCTGACTCCACGTGCTTACCCAGCTCACTTAGAAAACAGGCATAATTGTGATGAACTCGACTCATATGCGTTAATTCATGAGCCTCTTCGAGATCATTTGCATCACCTATGGCGCGCTTATAAGTCGCTTCCGCGCACTGAGGCTGACCATTTTTTGTCTGTGCTTCGGCCAGGCTGATCAATAATCCGCATCTTCGGGTGACGCTTGAAACATTGTCGTCAAGCAGGGCAATGGCTGCTTCAAACTCAACACACGCCTGCGCCGGGTCAGCTTTTTGCAACGCCGCCTCACCTTGAAGTGAATGCTTTTCAATCTGTGCAATTTTCGAGCTTCGCTCACCAATATTTTTGAAAATTTCTCCGAAGCCTGGAATGAGCGATTCCATTCGCTCCGCGCTTTCACTGGTGCGTTTCTGCAATTCTTTCTGTTGTTCTTCGAGTTCTTTCAGTTTTTCTTCGGGGTCCGCTTTTTCTTGATTCAGCCTTGCCCTTATGCGGTCAGCAAGACTGGACATGTTACGAGACCCTTCAGGCAGAGTTGTAGCTCTTTCAGCGGTTGCATCCATTTTAAATTTCTCGGCGTTTTCCGTGTCTTTCATGCTTGAGTAGACGCATGACTTGGCGCTCAGCAACGAACCCCTTTCTTCTTTGAAGTGTCGACTGTTTTGCCAGCGATTGAGGGCATGGTCCACAACAATCATGGCTAATTCCTGGTCAGTATTCTTGTTCGCATTTAGAAATGATGGCGTCAGAGCCCTCACAAGAGCCGTAACATCTTGCAAACAAAAGTACTCTGAGTCGAAATTCAAGATTCTTCTGGGCTCGATGCCTAGCTGCTCGATATGTTCGCGCCACCTGGATTTTGGCATGGTCTGGGGATGTTGCTTCAACTTTAAAATCTGATGATCGATGTCACTGTCCGTGATGGCATATCTCGTCATGAATTTCTCATCGAGTTTTTCTTCGTCGTTTATGCGTCTGGTAGCACTTTCCCACAATAATATGTTTCGCAAGAGCGAAGCGTCGAATCTGCTGATATTGGGCATCAGAACATCGCTGGGCTCTGGTATTTCTGTCTGCGACCCTGTGCAAAAACGACAGCGCTCATCTGCATCGATATCCACGAACTCGGCGCAGCGGCTGCAAGCAGTACCATTTTTAATTTCAGTGACGCGCAGCTCGTACTCGGCAATGATCTCACCTACTGTCAATTCGAGCAGTTGAACGCGTTCGTCGGCACAGATGGTGGCGAGTGGCACCTGATTGGCATAAAGGCTTATCAGCAAGTCCCAGATCAACCCCAGTTCTGTTGCTACAGGCGGATTTGAGTGGGAAGCATCAATGTTTCTTTCATTTGTGTGATCGCCCGCGTTGATACCCTCACTATTCTCAATGAAGAGCCGTGCGCTGTATCCATCTGCTGCTTCGATGCGCTGGCGAAATTGTTCGGGCAGGTTATTTAAAATTTCAAGAAATTTTGGCAGCCAGTAAGCTGCACCAGTGATCACCAGAATGGCGTTACGAGGCGTTTGTGCCGACAGGATTTTGCTTCCTACCGGCTTGCGGCAATATCGGCAGTAAAATGCACTTGACCGAATATTTCCGCTGCATTCAGGGCACCATTTGTATTCTTGTTCTGAGAAAGTGAACATGTGAAGGTTTTGTCCGTCAGTGAATTATTGCTTGCGCTCGGTATAATTTCTTTTACCCATTCAGGCTCGATAAATCGCTCTGAATTGCCAGTTTTGCATCGCACCAACAGTTTCAAGTTCAACTTTTAGACTCGGTGCCTTTGTGTTGATCGGTGCCGTTGATGCGACCGATTCGCAGCAAGGTGCGCGCCACCGTCAGTGCCACCACCTTTGTAGCGCCGCAGCGCGTTGCTTCACGAGCGCATTCCGCTAGTGTAGCCCCAGACGTGCACACGTCGTCAATGAGAATGACCGAGCGTCCCATCAGTTTGGAAGGATTGCCTTCGAATGCGAATTCTAAGTTTTTGAACCGCTCCAATTTCTCCAGACTTTGTTGTGGTGTCGTTGCACGGCGTCGCTTCAATGCTTTTGATACGGGAATGTCCAGCACCTTCGAAGCCTCCCTTGCTAGCAATTCGGCCTGGTTGAACCCTCGTTCAAATTCTTTACGCCAGTGCAGCGGAACTGGTACAAGGACAGCATTTTCTCGATTCAGTAATATTGATCCCATTCGCCAGCCGTTAAGCATGATGGTTGCCAGGTCAGGTGCCAGCAAGCGATCTCCTTCGTACTTGAAATGATGAATTAATGTGCGAATTTCGCCAGAGTAAGGCGCGCCGCTGACGATTGCGAAAGAACGTTGTCCTTCGTGCTCGTAAAATCCCAACAACGGAGTCTCATTGGCCACACTCAGCCAGCAATCAGCGCAAAGTGATCGGGAATAGTGCGGAATATTATCTATCCATCTGTGCATCAGTGCCGGTCGCGCTTCAAGGCGGAAGCCTTGCAAATCTTCCAGCAGTTGCCCCCGTGCAAAGATGACGCGTTTGCAAACACGGCAATCTTCTTCACTGATAAATGAGAAGAAAAAGTCGAGAAATCGGTCAATCATCGAACCTATGAGAATTTTTGTAGTCACGGTCCCCTCCTTTCGTACCTCTTTGTTTTTATTACGTTTGAAAGTCGAAAATAGTTCAATTTGCCTTCTGAAAATCTGAACCTGCTAGACTCGGGTCTTACGTGAAACTTGTATCCCGTGATGTGACTGAGAAGGTCTGACCATGCTGAAGGAATTGGACGCCGCCGCGCTTATCAAAAGCGCAGAAAAAAAATTGCGGGATGCATTCGAGGAAATCGACGAGATTGCCCTGGTTAACCAGAAAAAAGTGCTCGATTCATTTCGCGCGCACAGAATGACTGAAGAATTTTTTGGCGAGCGCACAGGATATGGGCGCAATGACCCTGGACGGGACGCCATCGATAGCGTCTTCGCCGCGGTTTTCGAGTCGAGGGCAGCGGCGGTTCGCATGCAGTTTGTTTCAGGCACGCACGCCATAGCGTGTGCGCTCCTAGGAAACTTGCGCGCTGGAGACGCGATTCTGTCTCTAACCGGGCAGCCCTACGACACGCTCAAAGAAGTCATCGGTCTTGAGGGGGATGAGTCTGGCAATTTGATGTCCCTGGGCGTCAAGTATCTTGAGATCGATCTGGATCCAGCTGTCGAAACAGACGATACTCTTGCCGAAAAAATTAAGAAGACGGCTCCAGCTGGGCGTTGCATGTTCTACATACAAAAATCGTGTGGTTACAGCGTGGAGCGCCGAAGTTTCACCAATAGCGATATCGAGCGTTTGAGCCGTGCTGCCAGATCGATACATCAGAATTGCATTATTTTTGTCGATAACTGCTACGGCGAATTCGTCGAGCGAAATGAGCCAACGGCGGTGGGGGCTAACCTGATGGCCGGCTCGCTTATTAAAAATCCTGGTGGTGGTCTCGCTATCACCGGAGGATATGTCGCCGGAGATAAAGTGCTTGTTGAAAAAGCCTTAAACAGGCTGACTTCGCCGGGAATCGGCGGTCACCTTGGCTTGACCTACAATCAAAATCGCCTCGTTTTGCAGGGGCTTTTTATGGCGCCAGCTGTCGTTTCCAATGCTGTTAAAGGGGCAAAGTTGTTCGCTTCAGTGCTCGCCGAACTGGGCTGCGAGGTAAAGCCAGATGCCTTGAGCCTCAGGTCCGACATTATTCAAGCTATCAAGTTTTCCGGTCCTGAGCGGCTTGTCAATTTCTGTCGGGCGATTCAGAAGGGGTCGCCAGTCAACTCTCATGTCACTCCCGAGCCCTGGTCCATGCCTGGATATCAGGACCCTGTCATCATGGCAGCCGGTACATTTGTTGAAGGGGCGACGATCGAGCTGTCTGCAGATGGGCCACTTCGCCCTCCTTTTGCCGTTTTTGTACAAGGTGGCCTTACATATCTGCATGTTAAGTGCGTGCTGGAAGAGGCTATAACCCTCAGTGCTCGGGGCGAATTGCCGTTTTTCTAGAACTAAAGCTTTGCTCATTGGCTTTAAGCTGGACCAGTTCTTCTTTACAATAGTTGTGCACCACTGTGGGGGATACGCTCTTGGTAGCCGAGATGCCAGCCGCCAGGCAAAAAATACTTCCGGGCTCGAAATCCAATTTGTTGATTTTGTCCGGTACTTCGAATCCAGAACTTGCTAAGGAAGTTGCTGATTATCTGGAATTGACCGTTGCACCGGTAAAAATCTCACCGTTTTCCGATGGCGAAATTTATGTGCAAGTTCAAGAGAGCGTTCGAGGGCAAGACTGTTTCGTAGTGCAACCCACATGCACTCCAGTCAATGAGAATTTGATGGAACTGTTGATTCTGCTCGATGCACTGAAGAGAGCATCAGCCGGTAGAATCACGGTCGTAATGCCATATTACGGTTACGGCAGGCAAGACAGAAAAGCTGCCGGTCGCGAAGCCATCACTGCTAAATTGATTGCCGACCTGTTAACCACTGCTGGTGCCGAAAGAGTTGTCACGCTCGATTTGCATGCTCCGCAAATCATGGGCTTCTTCAACATTCTCGTCGATCATCTTTATGCCAGCCCCGTGCTGCTGGAGTACGTGCGTTCGCTCAATCAAACCGACCTTGTGCTCGTCAGCCCCGACGTCGGGGGCGTATCGAGAGCACGCGCGTTTGCGAAGAAGCTAGACGATGCTCCAATCGCTATCATCGACAAACGACGAAGCGCTCACAACGTTGCCGAAGTCTACAACGTCATCGGCGACGTGAAGAACAAAGTCGTGCTTATGGTCGACGACATGGTCGACACTGCAGGCACCCTCGTCAAAGGTGCTGAACTTCTGAAGAAAGAAGGTGCACGCGCCATTTACGCATGCGCGACACACGCTGTTCTGTCGGGGCCAGCCAACAAACGAATTGATGATTCGCCCATTGAAAAATTGATCGTCACCAATTCAATTCCTCATGAAGCGAAGAACATCTCCAAGAAGATCGTCATGCTCAGCGTCGCCAAACTGCTTGGTGAAGCCATCGCTCGTATTCACGACGACACTTCTGTGAGCGAGTTGTTCCTCTAATTCGAGTTGTCTATCACTTATGATTATTGAAAGTTTTCCAGTCGGTCAGCTGCAATGCAATTGCTCGATTATTGGTTGTCCTGAGACTGGCGAGGCTGCTGTCATCGATCCCGGCGGCGACCCCGAAAAAATTCTTGCTTTCGCGAAAGACAACAACTTGAAGATCAAGTATTTGCTGCATACGCATGCGCACTTCGATCACATTATGGGATCACGTGCCGTTAAAGAAGCTACTGGCGCCAAGATTTATATCAACAAGGGTGACCAGTGGTTGTACGACAACTTGCAAAAGCAAGTGCAAATGTTTGGATTCAAAGCGACCGATCCCCTTCCTGTAGATGAATATCTGGAACATGAGGATCACGTCAAAGTCGGCAACATCAAAGCTTCCGTAATTCACACTCCCGGGCATACCCCCGGCAGCACGTGTTTTTGCGTGCAGGGAAAAGACAGCATTCTTTTTTCAGGCGATACACTTTTTCAGCGTTCAATCGGTCGCACCGATCTCTGGGGCGGTTCGTTTGAAGAAATTATCAAGTCGATTTCAGAACGTTTGATGAAACTCGATGACAGCACGAGAGTCGTGCCCGGGCATGGCGACGACACTTCGATCTGGGCTGAACGCAAAGGCAATCCGTTCCTGAATTGAAAAGGTTTGAAGACCTGGTTCTTATCTGAGGTTACACGTCAGCGGCTCGAGTAACAACGATACCGGTGCTACGCCGTAAAACAGGCCTTCAATAAATTGTTCTGCTTTGGAACCAGTCGTATTCGAGGAAAACAAAAACGAATACTTCGCCACAATATCGTCAGAAGTCAGGTTCGACTTTCCTCCAACCAATTCCGAAGGTGTCGCAATCACCTGAAATTCCCTTGCTGAACCACCCGGTATAGGAATTGGACTCAAGTTGGGCAAGCTGGTGGTCGAATCAGAGCTGATCAAAAAGTTCTGAATTTTGCCACTTTGAGTTTTAATTCTCAGCACAAAAGTGGAGGTTCCAGCGGTGGCTGGAGCTTCAAACGCCACGTTAGTCGGCTGAAGTGCATCTATTCTCAAACCTTCAACGCCCTCAATTACCATGCCAGCGAAGCCGTCTGGCTGAAAGGAAATCAATCTGGAACGCGCGTGTCTTCTGTTTCCTTCTACGATGGCATCGCCATTACCGCAGACACCAAGCACCTGCACAACTCTGTTTGCTGTACATGAAGGTTGAACAGCCGCACCAAAAAACACTGTCGATGTCATCGTTAAAGCTAGCAGTGCGATTTTTCCGAATTTGCCGGTTTTTCGCAGACCGTTAGCAATAGTTTCTTTCATCGTGATTTCCTCAATATGTCGGCTGTTTCAAGAAAGGTGCAATGGTAGCACGAGTTCAGCTGAATAACGTCGATGGTTGGTCGATTTCGACGTGTCTATGAACGAATAGCCACTCGTTGTCAACCTTTTTCAGTTTGTCTTTGTATACTGCAGTTCCCGGCAGCACGGTTTTGTTGCGGTCGATAATCAACAGATAACAAGTCTGCGTTGCCTGGTCTCCATTTATGCTGATCACAAAGTTCGTCATGATGTGGCGCTTCCCAATCACGCGTGCGCCGAGATCTGGCAAGAGAGACGTCAATCGCTCTTTTCCTTCATACTTACCGATGCCGCCTTCCCAAACCCCGCATTCGTGCCAGGTCTTCAACCAGCCCTGCACATCACCATCATCCATTGCGTTGGCATATTTAGCCGTTAATTCCTGGATCGCGACTTTGTCGTCTGACATACATTGTTCACTCCATATGGCGCAAGAACATATTGTACGACGACCTCGAGTTTTGATTTCGCCGTCATCGCAAGTCGGTCAGGCGAAATTTGGGTGTAGCTGATCTGCCTCAATTGCTGGCTAAACTGCAGCTGTCTCCAAATGTTCTGGAAGGAGAAGTTGTGTTCATTCGTTTCTTCTCTATTTATATGAAGTCACCCAGTAAACAGTTGATACCACCCAGAAATTCCAGAGTGCATGAATGAGCATTGATAACCAGAGATTGCGGGTTCGATTGTAGACTGACGCCAGAACCAAGCCAAGCGAAAAATATTGCACGAAGCCATTTAAGTCGAAGTGCCACATTGCAAAAAGCAGTGAGCTTACCAAAATCGCTGGTAAAGATCCAAATCGATAGCGGAGCCAGCCAAAGAGCAGCCCCCTGAACATGATTTCTTCTGTGAACGGTGCCACTAAACAAGCAAAGATTACTGATTTCAATATGGCAGGAAAATCGCCAGACATGAATGCTTTTACCATCTCCAGGTGGGCTGGATTGGTTGGGCGTCCGGAACCCGGCACGAGGTGATAAAGCACTCGACCAACAATGTTGAGCACGTTGCCTGCGCAAAAGCCACCCAGCCAAAATGCGGTAAATTGCGACAGAGTTAGCGGCAATGATGACCTGGTAAAAGCTTTATTCAACGTCAGTTTCTGCGGCTTTAGCACCAGCAAGTAAAGCAGAAGCAGGCAAAAAACAGTGCCCGAAACGATGAGAGTGGTCGACATCATCCCTTCGTATTCGCTTATGTCCGCTGATTTGTGTGCAAGCACAGAAGTAAATCCTATCCAGCAGCCGATGATACCGCCGGCGATTACTTGCGCGAAAATCGTGCTGATCAGGCAGGCATATGTGCGCCGGAAGCTTGTCGTCAGTGGAACTATTTCTGTTGCTTCGAGTTTTTTCAGCCGAGCAAAACACACCAGTGCGATGATGCCCAGAATAAATAGAATCGCATCAACGATAAGGAAAGCTTCGACTCGAAATGACCACGCTTGCGAATGAGACCGTCGTTTCGCCAGAGCTATTGCCAGCTCGTTTGGTTCGTACAGCTTGTACATATCGATCAGTGCGGTAGTTCTATACCAACCCTCTGGAAGTGTCGTTTTGAAAATCTCAGCTATCTCATCTGCGTCGTACTGATCCTGTTTTGCCGATTTTGTGGACGAATCGCTCGAATATACCTGTTGCAGCGTTGAGAGCAACTCGCTGGGCTCTCCGCCGACTCTGTGGTAGTGTTCGAAAACCGAACTGGTATCCTTACCTTCCGCATGCAGGATGATTGCCAGTCGAGCAGACATCTCGTCGCTCTCTGGAAAATCTTTGACTTGTTTTTGAACAATGCTTTCAGCATCGTTCAGCAATTTGTCGACCTTTGACGCGGCTATTGTGGCGATGATTGTATGAGCAGGTTCGGATAATTCCTTCTCATAACCCGCCTCTTCGATGTTGTCGATGGCGGCGTCACACAGTTTCATCGCCTTCACATGTTGAGCATGTGAGTCCGGGTTCTTTTTGATGTTGGGGAGGAGAAAGTTGACGCTCAGTGTGGCGACTATCAGCAGCGTCGATGAGACGAGCAGCACGTCCACGCACCAGAGTTGCTTTCGTTCGCGCAAACAGCAGGCGAGAATGCCGCTAATAAATATTGTGAGGAGACAGCCAAGGACTAGTACTGTCCATAGTATCAACCCTGCTGTCATCTTCTAGTCTCCGAATGTCCTTAATAAAATTTGCCCGGTCAATTAGTCTTCAAATGTCCTCACTAAAATTCGCGGTCAAATCGATGGCACTTTATACGGTGTCGAGCTTCAACTCCACGTTATTAGTCTAGATTTACGCCCGGTCTTATTGTTGAGTTGTACTTTCAAAATACCTGAAAAGTTGTTGTCGGCCGATAGGAATTAATGTTGGCAGTTATTCCAGCTGGTCTGCAAGAACCCCACTCTGCGGGCGATCTCGCGTAAGCGGTGATCTTCCCACTTGTGGGGGCATGACCGCAATACGCCCTACGCCGGGTACATGTAATGAAGACTTATAGTGACATAATTACGCATTAATGACGACGAATCCAGATGTAAACAGCTGAAGAGCGCAACTCTTCCGTAAGTTGAGTAATCAACCAGACGGGAGGCAAGTTGCGACAGATAATTTCGAGCCGATAGGAGAGACAACACATGGCACGCACCGCGCAAGCATCAGTTCCCACTGACTCTGTAGATGGACGCCAGCTTCTCAAAGCATTGAGGGCGATGGCTCGAGGCGATTTCAGCGCGAGGATGCCCCTCGATCAGACCGGACTTGCCGGTGAAATAGCTCTTGCTTTCAACGATTGTGTCGAGCTGAATCAGCGCTTGCAGACAGAATTGCAGCGCATCAACACAGTCGTCGGTAAGGAAGGAAAAATCACTCAGCGAGCGACACTGGGAGAGGCGTCAGGTGGGTGGAACGAATGTATTCAATCTGTCAACGGACTGGTCGGCGACCTGGTCAGACCGACGACTGAAGTGGCTCGCGTTATTGGTGCGGTGGCGAAAGGCGACCTGACTCAGACGATGGCTCTGGAAATTGAAGGTGGTCCGCTCAAGGGCGAGTTCTTGCGCACGGCCCGCACCATCAACACGATGGTCGAGCAGCTCAGTTCGTTCACCTCAGAAGTGACTCGTGTGGCAAGAGAAGTCGGAACGGAAGGAAAGCTCGGTGGACAGGCACAGGTGAAGGGTGTTTCCGGTACATGGAAAGACCTGACAGATTCAGTAAACTCGATGGCATCGAACCTGACAGGTCAGGTGCGAAACATCGCAGACGTGACGACCGCGGTAGCTAAAGGTGACCTCTCGAAGAAGATTACAGTAGACGTAAAAGGCGAAATTCTCGAACTCAAAAACACCATCAACACGATGGTTGACCAGCTCTCATCGTTCGCATCAGAAGTAACTCGTGTAGCAAGAGAAGTAGGAACGGAAGGAAAACTGGGTGGACAAGCGCAGGTAAAGGGCGTCTCCGGTACATGGAAGGATCTGACTGATAATGTGAACTCGATGGCAAGCAACCTTACAGCTCAGGTGCGAAACATCGCAGACGTGACGACCGCGGTAGCAAATGGTGACCTGTCGAGAAAAATTACAGTAGACGTAAAAGGCGAAATCTTAGAACTGAAGAAAACGATCAACACGATGGTGGATCAGCTGTCATCTTTCGCCTCAGAAGTAACTCGTGTAGCAAGAGAAGTAGGAACGGAAGGAAAACTCGGTGGACAGGCGCAAGTAAAAGGAGTTGCCGGAACCTGGAAGGACTTGACCGACTCGGTCAACTACATGGCGGGCAACCTGACTGCGCAGGTAAGAAACATCGCAGAAGTGACGACGGCTGTGGCGAAAGGAGACCTCTCCAAAAAGATCACGGTAGACGTAAAAGGGGAAATTCTCGAACTCAAAAACACCATCAACACGATGGTGGACCAGCTGTCATCATTCGCGGCGGAGGTAACTCGTGTAGCGAGAGAAGTAGGCTCGGAAGGGAAGCTCGGTGGACAAGCCGATGTAAAAGGCGTTTCCGGTACGTGGAAAGACCTGACGGACTCAGTGAACTACATGGCGTCCAACCTGACGTCTCAAGTGCGAAACATCGCAGACGTGACGACAGCCGTGGCTAACGGTGACCTCTCCAGGAAGATTACGGTAGACGTAAAAGGAGAAATTCTGGAGCTGAAAAACACTATCAATACGATGGTGGATCAGCTGTCATCATTTGCGGCGGAGGTAACTCGTGTTGCGAGGGAAGTAGGAACGGAAGGACGACTGGGAGGGCAAGCCGATGTAAAAGGGGTCTCGGGAACGTGGCGAGACTTGACTGACTCTGTAAACTTCATGGCGTCGAACCTGACAGCGCAGGTGCGAAACATCGCGGAGGTGACCACAGCGGTGGCGACGGGCGACCTGTCGAAGAAGATTACGGTAGACGTAAAGGGTGAAATTTTAGAGCTGAAGAACACCATCAATATCATGGTGGACCAGCTGTCATCATTCGCCGCGGAGGTAACGCGTGTAGCGCGTGAGGTCGGATCGGAAGGAAAACTCGGTGGACAAGCCGATGTACAGGGGGTTACCGGAGCATGGAAGGGACTCACGGATAACGTGAATATGATGGCGGGAAACCTGACGGCGCAGGTGCGAAACATCGCGGAGGTGACGACAGCCGTAGCGAAAGGGGACCTGTCGAAGAAGATTACGGTAGATGTAAAAGGTGAAATCTTAGAGCTGAAGAATACGATCAACACGATGGTGGACCAGCTGTCATCGTTCGCATCCGAGGTAACTCGTGTAGCAAGAGAAGTAGGAACCGAAGGAAAGCTGGGTGGACAAGCCGATGTACGCGGTGTGTCTGGTACATGGAAAGACTTGACCGACTCGGTAAACTACATGGCGTCTAACCTCACAGGTCAGGTGCGAAACATCGCGGAGGTGACTACAGCAGTTGCGAACGGCGACCTGACGAGAAAAATTACGGTGCAAGTAAAAGGAGAAATCCTGGAGCTGAAGAACACAATTAACACAATGGTGGACCAGCTTTCGTCATTCGCGTCTGAGGTAACGCGCGTTGCAAAAGAAGTAGGGACCGAAGGAAGATTGGGTGGACAAGCCGACGTTAAGGGCGTTTCCGGTACATGGAAAGACTTGACTGACTCGGTAAATTACATGGCATCCAACCTCACAGGTCAGGTGCGAAACATCGCAGACGTGACGACCGCCGTGGCTAATGGAGACCTCTCCAGAAAGATTACGGTAGACGTAAAAGGAGAAATTCTGGAGCTGAAAAACACCATCAATACGATGGTTGACCAGCTGTCATCATTCGCATCCGAGGTCACTCGTGTAGCAAGAGAAGTAGGAACCGAAGGAAAACTGGGAGGACAAGCCGAAGTAAAAGGTGTCGGCGGAACGTGGAAAGACTTGACGGATAACGTCAACTCGATGGCAAGCAACCTGACAGCCCAGGTGCGAAACATTGCAGACGTGACGACCGCCGTGGCAAACGGTGACCTGACGAAGAAAATCACTGTAGACGTTAAAGGCGAAATCCTGGAACTGAAAAACACAATCAATACGATGGTGGACCAGCTGTCATCATTCGCATCAGAAGTAACACGTGTAGCGCGTGAAGTAGGAACGGAAGGAAAACTCGGTGGTCAAGCCGTTGTACAGGGTGTGTCTGGAACATGGAAAGACCTGACAGACAACGTAAACTCAATGGCAGGAAATCTCACAGAGCAGGTGCGTGGTATCGCAGGGGTTGTAACCGCGGTAGCAAACGGTAACTTGAAACGAAAGTTGGTGCTGCAAGCCAAAGGAGAAATCGGCTCTCTGTCTGACACGATCAACGAGATGATCGACACGCTGGCAACATTTGCAGACCAGGTAACTTCCGTAGCACGTGAAGTGGGTACCGAAGGAATCCTCGGAGGACAGGCGCTGGTGCCTGGTGCCGCAGGTACGTGGAGAGACCTGACCGACAACGTCAACGGTCTTGCTGCTAACTTGACGACACAGGTAAGAGCTATCGCGGAGGTGGCGACCGCAGTTACGAAGGGTGACCTGACGCGATCCGTAGCGGTAGAAGCGCGAGGCGAAGTTGCTTCGTTGAAAGACAACATCAACGAGATGATTCGCAACCTGAAAGACACGACTCAGAAAAACACAGAGCAAGACTGGCTCAAGACCAACCTTGCGAAGTTCACATCTATGTTGCAGGGACAAAGAGACTTGCTCACTGTAGCTAATCTGATTCTGTCTGAAGTGGCACCACTGGTTAGAGCACAACACGGCGTCTTCTACATAAACGAGAACGAGGAAGGCGAAGGTTCACTGAAGCTGATGGGAAGCTATGCCTATCAGAAACGGAAACACTTATCCGATCGATTCAAGATGAGAGAAGGATTGATCGGTCAGACAGCCGTTGAAAAGCAAAGAATTCTGGTTACGAACGCACCTGACGATTACGTCAAGATCAGCTCGGGACTGGGTGAGGCAACACCGATCAACATCGTGGCGCTGCCCGTTATCTTCGAAGGCGATGTGCGAGCGGTGATCGAGCTGGCTTCATTCCAGCCATTCAGCGACATCCACCTGGCGTTCCTCGATCAACTTACTGAATCCATCGGTATCGTGTTAAACACAATTGAAGCGAACATGAGAACGGAAAACCTCCTCAAGCAATCGCAATCGTTGGCGCAAGAACTGCAGGCTCAACAACAAGAGCTCACCGAGACAAACAAACGTCTCGAACAGCAAGCGAAAACGTTGCAAGCTTCAGAAGACTTGCTCACGCAGCAACAGGAAGAATTGCAACAAACAAACGAGGAGCTGGAGGAGAAAGCGAGATTGCTGGCTGCGCAAAACGCCGAAGTAGAGCGCAAGAACAGAGAAATCGAGCAAGCGAGAATGTCTCTGGAAGAAAAGGCCGAGCAACTTGCACTCACTTCCAAATACAAGTCGGAGTTCCTCGCCAACATGTCTCATGAGTTGAGAACTCCGCTCAACAGCTTGTTGATTCTCTCCAAGTTGCTTTCCGACAACAATGAAGCCAATCTGACTGCAAAGCAAGTCGAGTTCGCCAAGACAATCCATGCATCCGGTTCTGACCTGCTGGAATTGATCAACGACATTCTCGACCTGTCCAAGATCGAGTCTGGAACAATCACTCTCGATATCGGCGAGATTGGATTCAAAGATCTGCACGAAGCCATCGAGAGAAACTTCAGGCAGGTTGCCGAAACCAAGAAGCTCGACTTCCATCTCGACTTCACAGACAACCTGCCCCGAGCTCTGAGCACGGACTCGAAGCGTTTGCAACAAGTGCTGAAGAACCTTCTTTCCAATGCGTTCAAGTTCACCGAAGACGGTAGCGTCACTCTCAAGGTTTCGCCAGTGACAGAAGGATGGAGTCCGGACAAGAGCAGTTTGAACAATTCCTCGACTGTGGTGGCATTCTCAGTCACCGACAGTGGTATCGGCATTCCGCAGGACAAGCAGAAGATCATCTTCGAGGCTTTCCAGCAAGCCGATGGAAGCACAAGCCGCAAGTATGGAGGCACTGGTTTGGGACTGCCGATCAGCCGCGAAATCGCCAGCCTGCTTGGTGGCGAAATTAAAGTCACCAGCGCACCTGGTGAAGGCAGCACCTTCACGCTCTACTTGCCGGTCAACTACTCCGCACCAGCGCAGCAGTCCAGACCGCGCAGCACAACCGTGACGACGTACTCGGCGCCAATCGAACGTAGCTACGACCAGTTGGCTCCTGATGCTCCCGAAATTCCAAACGATTCCACAATCTTGTTGGAAAGCATCGTCGCTGACGATAGAGGCAGCATCCAGGATGACGACCGCGTTTTGCTCATTGTCGAAGACGATGTGACGTTCGCCCGTCTGCTGCTCGATGAGGCTCGCGAGAGCGGCTTCAAAGGGCTGGTGGCGGTGAACGGGGCGGCTGCTATTGCCCTGGCGCGAAGGTTCAGCCCTGACGCGATCACACTCGATATCGTGCTTCCTGATATGGATGGTTGGACCGTACTCGACCGACTTAAGCATGACGCCAAGACAAGACACATTCCTGTCAACGTCATCTCAGCGTCTGGTCAGAAGCAGCGTGGATTCAAGCAAGGCGCGATTGGATATTTCGAAAAACCAGTCACCAAGGAAGCCATCAACGAAGCTATGGGTGCAATCAAAGCCTTCATTGAGCGACCCGCAAAGAATTTGCTCGTCGTTGAAGATGATGAGACTCAGCGCAACAGCATCGTCGAGCTGATCGGCAACGGTGATGTCGAGACCACTGCGGTGGCATCGGGTCAGGAAGCGCTTGAGTTGCTGACGAGCCATCACTTCGATTGCATGGTCATCGACCTTGGTTTGCCAGATATGACCGGCTATGAGCTGATCAGAAAAGTGCAGGATGACCTGGGCTTGCAAAACTTGCCTATCGTTGTCTACACGGGCAAAGACCTGACTGCCAAGGAGGAGATGGAACTGCGGCAAATGACCGAAGCTGTCATCGTCAAAGAAGCGAAGTCGCCAGACCGACTGCTCGACGAGACGGCGCTCTTCCTGCACCGAGTCGAAAATAATCTGCCTGAATCGAAACGCCGTATGCTCCAGCAGGCGCATAATCGTGACCCGATTCTCTCTGATCGCAAAATCCTTATAGTTGACGACGACGTAAGAAACATATTCGCACTGACCAGCATCTTAGAGGGTCAGCACATGAATGTAATCTACGCAGAAAACGGTCTTGAGGCGATTAAGCTGATTCAAGAAAGTCCAGATGTCGAGGTCGTCTTGATGGACGTCATGATGCCTGAGATTGATGGATACGAGACCACTCGCCGCATTCGCGAGATGGACCAATTTAAGAATCTGCCGATTATCGCCCTCACAGCCAAAGCAATGAAGGGTGACCGTGAGAAATGTATCGAAGCAGGAGCATCAGATTACATCGCTAAGCCGGTTGATACCGACCAACTGATGTCGCTGTTGCGAGTCTGGCTTTATCAGTAAGTGGCTTAAGCAAAAGGAGAGCAACAAGAAACCCACCGGAGCAATAAGAAACCAACCGGAATCATTTTTCCCTCGGTAGACACGGAAACCTAGCCATGAAAGACCTGGATTCCAACAACACGCTCGAAACAAAAGATGAGATCGAATCGATCGAAATCGATTTGTTGCTTGATGGAATTTATCGGCGGTACGGATACGATTTTCGCAGTTATGCGTCGGCGTCGATTCGCCGGCGCATCTGGAAATTTGCGGAGCAGGAAGGGCTTGCCACCATTTCTGCTGTGCAGGAAGCCGTTTTGCATCAGTCAAATATGATGGACAAGTTCGTCTTATCCTTAACAGTGAATGTCACGACTATGTTCAGAGACCCGGCATTTTTCCTGGCGTTGCGAAATTCCGTTGTGCCTATTCTGAAGACCTATCCGATGATTCGCATATGGGATGCCGGGTGCGCAACAGGTGAAGAAGCTTATTCGATGGCGATTGTATTGAAGGAGGAAGGTATATACGATCGTTGTCGCATTTATGCCACCGACATGAACGAAGATGTTTTGCGCAAAGCGAAAACCGGCATCTTCCCGCTCTCGCACATGAAAGAGTTCACTGACAATTACATACAATCTGGCGGCAAAACTTCGTTTTCGGACTATTACACTGCAAAATACGATTACGCGATTATCAATCAAGAACTGCGCCAGAACATTATCTTTGCGCAGCACAATCTCGTTACGGACAAGTCTTTCAACGAATTCAATCTGGTTCTGATTCGCAACGTACTCATCTACTTCAATGAAGAGCTTCGGGCAAAAGTTCTGGATTTGTTGCACGACAGCATGGCATCATTTGGAATTCTTGCTCTGGGTAAAAGAGAGTCGCTAAAATTTAGTAAGTTGGAGTCATTCTATGAAGAGCTGGATTCCGCGATGAAGCTGTATAAGAGGTGCGCCTGATGAGCTACAAACTCATCATTGTTGGTTGTTCTCTCGGTGGCTTATCTGCCACCAAAACCCTGCTCGCTGGAATTTCAGATGACTGCACCGTGCCAATTGTTCTCATCCAACATAGAGAACAAAAGGCAGAGGTAAGCATGGATAATGTGCTGACGAACATGATGCAGCGCTACACTAAGCGGCGCATCGAAGAGGCGGAGGACAAAACTCCGTTGAACATGAATCGCATTTATCTTGCACCTGCAGACTATCATGTACTGATTGAACACGACTGCATCGCATTGTCTGCTGATGAGCCAGTCACTTATGCTCGTCCGTCTATAGATGTCGCCTTTGACTCGGCCGCACGTACCTATGGTAGCGGGGTGATCTGCATCGTGCTTACTGGTGCCAGTCGTGATGGTGCCGAGGGAGCAGCCAGCGTTGAAAGCAGAGGCGGTCTTGTAGTGATTCAGGATCCCGCCACTGCTGAAAAAGATACGCTTCCAAAATGCGCGGTAGCGGCAACTGTAAAAGCCCGGGTGATGAACCTTGAAGAGATAGGCCCCTTCATCTCTAACATCGTGCGCGAAGGAGGGGCGAATCGTGCTTCCAGAGCAACCGGTTAACATACTGGTCGTCGACGATCAGCCAGAAAACTTGATGGCTCTAGAGGCTGTTCTAGAAGCGCTTGGCCAAAATATTGTCAAAGCGCATTCTGGAAAAGACGCGCTGAAAGCACTTCTGCATGATGATTTTGCCATTGTCATTCTCGACGTTAACATGCCTGGAATGAATGGTTTTGAAACTGCATCTCTGTTCAGGCAGCGAGAAAATTCAAAGCACACTCCAATTATTTTTCTGACCGCGATGTACACCGAGGATGCCGATAGATCACTCGGTTATTCACTGGGAGCGGTTGACTTCATTGTCAAACCGTTTAATGCCGAGGTGCTGAAATCGAAAGTGAGCGTGTTCGTTGACTTGTTTAAAAAGACGCAGGAGATCAAACGGCAGGCCGAGCTGATTGCCGAAATCGAAAAACAACGCGCCAAAGAAGAGAAAGATCGACTCGAAACAGAGAAACAATTGATTCATCAAGAATTGCTTCGGCAAGAGATGGAAACCGAGTTACTCGAAGAGCGCAGCCGTCAATTGCAGAAGGCAGACCGCTTGAAGACTGAATTTCTGGCCAACATGAGTCATGAAATTCGCACACCAATGAATGGAGTGATCGGTATGGCCGAATTACTTCTGCATACTTCGTTGACCACTGAGCAGCGTGAGTTCGCGCGTATCATTAGAGAATCCGCCCAGGCTCTGTTGATCATCATTAATGATATTCTGGACCTCTCCAAAATCGAGGCGGGAAAGCTCGATCTTGAAATTATCGATTTCGAATTGATTCCGCTTGTTGAAGGAACGGCGGAGTTATTGAGCGAGCAGGCTCGATACAAAAATATTGCCGTCATGACCTTCATCGATCCTGAACTGCCGCGAGTCTTAAAGGGCGATTCCGGGCGACTGCGGCAGGTTCTGCTCAATCTAATCGGCAACGCCATGAAGTTCACCGAGAAGGGTGAAGTTGTTATTCGTGCCACCAAATCTGATGCATCCAACGGTGCTAGCAAGGTGCTGATTACTTTCGGTGTGAAAGATACCGGCATCGGTTTATCGCCAGACGCTATCGATCGTCTGTTTCGACCGTTCTCCCAAGCTGATGGATCCACAACAAGACGCTTCGGTGGAACGGGACTGGGTCTGTCGATTTCCAAACGGCTCGTCGAGCTTATGGGTGGGCGTATCGGCGTGGCCAGCTCTGTAGGCGAAGGTTCGCTCTTCTGGTTTGAAGTGCCTTTTGAAGTGGGACCAGCCGCCGCCAGTTCACCACTTGACCCTGAGCGATTGGAGAGCACTCGTGTTCTGGTTGTCGACGACCAGGACAGTGCGCGCACAATTATTGAAGCTTACGTAAAGTCATGGGGAATGA
Source organism: Drouetiella sp. (assembly GCA_036702955.1). Lineage (GTDB taxonomy): Bacteria > Cyanobacteriota > Vampirovibrionia > Obscuribacterales > Obscuribacteraceae > PALSA-1081. Next base: position 70,057 of record DATNPY010000068.1, on the reverse strand, counting down.
ATTGCGATTCTGCCAGCAGCGTTGACGCCGCTTTGAAAATGTTGAAAGAGCGTGCCCGAGCGAAAAATCCATATGATATCGTCATCACTGACCTGGCTATGCCTGAGCACGATGGCTTCAATTTATTGAAGCGGATTCAGCAGGATAAGGCGCTGAAGAACACGAAAGTGTTCTTGTGCACCGGATACGATATTAAGAATCAGGGCGAAAAGGCGCTCGAATCAGGTTTCTCCGCATACCTGACAAAACCGGTTCAGCAATCGCGACTTTTCAATTCCATTGCTAAAGTGATGATTACTGATGACGTCGCCAAAGAGGTTTTCAGGCTTGATAGAGCTGCTACGGATGCTGCTCTCGACAAAGGTACCGTCCTTATCGCCGAAGATAATCCCGTCAATCAGAAAGTGGCAATTTTGCAGCTGAAGAAATTGGGATATTCATCAATTGCTGTTGGTAGTGGCAGAAAAGCAATTGAAGAATTGAAGCGACGAGAGTATGCCCTGGTACTGATGGATTGTCAGATGCCTGATATGGACGGATTCGAAACAACCAACGTGATTCGAAAGTCCGAAACGATGACCGGCAAACATATTCCGATCATCGGCTTGACCGCGCATGCCATGGAAGGTGATCGCGAAAAGTGCATCGCTGCCGGAATGGACGACTACCTGAGCAAGCCGACTTCGCTCGATAAGATGGCCAAGATGCTCGCTAGATGGTCTGAAAATAAAGATACTATCGGCGGTGCTGCAACAGATGTGGATAGGCTGGAGGATCTGGAAATGGTTCTGCCCGAGGATCTGCTGGCAGAGCTGATGCCGCTCTTTATTTCGTCGACTCGAAAGTCTCTGGAAGAGATTCGCAGCGCAATTCGCCAGAAGGAATTGCGGCACTTAATTGATAAAGCACACGAAATCAAAGGTGCTGCAGCTGGAATGGGGGCGATGAAAGTTTCTGCAATCAGCAAGGAACTCGAATTCGCCGGTAAAGCCGATGATTGGCAGGCGATACCGCTGCACTTCAACCGCCTGGAGCGCTCATTTGAATTGCTAGCTAAAATTGTTGACGAACTACCTATGCCGATCGCAGAGTAGAGCGTTCAAAGGTAGCTTGTGCTTGGTTCGGATTACCCGAATTATCGAATTACCCGAAACTACGGAATAACCTATTAATCGAATTTGCCGAACTGCCGAATTACCAGTGGTAGTTCTTCGTATATGGGTTGTCGAGCAAGTTTTTGACAGCATAGCCGGAATCGTTTTCAGCTCCGGTAGCGCGAGGTCCACCAGATTCTGAGTTGGCGCCGATATTGGCGATTCCGCCTGAGTCTGATTCTGCGCCTGAATTCAGCACGCCGCCAGATTCTGAGAAGCCGCCTGAGTTGCGTACGCCACCAGAGAATGACGAGCCGCCTGAGTTGTAGAAGCCGCCGCTTTCGGAATCGCCGCCACCAAATACGAAGCCACCTGATTCAGAGTCTGCCAGTACTGGAGCGAAGGAAGCAAATGCAACCGCTGATGCGATCAATAAGGGTTTTTTGAAATTGGAAATCGACATTTATGACTTCTCCGTTTGTTCGATTGTTTGAAATGATTGGGTGCTTTGAATGGAGTTCAATTCGTAGTTACGTAAGTTATCCAGATTAAAGCCTCATCGAATCAGGCTTAATCGCAACTATCACGATTGCTTTTTCTTTTTGAATTCCTTCACGTCGTTGTTGGTAACACCCAGATCAGCAGCTTTCTGCATGTCGTCTTTTGCTGGGTCTTTCTTGCCCAGTTTGTCGTAAGCGAAAGCTCGGTTCCAGTAGGCAATGCCCAGTTTTGAATTCAGTTCGATGGCTTTGTTGCAGTCATCGATCACGCCCTGCCAGTCACCCTTGTGCATTTTGGCGTGAGCACGATTGCTCCATGCCAGACCTTTTTTTGGAGCGAGTTCTACAGCTTTGTTAGCATCTTCAAGCGCTTTGCCGTTTTCTCCGATGTCGCTGTAAGCGTGCGAGCGGTTAATCAGCGCGAGTGGCAGATTTGGAGAAATTTCCAGGGCTTTTGAAGCCGCATCGACAGCATCTTTCTGTCGTCCTAATTTGTTGAGAGCGTGTGATCTGTTGACATATGCCATTGCATCGTCTTTATCCAACTCGATTGCTTTCTCCGCATCTTTCAAAGCTTTTGAAAATTCGCCGAGTTTGTTTTCGGCCCAGGAGCGGTTCAAGTAGGCGTGACCCATCTGTGGTCGAATGCTGATTGCCTTCGATGCATCTTTTTCTGCTTGTTTGAAATCGCCCAGACCGGCGTAGGCTGCGGCGCGGTTGCTGTAAGCTCGACCATACTTTGGATTCAGCTTGATTGCTTCATCAAATTTAGAAACTGCTTCTTTAAAATCGCCTTTGACAACCAGTGCGGTTCCGGCTTTGTTAGCTTCGAATGCGTCTGCTGCGACTTTGCTCGACACCTCACCTTTTTTTGGCTTGTCATCTGATTTTTTGCTATCGTCCGCTGCAAAGCTCTGAACGCCGCAGTTCATGAGGAAAAGAGTTGCAAGGAGACTTATGGAAGCTGACTTTGGTCTGATCATATTAACCTCGGCAAGATATGCACATCTCGCCGAATTATAGTTCATAACGAGGACAGTTGCGCTGTTGAGGGCTCAAAATCCTTACTGAGCTTTGCTTTTACTCTTATCTGTGCCGTCGACCAGTGCCTGGAATTCGGGCGACAATTTGACGTCTGTCGATTTGCGATGCTCGACCAACCACTCGTGCAACGCCTTTTGCTCCGCGGCTTGCTGCAAGTAGGCTTTCATTGCATCCTTCACCTCTGACAACGGCTGCACGCCGCCAGGTTTTTTGTCGGTCATTTTGATGATGTGATAGCCAAAATCGCTGGTAATCAAACTCGGATAAACCTGACCGACCTTCATAGTATCGACCTTGGAGGCGAATTCTTTGAGCATGTGATCTTTGTCGAGGAAGCCCATGTCGCCGCCGAGTTTGGCGGCTCGGGTCGCAATATCATCGGTGTTTTCATTTGCAAGTTTGGCGAAGTCTTCGCCTTTCAGAGCCTTATCGAGCAGATCTTGAGCTTTCTGTTTCTGTTGTTGCTCAACGATTTTCAGTTTCTTATCCAGGTCTGAAGCAGATAGTTTTGGATCTTGTTGTTTGAGCTGTGTACGCATGCTTGGCTGCTGCGGCGTATCTTTCGATGGTGCAGCGATAATGATCTGACTGAGCTTGACCATATCGCCGTGCTTGAACTTGTCTTTGTTTTGTTCGTAGAGAGCTTTGACATCGGCGTCAGAAACCACCGCAGTTTTGCGAATATTCTCCAGCATTTTTCTGACCAGTTCGCCCTGCACAATGTCGTCGCGAATTTGATCCTTGTTGTAGCCTGCCTCGATCATTTTGTCGTAGGCTTTATTTTTCTTCGCATCCAGGTAAACGTTGTAAGCACCTGCACCGTAGCCTTTCGTTCTCGCTGCGCCGCAGAGAATCTCGCGATCTACAAGTTGATGCAACAGAACCTTTTCCACTTTCGCGGCAGCGACTTTGAAGGCAAGACCGAGGTCCAGCACATACTGATTAAAGTGTGCAGTTGTTTCATGCACAGATTCAAGATGCTTTTTGACAATTCCGCCGCTCACATTTTCGGCTTTGGTCGCAGTTTCAATCAGCCTTTTACGCTCGTCTTCGGTTAGTGCGATGCCATCCTTTTTTGATTCGGCGATGAGCGCTTGCTGGGCTCCCTGGTCGGCGCTAAGCCTCGTTTGAATCTGCTCTTCTTCCTGCATCAATGTTCTTCGGTACAAACCAACAGTGATAGGCGTTCCAGCAACAGTGCAGATGACATCAGAGTCCGGCATTTTTCCGAGTTTTATCTGTTTGCGCGCTGCCTCTAGCTGGGGCAGCAAACCGCTTTCAGTTTCTTCTGACTTGGCACCAGCCTTAGCGTCTGGTGTGGCCGAAGTTGTAGTTGTCGTGGATGTTGTTGTTGCAGTGCTTGTCTTTGTAGCGTCAACTTTCTCGTCGGTTTTGCCGCAACTGGAAAGCAACATCACGCTAAAGGATAGTGTTACCACCACGAGTGGTGCGACACCATTTCCATTCACTGTTCTCGTTTTCAAGACACTCACCCTTCAGTTTTTTCCGAGGATAGTCAAGATTCTCAACTGGCTTTTTCTTGACTATTAGAAACCATAGCACTTAGCAGTTCTTGGAGCAAATCCAGTTGTTCAGGCGGCGAAACGCCTTGAGATCTGACCAGAATGTATGGCGTAGGACCCGCTCCACCAGCCGCTCCTGGCTTGTATGTGGTGCGTGACGCTAAATGTTTCGGCAATCGAGCTTGAATCGGTAACCACTGCTGCAGGCGGAAATTTACCGACAGGCGAATTCCCTGTGCCTCTGGTTTAATGGCGGTAACACCGGCTTTGCTTGACAATAGTCGCAGGCGCACCACTGATGTAAGTTGCAGTGCTTCTTGCGGTGGATTGCCAAAACGATCCTGCCATTCCTCAAGCAACATATCGAGCTGGCGCTCAGTTTTCACATCTGCCAGACGTTTGTATTCAATCAAGCGTTGTTCGTTATCTGATACATACGATTCAGGAATGAACGCAGTTACGTTGATATCCACTTGCGTATCCGCATCAATCGATACTGCTTCACCTTTCAGTTCAGCGACAGATTCTTCCAGCAATTTACAGTAAAGATCGAACCCGACTGATACCATGTGTCCGTGTTGTTCGGCGCCGAGAATATTTCCTACTCCGCGAATTTCCATGTCGCGCAATGCAATCTGGTAACCGGAACCCAGTGATGTAAATTCTCGAATCGCTTTCAATCTATTTTGCGCTGTTTCGCTCAAGACTTTTTGCGGACGATACAAGCAATAGGCATACGCCTGAACGTCGCTTCGTCCGACGCGTCCTCTCAGCTGATACAACTGGGCCAGACCAAGTTTGTCTGCTTCGTTGACGATGATCGTATTGACGTTTGGAATGTCCAATCCCGATTCGATAATCGTTGTGCAAACAAGAATGTCGTAAGAGTGCGCGGCGAAATCGAGCATTACGTTTTCCAGCTCGCGTTCGTTCATCTGTCCGTGACCGACGATAACGCGGGCTTCCGGCACAAGTGTTTTGATTTCGAAGGCGATTGCTTCGATGCTTTCGACGCGGTTGTGAACAACATATATTTGCCCACCGCGTTCCATCTCGTGCAGGATGGCAGTACGAACGAGAGGCAATTTGTATTCACCGACGAATGTTTTAATCGGGGCGCGATTGGTCGGTGGAGTGTTGATCAATGACATGTCGCGAGCGCCGGTGAGCGCCATGTGCAGCGTTCGCGGAATCGGAGTCGCTGACATCGTCAGCACGTCTACCATGACGCGCAACTGTTTTAATTTCTCTTTGTGACCGACGCCGAATCTCTGTTCTTCGTCTATGACGATCAAGCCGAGGTCTTTAAACTGAATGTCCTTTTGCAACATTCGATGTGTGCCGACGACAACGTCACATTCACCAGAGGCAAGTTTTACAACCACTTCGCGCTGCTCTTTAGCGCTCTTGAAACGGCTCAACAAGCCGACCCTGATCGGGTATGGCGCGAATCGTTCCGCCATCGTATTGTAGTGCTGCTGGGCAAGAATCGTGGTTGGAACCAGAATCGCGGCTTGCTTGCCTGACATGACAGCTTTGAAAATGCCGCGCACTGCCACTTCGGTTTTGCCGAAACCGACGTCTCCGCAGATCAGTCGGTCCATCGGTTTTGTAGATTCGAGATCTCGTTTGGTGTCTACAATTGCTTGCCACTGGTCCGGTGTCTCTTCGAAACGGAACGCCTCTTCCATCTCATACTGCCACGGCGTGTCAGGCACGGCGGCGAAGCCTTCCTGTTTGGCCCGCATCGCATACAAATTGACCAGATCTTCGGCCACTGCTTTGACTGATTTCTTGACGCGCTTTTTGACGTTTTCCCATTCGGCTCCGCCCAATCTCGACAGACGCGGTGCGTTTTCACCGGCGCCACGATAGCGGGAAAGCAGGTTGATCTGGTCGACCGGAACATAAAGCCGATCTTCACCGGAATATTGAACCGTCAAATATTCTCTTTGCTGACCGTCGACGCTGATGCGCTGCACGCCGACAAACTGTCCAATACCTTGCTTGATATGCACGACGTAATCGCCGATTTTCAAGTCGGCAACCGAGGTGAATCGGTCGTATGTTTTTTCTGCCGTCGGTCGCCTGTAGACTGCGGGTTTTCGCTTCAGTCCAAACATTTCAGCATCAGTTACTGAAACCAGCTGCACGTCTTCAAGACGAAATCCGCCCAGGAATCCGTGCCTGGTCACCCAGACCTCTTGTGCACCGCCGGCGCCACCAGTTTTGCCTGGCGTATTGAGCAACTCTCCTAGCGAAGCCGGAGTGTCGGTTGCCGTCGCACCATGTTCGGCGATATCTTTGGCGAGCGTTCCTTCTTTCGGTCCCGGAATGTATGTTGCGGCGATATCCCATTCCTTCATCAAGCCCAGGATTCGCTGCGGTTGCTCTGTTGAAATGAGCACGCGGTGCCCTTCTTTTCGCCAGAGGCGAATTTTTTCGACGAGCGCCTGCATCTGGTTTCCAAAACGTTCGATTGAATGACAATCGAATTGCACCAGACCGGTTTGCATTTCATTGTCAAAGATTGGCAAGCTGGAAAGATATACACGCTGACGCTCTTTCATTTTTTGCGTCACTTCTTCAACCGACATATGCAGCAATGACGGTAGTGGCAGCAGTCTTCCAGTCGATAGCCCCTCTTCGTAGGAAGCATTCAGCTTCTCTTCATAAGAAGTCAAAGACATGATTAAAGTGTCCCACTCATCAAAGAGGATGAGCGCATTCGCCGGCAGGTAATCAACCAGCGTGGTTAGAGTTTTGTGCACGAATGGTGCGTAGTATTCAGTCGATTCTGGATATGAACCAGATTCAAAACCGGTCAAATCGTTTTCCATGACGGCGCGCAGCGTCTCGGCAGCGGCGCTGTCTCCGAGGCTTTCGATTGTCTTTTCAGCCACGGCTCGCAGTTGGGCGACGAGCGCCTGAAATTCTTCCTTCTTCTTCGTGTCGAGGATGACCCAGTATCTTGGTGGTATCAAGACACTTTTGGTGTCTTCGACGGAGCGTTGATTCTCGATGTTGAAGAGCCGGATCGACTCGATTTCATCACCGAAAAGCTCTATGCGGAATGGTGCTCCAGACGATGGATAAATATCTATGATATCGCCCCTGATACTGAATTCTCCGCGCAGAGAAACCAGGGTTTCGCGAGAATATCCCAGTCGAACAAGGCGTGCAGAAAGCTCTTTGGGATCAAGCGTCTGCCCGACAGAAAGTGTGAAATTGTTCGCGGCTAAAGTTTCTCTATCGAGGACGCGCTGCATCAATGCACGCGCTGGCACCAGAACGAACATCGGTTCGTCAGGCGTGTTAATAATCTTTTGCAATACTTCCATCTGAGCCGAAACGTTGTCAGGGCTGCTCAAGACCTGCTCGTAAGGCGACACTTCAGATAATGGGTAAAAATAAACCGGATACCGAGTCAGGTTTGTCAGTTCTTGCTGAAAACGCGCCCCGGCATGGTTGTCTGGCACAATCAGGAAAAACGGGCGTTTAACCTCGTGCATCAGAACCGACAGAATCAGCGATTTTGCCGAATCTGCAAGACCGGATATATTCAATTCACCGACAGCTGCTCGTGCGGTACGAGCAAGAAGACGAGCATACTGTGGGCAATCCAGAAACCTCTGGTGCAGAGCAGTTGCAAGAACGTTCTCGCGCATATTTTAAATACGACCTGATTTTGAAGGACACCGATTCGTTATTTCAAGGCACAATGAGCCTTAAACCCCGATTCCATCATGAGCTCAGAATTTTGGGGAATATATGATCGTAGCACATTGCTTTCGCGGATGTTCTTTCTGTAACCCGCTATTATGTTGAAAGGTTCTTGAGCAAAATTTGTTAGACATCGAGTTGAATTTACACAGTAGAAATCTTGCAACGAGAGCTGTGGTGGCGATGAGCGCAATCGCAGCACTGGCGGCCGGTTGGGTCTTTCCTTCAGCGCAAGCGCAGCAAGTTTTAATTTCGCAAGCTTCAGGACAAGAACAGCAGGCTGCCCCTGAAGATGACAATACCCAGCAAGAAGACCACGGCAATATCAAGGAAGTCAACGACTGTCTGATTGCCGGAAACAGGCTTATCGACAAAGGTCAGTATGCTGAGGCTCGCAAGCAGTTTAACGAAGCCTTGAAACTGGCGCCCAATTGCGCCGGTGCGTACAACGGCATCGGTGCAACTTATCTGCGTCAAAATGACTTCAAACGGGCTGAAGCTGAACTGACCAAGGGGTTGAATATCGACCCGCTTAATGTGCACATCCTTAACAATCTGGGATCGGCGACCTATCACCAGGAAAAGTTCGACCAGTGCATCCTCTATTACAAACAGGCGCTGCAATTGGCCAAAACCGACGAGTCTAAAGTCGAACCGATGGTTAATCTGGCCAATGCATTAGCCGATCAACGCCACAATGACGAGGCGATTGACTATTTCAACCAGGCTCTGCGCATTCGTCCGGACTTCGCGATGGCTTACAACTGCCTGGCGCGTATGTATTACAACACTAAAAAATATGAACTGGCGGCTGAAAACGCCCGGCGTGCAGTGAAGTTCAAGCCCGAATACGCCATGGCTTACTACCACCTGGGGCTGGCTGAAGCCGCTCTAAACAACAAGGGTGAAGCGGAAAAGGCGCTGGAGATGTCGCTGAAGTTCGAAAAGGATCCCAGCTATGCTGCCGATACGCGCAGATTTTTGGAACATGTGAAGGCTTCAGGCTCGACTGCTATGCCCACCAGCGATGTCAATGACATCGCCGGGGTCGAAAAGCTTATTAAAGCGAGAGCCTGGAAGCCCGCTGAGTCTGCCATCCACAGTCTTCTGGAGAACGGAGAAGACCCGATTCTCTACAATAATCTGGGATACGTCGTGGCTCATCAGCGCGGAGCCACTCCTCATGCGAATTACGAACGAGCGGTGCTCTATTACAAGCAGGCAATTAAACTTAAAAAGGGTCCGTTTCCCTCAGCCCACTATAATCTCGGGCAGACCTATCGTTTGTTGGACGATGATAAAAACGCTGAAGTCGAGTTCAGGCAAGCGATAGAGGACTCAAAGGCGACGCGCACGCCGCTTCCTGTTGCCCATAATGCCCTGGCGATGCTGCTTAAGAAGCGCAACAAGCTCGCAGATGCGGACAATGAATACAAGTCGGCGATCGCGCAGGCTGGTCTGGAACTGCCTGTGATTCACTATAATCGCGCTCTGTTGCTCGAAAAAATGGAGAAGACGCGCGAGGCAGTTCGTGAATATGAGCTATATCTGAAGGTTGCGCCGCACGGGCTTAATGTCGAAACGGCTCGGGTTCGGCTCAGGCGCTTAGGTATCGAACCGAAAGGTTAGTCGTCAACAGGACTCGATTTCGTAGTACAATCGAACTCCGGGCTCTGGCGAGCCCTTTGTTGTTTCGCAGGCGCGCTTGTAAAAGCGCAATCATGGAAGCGCCATCATGAGCACCGCAGAAATCGAAATCAGAACAGAACCAGAAATCAGCCCCGCGATGGTCGAAGAAGTTTGCGCGGTTGCTTCTGCGCGCGCTGTTAGCGCGGTTCCGGCAAATAAGACGCGCGTCGCCGTGGCTATGAGTGGTGGCGTGGATAGTAGCACGACAGCATTGATTTTGCAGCAGCAAGGCTACGACGTGGTCGGTGTGACAGGCTGGTTAATCAAGTCTGGAAGCCGTTGTTGCGATACGGGCATGGTTGATGCTGCGAGAGTTTGCGAACAACTCGGCATCGAGCACCACGCGGTTGATCTGCGCGAATTATTCAAAAGTCAAATCATCGATCAGTTTCATGAGTCGTACGCTCGTGCGAGAACGCCGCTGCCATGCAGCCTTTGCAATACTTTGATCAAGTGGGGAGCGCTTCTCAACTACGGCAAGAAGCTTTTGCATGCAAAATATATGGCGACCGGACATTACGCTCGCGTTATCGAAACCGAGAACGGACCGCGCCTCGGGCGTGCGTTGGACCGAACCAAGGATCAAGCTTACGTTCTGTGGGGTATTACCATGGAACAACTTCGCTCGACGCTGCTTCCTCTGGGCGATTACACCAAAGAGCAGATTCGCGCGATTGCAGTGGAGAACGGTCTGGCGTCTGCCAATCGCCCTGATAGTCAGGATCTGTGTTTTATTCCAAAAGGAACGACTACACAAACTTATCTCTCGAATTTTCTTGTGGAAGCGCCAGGTGCGATTATCCACACCGTCACCGGTGAAGTTCTCGGTGAACATAAAGGCACGCACAATTACACGATCGGGCAGAGAAAGGGGCTTGGGATTGCTTATCCAGAGCCGCTCTATGTTACTTCGCTCGATCCTGAACTGCGCGTTGTTTTTGCTGGTCCAAAATCGGCGTTGTACAGAACAGAGCTAACTGCGTCTGATATGAACTGGTTGATGGATGAAATTCCAGATTCGCCGTTTGATGCGCTTGTCAAAATCCGCTACAACAGTGAGGCTGTGCCAGGCCGGGTAATTCCTCTGGCAGATAGGCGCGTGCGGGTAACTTTTGAAGACGCTCAACCTGCGATTACTCCGGGGCAGGTTCTTGGTATTTTCGATCTGACTGATACATACATTATCGGTGGTGGCTGGATCGACTAATTGCCTGCGCTGGAGCGATTAGCTGGGTCTGGATCGATTAGCTGCGGCGAGGGCTGATTGACTGCAAGCGCGTACCTGCTCGACATGTTTTACTGAGAATATGTTCTCTGCTACAAAGAAAATGGATTTTATCTGCGCGAAGTACTGTGTGTGGCATACGTCTTCAATATGTTCCCGCGTATGCCCTTGTGATCCGTTTTGTATAGATCGAGGTTTAATGCGCTTTGGCAGAGGTTAGTGTCGTTATTTTTCATTGATGATGGAGTCATTTGTTCTTATAATGTAGCTTTCCCGGTGGGGTGACATTTTGCGTAACTCTTTTGTCGAACAAAGTGTAAGTCAACAGCGCAGGTTCGGTCAGGCGCAAGTGATGAATGTGGTGGCAGCACTGCTGGCGATTGCTGCTGCGCAGACACCCGCAGAGGCGCGTTCGCATGTGAAGAAAGCTGCGCCTGCCCCGGCTCATCATTCTGCCGCCGCCACTTCAAGTCGAGACAGCCACCACTCAGCATCGGGCGTTCATCACGCTGTGACCGTGAGCAGCCACCATAGCGGAGCCGCATCCGTCCATCACGGTTCACACATCAGCAGCACAACTGCCACAAGCCGACATGGACATGGGGCGGCAGCCGTCGCCAGTTCACGACATCACAGTGAGGAGCCGACCACCCACCTCGTTGCGCACGTTAAGCGAGGCAAGCACGGTCGAAAGATTGTTGTATATGAGAGAGTGAAAGATACACAAGTCGCCACGCACCAGGGGCGCCACCAGCAGGCTGAGATCGTCACTCACGAGATCGTGCATGTCGTGAAGACTCCACCTGCGCCGAAGACGAGATACGCATATCCGCTCAGCTTTTTCATGATGCACCCGCCAGAGTTTGAGCGCAGTGCTCTGCCCAATGAAGTGTCCGACAAAATTTCGCGGTCATTTCATAACGGTTATGCCGATTCGTATGCAGCCCGCAGTCTGGTGCGAGCCGGGCTGGTCAGCTATCATCCGCTGCGCGGCGGTATCTTCTGGCGGCGCGAACCGGTCAAGTACATCATCATGCATTCAACAGAGACGGGTATTCCGCTCAGCGCCGAACGAGTTATCGAATCATGGAGTTCATCAGGATTGCGACATGCAGGTGCACAGTACGTAGTCGAACGTGACGGCACCATTTTCCAAGCTGTTGATCCAGACCTGGGCACCGTTCACATCAACATCTTCAAAACGTTGCCTGGAATAAACAACGACAACAGCATAGGCATCGAGATGTGTCACACCGGTCGTCAGGATTATCCACCTGCACAACTGCAGTCAGTGGTGAAACTGGTGGCATATTTGCAAGAGCGCTATAAGGTGTCTGACGATAACGTCATTACGCACCGCTATGCGCAGCAAGGCGATCACACTGACCCCGTCAATTTTGACTGGGACGGTTTCATCGCAAGCAAAAACAACTTCAGAAATCGAGCCATTGCGTACAAAGTTCGCAAGCTCAAAGACGACGTGAAGGACTGGAGCGACACGACCACAACCACGACTGTGACTACGACGACAGTGGCACCGACCACGATCGTTCCTTCAACAGTGGTGACTACACCTGTGGTTCCGACGGTGGTGCCAACCACTTCAACTACGACGGTTGTACCTACAGTAGTGAAACCCGGAAGTGCAACGACATCGCAGGTCAAAGAATACACCTACTCGAAGACTCCAGACGTCAGCGTGCCTGAAGCTTCAACATATCTGCAGCCGCATCGACTGATGCCTGTGATTCCTGTTTATAAGACCACTACCACTACGACTTCGGTAACGACTACACCAAACGCGGTGCCGGAGCCCAAAATGATTTTGATTCCACCTAAATCTGAACCGGGAGACACTCCAGCGGTGGCGCCAATGGTGCTGCCCAAGAACATGCCTAGCCTGCGCGGACCGATTGAAATGGCACCACAGGCTGCTCCGGGACTCAATTCCGTGCCTGTGCCGGGAAACTGAGTCACGCGGTAGCCAGTTGGAAAAACAAATCCTGCATTTATCCAACACGCTGCTGAATTTCACTGTGCGCTGCTAGAAATCTAAGCGACGTCGTCGCTCCTATCTTCTTGAATCTGTTCAAGATAGTCACGCTCATTCTGTTCTTCCAATTGCGCCAGTAACAGGTCTAGTGCTGATAATGTTTCGAATGATGCAAAGTACTTACCTTGCGACTCAAGCGTTTTGGCCAGATGATAAAGCACGACTGCAAGCTCTGCGTTATTGCCGGCAATTGTTAAAACCTGCGCCATCTCCCGATAAAGGACCTCTGCTTCTGCCCACTGCTGATTAATTCGAGCCTCGGCGGCTTTCTGCATGAGCGATTGGGAGTTATCCTGGCGGTTTGTAGACATATCGGGCTGCAATAATTAGTCGGTTGGCTATAGAAGAAGTATGTTTAGCATATATGTTCCTCCGTCGGGAAAATTAAAACGGAAATTCGCATGAATCAATTTACATACGGTCAGCCGTATGGGTTCAGAAATTTTATTGGACACTTGTGGGCGTATCAGGCGGGGCGAGCGAGGCGCAGTTGACACCAAACTCCCGCGTCTGATACGCGTTTGCTGCAAGAGCGATAGTGAAATCTTCTATACATCGCCGCCATTACTTGCGTCATCTCCTGTTCTTCGATCTGACATGGCATCATCCTTTCGACCAAGTTTTTCGAAACACTTTGCTCGAATTTTGTATGCCCTTAAGTCTGATTGGTTTCGGCAGATCGCAGTAGTTGCATCTTGTACAGCCTCTTTATAAAGACCAAGCTGATAATTGGCTTCCGCTCGATATGTGAAAGCCCGCCCAATCAACTGTTTATCACCTACACTAATCGACCTGGACGCTGCTTCCGATGCTTCACGAAAACGTGACAGGCGCAGAAGATAGCGTGCTTGTTGCGACAACCCCTCCGCTTTGCCATAGTCAGTTTCGCTTTTTTCGGTTTCCATTTGCGCGAATGACAGTGCTTTAGCAAAATCTCCTGATTTTGCAGAATAGAATGCGGCGTAAAAAAAGTCATCGGACGTTGTGTCAATCGTACAAGACTTTTCGATTGCAATTGCCGCCATTGCGTTGTTCCCTTGCGCTTGATAGGCACGTGCTTGATTCCGATAATAGAATTTTGATTTGCTGGTGCTAAAGTCGTTAACGTCGAAAGAATCCTGATACCGACCCGAAAGGTACAATAGGTATGACTTTAATTGAAGTGCTTCCGAGTAACTTTGATTGATTGCCAGTTATTTATCGCACTCCCTTAAGGCCTCGTTAACTTCACTTCGCGACAAAAAATAGTTTGACCTGTCTACGAAGGTTTGTGGATCAGTCTGAAATATCTGCGCTCTCAAGTCTAAAAATATTTTCGGATTCGAGCGTAATTCGTCGATTGCCAGATACAGCAGGGTGAGAACAAGCAATGATGCCATAGTTAGCCAAAATCCCAGGCACTGTTGGTAATGCAAATATGTCTTGTTTAAGTGTCGATCTATGTCTATCGGCGTTAGCTGGAGCATTGAGGTCGTGTTGCCTTCGGCTACTGCTAACATGTGTCTAGTAACCGCGTCAGCTTTGCTCCATTCTCGATGGTTTCGATAGTGTTCAGCCAAGAATGTCAGATCTTTCCATACATCGGGGCTTGAATTGTTCGCGACCCTGCTCTCGACGAGGGTGACTGTTTGTTTCAGAGCTGTTTTGAATACAATCATTATTAAGCCTCGACGCGTGCCTTTTATATGCTCGTCAAAAGCCTGGGAATGTCAAGGGTGATTCTTAGTGTTTTTACCCCTGCAACTGAGAAGCGCAGTGCGAGTTCGAATCAGATTTGGCAATGGATAAAGCCGCGTATTCACCGAGTGTGGTGCTACCAGCTGGATGTAACCGTGTGCGTGGCAGACCACTACGTAGGCTCTGCTGTCCATACTTCCCCTAATACCAACGATAGTCTTAAATCTCCAGTCCACGCAAAAAGAGAGTACGTAATAAGGACGGCGAAGTTTCTTTTGATAACCCACCGATAGGCGATTTCGGACCGAATCCAAATTTGGTGAGCCAATTCCATAGACCGTCAGAGACAACTGAATGACAGTGGAACCTATTCGCTAACTCTTCCGTCCGAACAGTGAATCTGATTCTTACCACGAGCACCAGACTTACTTATCGGGACCTGACATATGAATCCATCATCAGACAACTCTGTACCGGCATACCTATTGGGCGATGCCACCGAAACGCTATTCAACATCAAGAGCCGCGGTGACGACTCTGAAACGGGAACCTGGCTCGCCAGCCTGGTAACTGACGCATTGGAGATCGCGGCGCACGGCGATTCTGAACAGGCGGTCAACGCCGACGACGTGAACACGATGGTGAAGTGGGTCGCCGAAATTTTCAATGAGTTTGAACTGTACAAGCTGGAGTTCAACAAACAAGCCAGCGGAAGTGATTTGATGGTCGCCACGTCGCCTCTGACTCTGGACAACTTGTCGGCGTCAAATGACCACTTTGAAGGTCATCTCTCAACACGGCACTGGGCGTTGGCATTCGATGCTTCCACCCGGAAGCTCGACGTTTACTTGATTCCGTCTGAACTTGTTTTGGCCTTCACCACCAGTCGCATAGATGAAACAGAGTACAAACCTTTTATTACCTTTACGCCTCGTCGTCATCGCGATGAGTACTACTGGTCCGTCGAACAACGAACCATCACATTCGACATGTTGCCAAAGCTGGCTAAAGAACTTTTTGGTGATCTGATCAAAGTTGCAAGTGGAAATGTTTCCGAGCAAGAATTTTTCAGGAGCGCTCCTAATGAAGCTGCAGAAATAGCCAAGCATGAGGCAGAAATTGCCTCTACTGACCGGTCGTTTGAATCAAACACAGTTCCAGATGCCGGCCCTGAAAACAAAGTCTTCTTTAGCGGAGAATTCCCGTCGCGTGACGAAAGTGCGCTCGATCCAGGTCTAGTGGGAGCTGCATCTGGTGCTGGTGCGAATGGCGTTAACGATACTGCAAAAGCTAAACGTGACAGTGCGATTACCGATGCATTTTTCAGTAAATGCGCAGAGTTTACGAGCTACCTCGATAGCGAAATGAAGGCCGTAATCGACTTTGCGAAGCTGGAGCCAGAAAATGTCGAACTGCTGCAGAATTGCAAGCAGATCATCACAGAATTGGACTTGCTACAAGTGGCAACTGTAGACAGCTCTGAAAGGTTGCGGCAGATCCGAGGCTAAATGGCACGTGCTGGCGCGGACAGCTTCAGCAAAATTCAAACTGGCAGAAAAATATCGATAGTGGAGCGGACAGCTTCAGCACATCTACGCAGATAACTTTGATACTAAGCGCGGTGCTTCATCCACTTCGCGACTACGCCGCGCAGATGCTCAAGCAAGAATGGCTTGTTCATAAAGTCGTCCATTCCTGATTGCAGGCAAGTGTCTCGATCCGAAATACCTGTCACCGCAATGATCGGCACGCGAGGTGATTTTTTGGCTTGCTCTTTCTCGCGGATCAATTTGGTTGCTTCCAGTCCGTCCATGACAGGCATGCTGACATCCATCAGGATGAGACCGTACTCGCCTTTTTCTACAGCTGCAACGGCTTCTTTACCGTTGATAGCTTCGTGCCCCACCAGACCTATAACCTTCAATTGCGAAAGGAACAGCCTTCTTAAAACTTCGTTGTCTTCAACAACGAGTACCAGCTCTGGTCCAGACTTTTCGGACCCTGATTTGTTTTGATCGGTCTTTTTTACGAGAGATAGGGCTCGTTTAGGCTTCTGAGGCATGGCACCTTGTTCAATGTCAAAATACGAACTATATCCCAGCTAATTTACACTATTGCGCTGCTTGATTAGTCGATCTTAGTGGTCCTGCGTATCAAAATTTTGAAAATTTGGAGCTTGTCAGGCGGTCAGTCGCGCAGGCGAACGCTGTCCAGTATCTTGTAATCGCCGCCTTTGCCGTCGCTCTCCACCAGGCACAGGTTCGCAACTGACAGACGTATCGGCAGCACCTCTCCAAGAAACTTGATTTTCTCTGGGTCTATACGTTTTTCGACCCGGTGGATAGCAAGTTTTTCTGCTGCCGTCTCGACGCGGCGGTCGAGCCTCATCAGTGTCACGTGCGGTTTGAAATCCTGATTGTGCTCTTTTTCGGTTGCTTCGCTATAAAAGGGAATCAGTCCGGTGCGGATTGAGCGAGCCAGTTGCTCAACCTTAGGCTCCACCGGCTGGCTCTCGATAACGAGCACGCGGGCTTTTCGTGAATTTGGCCAGGCTGCAGGCTTCGAAAAGCTCATGACTACTTCGCCTCGGTCTTCAATGATTTTGTTGCGTTCGTAGACTATCTTGTGCAAAGTCGAGCTAACCTTGGAAACAAGAGACTGGTCCACTTCGCCCAGATAAAGCCAGGTGATATGAAGGTTAATGGGGCGCACCCAGCGCAATTTGCGCTCCCAGAGACTGTCCAGATGGCCGTTTAATCCCGGCAGAACGGCTAGTTTCTGCTGGTCTTGTTGACTCAAAAACGTCCCAATAAATAGCCTGGGCATCCTGACCTAATCCGTAGCTCGCGAGTAGAACCCTCGCTTTTCCCTCTCTAACTTCATAAGGTAATCGCTAATGCGGCTTGTGGGGGCAGTTTGTTGATAAATTTCATTTATTTCTACAACCAAATTTTTTATTCCGACGCTATCGGCGTATTTCAGAAGTCCGCCTCTAAAGGCTGGAAAACCGATTGCAAGTACGAGGCATAAGTCTATTTCTCTTGCCCGCTGAACAATTTTCTCTTCGAGGCAGCGCGCCGCCTCATCCACCATGGGTAGTATCATCTGATCTGCCAGTCTTTTCGATTCGTCGGGACGAAGCTGATCGCTCGACATTTTAAAATTCAATTCTCTTTGTAAGTCTGGGTTCAGTTCGACGCGCTGGTCGTCGCGCCAGATATAAGTCCCGCAGCCACTTTTGCGACCATGCATGCCAGCTTTAAGTGCCTTGTAAATCGATTCAGTCATTTCAAAACGTTCACCAAGTTTTTCGTGCAAGTTCGTCATGATGGAAGCTGCATTTTGCAATCCAATTTCATCCAACACCGCGAATGGACCAAATGGCATACCAAAATCTGTCATCGATTTTTCGATCCAATTGATCGGAATACCTTTCACCGCTAGCCTTTCGGCTTGCTGGAGATAAGCACAGACCATGCGGTTTATGAGGAAGCCGGGACTATCTCGGACTACAATCGGAAGTTTCTTAGACTTTAGTAGATGCCTGATTGAAACTGCACGCGCGAATCTACCGGTCTTTTCGTGCGGTATCAGCTCTGCTACTTTTATTTGATCAACAGGATGAAAAAATTGCACACCCACTATATTTTCGATATTTGTCAGTGCTTTGACTATTTCCTTTACTGGAGTATTTGACGTGATTATTGCCAGCACCATATCTGGTTCTAAAGAATTTGCGACCCTGGCTAATTTGTTTTTTTCACTTTCGATTTCGCTGTCAATAATCACCAGCTCTGGGACGTTGCTCGTAACCAATGCCTGAGCGCCCTGCGCCAGAGCTTGTTGCGCCCCAGAATTCTGCGCCAGAGCTTGTTGCGAGGCAAGAGCACCAATGGACCGCGCTTCTTTGAATGCTTGCTGTTTTGCCAGTTCCTTTGTGAAGAAGAGGAAAATCAGGTTGCGAGCCACGTCGCTGACAGCTAGCTCAGCGAAGGTGGAAGTTTCTAGCGCGACACCAGTATCGAAGCCGTTTTTTAACCCCTCTTCCATGGCATCTAAAACGCGAAGCTTCGCCGGGTAACGCCCCTTCGTTTTCAATTTGACAGAGCGGCGCCAGAGGGCGAACAGTTTTTTAAGCTGTTCTGGCGTTGGCTGATCATGGTCGATTTTGCGCGGAAGACCAGTGGACTGGATTAGCTTTTCGGCTATTTCCTGAGCCCGTTTGAGAAGCTCCTCTGGTGAAACGACTTCCTCTACGAGTGACAATTCACTGGCGCGCTGAGCGCTGTACAGATCCCCGCCGAGAATTACTTCTATGGCGGAAGCAGCGCCAATCAATCGAGGCAAGCGTTGTGTTCCACCCAGACCGGGTATCAATCCGTGACTGACTTCAGGAAGCCCGAGCACCGTAATCGGTGCATCTGTGGCCAGGCGGCGGTCGCAACACAATGCCAGTTCTAAGCCGCCGCCGATGCAAGGACCGTTGATAGCCGCGACTGTCGGCTTGCTTAATTTGGCGAGCGCGGAAAAAACTTCATTGCCAAATTGCGATAGCCTGGCACCATCGTCTGGCGTCTCGAATTTCAAAATTTGGTGCAGATCCGCACCGGCAACAAACGTATTTCCCTTGCCAGACACAACAATCAGAGCGGCAATTTCATTGTCATTTTGTATCAGATTGAGCGCCTGCTGCAACTCACAAAGCACTTCATGGGTGAGGAAATTTTGCGTGCCGGGCGAGTCGAAGAACAGAAAGGCAACACCGGATTTCATTTTACGAATCAGAAAGTGCTGCCAGGCTGAGCCGGTGTTTCTCGAACCACCATCCTCGCCATCGCTGGTTTCGGAGTGTTTCGATTGCCCGCTCGTCATTCGGATTTTTTGATTTTTTGCTCGATGCCTTTTGGTCCGCCCATGCCCTTCAGCAGCAAGGCGCCCCCGGCTGCGAATGGCAACAACATCATGATCAAGCCGAGAAAACTGAGTTGCGGAAACTGCATGGTGATGCTGGCAAGCACGGAGAACACCACGATCGCACAGCTTGCGGCTGTGAGCAGCCAGGCGATTTTATTTTTAGAGTCATAGATCAGCCAGCCTATGCCGACCATTAGTGGAATAAACAAAAGACCGATTCCGCCGCCACCTGTCCACGCTCCACCGCCAAGCAACGCCATAAAGGGTGTGCCAACTTTGACGTGGTTGAAGAACATGAAAAGCCCGGTGAGAATCAGGGCGATGCCGCCAAAATACATCACGTCATTTTGCACAGACGTTGCGGGCAAATTCTTCTTTTGCGTCAATGAGATCAAATCGGTCGGCGGCGTCGGTGTCGGTGAAGACAGGTGCTGTTGCGATTGAGTCGTGGATTCCTTCAAAACAGCGGATTCCAGCTCTTGTAATTTACGCTGGATTTCATCATCCTTCTTGCTCATAAAACCTCGACGGTGCAGAACTCGCCGGTAACTAGCATATCACTTAGATACGACCTGATAAGTTTCCTGCCCTACCGTCTCTTTGAAACGCTGTGCAATTGGCATTCTCCAGCCAAAACCGAACGCTCTCGTCGTCACCTTCAAACCCGGCGCAGCCTGATTGCGCTTGTATTCGCTACGGTCTGTTTTGTTGATGACATCCATAATTACTTCAGGTTTGTAACCCAGGCGAACAATTTCGTCTGGTTTGCGGCGCTGTTCGACGTAAGCCTGGAGAACGCCATCCAGCACCACATACGGAGGCAGCGAGTCCTGGTCGGTCTGGTTTGGACGCAGTTCGGCCGACGGAGGCTTCTCCATTGTCGAGCGGGGAATGATTTCCCGACCGGCTTCCTCATTAATGTACTTGGCCAGGTCATACACCAGCGTCTTGAGCAAGTCGGAAATTACCGCCAGACCGCCGCACATATCACCATATAGGGTGCAGTAGCCGACAGCGAGTTCCGACTTGTTTCCCGTGGTAAGCACCAGGTAGTTAAACTTGTTGGAAATCGCCATGAGAATGCCGCCGCGGATGCGCGCCTGAATGTTTTCTTCGGCAACATCACGGTTGGTGCCCTCGAATATCGGCGCCAGCATATCGTTGTAGGCGATCATCGCCGGTTCGATAGGCACCACCCGATATTCCATGCCGAGATTTTTGGCTAGAGCTTCGGCGTCATCAAGCGACCCTTGCGACGAATAAGGCGATGGCATGGCGATGCCGACCACGTTTTCCTTGCCCAGCGCTTTTACAGCAACGGCGGCCGTCACGGCCGAATCGATTCCTCCTGACAGACCGATAACAGTCTTACTGAATCCGCACTTTCGCACATAGTCTTTCGTGCCGAGAACGACTGCCTTGTAACTGTTAACGGTGCGGTCGTCAGACGAGTTTCTGACTACGCCGTCATGTCCGTGCAATGTGCCGTCTTCACTGGGGTCGAAGTCGACGTAAATCAAATCTTCGGCAAATTCATTGCCTCTGGCGACCAGCTCGCCATCTGCGTTGACAACGATGGAGCGACCATCGAAAATGAGTTCATCGTTGCCACCGACCTGGTTGACATAGATGACGGGCACTTTGTGCTTGCGAGCCTGATTGCGCACCAGGTCGTGCCTGATGTGCTCTTTGCCTATCGAGAATGGTGACGCCGAGATGTTGATCAGAAGCCGTGGATGGTGCTCGATCATTCTTTCAATCGGGTCGATCAAGTAGCGAGGTTTGGTATTGATTTGCTTGGCGTTCCAGATATCTTCGCAAATCGACAGACCGATGCTGATACCGTCAATGGTGATGGGAGTGTACTCGTGAGCCGGCTCGAAGTAACGGTCTTCGTCAAATACGTCGTAGGAAGGCAGTAGCGTCTTGTATTGGCGGGAAACTATTTCGCCACCGTCGATGAAGGCGCAAGCATTGAAGAGCGGTCGACCATCGCCCGGATTCGTGTCGACGAAACCAGCCAGCACCGCTATTCCGGTCACACTCTGGCGCAGACGATCCAGCCCCGCCAGATTGGCTGCGATGAAGCTGTCCTTCAACAAAAGGTCCATCGGAGGATATCCGCAGACAGCCAGCTCAGGAAAAATCACCAGCCTTGCACCGCCCTGCTTGGCGTTTATTGCGAAGGCAATCATCTTATCGACGTTTCCATCGATGTCTCCGATGGTCGTGTTGATCTGGCCGAGCGCAATTTTCATGCAAGATACCTATGTTGTTTCGTATATGTTTGAGATACCGAACGTCTTGTAATTATCGCACTTCACGAGACATCCACGAGAGTTTAATCTTCTGATTTTTCTAAAGCCGTTAGCTGAAAGTCTCGCATGCTGGGATTCTCGCCTTTCCGCACAGCTACTAGTTATTGGCAGGATATACCTCAAATGAGGTATCAATCTAAAAGGGCATGGGTATAATGTCAGTAACTCGGGTTTCCGCTTACTAGAAGTTAGGTGCAGATGAGGTTCTCCAAAAGAATTGCCGGTTTAGCAGTTGCGTTGGCTGCTGCTTTGACACCATATTTGATGTGTCAGGCCGCTTCGCTTCCTGAAGGTCTGGCCGATGGGTCGGGCATCTGGATGAATATGTGGAATTACCCGACTGGTGACTATGATGCCTACTGCCAGTCGCTTCATGCGAAAGGTATCCGCAATCTGTTTGTGCAGACTTCGCGCAGCAATACTCCCGCGGTCGCCAATCCAGACAAACTCGGTCCATTGATCGACGCCTGTCATAAGTACAAAATTCACGTCATCGCCTGGTCGTTTGCCGAGCTCGGAAATCCAACTGCCGATGCCGATAAATTGATCGAAGCAGCCCATTTCAGCAGTCCGACCGGCCAACATATCGATGCAATTGCAGCCGACCTCGAGAAAAATCTGGCGCCGGCACGAGTCGAAACTTACAGCAAGCGCTTGCGGCAGGTGCTCGGACCCAATTATTCCATCATTGCGGTTGTCTACAGCCCGCTCAACTTAGCTCCTCAGGTGGCGCAAATCCCCTGGAAGTTAATCGATCGATATTACGACGTCATTGCTCCGATGAATTATTGGAATTCCAAATATAAAAAGCTCGATGCCTACGACTACACGAAGGCGACGATTCAAAAAGTTCGCCAGCTTGTCGGACGCCCAGACGTGGAAATTCACATCATCGGCGACGCCATGGGCACCAACTCATCGACTATCACCCCGTTTTTTAAGGCCTGTCAGGAAGGACAGGTTACCTCTGCTAGCCTATATCCGAACTTTCGTATGACTTCGGAGCAGATGGAGTGCATCGGTCATTACTCCGAGTATTTCCCGGTCAATTCTCGATTCCGCCTGGCTGCGTTGCGCGAGATGATCAGAAACGGCACGCTAGAGTCACCGGCGAATCTCGACCCGGCAACTCCTATGACGCGTGGAGATTTCTACAAATTGCTCGTCCGCCACATTTATGCAGGCAAACCTCAGGCTGAAGCTGGTCTGACAGCCGAAACTGCTGCAAATTTCCTCGACCACAACGGCATTCTGCGCGCTGCAAATTCTTCGCCTGATGCGCTTTCCGGAACTATGCCTGCTCCTGAAGCCGTCCGCGTCGTCGCCTCGATGGTTGACTTTAAGTCAAGCGGCAAGAAGCCTCAACCTGCAGCTCAGCTCCGTAAACACTGGTTCTCGCAGCCAGCTTTTGCTGAAGGCACTTCCAATGTCAACGTTAAGCCTCTCAATTACCTCGACGCGGCTCAAGTCGTCCTTCAAGCCAGTTCTGGCTTGCGTTGAGCAGTCCATGTAACCGAAAAGCGCCTGAAAGCGTTGGAACGCTAATGGATTTTTCGCGTCCTTTTTCCATCTATCAATAGCGTTTGACCGGCATTATGCCGGGTACAAAATTGGTAGGAATTCGGAGGAACGGCTTTCCCAGGCGCTTGACCATTCAAGTGGCACTGCATCACTGGTTGACGTAGTTTTGAGTAGTGGATATATTGTGGCGAATCGTCCGATATGCAACCACGATATGCAGCCGATTATTAGCCGCTTCCTGAATTGCATGAATTAGAGTTGGCTAGAGCGACGAAAAAAAGAGTTTCGAACGTTTGAATTGTTTGGATTTTTACTAGTTTTAGAAGCGTGCGGAATTTGTGACCGCGCGCACACTCACTTGCGGTGATTTCACACTAACCGCGGAGGTTTTGCTCATGATGAATGTTCAAGTGACCGGACGCAATATCGATCTGACTCCTGCTTTGAAGGAGTATCTGCTGGATAAACTGCAGCGATCGCAGAAGCATTTTGACCATGCCCTGAATGCGGCAGCGGTTCTAAGTGTCGCTAAGAACCCATCGGTGGCCGACAGTCAGACCGCTGAAGTAACCATTAAATTGAATGGCGCTGTGATTCGAGGTGAGGAATCGACAGAGAACATGTATGCGTCGATTGACCTGGTGGCAGACAAAATCGAGCGCCAGTTGCGCAAGTACAAAACCCGTTATTACTCGAAGGCCAATAAGTCTTCTGAAAGACACCCTGAGAATCACAATGACGAGCGCGCCGACGTAGTTGAAGATGATGAGTTCGAAGTTGTCAGAGAGAAGAAAGATGTTGCGTTAGACGAAATCAGACCAAAAATCGTGCGTTCCAAGCGCTTCCCGCTTAAACCGATGATGGCGGACGAAGCTTGCAAACATATGGATCTCCTGGGGCATGACTTCTTCATGTTCATCAACTCTGAAACCAACCAGGTCAATACCGTCTATCACCGCAGGGACGGCAATTATGGGTTGATCGAGCCGGAAGTCTAAGCTCAACCGCCTACAAATTTAAGTCATTCAGGGTAAATACTGTCCTGTTCAAGTTGTCGATCAATTAGAATCGATAATTGGATTAGTGTTCCTGTGTTTTTGAGTGATTTGAGGTTTGTAAGGTGGCTGACGGCTTTTCAAGACGTTCTGTTTTTGTCCATTCTCTGCTCGCAGTTTCGTTGACTTTGCAAGCTACTGGTTTCTTTCCCGCCAATGTGGCGTGGGCGGATTCCAGCCAGGTCATCGGCTTGAATAACGACGGTGTGAAGGCGTTGAACGCCAGCAACTACCAGTTGGCAATTCAAAAATTCGAAGCTGCTTTGAAACTGGACCCGAACTACAAGCTGGCTCGCGACAATCTGGCAATTGCTCACAACAATTATGGATTGCAGCTACGGAATAATCCGGCCGAGGCATTGAAACAATTCCATCAAGCTCTGTATTTGAACCAGAGCAATGTCACCACGATGCAGAACGTGGAAGGCATTATTCGCATGATGGGAAAAGATCCCAAGTCCTTTGCAGATCGTGTTGCGCTTGGTGATCAGGCGCGTCTCGGTGCTGACTTTGTGGGCGCGATTATTGAATACAGTGCCGCACTGAAACTCAAAGATGATGCAAAAATTCACGTCAAGCTCGGCGACGTTTATCGTGTGCGTGACGAGACAGACAAAGCTATCGCTGAGTATCAGGCTGCCGCACGAGCCGGTGATAGTGCGGATATCGAAGTGAAATTGGGTCAGGCGTATCAAGCGAAAAAGGATATTCCTGATGCGATTGCCGCTTACGGAAAAGCGATCGGATTCAAATCTGACGACGCTGACGTTCAAGACGCACTTGTAGCGGGTTGGGAAGAAGCGCTGAAGGAAAATCCACTGGCGCCGGAAAACCACATCGGTCTTGGACAGGCGTTTCAATATCGTGGTGACTTCGGTCAGGCTGAACAAGAGTATCAACAGGCGATTCGCTTCAGCCCTGGCAAGAGTAATCCACTTGCAAGCAAGTTGTTGGCTGGTCTGGCGGCAGCAAAAGTGCAGGCGAATTTGTCTAAGCACGTCAACAACGGTGTTGACTTGCAGGCTAAGGGCCAGTTTGACGCTGCTATCGCCGAGTATCAACAGGCTCTGGCTGCTGATCCACGTAACAAAGACGCTGATGACATTTGGGTCAACATTGGTAGTGCATATCAGGCGAAGAAAGATTACGGGAAGGCGATTGAGTGCTACCAGAAAGCACTTACACTGGACCCGAGCAACGATCAAGCCAAAGCTGGTATCACCGCTGCAGGCAATTTGCAGAAGGACACTATCGTTACCGAGAAGTACGCATCTGGTGGTGCGAAGTTCAAAGCCGGCGATTACGATGGTGCGATTGCAGACTTCCTGGCAGTCTTGAAGGTCAATCCGAACGATCCCGATACGCTGTTCTCGCTTGGCGCGTCGTACCAGGCGAAAAAGGATTTCGACAACGCTATCAAGTGCTACCAACAGGCGCTGGCTGCCAATCCGAAGAGTCAGCAATTTAAAGATGCACTGGATCAGGCATACATAAAGAAAGCTGAACCCATCATTGCTGCTGCCGTCAAGTTGCACGAGGCGAAAAATTACGATGGTGCTATCGCGGGCTACACCCAGGCACTACAGATAACACCAAACAATGCCAGCCTCTGGTACAACATTGCGTCTGCTGAATACGCGAAGCAGGAATACAATCGTGCCAAGGACGCATATCAGAAGGCTCTGGGACTCGATCCCAAGGGACAGGTTGCTGATTGGTATCTGATTGGTGCAATTGATGAAAACTTTAATCGCGTTCCAGAAGCTCTGGGCGAATATCAGAAGTATCTGAAAGAAGCACCTAAGGGGCCTTATGCAGCGGCTGCACAAGAGCGTTTCAATATTTTGAGCAAAGGCGGCAAGCCTGAGAAGATCAAGTCTGAAGCTGAACTCGCGCAGGAAAAAGCAGCAGACGAACAGTATCAACAAGCCGTCAAATTGCAGCAAACAAAGCAATACGATGCTGCGCTCGATCTGTATCAGAAAGCACTGGCGATTGCGCCAAACAATGCTGATTACGTGTTCGCGCTAGGTACCCTGTATCAAGCAATGAACAAAATTCCTGATGCATTGATGCAGTATCAGAAGGCGCAAACTCTTGCACCAAACAATACCGATATTCCGAAATACATTGCTCAGCTTAAAGATGATCAGGCAGGCACAATGTTCGACCAGGCAGCTGCCAAACAACAGGCTGGAGATAATGCAGCCGCTATCGAGCTGTACAAGCAAGGACTGGCAATCGCTCCAAAAAATGCTCGTGTCTGGACGAACCTTGGAATCGCCTATCAACAGACCGATCAATATGCATTGGCTCGTGATGCTTATCAGAAAGCATACGAAACTGATGCAAAAGGTGAAATCGGGGATCTGTACTTGATGGGACAACTCGATGAAAACGCCAATCAAGGTGCAAAAGCACTGGGCGAATATCAGAACTATTTGCGACAGGCACCAACTGGTCAGTACGCTGCTGCCGCGAAAGAGCGTGCCAAAGCTCTGTCTGCGAATCCTGGTGCTGTCGTTCACCTGCAAACGCAAGGGCAGATTGCGCAAGCGAAGACGGCTAATGACGCTTATGACGCTGGTGTGAAATTGCAACAGGCGAATGATTTCGATGGTGCAATTGCAAAATACGACATCGCCATCCAGAACAATCCAACTGAAGCCGCTTTCTGGTACGCTCGGGGAACAGCCTATCAAGCCAAAAAAGACTACGATAATGCTATCAAAGATTATCAAAAAGCAGTTTCACTGCAACCGACAAACAAGGATTTCGCTGCTGTCCTGAAAGCTGCAATTGCCGAAAAATCTGGACCGGTCGTCAACGAGGCGATTCAAAAACAGACTGCAGGCGACTTTGCTGGCGCAATTGAATTGTATAAGAAGGCAATCTCAGCTGCTCCCGATGACGCAACGTTATATACGAACGTAGCCAGCGCTTATCAGCAAGCCGAGGACTTTATCAACGCTAAGACCGCATTTCAAAAAGCTCTGCAACTTGATCCGAAAGGGCAGGTTGATAACAATTACTTTATTGGAATTCTGGATGAAAACGCCGGTAAAGGTGCCGACGCGATCATGGATTACACTCGATATATCCAGGCTCAACCGAAGGGCCAATATGCGGTGCAGGCGCAGGCGCGCTTAAGCACATTGCGTGCAAATCCTTCCAAGACAGAGAAGATCGTAACCAAGGCTGCAGCCGCTGCTCAGGCAGCTGACGCGGCTAAACAGGGTGAAGCTCAAGCTGCATATGACGCGGCTGTTAAAGCGCAAACAGCAAATAACCTCGATGAGGCTTTGACGCAATACAAGAAAGCTCTGGCGATTGCGCCCAACGAAGCCACGTACTGGTACGGTGAAGGAACAGCCTATCAAGCCAAAAATGATATGGATAACGCCATCAACGACTACAAAAAAGCAGTCAGCTTGAATCCGCGTGAGAACACATACAAGCAAACGTTGACTGCCGCACAGGCAGCCGTTAACGCAGCCAAGGCTGCGCCGCTTGTCGATGCTGCCATCAAAAAGCAGACGGCTGCGAAACCGGATCTGCCCGGTGCAATTGCTGACTACGAAGCAGCGTTGCGATTGAATGATGATGCCTACACTAATATGAACCTCGGCACTGCTTATCAGGCGGCTAATAATCTGCCGAAAGCGCTTGAAAAGTACCGCCGCGCTATTCAATTAGATCCGAAAGGCTCAGCAGACGCGATGTATTATGCGGGTACAGTTCTTGAACAGATGAAGCAAGGACCGAACGCTTTGCGTGAATATCAGAACTACGTAAGAACCGCTCCAACCGGGCAGTTTGTAAATGATGCCAGGGGACGAATCAAGGCACTGGGAGGCAAATAATTCCCGCATTTATGGAAAATATTTTCAGCTAAGTCTGGGAACAATTCAATTTTTGCAATGGTCTAGAGAACCATAAAAGAGAATCCATAACATACTAAATGAACTGAAGACCGGCGCTAACTGTGAGAGCGCCGGTTTTTCTTTTGCGATGTTCTTGCGATTTTCCTGGCTCCTAGGGTTTACCCCGTATATTTTGCCTACCGTTAGATCCACAATACGGCTGTTAGGAAGTCAGCTTTAGTAACCATCCATCGGAAAACAGACCGCAGATCATCTCTGCGGTCCCTCCTTTTGAGTGCGCGAAGTTTGTGAGTGAGGAATATTGAATGAAAGGAAGTCGTCTACTTTTTGCAGCAGCAATTGCTCTCATGATTCCCTCTACTCCATCTTTTGCAGGGAATCCGAATATCGATCAGCATATGTTCCATGGACGAAAAGAAGTTCAGTTAATTGATGAGAGTTACCTCTTCAACGACCTTCGTCGTCAGGGCAATGTGCCGCAAACGATTATCATCGAAGCGCCTCAACAGAGTCAGCCCGCGCCACCACCTTTGATGATTCGTCCTGGCATGGGAAATCAAGTACCCGGCGTTACCGTCATGCATAATGGACTTCCCGATGCCGGCTTCCAGAGTGCGATAAATCCCGGGAATATCGCTCGCATGAATCGTGGATTGCCCAGCGGCTCTTCTACCAACATGCTAGCCGGAAAAATGTTGAATCAGAATCCTTCGCAAGGAAGGTCGAAACCGCTTTCAGCGAGCAGTGGCAGTGCACCGAAAGCTGCGCCAGCTTCAGTTGTTCAGCCGACCATGGTTTATGCCAGTCAACCCTCTGGTTCAGGTATGAGCGCAATGAGTGCTAAAACGTCGGTGTCAGCCAAACTGCAATCTCCAGTGATACTACAGCGCGGGTCATTGTTGGCTAATCAGGCGCACCACTGATAGTGGCGAAATGTTTGTGTCGGAGCGTTCTTCTGAAGCCGCTCCGACTTCATATTTTAAATTTGTGACGCGGAGGTTCAAGTTTGCGCCGAGAAGGTTTCATTGAATTTTTAATCCGCTGCTCGAAATTCGGTGCGGTGTTTTAGAGCTTTCAGCGAGTCGCCGGATCCGGTCAGCGCTTGAGCCAGGCCTGTTTCATATTCTTCCTGGCTCTATGAAGAAAGCAGACTGAGAAGAAGAGCAAGATCACCGCTGGAAGGCATGAAAACCATGAATTTGTGGCACATAGCTAATGGTAATCGGTAACTAAAGTGGCTGAAGCCGAAGTAACTCTGAATTATAAAAGTTTGCCTGTTAGAGTCTCGTGCATCGCTCTGACAGCCAGCCTTCCTATCGCTATCGTTTTTGCCGTCTGGTCCTGGATCGTTATCGTGATGGCAGTATCTCACGGTTCAATTCAAGCTGCGCCCACGGCGGTTCTAATCTTTGTTCAGGTTTTGCTCCTTGTATTCATGGCTCTTGCTGCTTTTTTGTTTTCGGACCGAACCATCTTCATAAATCGGCAGGGTATATCTTTGCCTGTCTGGCTCTGCCCTGCCTTAGCTTTCCGGTCGCACCATGATTGGTCGAAAATTCACAGAATCGATTACGAAAAGAACGTGCTGACTCTTTTTTTCGAGGGCGGCTTTCCTGCTCGCATTGCTCTGGCTAAATTAACCGCATCCGAAGCGCAGCAGTTGCTTGTAGCACTTGATGTCTGGTCAGGCGGTGTTGCAAAATTTCCCCAACTTGAAACGGCAAAATCTGAGATGCATTTGCTCGGTGGCGATAGTGCCAGGCATGGTTATACCGAGATGTGGGAAGAGGAATTGACGCGTCGCTTTGGTGCTACTAACTTTATTCCGCTGGAGCCTGAAACCGAGATCGCAGGCGGTCGATTCGTCGTGGAGCGTCAGTTGGCCTTCGGAGGATTTTCAGCGATTTATCTGGTGCGTGACCCGGCAAACAAACAATTTGTCTTGAAGGAAGCCGTAATTCCAGAAGATGCCGAAGCCGGGCTTCGAGCGGAAGCGATTCGTCTCTTCGATCGGGAAGCAAATTTATTAGCTAAGTTGAATCATGAGCAGATCGCCCATGTCTTGGACAACTTTGTAGACAAAGGACGCCACTATCTGGTGCTTGAATATATTCAGGGGCAAGATTTGCGCAAATACGTTCGTCAGAATGGTGCTTTGCCCGAGTCGAAGGCTATATCCTGGGGACGGCAAATAGCCGAATTGATTTCTTACTTGCACAACCAGCCGACACCCATCATTCATCGAGATATCTCTCCGGATAATTTGATTGTAGATGAAGACGGAGTTATACACCTCATCGACTTCGGAGCCTCTAATCTGTTTCTTGGCACCGCAACTGGTACCATGATCGGAAAGCAGGCTTACATGTCGGCAGAACAACTGCGTGGCAAAGCGACGACGAAAAGCGATCTTTATGGCTTGGGCTGTACGTTGAACTACCTTTTGACAGGCAAAGATCCGGAGGCTCTCACCGTATCGAAACCGATCCTTGCTCTTCCTCAAATCAATGCCAGCTTGAATGCGTTGGTCGAGCAGTGTACTGCTCTCGAGGCGAGTGAGAGACCAGCTTCGGCCGATGTCGTCGCCCACACTTTGAGATTGCTGGAAAAGGTTGCGGCATGACGACATTTAACCTTACTCACTTTCAGATGTCGACGCGCGAGCGATTCGTTTCAATTCCCGATGAATTTGCTATTCGCTATTGCCCAAACGCAGAGTTCGAGCGCATTTGGCAACCTTTTGCTGAAAAATTGCCATATCTGATCTGTGGCTTTGTTTTCATGATTGGTTTTCTCGGCTATTTTAATTTTCTGGATCCGCTTGTTTATTTTTTAGGACATCTTTTTCTCGTTCCTTTGAAGCCATTGTTGCAAACCTCCACGAACGCAACTGTCGTCAGTTTCATCGATCTTATTGGTAAATTATCAGTGTGGGTCTACGGTGCGGCTGGGTTGTACGTTGCAAGCCTGTCATTTTCGCGTGCGGAAATGCCAAGTCACATCGGTCTCACGCAATCTGGACTGATTTTCAGTCAACTGCAGAAATCCGAAAAACGTTTGTTCTGGGTTACTCAGTCTATTCCGTGGGAACAGATTCGCTCAATTTCAGTGGTCAGACCCGAGGGCACGAAGTCGGTTGCTGACTATAGGATAAAAATCGACGGCGCCGGTATCGGCTATAACGCCAGTATCAGATATGGTGACTTGTTAGTTCCCTCGGAACGAGAAACGTTCTTGCAGGCGCTTAAGCTAGCAGCTCCTGAAACAGCTTTTGGCAATTCCAGTGCAGACGAGATTTTTTCTGTCTTCAAGGCTGCCAAAAGCACAGAAGGATTTACAGAGTTGTGGCTCAATGAACTTGCCGCGCCTTCGAAACGTGAAAAGCTCACCCCTTTGACACCAGGTATGGTGCTCCAAAATGGCGAGTATACGATTACTCGCAAGCTTGGCACCGGCGGTCAGGGCATCGTCTACCTCGCCACGCGTACCAATAAGACCCTGAATATTGTCGAAACAGTTGCGTTAAAAGAGTTTGTTATGCCTGTCTTTCCCGATGCTCGTGTGCGCAAGTCAGTGGCAGAAAAATTCCAGGCGGAAGCGCAGATGCTGAGCCGAATAGATCATCCCCAAATTGTCAAACTGTACGATGTTTTTGTTGAGGACCATCGAGCCTACCTTGTTCTGGAGCGGATCACAGGGAAGACGCTCAAGCGACTTGTCGATGATTCTGGAGCGCTGTCAGAAAAAGATGTAATCGCGTACGCCAGGCAGATGTGCGAAATTCTGCATTATCTTCACGGGCAGCACCCGCCAGTTGTTCACAGAGATTTTACTCCCGACAATTTGATGTTGTCTGATGAAAACAGAATTTGCCTGATTGATTTTTCTGTCGCCCAGCAAATTGAAATAAACATCACTGGCTCGGTCGTTGGGAAGCACTTGTACATGGCGCCAGAGCAGTTCAGGGGCAAGTCGACCACCGCGAGCGACATTTATTCCTTCGGTGCGACGCTGGCGTTCTTGCTGACGGGTCAAGAGCCTGAGGCTATTTCGATTTCTCATCCGAGGCAATTAAACGTGAATGTTTCGGCAT
Organism: Drouetiella sp.; assembly: GCA_036702955.1. Lineage (GTDB taxonomy): Bacteria > Cyanobacteriota > Vampirovibrionia > Obscuribacterales > Obscuribacteraceae > PALSA-1081. The sequence goes on along the minus strand of DATNPY010000068.1, from coordinate 37,744 downwards.
CGATGGATGAGCTGGTTTCTAGCTGCACAGCGCTTGACGAGAGTAAGCGGCTTTCGCTGGATCAAGTTTCAGAATCAGACTGCCTCCGTGAAAAAACAGTGCACTAATTCCTTGCCTCAATCAGTGCTGGGCTCATCAAGTCGGTTTACATCCGAAAGTAGGGCTTGTCGAATGCTTTCCGCTTGTAATTCAGCCACATGTGCCAGTTTTTCCTGATTCTGTGCGTCTGGAACCCTGTTGTCAGTGCGAGCCCAGTCTGCCAATTTACGGCGCAGCCAAACGTTTTCTTCTAACTGGCGAAGATTTTTCCAGAATTGAGCATCAATGGCATCAGCTTGTTCCTGCAGTAGAGTTTCCGCCGTAAAGCTGTGTCCCACGTGACACTTGAACTCCTTGAACCTGTTTGTCTCAGTCTGCCATAAAGAGCCGCCGCATTCCGGGCATGTCAGAGGCACTTGCTCTCCGTCCATGCCGCTGCGCAGCCCATCGTTGCCTGTTTGATAAATCTGAGTGTTTTTCGCCTCTTTTCGATGTTGTTCACTGCCAGGGTCGGATTGATCTTTTTCATGATCTTTCGTCAACTCAATCACCTTTTTTGCAATTCCGACAATCGGCAGGACGTAGTCAACCTGAACGAATTCGAGCGCACTTTTCGGCATGCCGCTGAACGATGCTTCTTCAGGGTCTTGCACAATCGCAACACCGCCAAATGATTTGATCGTCATAAGACCTGCCGTGCCATCGTTAAGGGCGCCGCTGAAAATTATGCCGATCACTCTCTCTTGATACGCAAACGCTGCTGTTCTGAACAGAGCATCTACTGAAGGTCGACTTCGATTTTCTCGGGGACCGCTGCCCAGCCGGATGACACCAGGCTTTAGCAGCAAATGACGATTGGCTGGAGCAACGTAGACCGTCGATTTTTCTGGAACATCACCATCGCCTGGGCAAACAACTCTGATCAGTGAGTTTCTTTGTAATACTCGCGCTAAATAACTCGGCGTTTGCGGTGACAGGTGAACAACCACAAAAAGACTGGCATCAAGGTCTGCAGGGAGCAACTGCAAAAATTGACGGATAGCCTCGATACCTCCGGCTGAGGCTCCAATCACGATAATGGTGCGCTTGTCCATCCGATCATCATACAAGAGTGCAGTCGCCTCAACATTATTTGTGAACTGAGCAATACTGCACACTGAGTGGTGCCGCGGTAAGAAAACTCATTCAGCATCTGTAGTATGATGACTACAAACGTTATTGCAGATGAGCATCAATGTCTGATTGAACTTCGTCGATACTGATAACGACGCCCCTATCAGTGGCGGTCTCGCCTGAATTCACGAGGGGGCTGATTCGAATCTTGCATACAATTGGCTTGCCTCGGCGATTTACGCCTTCCAATAACAGCTCATCATAGTGCGCATTCTGCTTCAAAAATTTACGAACTGGATCTTTCAGTTTTTCGACTGGCAGGCCGATGTCTATAGCAAGCAGTGTTTGACCAAGCACTTCGTGGCTCCGCAGTCCCCACAGATCCTCTGCTCGATCATTCCAGACTAGAATTTTAAGATCCTCATCGAGAACTATGATTGCAGAGCGCAGACTGGCCAGAATCGAGTTTAGAAAACTATTTGCCCTGTTGAGGCTAAAACTTGATTGACGAAGCTCGTTTGCGGTTGATTCGAGTTCTTCATTGGTAGATTGAAGTTCCTCGTTCATTGTCTCTAGTTCTTCATTGGTAGACTGCATCTCTTCGTTAGTAGTTTCGAGTTCTTCATTCGTTGATTGCAGTTCTTCGTTCGTCGTTTCGAGTTCCTCGTGAGCTGAAGACAGTTCTTCATTTGAGGTTTCATACTCCTGGTTGGCTCTCATCAGATCGTCGTGTATTTGATGGAAAGCTGTTACGTCCGTAAACGTAACGCTGACGCCCAGGTACTTATCGTCACTGATTAATGGACAAACCTCGACATCGAAATACTGCGCCTGTCCTGGTATTTGTCGTTCTACTTTCTGTACCCGCAGCGACTGATTTTCGAGGACGGCTTTTTCTATGAGCGAGCGCAGCTCAATTGGGCGGTAAGAAATTTCAAGGTTCTGGATCGGACGACCTACGTCCTCTTCTTTCAATCCGAAAACAGTACGTGCAGCGAGATTTGCAAGTATTAGTTTTCCTTCCGCGTCAATCACAATCTGCGGAACAACAGTTGCGTCGAATGACAGTTTTCGTATGTACTCTTTCACGTTCGTTTCGTGGTTCAAGTCCAGTTCGGCGTTGCGAACTACCATGGTGCGTATCTTGTCGGTTTTTCTGGCTACCTTCCTAAATATACGATTTTTTATGTCGATTGGCTGAAAGATGCCCGTATGGGACAGTAATGTTTCTGCCTTGCCAAGAAATAGGTAGGCATCTTCGTCAAGTGCGTAGTGAAACCGTGAAAGTATTTTTGCCTGGGTATCCGCATTCAAATACATTAGTGTATTTCTGCACACGAGCAGATCTAAATGCGATATTGGGGCGTCTTGCACAAGATCGTGTCTGCCAAAAATTACGCACCTTCTAACTTCAGTCTTGAAAGAATATCGATTGCCGGTGCGGTTAAAATATTTACTGCGTAATTCTTCTGACACATTTTCCATTGCCTGTTCTGTGTAGGTGGCTAAACGTGCTTCAGCCAGGGCTTCTTCATCTACATCGGTGGCGTAGATTTTGACTCTATCCTGGAACGTATCCATGCCGATGTATTCGCAAAATGCCATTGCGATTGAATACGCCTCCTCCCCAGAAGCGCAGCCGACGTCCCAGATGCGAATGGACTCTGAGCCGGCTTGCTGCACTATATCTGGTATCACTTTTTCGGACATGTATCGCCATGCCTGCTCGTCGCGGAAGAAGCTGGTGACGTTAATGAGAATGGTGTTGAAGAGATGAATGAATTCGTCCGGATGCACTTCCAGGTAGTCAATGTAATCGACGAACTCTGATATGTGCACCATGTCCATTCGTTTTCGAATGCGCCTGGTCAGGGTGGTGCGTTTGTATCCGCTGAAATCGAATCCACGTACACGTTTTATGTGATCTAATAAAACTTCGAATTTGGGGTCTGATTCTGCTGCAGTCACGAGTCATTACCGACAATGGCGACTGTGATTAATACACAGCCGCGGCACTTAGTAGCAAAAGAATAACAGATTCATCAATGGCGGGGCCATCACTGACCCGAAATCAGGGCTTAATATTCCTCAGTGCCGCGACATTTCGCAGCGATCGGAGCAAAAACAGCTCCCGTTGATCCTGCTGTGCCTTTACAACCTCAATGCGTTTTGCGTGGCACTCAAGGCGTTCCCTGAACTCGTCATGCTGAATCGTGTGACCGACTGGATTTTGTCGATGCAAACTGTTGAGCTGTTTTATCAGCCTTTCGTTTTGCTGCTTCATTCGCTCCATCTGCACTCGCATACGTAAGCGGCTTCTGAGGCGTTGTTCGCTCATGCTCGACATGTGCTGTAGCATAGTTGCGGTGTCGAGAATATCATCACAGCTGCTTTTCAGTGTTCTCGCCAATTGAGCAAATACTAAGATGTCGGGGTCGATTCGACCGCCTTCAATTTTTTCCAGAGCGCTGACCGGTATTCCTGAGCGCTTCGCCACGTACCAGAGCGGAAGTTTGAGTTCTTCTCTTCTCATTCTTACAACGGTCGCTATGCCGTAGAGCATATTCCACTCCTCGAGTGTTGTGAACTCACTATATGTGTCAGGTTCTTTGTCAGCTGCCGACGGATCATAGAACCTCGAAAGGTATAATTTTCTGTTTGTTAGGTAGAACTGCGCTGATAACATGTGGTCTAAGGCTACGGCGCTAATCCTCTTATTCCCAGATCCTGGATTTCCCAATGTGAAGTGATTTCTGTTGATGTTCTGACGGGCATTCGCGATTACCTGTTTCACACGGTTATCAACGAGAAGCACCGCAAGTTGCTGTCTTGCGGTGCTCCTTCCAATGGTTAATCGCTTTCCCACTGTTTTGGCGTGAATGAAATTGGCCGTGTCGACTATATCATACATTGGAGGGGCGTGCAACCTGGCGTTCTAATTTTGACGACTTAAATTCATTTAGCTGAAAGAATTCGTTTTCTGCACTGCAAGCTCTTTATCAGCTTGCCTGAGTATGGCGGCAGAGCTCGTTTCCAGTCTAATCGCGATTTCGTGCAACGTGCCAATCGAAATATTTCGCTTTCCTTGTTCTATGTCGCTGAGGTACGTGCGGTGAATTCCAACTGCCTGAGCCAATTGCTGCTGCGTGAGCGCCAGAAATTGTCTGCGATTAGCTATCGTATTTCCCACAGCGCGCAACAGCTCGGGTTCCTGTTTCTTCAGCATATCTCACCATGATCTGGGTGGTTCCCAGGCCATGGTATCAGCTACATCAGGAAGTTTGCGTGAAATGGAAACTTTAGTTTGTAAAACCTGTGCGACTTTCAACTCTTTTATTGAGTTCGGTCAACATCTCGGTTGCTTCGATTTTGTCATCGAATTCGAACCAGATGTAGCCATTACTCTCGATAGTGTAGATGCCACTAAGCTGTTTCATCGAAAAATCACGGGGGGTATGGATATGAATAGAGTTATTTTGCTGTTGTGTCACCAGCGTTCCTCCAGCTGAGCAATCGGGAATTAATGGGAAGCTGTGCATCCTTTGTGTCCTTAACAAGCTCGGCATTGTTTTTATCCGAATGCCGTCGGATTTTTGAATTTAACAGGAAAATGTCACTTAATTCCTGTGTTGTCTTTTTTACTACATTGTTTCTGGTAAGGCAAGTGCCAAAAAAGCCGTTATTGTTTAGCTCTACGTCAAAACGGGTTTCTCGCCTGTTCACAGCTTTGTAGGCATTCGTAAACAATCTCTACTTGTTCAAAACTTGCAGCCGCCCGCTGTATAGTGTAGCAATGTGAAGTTTTTATTTGTCTTGACTGGCTGTTGGAGCCATTCCTGGAATGCGAACGAATGGTTCAGTTGTTAGACCGGCACAAGCAGCCTAAATAGAACCACGTCGAAGGTCAAGTTGATGATTGATTCTCGCTCTGGGAAGCGCAGCGGCAAACTTAGAGCCAGCTATGGTGGAAAGCTCACCTGGCTCTTGTGGAAAGCAGGGAAAACCGGGTCAATGCCCATCTGTCTGAATGAGCGATTACAGACACAGGGGATCTGTAGCGGACACTATCGCGCCAACTTATTGACACCAAATCTGGTGTCATCAAATCAGGAGGCATAATTGCTCAACTGCGCTATGCGCTGAATTGGTTGATTTCTCTTGAGCGCTTCATCTTCGCCGCGGTGGGCGAAGTGAGTTAACTCTTTTCATATATGGCGAGTACGTTTACCAAGTCTCTGACTTAATCAAAGCCATGTTCCTGCGAATAAACTAACGTCACGATGCGATATCGATTGTCGACTTTGCCCGCTTCTGGATATTTAGTTTCATGCTGTCTGATATTGAAACGGATCGCGTCGTGGTTGCGGTATCAATTATGGTGCAGTAATCTATGAAAGACGGTCTGCAACACGAAAATCTTCGTTGGCGAACGCCGGTTAGCTACTCGGGTGAGCAATTTATAGTCAATGACTAACATCATTCTTAGCTCAGGAAAGGAAATTCCGGAGACCGAGTTGGAATTCAGTTTCGCTCGCAGTGGTGGACCCGGTGGGCAGAATGTCAACAAGGTCAATAGCAAGGCCATTCTTCACTGGGATGTGACTAATACGACGAGCATTTCCTCTCCGATGAAGAATCGGTTTATCGCGAAGTATTCTTCACGCCTCACCGCCGAGGGCGTGCTGGTTTTGAGCAGTCAGCAGCACAGAGACCAAATAACCAATGTTGAGGAGTGTCTTGAGAAACTGCGCGAAATGCTTGAATCAGTCATTCATCCGCCCGTGCTGCGAAAAGCCACAAAGATCCCAAAGTCTGTAAAGTTGAAGCGAACCGAAACTAAGCGTGAGATTGGCAAAAAAAAGCAACAACGTCGAGCAGTTGATGATTACTAAGAGCGAGACTTATGACTGAAAATTCACTGAAAACGGTTTTGATAACTGGCTGTTCATCTGGCTTTGGGCGTCTCATGATGGACCGGTTTGTAAAATCAGGGCGGTGGAAAGTTTTTGCTACTTCTCGGAATGCTGCGGAGCTGCACGATGCACAGTCTGACAACCTGATTGTCTTGCCGTCAAACGTGGCTGAGTCATTGGGTCGTAATTTTATTGTAGAGCGTGTAAATTCGCTTATTCCCCACGGTTTGGATTGTTTGATCAACAATGCCGGTTATGGAGTTTCAGGCCCGCTCGAAACGCTGAGTGAGGAGCAAATACGACAGCAATTTGAAGTCAATTTTTTTGCTCCTCTTTTGCTGACGCGAGATTTGTTGCCGTCATTGCGTAAGTCGCACGGGCGGGTCATTAACATCTCCTCCGTCTTAGGATTTGTTGGCATGCCACTGCAAAGCCTCTATGTCGCAAGTAAATTTGCACTTGAGGGGTTGAGCGAAAGTTTGTCTTATGAGCTGGGTGTGCATGGCGTGCAAGTTTGTCTGGTTGAGCCGGGTGGCTTTCGCACGAAATTCGCTCAGAACATCGACTGGGCTAATCACGATGTGAATACAAAAGCGGCGGCAGTATACGAGAATCAGGTGCTAGGCTACCGCGCATTTTTATCCAAAAAACTTGAGCGTCCTGGCAGCGATCCTGGAAAAGTTGCTGATGCAGTTTTTGAGCTTTGCCATCGAAATAAAATGCCGTTGCGCCTTCGCGTCGGATCCGATACACAGACCCTGTATTACATGCGACGAGCCTTGCCCCAGGCGGTGAGTGATTTGATTCTTCAGAATGCCAGCAAAAAGTTGCTAGGGGTGCGTTGAGCATGAGCACGATCGATGTTTCAAACAATTTGGGCGCTCCACATGCAGGCAAAGATTCGCCACTTTATCGGATGATTTCCAGCAAGGCAGGCAGCGGACAGTCCGTCGTCGGCGGGACTTTCTTATCGCCTGATTCGATAGACCACAGCGGCTTGTGGTCAGCAGGCTGGTGGGGACTCGATACAAGTTCTGTATTTGCGAAATTCTCTTCCGAGCAGCAGAAAGAAGTGCTCTGCAACTGCAACCAGTCTCTGCTCAAGGAAGCATACTTCATAGAAAAATCTGGTCTGGCATATAGTGCAAAGATGATTTTGACTGCCAGAAATACAGATGAAGCCCAGTTGTTTGCCTTCATCGGTTCTGATGAAGCCAAACATCTGGCCTGGATTGAACCATACGTACCAGCGCAACAAAAGCTTTCGCCTGCCGGTCACTTCCTTGCTTTTCTATCCAGTTTGATCGAGGAGTATCCACCAAATCTTTTACCCTACCTTGTGCAGGTGATCCTCGAAGGATGGGGGCTCGATCACTACAGTCGGCTGGCAAAGAGCTGTTTAGACTCCGACCTGGCGGCAATCTTCGCTTCCATTTTGAAAGACGAGGCTTTGCATCATCGAAGTGGAGCAGTTCTGTTTGAGAGTTGCAAGCTATCCAGTCGTGATTTCTCTTTGATAGAGGATGCTCTGCAGCAATACACGATGATGGTGCGCGTGGGTCCCCAGTCGACTCTTTCGATCGTCGATCGGGTTGCGGGCGGGCTTGCTGAAGGCGAACTGCAGGACGTGCTGATAGCGCTCCATCACGAGGATGAAACGCTGCGCAAGTTGCAATTGCTGAAATCTCTTATGAAACAACCTCAAGTCGATCATCTTGTGCAAATGCTCGATGCTGAGAGCTGCTTTCTTCCAGCAAGCTTACCCGAAGCTGTGGATTGCTTTCTCTCTTCTCGTTAAAAGCGTTGAGCAATTTCTTTGCTTTCTCAGTGTCGTGCACAAAGGCTGTATCTTTGATGTTGCCCAATTGCATTCCTTCCGTTCTGTAAAAATCTTGAAGGCGAGCGGACAGATCCTCCACTGCTTTAATTTCAATTGCGGAAATCTGGTTTTGCACGCGCGCAAGTTTATAGTGGTGCGCGGTACAGAGAGCTTCTTCTGCTTTCTCTGCCAGTTCGCTGTAATCGGTTGTTGTGTGTCTATCAACCAGCAAGGTATAGCCCAGATTCTTGTCGCAGCTCGGCACCAGGACAAATGTTTCGTCTGGCAGGAGCGGGCTCAGGGCTGCTCGCACGAACTCTTCGTGCAGTTTCTCTCCGACCAGATCGCAAACAGCGTTTGCACGACCGACAAACTCAAGCATCGGAGTTTTGCTGTAAAAGCCGCGCACCTGGACGGTATCATTAATGCGGTAGCGAGTCAAACCAGAATTTTGTGTGACTATGATTTGATATTTTTCGCCATCAACGAGTTGGTGCAGACGCTTTATCTCACCTTCGCTGTTTTCAAACTCCAGGAAGACGTCGTTGAGGAGGGGCAAACAGCCCTCTGCTTCACACAGAGGTACTGTAAATGGAGCTTCGGTCGAAAGCAGCCCTTTACCTTGAATACGCACGCCTGGAAAGCGTTTTTTAAGCTGGTTCGCGGCTAGTTCGGCTGAAGCATCGTCCCAGCATGAAATGAGTTTGAGTTTCGGCCAGACTTTTTGCCAGTCGATCGAATCTTGTTCGAGAACTGGCAAGTTACGCATAATGACGGACTTTTGAAGAGCCTCCTTATTCTGCTCAATGTAAGCAAGCAAGGACAGAAGGTAAGTGGGGCTCCAGATAGAAATTATTTCGAGTCCTGCTTCCGATAAGAGTGTCACGGCCAGGTCGTGTTGAAATTCCGCCGGAGCGGTAGTTGCCGGTGCGCTGACAAGGAAGTGCGAAACCATTGATTTAAGCGGTTCATTCAAATATTCCCGGTCACTGTGAAAGCCTTTATTCTGATCGGGCTTCGGCGAAACACTGATGAAGATGCGTCCAGTTTCAAGCTTCAATCCGCTTTGCAGAAGATCGTGCGACCAGATCGCGAAAAGATTGGTGAACGACTTGATCAGTTTGTTCGTGTATGGAATCTTCTTGGCGCTGCCTGAACTACCTGAGGTTGGCTCTACATGCACAATTTTGTTTGGTGTGAGCACCTTTGATGTCGGGAATTTTAGCTGGCGTTCAATCCACGGTTCTAAATCTTCATAGGTTTGAATTGGAACTTTGGCGGCGAATTCCTTGTAATTCTCATCGCCTGTGATACCAAAACTTTTGGCATAGTCGGTCTGCTTAAAATCAGCCATGATTCGCCAGTATGTGTCTTGCTGCGCAATCTGTGGGTCTGCCAGGCTTTTGTTGAAGCGCATATTGGTAGGCAGGCAGACGGCCCCAAGTAACTTGATTGCTGAGCGAGCGAAAAGTTTATTCTGCATATGAGAACCTATATTCAGTGTCGTACGGTACGGCTGATTTTTCCGGCACTTTCACGCCGGGACCAAGCCTCGAGAGTGCACCAATAAAGGTGCCAGAACCAATACGCACGGGTCTCAAAAGCAGGACAAATTCACCATTGTCTTTTCTTGAAACGACGTGCGATGTGCAAATAACTTTGTGTCCGAAAACAACGTTGTCACCGATGCGCAGCATATGTCGGTCGATGATTTCTACCAGTGGCGTCCAATAAACATTCTTGCCGACTTTGCTGCCCCACATACGAAGCCAGGCGCTGTAAGCACCTGGAATGAACCTCAGAAACGCTTCCAGCGCAGGAATTGCTGCGTAAACCATTTGCAGTTGGTGCGCTATCCACCAATCGCTTCTTTCGCCATTGCTGATAATCCATCGCCCTGATCTGGCTGGATGTCGCAGGCTGTAAAGCCTGAAAATTGTCACAGGCAGAAAGTAAGTAGTGTAGACGAACATCCCCGCGCTGGCTATGCTCGGAGCGCTCAGGAACCAGAATAGCGATGATGCCATTGCGCTAAGATGCGCAATTGGAAAAATCGATGCCAGTCGTCCGAGCAAAGTCATACGCAGAAAGTAATCTCCTTTGCTTCAGGATCAATTTCTGTCGGGTGTATGCCGTTTTTCATTGCGGTAATCACTTCGCTTGTTAGCGTGTGAATCAAATCGGCAGATGTGGTGTAGAAGCGCTCACCATATTTATTGATGTTGCGACCCTGCTCGTTGAGAATATCTATGTCTTGTCGAAGCACCTCCTGGGCCTGTCTGCGCACAATCCATTTGGAAAGTTGAGTCCAGATGCCGAAGTCGTAACTTATGTCCGTGTAGACCATCGTTTCCATCGAGGAAACTGGAATCGATTGTGAGCTGATTGAATAGCGATAGCCGTTTGGCATCTTGTAATGTACAGATGTGATGTTGGGCGCAAAGAAGTGATCTGTGTGCTCTATTTCTGCGCCGTTGGGATTGAGAAAAGTGCTGAAAGTACCCAGATTGAGGCGCTCGCCGTGGTAGGTGATATCGATTCGACCATCACATCTCGTCACTGTTGTGCGCAGTGGTTCGCCTTTTGGTTTTCTGAATATGCCGTGATGTACGTACGCGGTGTGAGGAACATCAATATAGTTTTCGACGCAATTTGAAAGCGAATTTTGAAAGCGATTTTGAAGACGAACGCGCCCTTTCCAGACAGAACCCAGGTCACTGAGTGTGAGTGGGCGCGGTGGAGTATGCTCGCCTGGTGCCAGGCAGACGTAGATGTAGCCGTCTTGCTCGGTGACTTTGTAAGATTTCGCTTTCATGCCGCACTTGCTCGCGAACTCTTCGCCGCCCTCACACGGAATAGAAATTATCTTGCCGCTGTCACCATAGACCCAGCCGTGATAACGGCAACTGAGTTTGCCATTACTGACGGTGCCAGAGGAAAGGTTGGCACTACGGTGTATGCATCGATCTTGCGCGATTATTACCTGCCCCTGTGAATCGCGGTAACAGGCAAGCGATTCGTCTAGCACCGTGCGGGAAAGCACCGATTGTTGGTTGACTTCACTGGCTTCTGCGACGATGAACCAGTATTGCGGAAGGATTGATTGCGTCATCATCCACCTTCCAGTTTGATAAGAGAAATGTCGCTGGTGAGAGCGATCTGGCACGCAAGACGGGCATTTTCTACGCCTGGTGCATAGATTTCCAGGGCTTCGATTTCTGCCTCATCTGGTGGCGTCAAAGACTCATGTCCCGATTTGATCTGCACCAGGCAAGTGCCACATATACCTGTGCGGCAACCAAACAGCACCGGCGAATTGACGACCGTCAGTTGTTCGGATAACTGTGCGCCAGCTGGCAGCGAGACCGGGCTGTGAGTTGTTGATGGGAATTGAATGCTGAACGACACGCTACGACCCTCTGAACTTTTGTAATGCCGCTGCGTTGATGCTCAAATATTTCTGGATTGAGTTGTTACCCATAATTTCCATATTTCGATTTTGCTGATCGAGATATCTGATTGGTTCAACGTAGACTTTGTAAGATTCGTAAGCGGTCTGATGCAAATCGAAGGCTTGATTGATTGCGTCATTCTCCTTGCAGAAACAGCGTTCCAGCATGATCCTGGCTTCTTCATCAGACATGCCGAAGTGCTGGGAGCAGAAAAGTTTGTAGATTACGGGGAATAGCGATGGTTCATACCAGAAGATTCCTTTGATGGTGGCAGAAAAATTGAAGTGATCTTTTTGACACCCAGCAATTCCCCTGTTCATCACAAACTTCTCGAATGTTGTTGGCTCTTCGAGACTGCGTGGAATTTCGTGTCCAATCAATTTCGATGTGTTGAAGTGAAAACTTTCATCCATAAAATGGTAATAGCTGATTTTCGATGGAATTGGCGCATGCTCTTTGTCTGGATGCGATGTGTAATACATCGACAATTTGTGCTGGATCAATTTTCCATTCAGTGTGCGTAATCCGCGCACGAGCAAATATTGACTGGCGAGAAACGCGTTACTGGCAGAAAGAAGCGTAAATGCCTTGATTTGCAGCTTTCGCCAGTAGTCTTTGCCGGGATTCGAATCGGCAAAGATCATCGTTTGCTCGAACAAGCTTCTCATTGGATAAGTAAACAACCGTTCGCCGAATAAACGCCATTCAACATCTTCACCGATAGTTTTGAAAGCATTGATGTGGGCTCGTTCCTGTTTTGTTTCCAGATCGAGCGAATCGCAGACAATGCGGAAATCCTCGTGGGTGTATAACCCCGCCGCAGAGACCTGATTCAAATAAATAGTGGCAATCTCAGCTGAAATGATCTGGGCGTAATACGCCACCCAGAAGAGCTGATTGAGGATTACGCGCTGTGCTTTCGAAGCCTCGTGCCAGAGTGGAGTGCCGTACAGAAGTGAGAATTCTTCGGGGTTCCAGTATTCGTCTTTGCATTGATCATAAACAAATAAGCGCGTCGCTTCGTCCATCATGGCTGAATGGTCCTGCTCATGATTGCGCTTCTGATTCAGCTCCAGCTTTTTATAGGTGGGGCGATCGTCCAGCAGAGACCTGGTATTTCTTTGTGCGAGATGCGGGTGCAATCAGGTTGACCTCCATGGAAAGAGCAGTTGCGATTGGAATGATGGTTGATGAGAACCCGCATAGACAGAGGGAAATCGCTCGGATATTTCAAAGGTGCCAAATAGTTTGTCCCATACATTCAAGTTGGCACCATAATTTGCTTCGGGTTTGTCTGCGTCATGGTGGCGGTGGTGGTCGGCAGGCATGATTAAGATTGCGTCCAATACCGGCACTCTTACGTTAATGCGTGCGTGCCGAAAAAGGTCTAAAGAGGCAGTCAGCATAGCGCCTGCGAAGAATCCTTCTGTCACATCGCAGAGGTAAGCGAGGATGGGACTCAACAACATATAGACGAAAAGAAAGTGAGTCATCAAAGCGTTGCGTGAGGTGGCCCAGACATCGACAGTAGGTGAAAAATGGTGCGGTGCGTGCAACTTCCATAGCATTGGAATTTGATGAAATGCTCTGTGTTGAAGATAGTAGAAAAAGTCCACAACAACGAAGTTCAGCAAAAATGCGCCAGCAAAACCGATGTGCAGGCTCTGGTGCAATGAAGGGGCGACGACTGGGAACACGAATAAAGCCAGAGCCAAACCCGCAAGTGGTACCACGAGTCCCTGCATGAAAAATCCGGACAGATTTAAAAACCAGTCGGCGCGCGAATAGCCCGCGGCTGGAGCGAGAGTGGATGGAACACGGGATGAAGCACGTCGCTCTGCGAGAACGAGAATCACAAACGTGAGCATGGGCATCAAGGCGCAGAGCATCCACAAATTCATTTGAAGGCTGCTCCATAACGCGGCGTTTTGTACCAGGAAAGATCGCGTTCGCGGTTCGTCAGGAATTTGTACATCAGGTGAAAGACAATCGGAACAAAGAGCAGAGAAAGATAGAAGTACACCATGACGGTGCCCTTCAACGCTTTTACGATTGAGCCGCTTTCGGATTTATAGATTCCGACGAAGCTTGCATAAATAAAGTAGAGGCACAAAATGGTCATCGCCGGTGCCGCCAGTAGCAAAGGTTGCGGCACCCAGGCTCCACTGAGCCACCTGACGAGCAACACTGAGTTTTCTGCGAGCAGCCAGAATGGTCCAACGAATTCAAATATGAAAAGAAAAGCATCCAGTCTGGTTCTCAACGCGAGCTTTTTATGGGTGAAGATAACTGATGCATTCTCCAGGTAACGCAGCACGCAGCCTTCAGTCCAGCGCATCCGTTGGTTGAAGAGCGCATCCACCGTCACTGGTGCTTCTTCCCCTACGACCGCATCCTCTGCGAATCTCAAGTCCCAGCCATGAATGTGCATTCGCGTGCACAAATCCAGGTCTTCGGCTACGGCACGCTCGTTCAAACCTCCCAACTCTTCGAGAGCTGTTCGGCGCAGGACCATTCCGTTGCCGCGCAGCTCAACAGCACTGCGAATAGTGTCGCGTGTGCGTTGGAAGTGGTGATCCATGAAATATTCGTTTTTCTGGCATCTGGTAATGAGGTTCTCGTTACCATTTATAAGTGTCTTTCTGCCCTGTACTGCGCCCACCAGTGGATTTGCGAAATATGGAACCGTTCTTGCCAGGAAGTCAGGAGCAACTTGCGCATCAGCATCGAACACGGCAATCAACTTGCCGCTCGTCTGTTTAAGCGCGTCGTTGATGGCAGCAGCCTTGCCCGGTCGATGTTCACTGGCACGGGTGATGTACCTGAATCGAGTGTCTCCTGTTGCTTGCATGCTGCGCAATACGGCAGCTGTCTGATCGGTGCTTCGGTCGTCGACAACGATGAGTTCAAACGACGGATAGTCGAGTTGCAATATAGATTTGATGGTCGTGGCGAGCACTAACTCTTCATTGTGAGCTGGAACCACAATCGATACCAGTGGCTGCGTCGATTCAGACTCGCGTAATCTGGTAGCCGTTCGATCGACGCTTTGATGCTCTCTTGCATAAAGTTTGAATATCGAAAATATGACCGCATATACGATCAGTACCGTGAAGGTAGTAATTGATGGTGGATAGATATCCACTATGACAGTTAGCGCACAGATTGAGACCATCAAAACGAGCAACTGCACACGCTCTACGGGCTGAGCGCCCGTGGATCGTGGTTGCATTTTTCTCATATTGGTAGTTGGATCGTCCTGAACGATAGACACTTTGTCAGTCACGTTACTCCACCGGTGGTATCAGTCGATATACTTGTATATCCGCTGTTCATGCCGCTTTTGCTGGGCTTCGAGCTTCTCTTGCTGTATAGTATAGCCGCCGTCTTTATTAACAAGTGAGAAAATAATGCGTCAAATATTGCCCCTGGTTTTGAGTTTGTTCATGTCGCTAGCAGCGACTACTGTCATGGCAGTGGAAACCCCAAAGACCGGAGCTCAAACTGATGATGCCCATGCGAAGGATCATGCCGAGCTGACTAAATTGCGTGAAGTGACAGAGAAAGCGATCAACAGTCGCGACTTCGAAACTCTGAAACCGTATTTGGTGAAGGATAACTTGACCGTAATTACAGTCGACGGGCAAAAGTTTGTTTCCCTGGATGCGTTTCGGGACTACTGGAGCAAGCTTTTCGAAAATAAAGCATTCGGGATCGACAAAATCGAAGTAAAACCCGTGGCAGACGGTCCAACAGAATTTTTGTCAAATGATGTCGGAGTATGTCACGGCACTTCCAATGACAGTTATTACTTCAAAACAGGCGATGTTAAAGTCATGCCTGAGCGCTGGAGTGCTGTCGTGGTGAAAGACGGCGGAGTCTGGAAAGTTTCGAGAATTATTTTCTCGGCGAACATTCTCGACAATCCCGTTGTTACCACTATAAAAGATGACATTCAGAAATTTGTCATCATCGCCGTGCTTGCCGGTGCGGTGGTAGGCATCGCCATTGGTGCACTTGGAGCTTCGATGTTGCGCAAAAAGGCGTGACGCTTATGCGCTGCGACCTGGTGCTTCGAAATGGACTGGTCTTCGATGGTATCAACGAAGGTCAGTCCGTTGACGTGGCGGTGCGCGAAGGTTGCATAGTCGGGCTGGGCGAGAAGTTGACTGTTGACGCACTCAGGGAGTTCGACGCGTCGAACCTCTGGATTACGCCGGGATTTGTCGATATACACACGCATTACGATCTAGAAGTGGAGATAGCTCCTTCACTTTCGGAGTCAGTCCGCCATGGCGTTACTTCTGTCGTCATGGGCGGGTGCAGCCTCTCCACGGTATTCGGCGAACCGCTTGATTTATCCTATATATTTTCGCGTGTCGAGACGTTGCCCTCAGCTTTGATTGCTGTTTGGTTGAAAACCGCGCGCTCCTGGAAATCGCCGGTCGAATATTTTCAGCATCTGCGCAAAATCAAATTGGGTCCGAATGTAGCCAGCATGCTCGGGCACAGTGCTTTGCGTGTGCAGGTAATGGGTTTAGAGCGCAGCATATCAGAACACGCCAGCGCCGCTGAAATCGAGGAGATGCGCTTGCTGGCGAAGGCAGCTCTCGATGCTGGTTGCATTGGTATTTCCATAGACATGGTGCACTGGCACAAAATCAGTGGACCTTTCGCGGGTCAGTCATTGCCTTCGCATCACGCTGCATTTGCTGAATACAAAATGCTTGCGGATTTATGTCGCAGTTATGATGCGGTTTTTCAGGTCACTCCAAATCCGAAAAACCCCTGGTCGCTCTTCGACATTTTGCGGCTCAGTCCCGGTATCTGGCGCGCACCGTTGCGCTGCACCATTCTTGCTGCGCTGGATATGTCTTCGGCACCCCAATTCTGGCGTGTGTACTCGCTTTTGTTGTTCGTATGCAACAGCTTACTGGGATGCAACATTCGATTTCAAACACTGGCTGAGCCTTTTGTTATCTATGCAGACGGATGGCTGACGCCTTTCTTTGAGGAATTTTCGGCCGGCGTTAAATTGAATAATTGTAAGACAAGAGAAGAGCGGATGGCTCTCTGGTCTCAGGAAGAGTTCCGGCACGAATTCAAAAAATCCTGGGCGGGCGGATTTCCGCGCACTTTCCACCGCAACTTTGATTTGATGACGATAGCAAGCGCTCCGGAGCCGTCGCTGGTTGGAAAAACTATTGGTGCAGCGGCTTGCGAGGCAGGAGTCGAGCCGCTCGACTATTTCATTGCTCTTCTCGAAAAATATGACGACGAATTGCGTTGGTTCGCTTGTAATGCAAATCAGCGTCCGCACATCCGCCAGAAGCTGATGAGCCATCCTCATATCTTGCCTGGTTTCAGCGATGCTGGTGCTCACAGCCGCAACTTGGCCTTCTTCGATAATTCATTATCCGTGCTCAGGCAAGCTGTTGTCTCCGATTTTATGCCCTTTTATCGCGCGGTTGCCCGCGTTACCTCTGAACCTGCTGAATGGTTCAATCTGGACGCCGGGCGAATGAAGATTGGTGGCAAGGCTGATCTCGTTGTACTCGACCCGGATAAATTACGCCAGCCAGTTCCTTCCCCTACTCTCAGCCCTGAACCCGCCATGAATGGTGTCGAACGTATGGTGAAGCGAGATGAAGACGCGGCAGTTTGCGCTGTTTTTATCAATGGCAATCAAGTTGTGAAAGATGGAGTGCCGCTGCCAATTCTAAGTGTGCAGAGACATGGGGATGTATTGTTGCAGATGAATCGCACCAGTTCTCAGCAAGAAGCGCTGGAGCGTCATCGCAACAGAATTTCCTCTAGCATCATAGGAGCTGGTTACGCAGAGTTTGATGCAGCTCGAACAGGAAACTTGGATGCAGAGCTTGATGTCGCACGCCGTGGTAGCAAATCATTTATTGGTGGCATCGTTAACTCAGTAAAAAGTTACTGGCCGATCTTTTTGTTGAAGCATCAAAATCCTGCAAATGTTGCCATGCACTGTTTTGCCTTCGTGTTGATGTATGCGATAGCCGCGGTGGCATTGACTCAGCATAAATACTGGATGCTTTTGCTGATGCCGCTCTCGCAAGCGACGGGGCTCCTTGGCCATTGGCTGTTTGAGCCGACGCCGATAGACCAGCGCGACACGGTCTTTTCCTGGCGAGCCTTCATCAGTCTGCATTTGATGTTCTTCTCTGTTTTGCTGGGGCGTTATTCGTCTCAGCTAACTCAAGCCCAGATCCATTTTTTGCGCAACAGCCTTAACCGGGCGTATCCTCCTAACAAGCGAGAACTACAACATGCTCAAGACCTCAATCGTTGACATTTCGACATTGAATGAGCGCGATAGAGCGACGATGTTTCAGCTTTATCACGTCAACTATGACGGCGGTGATGCGGCAATTTTTTATCGCGATCTGGATGCGAAAAATTGTGCCCTTGTTCTGCGCGACGAAAGTAACATCATCAGAGGCTTTTCGACGATTGTCGTTTACAGTGAAACTTTCAACGGCAAGTCTGTCAGGGTTTTGTATTCGGGTGACACGATCATCGAGCCTGCTTACTGGGGGCAAAACCAGATGTCCAGGGTGTGGCTAGAGTTGGCTGGCAACATCAAGATGGAAGCGCCGGATACTCCACTTTACTGGTTGCTGATCGTCAAAGGGCATCGAACGTACAGATATTTATCACTGTTCAGTAAAGAGTATTATCCGCGGCACGATGTCGAAACTCCGCCTGAGATGCAGTCGTTGATGGATCATCTCGCTCATCAGAAATTTGGCGACCAGTATGATGCTGCCACGGGGCTGGTCAAGTTCGTTGAGCCTCGCAGTTTTTTGAACGTCGACCTTGCGGTGGTCCCTGAAAAAGATGCTGAGCGACAGGACGTGAAATATTTCCTGTCTCGCAATCCTCAATATTACGAAGGTGATGAATTGCTTTGTGTATGCGAATTGAGCGTGTCGAATCTGACGCGTCTGGCAAGGCAATGGTTCGAATCTGGGCAATCGCACTCGCTGGAATTTCAGGCTGCTGCAGATGTAACTCAAAAGGCTTCATAACATGCAAGCAAATGGTGTAGTTGGACGGATTTTCGTCGGACGGCAGGGGCAGCAGAAATCTCTGCCTCGAGAGCAATATAATGTATTCACTCGCGCCGATTGCGTAGCGGTTGGATGGTATTGGCTTATGCCGTCTAAATCTCTGAAGCGCAATAAAGTTCTGCCGGCTAACATCGTTGGTTACGAGCTTGCGGTCTTTCGCAAAAATAGCGGTGAGGTTGCGGCGCTTGATGCATACTGCCCGCATATGGGAGCGCATCTTGCTGAGGGGCGAGTCGATGGAGAGCAGCTTAGATGTTTCTTTCACAACTGGTGTTTCGATGACAGCGGCTCTTGCACTGACATTCCCTGTCAGAAATCGAAGCCACTTCGAGCAGTATCAACGAAGTCGTGGGTCGTTCGGGAGCGATACGGGCTTGTCTGGATCTGGTTAGGTGATGGCGCGCCGACCGAAGAAATTCCAATACATCCTGAGCTCTCTGGAAAGCCTTACGAGTACTCAGTTGGAAATTATTTCGTCAAAAACTGTCATCCCAACGTCGTAATGGTTAATGCAATCGACGAACAGCATTTCCATACTGTGCACAATCTGCCTGGTGATGTTTTAAACATGGAACCGCGCCGTATTACCTCTGAGCACATTGAATTCAAAAACACTGGTACCGTTCCTGATACCAGTGCCTTGGGACGAATGATTGGCAGATTTTATGAGAAAGCGCTGACGTACAATCTCGATTACTGGTATGGAAGCACCGGAACTGTTACTCTCGGTCCCGACTTTTTGCATCTGTATCTCATGTTTGCTCTGCGCCTTTCATCAACTGGAAAGACCGAGGGCTATGCGGTCGCCTTCACCAGGAAGTCCAAGAATCCGCTCACTTCGCTCTTGATAAACCCTATGCTCATGCTGATTACAAAGTTGGCGGGATTGTATTTCGCACAAGGCGATACTCGTGTTTTCAATTCGATCAAGTTTGATTTTAAGACACCAATCGCTGCAGACCACGCGGTGCTGGCGTTTATCCAGCATCTGGAGAAGCAAGCGCCTTTCGATTGCGCCAGGAATTTGAGCAATCCGTAGGTGATTTTTCTGACTTCAAGCGGTCGTGTTGGTGTCAGGTTCGTCTTCGCTCTTGCAACAGATCCCCAAATCAAGGCAACACTTCTGATACCTAAATTAGCTGCTTTTCGTCTCACCATCGGTGGTGTCAGCGTCGTCTTCGATGGGCGTAACAGATGTTACTCCCGGCAATTTGAAATCGGAGGCTTTCAGGCTGTTGACGAATTGTTTGAATTCGGCTGTTTCGTCATCTGGTGCCATTACCGCGTTGATGGTGATGTCTGGCGAAACGAAAATCGGTGCTCTGGCTGCCAGTGCAAGTGCGATGGCGTCTGATGGGCGCGCATCAATTTCCATGGTTTGTTTACCAGGCTCTTTCGGAAGCAACTTCAAATTTGCACCGTAGGTCTGCGAATCTAATTTGCTGATTTCTACTTGCTCAACGTCGTATCCCAATCGTTCGATTGTGATCAATAAAAGCTCATGTGTGAGGGGGCGCTCCGATTTCGTCTTTTCCAGAGCGAAGGAAATCGCTTTTGCCTCAGCGATACCAATCCAAATAGGTAGAGTTCGCATCGAGTCATTTTCTTTGAGAACAACAATTGGCTGGGAGTTGCGTGTATCGATGGCAATTCCAGCCACACTCATTTCAATCATTTTTGTCTCCTCTTTCGACCCGGCGGCTTAGTGCCTGTCGGTGGAACTGCAACTGTTCGCCAAATGCGGCTCCAATTTTCATGGTACCCAACAACTTACGACGCTGGCGCGCTATCAATGTTTCAAAACGAAAGTTCTCGTTAAGATTCTGCTGCCTTCTGGCTCTTGCGACCTTTCATATATGACACCCCAATTCCGACAATCCCTATAACCAGTCCCACAGCGCTGGCTATAATTGGAAATGGAATGGTACCAGCCATGATACTGTCGGACCTGATTGGCTCTATTAGCAATCTGCCGATCGAGTAGATTGCGATATAGACCGAGAATGCCATTCCATCATAGTTTTTGAGACGGTTGGCAAGTACGAAGTAGAGCAGAAGGAATAGCCCCAGGTCCCAAACCGCTTCGTAAAGGAAAGTTGGATGAAAGTCTGTGAAATTTGCGAACTGTTCAGGGCGTTTATCTGGCGGGATGTACAGCCGCAGGGGAAAGTCGGGTGGCACTGGTTTTCCGAACGCTTCCGAGTTGAAGAAATTTCCCCAGCGACCGATCGATTGCGCTAGTGGAACAGACGTAGTTATCACATCGCAGAACGGCCAGAATCTGGTTTGGGTTACTTTGCAGTAGATGATGCAACCGATGAATGCCCCGATGATGCCGCCGTGCAGCGACATTCCGCCGTGCCAGGTGGCTATGATATCCGGCAGGTCGTGGATGTAGTGTTGCCATTGCAAGGAAACGTAGTACAGGCGAGCACCGACGATTGCACCGATAAAACTGCTGAGAAAGCAATTGACGAATTTTTGGTCGTCGAGCCCCCGCTTCGTCGCCATGGCAGTGGCTGCTGTGATTGCGGCGAGGGTGCCAAGCGCAATCATCAGTCCGTAATAGCGGACGGTTAGTGGTCCCAGCGTGAAGAGAACGCCGGTCAGTGTGGGCGAAGTAAAAGTCATGGTTGCAATTGTAGCCGCCGGTCGTCGCCGGAACGGTTAACTTAGCCGGAAACCATGAAATTTGAGATATTTCTACCTTTTAATATGGATGCTGGTCGTTCGGAACCGTGCCGCCATAGACGTCTTTCGGCGCTTTGCCGATGTGTCTGTCCTGGTTTGCTGGTAGACCGTCGTCGTGATTTTCATCATGCGGGTCGCCGCCATGCGGGTCGTCGCCGTGTGGGTCGGCACCGTTGTACTTTTGGGCAACCAGCCATTGTGATTGCATAACCTGAGCAATTGATGGCTTAATCTGAATTTTGTTGAGCGAGAGACCCGCAGAAACTGGCGCGCATGCCACGGCCGTAGCCAAAACGAGAATCATACTTGACATAAAACTCTCCGTGCGAAAAACGTCTACTTGCTACCGCGATGAGTATAGCGGAACTGTCCGATAAGCACGTTAAAATGGGTGGGCTTTAGAAGGGATATTACGGGGATATATGGGACGAATCAGGGCTAAATGGGTCTGTCAAGAGTGTGGCTATTCCACGTCGAAACAGCTGGGGAAGTGTAGTGAGTGCGGTTCCTGGAACTCGATGGTCGAAGAACTCTACGAAGAAGAGTCGGCTTCTGCCAAAAAGGGATTCGCAACTCGGCTGAATACAGGGTTCGGTGGAGTCTCGCCAATTGATTCGAGCGGACCCGTCGGGTTAGATGAGATTGCCATCAACAACGAGACCCTGGACGCTTCTCGATTGAGCACAGGGCTTGCCGGTCTGGACGAGGTGCTTGGCGGTGGGTTGGTGCCGGGCTCTGTCATTTTGCTGGCTGGAGACCCAGGAATCGGGAAATCGACCTTACTTTTGCAGGTGGCAAATTATGTAGCCGCCAGACAAAAAATTCTATATGTATCGGGCGAAGAATCCGCGTCGCAGGTCAAGTTGAGAGCTTCTCGTCTGGGAATCAAGCACCCGAATATTCTTGTCGATTCAGAACAGGATGTGAGCAAAATCCGCGACAGAATGCTTTCTGCGGAAGTTAAGGTGGCGATAATCGACAGCATTCAGGCCATGTATCATCCACAGATTGGTAGCGCTCCCGGCTCAGTAAGCCAGGTTCGAGAAGGGGCTCAGTTCATTGTTTCGTCTGCTAAATCTCAGGACATCGCCACGATTCTGGTCGGGCATGTGACCAAAGAGGGCTCTATTGCTGGTCCTCGAGTGCTCGAACATATGGTGGATGTGGTTTTGCAATTCGAAGGCGACCGTGCCCGCCAACTGCGAATTTTGAAAGCCGCGAAGAATCGCTTCGGCTCTACACAAGAGATCGCCATCTATACGATGACGTCGTCAGGGCTCGCTGAAATTGATAATCCCAGCGCGTTGTTGCTTGGAGACAGGCTCAGCAAGCTCGGTCGCATGCAGGCACCATCTGGCACCGCTGTAATTGCAGGCGGTGAAGGCAGCCGCTCATTGCTGCTGGAAGTGCAAGCGCTGGTCGGTAACACTCACTACCCCAGCCCCAGACGCGTTGTGAATGGGTGGGACTACAACCGACTTCTGCAGGTTCTAGCCGTGCTGGAAAAGAAAGTTGGTTTAGCTGTTTCAAGATACGATGTGTATGTAAACATTGTCGGCGGGCTTGATTTTAATGATCCCTCAGGCGACCTCGGCATAAGCGTTGCTGTCGCAACTTCTTTCCTCGATCGCTCGATCGATCCAGGTCTTTTATGTGTGGGTGAGTTGGGTTTGACAGGTGAGATTCGCGCTGTCGTTTCTCTCGAGCAAAGGTTGAAAGAAGCAGCCAAAATGGGATTCCGCAAGGCGCTGGTGCCGAAAGCCAATTTGCCGCTCGAAAACAAAATCGAGAATATGGATGTGATTGGTGTCGACTCGCTGGTCGAAGCCCTGACACTGTCCATACCTGGTGCTGAGTTAGGTGTGAAACCTTCGTCTCGTGAATCGAAATCGGCAGTGTCGCCCGCTGAAGGTGGATCTAAATCGACGGTGTCGTCCGCAGAAACAGGCGCACCGCGTTAGAATCTAATATTGCGATATGAAGACGATTTCCGAAGATTTAACACGTCAACTAAGCGGAATGCCTGACACGTCAGGCGTTTACGTTTTCAAAGATGGGCTTGGCGAGATAATCTACATCGGCAAAGCAGTGAGCTTACGCAATCGTGTGCGGTCATACTGGAACGATACATCCTGGCGAGAGCGACCGAAACTGGCTGTGATGATTCCCAAGGTCATGTCTATCGACACGATTTTGACGAATTCAGAGAAAGAAGCGTTGCTGCTGGAAGCAACTCTGGTGCGCCAGCATATGCCTCGATACAACGTCGCGCTGAAAGACGATAAAAAGTATCCGTGGCTTGCCATCACATATGATGTCGAATATCCGCGCCTGGTAATGGTGCGCGACCCCGTCAAATATCGGAAGGAGCATCCGAAAGCTAGAGTCTTCGGACCCTACGTTGAGACCGGTGTGATGTGGGACACAGTGCGGATGCTGCGCAAAGTTTTTCCGATGCGACAGCGGAAAAAGCCTCTGTTTAAAGACCGTCCGTGCATGAATTTCTACATTGGTCTTTGCCTTGGACCCTGTCAAAAGCTAGTCGACGAGCCGACATATAACAACATGGTCAGTCAGGTGGAAATGTTTCTGGCAGGGCGACAGGGCGAAGTCATTTCGATGCTTCGTTCTGAAATGGAAGCGTTTGCCGAGCGCCTCGAATTCGAACAAGCCGCGAAGATCCGCAATCGGCTGCAATCTCTAGAGCGTATCGTTGAAAAACAGCAGGTCTTTTTCCAGAACCAGAAAGTCAGCCAGGATATCATCGCCGAGGCACACACGAATCGATTCATCGCTATCTGTCTCATGCGCGTGCGTGAAGGCAAGTTGATCTCTGCTGAAACCGTATGTCTACCGCTTGTCGAGAAAACGAGTCCCGATGAGGCTTTTGAAAGTTTTGTCGACCAGTATTATGCTGCTTGCGAAGACATTGCCGTTCCCAGCGAAGTGATTTTGCAGCAACCGCTTGAAGGTCAGAACGCTTTGCTTGAGCTTCTGAACGCTAAATGCAGAACGTCGGTGAAGATTTCTGTGCCGCAGCGAGGCAGCAAGCAATCGTCAATCGAGATGGCTCAAAAGAATGCGCGACTATCGCTTGAAACCGAGCTGCAAGTGGCGTCGGAAGAAGATGCGAGGCTGGCTCTGACGATGTCTACGCTGCAAGAGCATCTGGGACTTTCCAAGCCGCCGAAGCGCATCGAGTGTTTTGATATATCGAATATACAGGGTACAGATAACGTTGCCAGCATGGTTGTTTTCGAAAACGCGTTGTCGAAGAAGTCCGACTATAGGCGTTTCAAAATTCGGTCTGTTGAAGGTATCGGCGAAGCAAATGATTTTGCGTCGATGAAAGAAGCTGTGGGTCGACGCTATTCGAAACTTGTGCAGGAAGGCAAACCGCTGCCTGACTTGATCATCATCGATGGTGGCAAGGGGCAGTTGGGAGCGGCTTGCGAAGCTCTGGCCGAGGCGAATGTGCCGCCGGTCGACATCATAGGTCTGGCTAAAAAGCAAGAGGAGGTTTACAAGCCCAATAACTCGCAGCCGTTTCTGCTTCCTCGTCGCAGTGAGGCTTTGCATCTGCTTCAGCGCGTTCGTGACGAAGCGCACCGATTTGCCGTGACATACCATCGCCAGTTGCGAGCCAAGCGCACCATCTCTTCGAATCTGGATATTTTGCCTGGCATTGGACCAGCCAGACGCAAGCTTCTGCTCGACTACTTCGGATCATTCGATAAGATTAAGGGTGCAACGCTCGACGAGATGTCGGCTGTTCCCAAGCTGCCGAAAAATGTCGCCAGCAGCATTTATTACAAGCTTCATCCAGAACAAAGTTCCGACCCGAGTAATGATTCACAAATCTAAGTAGACCAGTAGGCGCAACGATGCGAGAATAATCTGAACAGAGGTTAACAGGTCATGGAATTCTTCCGAAAACATAACAAAGTGTTTGTGAAAGTACTGGTCGTGCTAATGATCGGGTCATTCCTGCTTTCGCTGCTTCCGCAAGTAATGTTTTTGTTTAGCAAATAAGTCGGCAAGTTGTGAATCAGCGCCGCGCCATTGCGCTAGTTGTCATTTTCTACTGCGCTGTCTCGATTGGGCTTTTGAGTCCGCTTTTGTTTTTCGGCAAAACGCCTTTCCTTGCCGATATAACTTATAACAACGAACCCGCCGCCACTTTTATCAACAATTTCTGGTCCCACAACAACAAGTTTCCGTTGTGGAATCCCTGGGTACTTAACGGTGTGCCGCAAATTGCAGTCACCTGGCCGATGCTCTATTTCCCTGCATCGCTTGGGCTGGGGATGCCTTATGGCTTGGGCTGGGGCTTGTTCATGCTATTGCATCTGCTTGTGGCAGGAGTTGGCGGATTTTTGTGGCAGTTGAAGTCGCATCGCTTTGAACCGGCAAATTTCATGGCGGCAGTATTCTTTGGTTTGGGTTTCATGCTGTGCGGTTATATGTTCGGCTGCCCTATCAATCTATTGCTGATGGCCAGCGCCTCCTGGATTCCATTCACATTACTGGCTCTAGACATGATCTGTTCCTCGCCGAAATGGTGGCAGTGCGGCCTTCTCTCTCTGCTGTTGGGGCTGCAGTTCAGCGCGGGACGTCCTGAGATTTCGGTCGCCGCTTGCATTCTTTATTCTGTTTACTTTCTGAGTAATCTTGGATCGTTGCGACCGCGTGCACCGCTGATGGTGGTCGCGGCTTTCGCGATCGCGGCTGGATATGCCTCATTTGGCTACATACCTCTGGCAGAATTGGTCGTTAACAGTCCTGCGTCACTTCAGTTCAGTGTGCTCAAATCTTCCTATTGGAGCACCGGAATTGTTGACTGGCTAACGCTTCTGATTACGCAGCCTTTTGGATACATCAACATGCTCAGCTCTGGAGATGTGGTGACATATCCTGGCTCGCTGCCTTACGTCACTTCATTGTTTTTAGGTGCACCTGTTTTAACTCTTGCGGCTCTGTCTCTGCCTCGAAATTGGAAGCACAGCGCTCCCTGGCTGCTCTTGATACTGGTCTCGGTGCTCATAGCAGCAGGTCAGTTCGGACCGTTCGGAGTATTTATTGATAAGCAGAATATACTGCGCTATCCGATAAAGCTGGCATTATTTGCGCTCTTCGGTCTGCTTGTCATGGCTGCGAATGGCTGGAGATCTGTTTTCAGTGGCAGCTCAACTCGTTCAAATGTTTTTAGTGCCACCATTTTCTGGTTGATGATAATTGTAGCGGCTGCGATGGTGAATGCCAACGTTCAAATGTTGACGGACAGTCATCATGTGCTCATCAAAGGAGTAATGCTCGCGGCAGTTGGAGGCTTAATAACGACAGTGCTTCTGCTTTTGAAAAATCGAAGCACGGAAGTAATTTTGCTGGCGGTGGTGGCTGCAAGTTTTGTTTTGAACGACAAGGCGCTTTTGAATCCTCTCGCACCGAGCGATCATTTTGAGCAAAAGTCAAAAGTTGCTGAGCTGATCAATAGCCATTGTCAGCTTGGGGCGCAGAACTTTCGCATTCTACCTCTGATTGACAATTCTGTAGTGATTCCGAAATCTCTTGCTTTGAATTCAGCTGATCTCGATGAAAAGTTCTCAGCTTACTGCAGACAAATTCTTCGTCCAAATACATCCATCGATGCTCATATTCAAAGCAGCAATGGTATCAGTGTGATACCAACTTGGAACTCGCTATTCATTGACACAGGGCTAATGCCTCGCTCGACATTGACTGCCATCGAACATCCGCTAGGCAAGTCAGATATACCTCTCTATCGGTACTGCCAGGCGACCAGTACTGCCTACGTGGAGACGCTGCGCGAAACACAAAACGAAGATGGAACGTGGACTCCTGTTCCGATTTTAGACAAGCGATTCTTTGAAGTGTTGAAGGAAGAACCGGAGCTCAATATCAGGCTGTACACGATTGTGCACATTCGACCGCGTGTATCTGTGATACAAAATCTAAAATTCCTTCCCAGCAGGAATGAAGCTCTCAAATACATCAATCGGTCCGATTCCAATGAATACGATCCAACTCACGAAGTGATTCTAGTGGGCGCAAAGCCCGAATCTCGGGTCGAGAGTTCCAACAAAGTTCTGAGCAATTATGCAGAAGTTGAAGTCGATCAAAATGAGTACATCAAAATCAATGCGAACACCGGTGTGCCTGCGGCTCTCGTTTTAACAGACGGATACTATCCCGGTTGGGAAGCGTTCGATAACGGCAAGCCCACAAACATCTTTATGGCTGATGGCGTTATGAGGGCTGTTCTTCTCTCTCCAGGCGAGCATCGCATCGTTTTTCGATATAGACCGATTTCATGGTTCGTTGGCCTGCTGTTATTTTTCGCTTCTTTGACGACGGCTGGATTCATGTTGCTGAGCCGTTTTGTGAAGACTAATCCGAGTTGGTAGCTCACGACATAGTTGCCGCTGTCATCACTTAACTTCGTATCAGCGCGTTACTTCGCTACCAACGCTTAATTTCATATCAGCACTTATCTTCGCCAAGTCTAGCTTTACCCATTTGATTGAGTCATATCGCTGACTGAGTTCAAGTTGAGTCGCGCGTTCCACAATGCTATTTAGCTTTTCTGAAATATTGGCACATTTTTTTCGTGGTGAAGACGCAGTAATTGGTTTTGGCGGCACGCCTGTTAACATGAAATACATGGTCGCACCCAGCCCGTAAATATCACTGGCAGGGCAAATTTCGTCACGAAACTGCTCTGGAGGCGTAAATGCTTGTTTGCCGCACGAGTCGGTTGTGCTTGCGCCGTCGGTTTTGACAGCCAGGCTGAAATCGATCAGTTTGATATTTCCGTCTGGCAAAATCAGTATATTCTCTGGTGTAACGTCGCGGTGAACAATCGGCGGATCTAACGAGTGTAGATACTCAAGTACTTCGCAAATTTTGTTTGTAATGTCCACGACAGCGTTTTCGGAAAGAGGACCGTCCTGCTGTACTTTTTGTCGAAGCGTTCGCCCGGGCACATACTCCAACACCACGTAGACCCGACCTTCCTCTGTAAAAAAGTCTTCGAGCTTGACTATGCCCGGGTGATTCAACTGCGAAAGCAAAGTCACTTCTGTCTCGAACTCTCGGGCTGATTCCAGTAAGGCACCAGATGTGAAGGAGATAGCGAGAATGAACTCCTTCAACACCACTTGCTTATTTGATGTCGTTTTAGCCAGGTAGGCAGTTGCCTGCCCGCCTGCCGAAAGACGCTCTTCAATGGTGTATGCGCCTTGATGCAATTTTTCGCCAGGTATCAAAAGCGATTGTCTCTTGACCTTTGTATTAGCTGTCAGCAGATCGAACCATAATTGCGTGTATCTGACGTCCTGTAAAACCACCGAACCAAGCAGTAACTCCTGTGCACGCTTATCTATTACTACATGCGGTGCCCAGTTCTTAAGCGAGTAGAACAACTTGGCTCTCTGCTCTCTGTTTAGATCATTTACATTGATCCGCATGTTCCGTCCGAAATCGCCGTCTTTCTCGGTAGTACTAAAGATCAGGTAATTGCCCGTGTTCAGTTTTGTCGTAATACCATCAATAAGCGAGGCTAATTTATTCAGGAGTTTGTAAGCGAGTGATTCCTTTTTAAATGCGGTATCCGGCAGTGGTGACAACTTTGTGAAGCCTTCTTCCAAATGCTTCACTGCCTTGACCTCGGACCAATTGAGTGAATCTGGTCCGCCGCCAATTGCCCATCTGTTTATAGTGAGGACATTCAAAAACCAGTTGCTGAGCGTGGTTCGCCTGATACCGCTCGCTGTCAGGTACAAATCGTGTTCGTCTGAAAGGAAATTAAATGGAAAGAAAAACCAGGCTCTGAAAAATAAAACTGCCATCGCACACGCGAGACTGACCAGATAAAAGTGAACGAAGAAAATATTGTTTGCCGTCAGGTTGATGTTGAAGTGACGCAGCCATGGCCAGTAGCCATTATAACCAATGACGTAAGTGGGTACGTAAGGTTTTTTTGACTGCTCATTCTGTTTTGGATGCCTTGGATATGTCCCTATAAATCCCCCATTTAATTTAGGTACAGAAAACTCACTGATGGTATATTGCGGATAAACAGGAGCAGTGCTTGTCGTTTCAATGTCATTTTTGACTCCGAGATTTTGGTAGATTGAATAGCTGAATAAGGCCGGAAGTCCCAGTGCAAAAAATAGAAGAACTGTTATGCCAAATGCTTTCGAGTAGTAAAAATTGTTTTCAGGTTGAGCTAAATCGCGTTTTCGATTTTGTCCGAATACCAGACCGTGTTCTAAGTGTTTTTGCTTTTGAGGAATAAATCCTCTCACCCAGTGACCGGCTATCCATAGCACTGCAAATGGTGCGCAACAGAGGTACAGCCAGAACAGGAGAAACGGTAAACATTGATCTGCGCCCTCACCTAGATCTCGCAAGAGAGCAGAGTTGCGCAAAAGATTTGGGATGGAGTCTGATATGCGACTCTGGTTTTGTGCTGGCAATCGTTTAAAGGTCATTGTCACCAGTGGTTTAAGAAGCACAATCAGAATCCAGAGAAGTATCGATCGCGGCATAACTATAACTGCCGCTAGAAGCAGGATCGGTGCACGTAAAGACCACAAATATCTGACGATACTAACCACTTCGGCAGAGAAATGTTTTGTAAGGAAGTCGCCTGGATCGAGAAATTTCTGTATGACTTTGAGTGCGCGTTCTACCTGCGATGATGGCGTTGCCAATTTGAAATCGCCGGTTACTTCCTCTGAGTGAACAATATCAGGGGCGATTGTTTCTCTCTCAGTCCCAAACGGATTCGTTGAAGACGTAGATTTCGTAAGTGTCTCGGACTGGCAGGTTGTAGACATAGATTCCGAAAAAGCTTCGGACTGGTTTGTTGAAGACGTAGATTTCGTAAGAGTCTCGGACTGGTTAATTGAAGACGTCGGTTGCGTAAGAGTCTCGGACTGGTTGGTTGAAGTCGACGGTTCCGAAAGAGTCTCGGACTGGTTGGTTGAAGTCGACGGTTCCGAAAGAGTTTCGGACGGGTTGGTTGAAGATGTAGATTCCGCAAGTGTTTCAACAATTTTGACGTTATTCAGTACCTGCTCTTTGTAAGCGAGTCGTCTTGTCTTGTTGCCAGCACGACTTTTGCTCATGCCGGTACCTTCTCTTTTTGTTTCGATGGCTTGATGCGAAATCCAGTATTCATCTGCTGCAGGCGTTGCAAAACTTCTTCGAATGATGCTGGACGTTCAGATGCTTCGAAGCTTGTGCAGTCTCGAATCAGCTGGTCAATTTCTTCGGAGCAATCGAGGTCTTTTGCTGGAGACGATTGAGAAAGTGCTTTGGGATCGCGACCCGTGAGCACGAAGTACAAAGTGCATCCGAAGCTAAAAATATCGCTTTGTGTGGTTGCCTCACCGCGCAACTGTTCGGGAGCAACGTAACACTGTTTGCCGATCATTGTCCCTGTAATGCCCTCAAGAAATTCGCGGGCCGCTCCGAAGTCGATCAGTCTGAGCTGTCCATCCTCTCCAACGATAATATTGTCTGGTGTCAGATCCCGATGAAGAATTGATGGTTCCCTACTGTGCAGAAAAATCATAATTTCGCAGAGTTGTTCTGCCCAGCTTATGGTCAACCCTTCCGACCTGGCGCCGTGTTCTTTTACGATCGCTCTCAGATCTGAACCTGGTCGGTGTTCTATTACTAAATACGTCGACTTGTCTACTGAAAATGATGTCGCTACTTTCGCAATTCCAGGATGGTCTAGTTTGGATAAGAGGTCGTATTCTCGCTGCAAAATTTTGGCGAATGCCTTTGTCTCGTCTGTTTCGTCGGCGAGATAGAATTGTTTGATAATCTGCATTTTGCCATCCGGCTCTCGAGCTAGATACACAGCGCAAAGAGGTTTGCTGGCTAACTGTTTGATGATCCTGGTTCTGGTGCCTGGAATAAATTCACCTGGGCTAAATGGCACAAATACTGTCGATTTGAAATCTTGCTTGGGTAGACTCAAAATCGAAGAATCGTCGACTCCGTCCGTAGCCGCTTGCTCCTTCGCTTGCTCCTCTAGCGACTGGCAAATCTCAAATATTTCCGGTTCGACAGTGCACGCAACGGCGTGCTGATCGATGGCATCAAGCAACACGCGCAAATCTTGGGCGGGAATTTGAGTGGTATCAAATTTGATGCGCCCCCCGGATCGAAACTTCAGTTCGAAGCATTGGTTCGATTGATTTTCAGTCGCTATCGATTCGGATTTGCTCTTTTCCAATCCGCTGTGACTTGAATTCGGCTTTTTGATTCGAAGAGATTCCAGGTCGCTCCACAGTCTGGTTTGCCGTCCTAAAAGGCTTAAAAAGGGACCCTGATAAAATGAAATCCCGTCAGCATTCAAGGAGATTTTTCGAGCTTTTGCGTATGGCAATATTACAGACGCTGTCACTGCTAGTGGTGCCGTCCCGTAGAGGGCTACAATTGAGCCTAGAAAAATTCGGAAATTGTCTGAAAAGAGAAATTTGCCTGCTGCCTCGTCTCCTAGAAAACCAGCGTCGACTCCGGATGCAATCATCCAGTTTTGAATGCCGTATCCCAGGGGACCGCCGCAAAATCCGAAGAGCCAGAAAAGCGCACCATAGCAAGTAACGAGCCACACCACGGTTCTAATGGCATTGCCCCAGAAAACACTTTTTCGATTGAATGCCAAGACTCTCTCTTTGAGCCGCAGTGCTTCAAGAAATGCCTCGATTATGTTTTGCAGCGAACCTGGCGAAACAACGCGCCAACAGAATGATATAAGGAATGAAGTAAACCGCAACGTTGGTTGTAGCAGAAGCAGGAAAACAGATGCCGAGAATGTTGTGACGATAAACGTGTCGAAGTGCGGAATGAATCTGTGGTCGCTGAAAATCCGACCTATGTCGACCATCGCTAGAGCCGGTGCCCAGGGTCCCGGCGAGGACGGTTCATAAAGCACTTCACCAGGTACGTAGAAAAAGTTTGCGTCTCTCGCTGAGGCAAGAAGCCAATTTGAAATCATGAACGCCGGACCCTTAGTGTTCATGCTGATTGAAAGGATACTTATGACGTATGCACAGAAAAAGGTAAGTTGACTTATTCCTGCCCACTTCTGTCGCTGTTTGATGAGGTCGGGATCTTCTTTTGTAGGTTTCAATCTGGCTCGCAAAAATACAGCGATGGCACACGCGGCCGCATAAATCGGCAGTGGACTTGCGAGATAGGCAATTGGTGCGAATTCTCTCGCTCCAAGTATCAGTGCACTGGTTAGTGTAGGTACTTGCCCGTCTCCGATCGAGAAAAGGGCAGCACCCATCGCCGACGATACGAGAAATCTGATTGAATACAGCCAGAGAAGCAAAATCGCCAGTTTTTGAAATCGTGGCGTTTTCACAAATGCCTTGAGATATGTCAGTTGAGCCCTGGCGTCCAGGTTTTTTAGCGCCAGAGCCGCCGGCGCAATCACCCACAAAACAGCAATAATTGTTCCAGCGGTGAGAGCCCAGCCCGAAAGAAAGCAATCGGCTAGAAGAAACGCAGCGATAAATAGAGCTTCGCCGTGCCGCTTGATGAATTTGCGACCCGAACGCTCAAATTGATTCATGTTAGTAAGTCTGATCTCAGTGAAATCGACGAGATCAGTATAGGCTTCGGCATGCGGATGTCAATAGTTGAATGTTACCATTCAGTACGTTCTAGTGACCCTGCGTGTTGGCTCCCAGCTGGCGAGTCGGGTCGTCGATCAAAAGCAATTCTGTGACTGAGTCAAGAAATTCGGTCATCGAGCACGTCGATTTGATTAAGTGCTTGGTCACTCCCAGTGAAAGCATGCCGCGCTCCTGCTGCGTCAGGTCTCGTCCCGTGTAGACCAGCAATGGTGTTTCGCAGATTTTTTCTGCGCGCATCATCGACACCAGCTCGAAGCCATCGAATTGAGGCAAATCAAGGTCGAGAACAATGAGATCTGGCACGCATGACTGGGCTAGCTCGATTCCGATCGCACCGTTCTTCGCTTCGATACATTCAACATCGATTGATTTCAACTGGGCTCCCACGATCTTTCTTGTTGCATCGTCATCTTCGATGATTAGAACAACTGGCTTATTGATAGCTCGGCTCGATTGGTTTTTAGTGCTGGAACGCTTTTGTCTTTTACGTTTGCTCTTTTCCGCGTTTGCGCTTTCGGTGTGCTCATCTTTATTGCCTGGTGGACCGCTGCCATTTTGCGCGCCTTCCTGCGACGCGTCAGTTGGAGAGGACGGCAACTGGATACCTGTGTCCTTAAAGGAGTTGTTTCCGTCTGAAATTCGCGTTTTTGGTGGAACTGGTTGATCAGCCGTCTTGCCATTTTTAACCTTTTTGATCTTGCCGTCCACTTTAGCTTTTGGGGATTCTGCGACGTCCGATTTAGAAGTGCGTTTTAGCGGCGACATGTTCGCTTTGTCGTTTTCTCTGGAGGAGCGCCCTTCCTCGTCAACAGCGCTTTTTACTCCCGGCTCGTCTTCACTGCGTGCCGATGCTAGTTTTTGATCCAAACCAAACTGAGCATCTGCTCTCTGCGGAATTATCTTTGCTGATTGCAGCGGTAACTCGAACCAGAATTCACTTCCCAGGCCCTTTTTACTGTTGATGCCTATCGTACCGCCGTGAGACTCAACGAGCGCTTTCGAGATTGCAAGACCCAGACCAGTTCCCTCAGACTTGCGACTATCTGAAGAATCCAGTTGCTGAAACTTCTGGAAAAGCCGTGCCTGATCTTGCTCATCCAGCCCGATACCATGGTCAATCACACTAAATCTAATATGTTCAGGGTCTCGTTGAATTGCTTTCAGTTCGACTGTTTTGCCTGGATCCGAAAACTTGATGGCGTTGGAGAGAAGATTTGTCAGCACCTGGATGATTCGGTCGGCATCCACGAACATGTCGGCGTCGAAATCTACACTTGTCGTCACTGAAACGTTCTTTTCGGCCGAGTATCCATTGATACCAGATACGGTTTTCTGAACAATGTCAGACAAATTCACTGTGGCTGTTCGCAGTTCAATTTTGCCGGCTTCTATCTTACGTAAATCAAGAATGTCATTGATTAATCTGATCAATCTATCCGAACTGCTTCTGGCGATCGTGATTAATTCGAGCACGTCCGGGGAAACTTCACCGACAATGCCACCTTCAATCAGTCCGAGGGCGCCTCGAATCGATGTAAGGGGCGTGCGCAGCTCGTGTGATACCACCGAGTAAAATTCGCTCACTCGCAGCTCGACTTCTTTGCGCTCGCTGATGTCGCGGATTATTGCGGTATAAAATCTCCGGTCGTTCAAATGAACTTCGCTAACGCTTATTTCTGCAGGAATAGCAGTGCCTGCGCGCGGCTTCATTAAGACTTCCAGCGGCACTTTTGTGGTCTTCCTGGATGATTCGACCATCTGTTCAAATGTGACTGTCTGGTCAAGTAAGATTGAAATATCCTTGCCGACCAGCTCTCTTTCTGAGTAGCCAAACATTTGTGCCAGCGCTTTATTGACGGATTCGATAATCCCATGCTCGTCGATGCTGACAATTCCATCGACTGCACCATTAACGAGTGCGAACATTTTTGCCTCGTTGTCTCTTTGAATAATCAGGTTTTGAGCTTCGATTTGCGCCTGTCTGTGAGCGATGCTTTTCATCTCTTGAGTGCTTTGTAAGCAAGCCGGAAGG
This sequence comes from Drouetiella sp., assembly GCA_036702955.1. Taxonomy (GTDB): domain Bacteria; phylum Cyanobacteriota; class Vampirovibrionia; order Obscuribacterales; family Obscuribacteraceae; genus PALSA-1081. The sequence continues at coordinate 2,901 of DATNPY010000068.1, read as the reverse complement.
AGAAACAGATCCTCAAATACAACCCAGGCTGTATGTTCAACCCATCGCCATGGTGTAACCGTGATTTCTCCGAACACAGACTGTGGCCAAAAAATTCCGCGGAAGAAATGATCTACAGCCACTATCAGAGACGCTGTGATGACTACTTTCCAATCTCGATAGAAAGCTAAGAACGCCAGGGCACCGAAAATACTGAAATGCGATTCAATACGCCCGTTGGTGAATTGGATGACCAGTCCGCACATCAACATTTGTGCAATTGCAAGAATGTGTCTGGTCAACGCTTGCCCGCTGTAGTAAAAAACCGCGAGCGTAGGCAAACTAATTAAAATTCCGCCAAAAACAAACGCCTCGACGACATGAAAATGAATAAATGACTGAGGTCCCTCCCAGGTCTGCGGCGAAAGCACGACAGCTATGATTGTTGCCAGAGCCCATTCGAAATAGAGCAGCACCAGAAACATTCTGTCTACGCGCTTGAACAGATTGAGGCGGTCTTCCTCGAACAGTTCTCTGGCGCGCAGTTCAGTGACGAGATTGTCTGTAACTGAATTCAAATCGTTGACCTGTCTGTACTTCTGTTTCTAATATGAACGGTTGTTGAACCCCGGGCTATCACCCGCCAGTAGTGTTTGTTGGTTAAGGAATTGAAATTCGGATGAATAAGGCCGGATGCCGAGTTAACCAGGATGGGTGATAGATGATACCTATTCGCTTGCTGCTGTTGGGCTTTGACTTACCTCACATAATTTACTGCCGTTTTTCAGAATTCGGCAGCCAAAAACCGGTGCAATGCGTGGCGCCTGGTCAGGTTTACTGAGGCTCATTAGTGCGTCTTCGAGCATGTCTTCGCTGATGTTGTCGCCAACATGACCTCTGGCACCGGTTATACCGCCGCTGAACACAAGGTGTTGGTTCGCATCATAAAGCAGGATTTCACCTGAAGTAACGATGCGATAGGCGCTCGCTTTCTTTCCATCAATGTCTACTCTGAGCGTGGCGTTTTTAATGGATTCGGCTGTTTTCCAGATGTCCGATTTTTCCCATCCGGCTTCTTCGTTACTGGGACGGTAAAAGTAAATCGTTGCTTTCAGATCAGGATTGTTCTGCATAAGCTTTCGCAGCTCGGACATGGAAGCTCTCGTGCAGGGGCATTTGGGATGCACGAACATAATTAGTTGGTAGCCGCCCTTTGAATTCTGAGGCATCTCAGCTGCGGTCGGTAAGACCTGAGACGGTGGAAAACCTCTATCTCCCGGTTCGTTTTCATAGGTTGCACTAATAGTGGTGCCGATGGCTAAGAGACCTAACCATCCCATCAATGCAGCGACCACAGCTACGCTTTTTTGCATGGGACCTGCATGTTTTCAGTGACTACCTGAGAAGCGGCTAAAAGTTTGTCTATTTCATTGCACAGATGCATCGGATCGAACGGCTTTGTGATCACGCCCAGTGCGCCTTGCTGTTTGTAGACGTGCATCTCATGCTTCTGCACTTTGGCAGTGATGAAAATAGTTGGCGTGTTTTGCAAGCTCGGTACGGATCTGATGTGAGTAAGGGTGGTCGGACCGTCCATATCCGGCATCATCACGTCCATTAATATCAAATCTGGATTCGATTGAGTTGCTAACTCAATGGCGTCCGCTCCACAGCAGGCGAGCATGACTTCGTATCTGCCAATGTTGCTGAGCACAATCTGGGCAATGCGACGAATATTCGGGTCGTCGTCCACCAGAAGGACCTTTTTGGATTCCATTCCGACACTCCCAGAAGAACAAGGCATAGAAGCCACTTCAATCATTGCCGAAATCGCAGTGGACAGCCATCACCCACAAGGTTATTAGTTGAGCGGTCTGAGGGGTCCTTTTTTGAATAAGGCGCAGATTTTGTACCCTTATTGGGTGAATGACCGGGCTGAAAGTTCAAACTACGAGGTGGTCGCGTGTAGACTATATTAGTGCGCGCTGCTCGAGATTGGCGGCGTTGGATCAAGCGAGACGAACACGAGCATGCATGGCGTGATGGGTGCCAGGCGGCACAGCGACTGTGTTTTCGTCAATGTTGGCAGTTTCAATGCAGATCATTTTTCTCCATCCATCTGGTTCCATATCTGTCAGTTTTGCTGTTTGCGCCTGCCATGGATTCCAAACAACAGTTGAATTGGAATTTAATTTATCGATCAAAATTTTTCGATGCCAACCGCGGTCGTCTATTTCGACTTGAGATTCGCTATTCAAATAAGGACGATCGGTCTCACCATCTACCCGCAAAATTTTTACCGTTTGTGTTTTGCGTTTGAAATTGTCTGTTTTATCCAAATAGTCTGTTCCTTGCAAGCCACTTAACTCGATCTGTTCGACATCACTGACTGCAAAATAAGTGTGAAACGCTTCCTCGATTTGCAAATTCTTACTGCCGTGATTCTCGAAAATCAGCTCCAGTTCAAGCTCTTCTCCAACGGCAATTTTATAGGTCAGTTTGAATTCGTCATAACCAAACGACCTCGGCAGATCACTGTCGGTGAGTTCGAAGGTCAGCATGAAGTCATCTTTGCTGCGTCCCGCGGCGACCAAAACCCAGTCAGTAGATGTCCTTGCAAAACCATGCGATGGAAATTTAGCGGCGCTGTCGCCGGAATTTTTGTGCGCACCAAACCATGGAAAGATCAGTGGCACTCCGCCGCGAATCGCTTTACCCGGCTCGAAAGCTGATTTCTCGCTCAAGAACAGCACCGGCTTTTGGGCTGCTGGTTGCCATTTTGTAAGATGCGCGCCTTGCATGTACACTTCGGCTTCGCACGTCTCTGTTGTTATGTTCGCGCGGATGGCGCCATGCTCATTTTCAGAAAATTCGAGCATCTGCTCGATTCCGAATTGCTCTCTGAGTTTCTTTAGGGATTGT
>DATNPY010000059.1:0-48586 GCA_036702955.1 Drouetiella sp. | reverse complement strand
TGTGCAAAAAATCAAATCAAATCAAATCAAATCAAATCGGGCGAGTTGTTGAAGCTGTTGCGCTGGTACGCTCTTTAGAATCTTTCGAATCCTTCTCTTTCTTTGAGACCTTCAACGGAATGTTGTTATCCAGACTCAGGTCGATATATTCGAGGCGGCTCTTCATTGGCTGAATAGCAGCAAGCACAGATGTGAGACGACCGAGCCGGCGTGTCAAACTCGTATCTGCGATACCAAGCTTCAGATGCAAATCGCCATTTTGAATTTGCACATCATTGGCGTTTCTGAGGTCGACATATTCAACCGGCTGCCCGGTCTGTTCCGAAATGTACGCCACCCATTTAGCCCATTGAGCCACATTTGAATGATCCAGCTTCATGCCGGGCTTTCCGTAGAACACAAGCTGCGGTTGCGTAATCGTCGGGAAATCTTTGATCGGAATCATTCTGCCCGATTGCGCAATCACGCTTTCAACAGGCTGCTCGGGACCTTGCGAGAAACTCGCCCACGGAAATTCTTCAAGCACTTCAACGACTATGCGCGGATGAGGCAGCGCATAGCGCCGCACAAAAGCATGTTTAACAGCCTTCAACGCGACGACTTGTTTTTCTAGTTGACGCGGGTTGACGCGATAAAGAGGAACGTTAACAGCGTTCGCGATCGATTCGCGCACCTGCTCAACTGTGGCGACTTGATTGCCGTGCACAAGTATATCTTCCTGACCATGTTTCAATGTCCAGGGCAGTTTAGTGAAACCACTCCAGCCCAGAACCAAAAGAAGACAGAGCACCATATAGCGCACCATCTGTCGACGAAAACGAGCGCGCCTCGCCACTTTCTTACGCTGGCGGCGACTGCGAATCCACTCTTTTCTTGTCTCTGCAGGAACGGTCACGAGCAGATTGCCTCCCTCTGACCACGAGTCATGACATCGTCTAACATCGCAGACAATTCAAAGTTACCAGAAAATGACTCATTTGCAGGCCCTGTCAAAAGAACACAATTGTCTTTTTCAGACCACTCGACTTCCAGCGCACCACCAAGTAAGTGAACTGTTGCATGTCGACCTAATTTCTTTTCCAACACTCCGGCAACGACAGTTGCAGCAGCGCCTGTGGCACAAGCGAGAGTAGCTCCACATCCGCGTTCCCACACATAAAGACGAACTCTATTTTCTGATTCGATTACCGCGAACTCGACGTTGACGCCTTCAGGAAATATATCCAACGCTTGTATCTGAGGAGCATACTCAGCGTAGTTAACAGGAAAACGCGCAGCTGGATCATCACTATCGGCAGGTCCCAAAAGCTTTCCCGCAGGTGGCGCGTCGAATATGACGCAGTGCGGATTACCCATGCTTACGCAGGTTGCTTTCAAGTTGGCAAAATTGAGCGGTGCACTTACGAACTGCTTCGATTTTGATTTGACAGGCACGAGCTTAGATTCGAGAACCGGCTCACCAAGATTGATCGTAATTTCATTCGCGTTCTTATATAAGATCTGGCTTTTACCGCGGGCGGTCGCGATGCTGAATTTAGTGTCGTAGACGCCAAAGTGATTGCGAGCCCAGAGTGCTGCACAACGCAAACCATTTCCGCACATATCTGATCTGGAGCCGTCGCCGTTCACGTATATCCAACCGATGTCGGATTCTGAAATGTCTGGATATTCGAGAATTTGTCGAAGTTCTGGCTGCTCCCGGAAATCGAACATCAAGATCAATCCGTCAGCACCGATTCCGAAGCGACGATCGCAAATTGTTCTGGCGAATTTGCTGTACTGATTTTTCCAATCATGCAACAACTCTCGACCTGCATCGCTGGCGGTGAGAGCCCGAGTTCCGATAACGACAAAGTCGTTACCGAGCCCCTGCATTTTTGTAAACGGAACCAAAACTTTTACCGGGTTACCTGGAATACGCCGAACTGATTATAACGTCTTGGCCTTGACATGACTCAATCATGCGAACAGTCTCACCTTCAGGATTTTTCGTATTTGCAAGACATATACTTTACGAGCCACAGGCTGTGCATCCGCTAGAATAACGACCGTCAAGTTCTGGTTACCAAAAGAAATGCGCATTTACCTGTCTGTCGATCTAGAGGGCGTCAACGGAGTTTTGCACTCCAGCCAGACCCAGCCAGGTGAGCCTGGTTACGAACGCGCCGTCGGGCTCATGCACAGGGAAACCAACGCTGTTATCGAGGGTTTACGTAAAGGCGGCGCCACACATGTGCTCGTCAACGATTCGCATTTTGATATGCGCAATTTAAGAATCGAGCAGCTTGCGCCCAGAGCATCTCTTATAAATGGTTGGCAGAAACCTTATTCCATGGTCTCGGGCGCTCATTACCTCGATGAGCAGAAAGTGGATGCGGCGTGTTTCATTGGCTACCACGCCAGAGCCGGCTCGCAGCGTGGAGTCTTGAGCCACACCTACCGAGCCACAGTCTTTCTCGATGTGAAACTGAACGGTCAGTCGGTGGGCGAAACGGGCTTAAATGCAGCCCTGTGCGGTTATTTCGACATCCCAGTGATGCTGCTCAGCGGCGACGACGTCGTCTGCGAAGAGGCCCGGGAGCTTCTCGGACCGATCGCCTGCATCCAGACAAAGAAGGCTGTTTCGCGTTATTCAGCTGAATGTCCACCTTTCGATGAAACTCTGACGGCACTGCAGACCGGTGCCGAAAAGGCTGTAAGAGACAAACGCAACTGGCAGCTCTTCAAACCACCCAGCCCTTCGACAATGCGCATCACAATGATTGATCCGGCAATGGCTGATGCGGCGGAGTTGCTTCCTCAGGTGAGACGCATAGATGGGCGCCAGATTGAGTTTTCAGACTCCGATTATGCCGTTTTGTTCAAATTGATGCTCGCTGTAGGCGTTTTGGGCGCCAGCCGTAAAGACCCTCATTTTTAGAGCGAGATGTCTGGCTCATTTTGGGCAAATATTAAATTTGCTCGTTTTGGTTGCCAAGATGCAATTAAGTGCCAGAACCCGGGTATTAAGACTTTGTAGGGAAATTTTAATAGCGCCCGAAAACCGAAACCTCATCGGTGGAAAGTGCTTGTTTCTCGCGACCTGATATCGGCAAGAGTCTCACTCACAGGCGAGCTTTCAATGTTCAATCAATCGTATCAACAACTGTCTTTCCATCAGCAAATCATCTCGCTCAATCAGAATTACCCATGCCCGCGCTGCACCTGCGGCAGTCTCGAGCCGTTCGGCTTGACCGAAACGATGAAGTGCAACAGTTGTGAGCGCTCCTATGTTCCGCTCAGAGGTGGACGACTGCTCTGCCCCGCCAACAGCATGGGCGTGAAGATCGCTCCGACCTTCTGGTGGGACGGGCTTCGCTGGCACTGGGCTGGAACAACAGCCACGAGCCGCCAATTGAGCACAATTATGGCGCTCTTCCTGATGCCCCTCGTCGCCCTCAATGTCGCACTCTACATGAACGTAGGCGCTGGCATTCTGCCTGAATGGTGCAGCCCTGTGCTCCTGACAGCCGTAACAGGCTTGCTGACTATGCAACTGATATATTTGTTCTGCTGGGACTTCGATTTCCTCACCAAGAGCACCACTGCCCGGCCTTCGGAAAACCTCAAAAACTAGTGACTACAGAACAATCAGAATTATCCGGCGAGGCCAATTACGGTCAAGCCGGATTTACGCATGTACCGGTCTTATTGGAAGAAACCATCTCGCTGCTCGACCCGCAGCCAGGCAAGCTTTACGTTGACGCCACAGCCGGAGCAGGTGGTCATTTACTTCGCATTGCTGAAAAAGTCGGTTCAGGAGACTCACAGCACCCTCTGGTTATTGGAATCGATCGCGATGAGCAGTCGTTAAAGAGCCTCTCAACAAAGATCCCAGGCGGGGTTCAACTCATACACTCGAACTACGAAGATATAAAAAGTGCACTGTCTAAATATGGTGTCAACACCATATCCGGTGGCATCATCGCCGACCTGGGTGTGTCATCGATGCAACTCGATGATCCTTATCGCGGCTTCAGCTTTCTGCGTGACGGTCCACTGGATATGCGAATGGATGCATCACAACACGTTACAGCAGCAGAAATAATCAATAACTTATCCGAGTTTGATCTCGCCGAGATAATTTTTAGATACGGAGAAGAACGGCATAGCAGGCTGATTGCGCGCAACATCGTCAAAGCACGCCCTTTGAAAACAACGTTGCAACTGGCTGAAATCGTCAGTCGATCAGTGCCTCGTAACAAAAAGAAAGGCACCGCGCGTGACACTTCACATCCTGCCACGAGAACTTTTCAAGCCATCCGAATCGCCGTAAACACGGAACTTTCCAGCCTTGAGCGCTTTCTGAACGACGCCATCGATCTACTCGAACCAGGAGCGAAAATTGTTGTCATCACCTTCCACAGTCTCGAAGATCGGCTTGTTAAGCAGATTTTTAAGCGTGCATCGATAGATTGCGTATGCCCGCCCCGGCAGCCGGTTTGCACATGCGATCACAAAAGCAAGTTGCTGATAATAACGCGCAAACCCGTTATCGCAGACGAAAAAGAAGTTGTTGCCAATATACGTAGTAGAAGTGCTAAACTGAGGGCGGGAGAAAAGTTAGGTTAGGAGTATATATGCCCAGCACTCTTTCAATTCGCCGAATAAGAGAAGAGGACATCGAGAGCTACGCGAACGGATCGGTATTTCCATCCGCATCAAACGTGAATCTCCCTAACTTCAACCGCAGCGGTCAGAATGTCGCTGAACACCCGGTTATCAGACAGAATCGCATCAGTGCCGTCAATTCCAAAGCTTCAAAACAGAATGCTGGTCAGCAATTTCACGTTCAACCAGCCAGACCGACCTTAGTACCATCTGCGGTTCCCTCGAGACAAACTCGTCGCGCTCCACTGGTGGTGCGCGCTAACCGAGCACTACGGACAGTGCTGGTAGCTTTCTGCGGAATAGCTATCGTTGGATATGGATTAGATGTAGCCACTTCAAACGATGTTGGTCGTGCGCAAGAACAATCACGTCGGTTGAACGAACAGAATACGGAACTATCAGCTCAGTTGCTGCGAGCCATCTCCTTCGAGGGGATTCAAAACAACGTAGTTGGTCGCTTCGGTCTTCGCGTGCCTGAACAAGTAATCATCGCTGCTGAAGTAAAACCACCAGCGGTGCCTTCTTTCAAAGCCAGCAAGCACCACCTTCCGATAATGTCAGGCTATTAGTCGTATCAACGACTGACCCCAGGCTTAAATAACTGCTGCCTCTGGCAGCGGCACACTTAATTGCATGACGGAGGCTGTCAAGATTGGCAGAGGTTACGAGAGAGAGAGTTCACCTGCAACGCAATAGTCGCCCTCCTCGCAAGCCACGCTCGCCGCTCTGGCGCCTGCGCGTCTGGCAATTCATTCTTCTGGCCGGTATCGCGGCAATCGCTGTTCGTCTGTACTACTTGCAGATATACAAAGGTCCTGAGCTGACCAAGCGGGCTCAGGTGCAGCGCCAGCAACACAACTCGCTTAATCATCGCGGCGCCATCACAGACAGGCATGGTCTGCCGCTGGCCATCGATACTACTAGATACGATATCTATGTTCATCCAGATTTGCTGAAAGTAAGCAGCAATGAAGCGGCTGAGACATTTGCTCGCATCACGCACCAGGACTCGCCCGAAAAGTTTGCTCGCTTGCAACGCTTGTTGAAGAATCCCAGTGTCGTCACTGTCGCTCGCGGTCTGGAACGGGAATCAGTCGACGAACTGCAGGCACTGAACTGGGCTGGCATCGATGTCGTGCCGCGACCATTCCGTCATTATCCTGAAGGCAACCTGGCGGCTCATATCCTCGGATACATGAACTTCGATATGAAGGGTCAAGGTGGTGTCGAGCAAGCGCAAGAGAACGCCCTCAAAGACACAGGCAGCGTGCCGAAGCCTGAGCTTGATGGTCACGGACGACCAATCATGCAGCAGAAGGCTGAACCAATCTGGGACATTACACCACCACTGGGGCGCAACGTCGAACTAACGATCGACAACTACTTGCAGCATCTAGCCGAGCAAGAATTGGCAGCTATGTGCGCACATTCACACGCTCTCAAAGGAACAGCGATCATTGAAGATCCGACCAACGGCGAGATTCTGGCCTGGGCTAACTACCCGCCTTATGACCCGAACAAGTATTTCAAATATCCATTCGAAATCACCAAGAACTGGGCAATGGTCGATGTTTATCAGCCTGGCTCGACCTTCAAAATTCTCACCGTCTCATCGGGTCTGACGACCGGAGCAATCAAACCAAATACCACATTTTATGATTCCGGCACTCTGGCGGTAGGAAATCGCTCAGTGCACAATCACGACGGCGGTCACGGAACTCTGGACTTGCTGCACCTTTTCATTCACTCAAGCAACGTTGCTTCAGCACAGGTTGCACTGCGGATGACACCAAAGCAATTCCACGACAAGCTGTATGAATTTAGTGTCGGAAGAAAAACCGGAATTGATCTTCCCGGCGAATCAGCTGGACTGCTGCTCGACGCCAAATATTGGAAGCCAATCGACCAGGCGACGACCGGATTCGGACAGGGCGCCATGGCAACAACGCCTTTGCAATTGTGCTCGGCAGTCAGTGCCGTTGCCAACGACGGCACATGGATTCAACCTCACATCATTCGCCGCGTCTACGACCCGCAAACTGGAGTAACTGAACGCTGGACGAATCCAGAAAAACGTTTTGTCATCGACAAAGGGACCGCTCAACTCGTATCGCACCTTCTTGCAGAGAACATTCAGATGGGAACCCAGATAGCCGGTCAGGTACCAGGCTATCGCGTTGCTGGTAAGACCGGAACGGCGCAGAAAGTAGCAGTAGGCGGTCGCGGATACATAGCAGGTGCGACAATCGCTTCCTTTATAGGTTTCTTGCCAGCTGAAAACCCGCAGCTCACCTGCCTGGTAGTCGTGGACTCGCCGCGCAGTGAAGGCGGCTGGGGCAACACAGTTGCTGGTCCGGTGTTTAACGCCATCGCTCTTGATGCTGCTCGCTATCTCGGTATTCCGCAAAAGCCGGAAGGTCCTGATATGAAGAAGATGAAACCAGTTATCGCACCTTCGGTAAAATATGCTGGTGAAGCGGCAGTTAAAGATACAGTCAAAGCCGGTCACTAACCAGAGTATTTTGTGAGCGAGTTCAAAGACAAAGAAGAGCAGCCAGAGTTGGTGGTGCCTTCGGCTGTCAATTTGAACGCAGAGGAAGAAGCCGATGAGCAGGCGAGCTTAGCGCTGGGAGCGGAAACAGGTTCAGAATTTGATTCCGAAGCCGAAACCGGTCCCGAATCCAAATCCGCAACTAGATCAGAATCAGTGCCGAGTTCAGAAACACCTGAAACAAACCAGAAAGCGCCAAAAGCAGGCGGAAAGAAAGCCAGTCTGGGTAAGAGTTTCGGTCTTGTCGCAATTCTGACAGTGATTTCTAAACTGGCGGGACTGGTTAGAGACATCATTATCGCCGGGGTCTACGGAGCGGGAGTTCTTGCTGATGCATACAATATCGCTTACCTGTTCACGGGCAACGTTCTAATTCTTTTCGGAGGACTTGGCGGTCCCTTCCACTCAGCCACAGTAGCCACTCTCAATCCACGAAAAGACGATCCAAAATCCGGTGTTTTTATTACGCAAGTGATGGTGGCGACCGGATTCGTGTTACTCATAGTCGCCGGTCTCGTCTGCATTGCCGCACCATATTTAGTACAAATGCTTGCCGGAGATTATGGTACGACACCCCAGGTGCACGAGCTTTTCACAAGTCAAACGATTTACCAGATTCGAGTCATGTCTCCATTGATTGTAATTGCGGGACTGATTGGTGTCACATACGGAATCTTGAACGTCTACAACAAACTTTTCTGGCCGTCGCTCTCTCCGTCGATTGCCAGCCTGGCAATTGTCGTTGTACTGATTTGTTTTCCTGACCCAAACAGCTCGGTGCCGCTAGCCGTTGGTACCTTGATTGGCGCATTTGGACAGTTGTTTGCGCAACTGCCGGGCATGTTCCAATGCAACCTTCGCTTCCGATTCAGCATGAAACCAGCAGAGGGCTTGCGAGAGTACATGTCGATTCTCTGGCCGGCAATCATCGGCACTTCGATCGGGCAGTTGACAGTCTACGTCGACAGTTTCTTCTGCACCAAGATGGAACCCGGCTCCTGGACCGCAATCTCCAATGCAAACAGACTTATTCAACTTCCGCTCGGAGTCTTGATCACAGCCATGCTCGTGCCAATACTGCCGCGGTTCAGCGATCTCGCAACTGCAAACAAACCTGACGGAGTGAAACATGAGTTTCGGCGAGCTTTAAACTTCCTGTGGTTTCTGTCGATGCCGCTGACTATGATTCTCTGTGTTATTCCGAAACCACTCGTCACCGCCCTCTACCAGCGCGTCAACTGGCACACAAGAGATACCGAGCTGGTAGTTACAGCTCTGCTTTTCCTGGCACCATCCATAGTGATTTATATCGGTCGAGATTTGATCACTAGAGTGTTCTACGCCTACAAAGATTCCAAAAGTCCTTACTACATAGGAATGGCGGCAATCGTTCTGAAAGGGCTACTGGACTTCTATTTCGTCATGCAATTGCACATGGGCGTGGGCGGAATCTCGCTCGCCACCACACTTATTACTGTCTTCAATTTCTCTTGTCTCGCCTTCCTTTTGCGGAGAAAGATTGGTTCTCTCGGTGTGACAAAGCTATTCAAACCGTTCTTCATAATGCTGTCGGCATCCACTCTGGCAGGAATTGCGACTTATTACATCTACCAGTTCGTCGACCCGTTGATACAAATCAAAGGTGCGCTTCATCTCATCGGTTTGCTCAGCGTCATCGCCATCGCTAGCGGCATCGGCTTGATGCTATATGCAGCCATCTGTTTATTGTGCAAGCTCGAAGAACCTTACATGCTCTTGCGCAGAGTCAAATTACTTCCTCCGCAGTCGGAAGGTTGACGCTGTCGCATCTTTTTCAATCTTTCAAGCAGACGCCCGCGCAACTCTTCGATGATCCGCTCTATCGCAGACTCCCTGTTCAGTCTCCACTCATGCGCATATTCACTCATTGAAATAGGCTCGGCAGCACTTGCGATAACCACCTGGGGTGCATCAGGCTGGGCTCTGCCTGTAATTAAAACGTCGAGAGAGCAGAGAAGATTGGCGAGCGAATTAATCGAAGCACTGCCGTCAAATTCGTTGGAGCTGATGCAGCGAAGTCGATTCAGCAAAATAGTTTGTTTGTCCATTCGATCGAATTTTGCCTTTTGGAGAAATCCAGCCTTTGTTCTTTTGACAAAAATTCGCGATTGAAGATGATGAAGGCGGTGTTTTTCTGAGCCCTTCGGAATTTTGTAATCGATTGCATCTGCAATCTCTTGCAGCGACGCAGAAAAAACTCGCGCCACGCGATCGTCTATCGTGTCGTTTGCAGGGGCGATAGCAGCGGGGTAAGCAAAGTGGCTGACTTGACCATCGTCACGAACACGAGCTTCCTCGCGCGCAGGACCATCCCCACGAACGTGAGCATCCTCGTTAACCGGGGCATCATCAGCTTCTAATGAACCGTTACTATGTGCAGAGATTCCGAACTGCTTTTCCTTAGTCTCCAGGTAAACTTCACTGACCCGCCGGGCTCGCTCATATAGCGATACTGTAATTGGTGGCAAGCGCAGTTTGGATTCCAGGCGTTCGAGCAACTGTGCACAAACTTTCTCTGGCTCGACAAACTCGTATGAGAGCGCCAGAGGCACAATGCAAACTTGACGCTCCTGATGGTGATGTTGAAATCGGATGTAAGCATCTAAGCCAATGGCTGCAGCGCCAGGCTCAAGCGCGCCCAGTCTGTCGTTATCGTAGCCAATCTCACCTTCAGGGAAAATGACTACTTTAGCGCCCTCGGCAGTCAACTGATGCTCCGTAGCACGAATCACATCAGTGTTATCGCCCCCGCCGCGGTCTACCTCGAAGCATCCGAGCTGCCGCAAAATCACCCCACCCAACCCAAAGTATGAATCAAACATTTCCCGGGCTGCCAAAAACTTGAACTGCTGTTTTATCAAAATCGAGATTAAGAAGAGCAATTCACCGTCTTCATGCCGACTGTGGTTGGGGCAAACAACCGCTGAAGTGCCACGCAACTCATCAAATAGAGCTCGGGTCCCTGGCTCGATTTCCACTTTCAAGTGGGGGTATCGCGCCGCAAAAATCCACGGCTGTATGACTTTGACAAATTTTTCGAATATCGACATAGCTCTCTAATTATTTCAGACGATTTATTGCTCCCGCAATCTGAGAACTATAGTGGTTTAAAAGATGCGTTAATCTCATCCGCTTTGCGTTGATACATGGCAGCCTCTTTCGGCTTGTGGCGACGACGCATAAGCTCGGCGTAGCTCGAATAAGCAGACATCAGAGAGACCTTGTCTGAGGCGTCGTTTGGACCTTTCAGCTTGATTAACCTGCTCAGGTGCTGTTCGGCAAGGTCGAGTTGACTGGAAGACATTTCCGCCGAAGCCAATTGTCCTAGCAGCTCTTGCAACGTCTCCTCATAAGGGTATGGTGTTCGCTCGACCATGGCGCTGACTGTGCCGTGTGCCCCTCGGCTCTCGATAATTTTCTCGGGGTTACGAAATGCATTTGCTGCCGGTTTTAGAGCGCCGGCATCGATAATCTGGAGTGCTTGCCGTAACGTTCTGGCCGCATCGACTGGGCGGTTAACGCGATTGTAGTGCATTCCGAGTGCTACTAAGCTGCCGATGTAAGCGAGGCTGGTCTTTCCATTCTTTGCGCTTTTAGCAACTGCAGACTGGTAAACAGCATCAGTATCTGGCATTCCTTCGGAGCCAGGAGCGCTGCCCGATACGCCGCTTCCACTCTCATCATTGGCTTGTTGAGCCAGTGAAGCTAGCCCCGTGTGAAAACACAAAAACAGCAGCGTGACCGTAACGTTGAACTTTCCTTTCGGTTTCATCAGCCCTTCTTTTCTATTTGCATAGACGGAACGTCGTTGGGAATACGGAAATAGAATCTGCTTCCTGCTCCTTCGGTGCTCTCTACTCCAATATCTCCATCGTGCAGCAGAACCAGAGCCTTACAAATTGCCAGCCCCAGACCAGAGCCTCCTTTCTGCGAAGCATCAGAAGCATACACCTGACTGAAGCGATCGAATATTGATTTAGTCATGTGCGCCGGAACACCACGTCCGAAATCTTGAACACTTATTTCAATATATCTACCGGTCTCGATTGCTGAAACCAGTATCGATTGCCCTTTTGGCGAGAATTTAATGGCATTCGACAGCAAGTTGATCAAAATTTGCTCCAGCCTGTGTGGGTCAGCGAATAACACAAAATCAGAGGCACTGTTATTGACTAGCGCGATGTCTTTCAATTTCGCCAGTGTCTGAACGCTCTGAATAGATTGTTGAATTACGCTCGATAACGATACATTCGTTCGTTGAAGCTGGAGCATACCTGCTTCCAGCTTGCCAATATCGAGCAAATCACTTATCAGCCGCCGCATGCGATCCGTATTTGCGTGTGCGATAGCCAGGTTCTTCTGTCCCATTTCATTGAGATTTGCATAATCATGGAGAATCGCGTAAATCACCTGGATTGCAGCCAACGGGCTGCGCAAGTCGTGATTGACCATCTGCACCACTTCTCTTCGCATATTTTCGGCGGCTTTCCTTTTAGTGATGTCGTGCACTACGCACAGTAAACTGCCTTCGGCAGGCACGTATTTTACCGACCAGGATGTCGAGGCTGTTGTGCCATCGCCCTTTTTAATTTCTGCTTCAAACGGTTCACCATTTATGGTGCACATATGAAGAGGCGGCTGAGCGCGTTGCATGACAATTTGTTTGAATTTAGCCAGAGCTTTATTCTCGGGATCCCGAAACAACGCCGCTACAGGCGAATCTATGAGCTGTTTGGTCGTATAACCAAAAATCTCTGCCGCTGATTGATTTATCGCCTTAAAGCAAAACATTTTGTCATCAATCGAGCACAAGACGTCGTGAACGTTTTCGAACAGTGCCTGCTGGTTGCGGACTGTTTCGTTAATAGCGTCGAACATTTGTTGAACTGCGAATTCAAGCCGGCCTATCTCATCTGTTTTTGATGAACCGATAATCCTGGTCTGGCGTCCGCGCTCGAACTGGAGGCATGTTTCGTTTAATGCAGCAAGACGATTGGTCACCTGCTTGCTTAAGAAGATAGCCATCAGAAGCAACACTGTGATGTTTAACAGGCTACCGATGATCGCAGCCGCGTACCAGAAGTGACGTAAGGAGTTTTTGTTCTCTGGGAATTTTTGAGTTCGAAGCGGTACCACCATTTCGGACAACAATTTTTCAAGTTCGCTCTCGATAGTTTCACACTTCTCAGCCAATCTTTCATATTGCTGTGGGTCAGCGGATTCTGCTTGCGCTACTTTTGAAGATCGTCGAGCCTGTACGGATTGCGTTTGCGCTGAGGTTTCATTCCAGCGTATCAAAAGGATTTGATTTAGAAGTGCGACCAGAGCATCAGTCTTCTCGTTTAGATTGCGGAGCAGTAATCTGTCGTTGTCAGAGGAGTAATAGCCGTTCAAATGATTGCTCCAATAGTGCAATCGTTCCAGGTTAGTTTGAACGCGCACATTGTTTGTTGCGCCCTGAATCGCTTGATCGACCGCAATAATTGTGGCAATGTCACTTTGCACGACTTCCCTGACATCGTTGTTTATGTCTCTGGCCCGTCCCGTTTGAACGGCGAATTCCTCGCCATCGGCTTGAAACAGAAAGCTTGCAATCAGAAAGATTTGAATTACTATCGATAGCGTGAATAGCAACATACTTCTGCGCGCGAGGCTCAGCGAAGCTCCATGCTGTGCACTTTTACCA
Source organism: Drouetiella sp. (assembly GCA_036702955.1). GTDB lineage: Bacteria > Cyanobacteriota > Vampirovibrionia > Obscuribacterales > Obscuribacteraceae > PALSA-1081. The sequence continues at coordinate 35,660 of DATNPY010000059.1, read as the reverse complement.
TTCTTCATTGCGACACTCTCTGGGGAATGCGCAAGGTGAATATGCAACCTTCTCCAAGCTTGCTAATTACACTAACTGTGCCGCCGTGCTGTTCTATAAGAGCTTTGCAAATAGCCAGACCCAACCCTGAGCCGCCCATTTGTACTGCATCCGAGCGTTCCACCTGACTGAAACGGTCGAAGATTTTCGCAAGCATATCTTCCGGAATTCCCCGACCTTGATCGGCAACGCTAATTTCTAGCCCGTTCTCTGATGCTCGTGCGGAAAGCGTCACGGTAGTGTGCTCTGGTGCAAATTTGATCGCATTGGAGAGCAGATTAGTTAGAACTTGAACGATTCTGCGTTCGTCAGCAAACATTGAAAGAGAGGTAGGGGTGGTTGAAATTGTTATCTGTTTTTCTTGCGCCAGACTGATTACAGATTCGACCGCGTACTTAAACATTGTCATCACTTCGACCTGGCTGCAATCCAATTGAAATGTATTTGACTGCATTCGTTCCACCGCAAGCAAATCGTTGACGAGAATTAGCATTCGCTCGGCGCTGCGTTTAGCGACACCGACCTGTTCTAGATACTTGTCCTGAAGCGGCCCGTAAACTCCAGACTCCAACAGCTCATGGAAGTTAGTTATTGAGGTGAGCGGACTTTTCAAGTCATGACTGACCATCTGCACCACATCTTGTTGAAAGCGTTCAGCCACTTTTATCTCTGTAATATCGTGACCGACACCAAATATGGTTTTTTCTTGAGGCGCCTTCGAAAGTGACCATAAGACGTCTACAACTGAATCATCCTGGCAAATCATGCGCGTTTCAAAAGGTGGTTCAATCGTACCGCTAGACACAGACAAGAATTTTTCTGAGAATTGATTTTGATTCGAAACTTCGATCAGATCGTGTATCCAACGTCCAGTCAATTCATTGGGTGCATATCCGAGCAACGCAACCGACGCCCTGCTTACATCAAGCATCCGTCCATTCGTATCGATCGAACAAATCAAATCTTGCGCATTCTCTAACATCGTTTTGTACGGAAAAACTGTCTGATTCATCATTTCTGATAGAGCGTGAACCTTTCCATCGAGATTGGAAACTTCGTCGTTTCCGGCAACGTGCGGCTCCAGTTCGCGTTCTTCTACAATGCGTTCTACGTTAATCAGAATCGTGTTCAGTCTCTTAAAGATGTCACCGATGAAAAACACGCCGATAGCTAAAACCACCCCCAAATTCACAATCGAGCATATGAATATCAGAAGTCGAAAAGACTGACGCATTTGTGACTGCTTCTCTGGCGCAACCGCGGTTCTATTGTCGTATGCAGTGAGATTGGCAACCACTGCCAGTGCTAGTTTGTAGAGTGGCGTTGTTTGCCGGTAAGACTGTTCGCGGTTGCGGCTTAAACCCGCCTGCTGCATAGCTTGCACCAGATTATTCGCGTACGTCATTCCGAGTTCAAGAACTTTGGAACTCAGGTTGTTTGATTGTTCCATGGCTGCACGTGACTGCGCTGGAATCAAAATAATTCGGCTGCGTCTGGATGAAAATTGCTGGTAGCAGGCGCCTAGATTTGTATTCTCTTTCGCCAGATCTTTCAGATGCTCACTACAAGCCGGTTCGAGGAGCGTGTTATGTGCAATCGAGCGCTTGACGTATTGTAAGACGCGGAAATAATCGAGCACATACAGTGTCAAATTATTTCCAACTTCCATGTCCTGACTGGCACGCTGCGGATAAAATTCCGTTTCTAAATTGAGCAGAATCAGAGCGACCAACAACGCTGACTGGATGACGACTGGAATTAGAAGCAGGAGCGCCCCTTTTTTCGCAAGACTCACTTTCAGCCCACGCCTCTTGATTTCAGCGATTTACTTTGCCGACTCAGCATTGGGAAACCGCCACTGATAATAACAAAGCCTGCTGAGCTTGAGGAGAAATTCAGCAACAGCAGAGGAATAGCTATTACAAAAAAACAGCTATTACAGAAATTTAGCTATGGCAGAAGTGCAGCTTTCAAAAATTCAGCCGTGGCAGAAATCAGCTATGGCAGAAATGCAGCTGTCAAAAATTCAGCCGTGGCAGAAATCAGCTATGGCAGAAATGCAGCTGTCAAAAATTCAGCCGTGGCAGAAATCAGCTATGGCAATGCTCTGTGATCACATGCAAGAATTCTTCGCCGAAATTTTCAAGCTTGGCGTTGCCAACACCTTTGACGCGGGATAGTTTTGCAAGCGTGGATGGTTTTACCGCGGCCATCTCACGCAGTGTTGCGTCGCTAAAAACCATAAAGGCTTGCCATCCACGCTCACGTGCAATCTTGATGCGCAGTGCCCGTAGTTTTTCGAATAGATCTTTGTCGATGCCTTGCCACGATTTGTCTGCGATCTGCAAACGTTTCGCCCTCAACTCTTTAGTCGAACGCATTGGTTGAATCAGCTTGACGGAGCGCTGGCTGCGCATTACTTTCCACGATTCTTCATTCAACACTATAGCCGGAAAACTGAATCCGCTCGACATGGTTAAATTCAATCGCTCCAGAACACCCATGCCAACCAGTTGATCGATCCAATCACGGAGATCGTTTTTGGAATGCGAATTGAGAATTCCAAAAGTACTCAGCTCATCGTGATTCCATTTTCGAATCATTTCTGTTGCTTCACCACGGAGCACGGAAGCAAGATGACCGGCGCCAAACCGTCCATTTTTTATGCGAGCGACGCATGACAAAATCTTCTGGGCGATCAGATTCGAGTCTTCCGCCTCCACCGTTTCACTTAAACAGACATCGCAAGCGCTGCAATTTTGACTGGCAAAAGATTGTCCAAAATATTCAACCAGAGCGCGGTGCCGGCAGATTGCGCCACGGCAATATCTGCTCATTGTCTCTAAATGCTGAGTAGCTGTCGCCAGAAAAGCACCATTATCGGTATCATCCGCCAGTTCTCCAGCTGCGCTTTTCTCCATGATTGATTTCCAGAGCATCAAATCCGAATTGGAATAGAGCAACACGCATTCAGCCTCCAGCCCGTCACGACCGGCTCGTCCAGTTTCTTGCTGGTAGTGCTCTAGAGCTTTTGGCATACCCGTGTGCATTACAAACCTGACGTTTGAACGATCGATGCCCATTCCAAATGCCACAGTCGCGACGATCAAATTGCAGCGTTCACTGGCAAAATATTCCTGCGCGCAACGACGCTCATCCGTCGTCAATCCGGCATGATAAGCAACAGCGTTGAGTCCCTGCTTTTGAAGCGATTTCGTCAACTGATCGACTTGCTTACGACTTATGCAATAGATTATTCCGGCTTCGTCCTCATGTCTGCGCACCACATCCAATACCTGGTTCAGTGGTTCGCGGCGTGAAATCACACGATAGGTGAGATTTGGACGATCGAAATCACCGACAATTATTTCGGGATTTTTCAAGCCCAGTTGCTTGACGATATCGGCTCGCACATCGTCGGTGGCGGTCGCAGTGTAAGCATGCACCGACGCCCGCGGAAAGAGCTCCTTGATTTTTTTAAGTTGACGATACTCCGTCCTGAAATCGTGCCCCCATTGACTGATGCAATGCGCCTCGTCGATAGCAAACGTTTGCACATCAATCTGTTGGAGCAGGTTATAGAACTCACCCATTGCCAGTCTTTCTGGCGAAACGAAGAGGAGTCGAATTTCTCCTTGCCGAATTCGCATCTCCAGCGACGCACGCTCACTGGCTGGCTGCGAGCTATCCAGTTGAATTGCAGGCACTCCACACGCCTTCAATCCATCGACTTGATCTTTCATCAGGGAGATGAGTGGCGATACAACCACTGTTGTCTTGCCCTTAACTATGGCTGGTGCCTGGTAGCACAATGATTTGCCTCCACCGGTCGGAAGCACCAGAAGCGAATCAACACTATTCAGCACCGATTCCATAGCTTGCTGCTGCAATGGACGAAGCGTGTCGTAGCCCCAATGCCGCTGCACAACTGCTTTTACATCGTCGAGAGTAAATTCCCGGCTTACCATCGAATCCCTCCATAAAGAGGAATCCAACTTAGCAAATCCACTTGGCAGATTCTTGGCACCGAAATATTGCTTGCAAAAGAGTCGACGACATAATTATGTCGCTGGCAGCTCTCGCCTAACAAGGCGATTGTTCGCAAGATCGAATAAAAAAGGAATTACTCGAACGCTTGAACTGTTCTCGGAATAGTGGCACCAGCCAGTTCGTGGATGGGAAACTTGTACACCTTACGCGGTGGCTCGGCTGGAACCGGGGTAGCTTCCTGACTGACAGCCATTGGGCTGGTTTTCACCGCCTTTTTGACCGCTACACGTGGAGCTGAAGCTTGACGCTTTGCCGATACAGACACAAACAAACACCAACCCAGACTGGCTGCTAGAAATAACAAAAGCACCTGGTCCCAGGTTGACGTGGCCAACAAGTAACATGCTGCGCCGACTCCAGCGGCTGACGTAAATGTTTGAAAGGCGCTGCTCATGCGTCTTAGTTTCCTTACTAATTAAGTGGCGAAAGGTGCCGAAAGGCACTCTGGTGTATATAAGATACACCCCCGCAAGATACGCAAATCGCTTGGCAAGCGCGGTTTAGCCGACAGACAGCTTATTTCCGGTTAATTTCGCGTATATACACTCTACAATTATCGGACTGCGACCGCAAAACCTGGCCAGCACAGCGTTAGCAGACGACTCAGGTCGGTGAGATGAATTCGTCGGAGATGCTCGAAAGAAAATTCTCAGGACTTCGGCACGAGCGGCGCCTTGGCAGACTCCCAGATTGCACCATCGACATATTTGACCATCAAAACACGCAGCATCAGCGACGTTGAGTGCGGTTCAATTTTTTCCTGCTTAAATTTCTGGCTTGACTGCTGCTGAGGTGCCAGCATGACACCGTCGGAAGCTTGAAACGTTCCCATATTATTTCCGCTATCATCTACGAACCGCATGCGAAACTTAACTGCTGATATCGGTTTTGAACCAATATTCTTGTAGTCGATATATATTCGCGCGTCGAGTGGAGCATCGAATGGGTCCACATCCAGGTCTGTCCGCAACCCCTCCACTGAAACAGGGCACCCTGCTTCCGGAACAAATTCTGAGCGAATAGTTCGAACTTTATTTTCAGTTTGACCGTATGTATATGTAGCGGGAAAAAATCCAGGCAACCCCAAAGCGAGGAAGATGATGACGATATTCCAGACAAAAGCCAAGACTAATTTAGTCAGCTGGGTTCTTTGCATGGTTTTCGGGCTGCTCCTGGTGGTGGCTTCACTCGCGGCGCGGTCAGATAGCGCAGGGCTACATCTTACAATCTTGCACACCAACGATTTGCATGCCCATGATGAATCTTTCGAAGAGCGTCAACGCTCCATAGGAGGCTTTCCGCGCATTGGGCACATGCTGCGCCTGTTCCGAGCCAAGGACCCGAAACACACTTTGACCATCGACGCTGGAGACATATTCCAGGGCACGCCGCTATTCACCAAATATCATGGCGAAGTGGAAGTAAACATGCTCAATAAAATGGGCTACGACATTTATACGATTGGCAATCATGAATTCGACGACGGTCCGCAAAACCTGGCCAACCAGTTGAAGCAAGCTAAGTTCGACATCATCAACGTCAATATGGATTTGAGCGGTGAGCCTGAACTAGGCGCCCTGGTCAAGCACTCGGTAGTAAAAGAGATAGATGGACAAAAGGTTGCCTTCATAGGCGGTATCACAGCCGATCTGAACTCGGTCGCGTTGAACACAGGCGCCGTCAAAATCAAATCTGCTGGTCCGAACTGGGTGCAACCATTCATCGATGAAGTCGATAGACTGAAGGCGTCCGGCATCAATAAGATCGTCCTGGTCACTCATTGCGGCGTCGAAAGCGACAAAATTCTCGGACAGTCGATTCCAGAAGTCGACGTCATCATCGGTGGACACAGCCACACACGTCTCGACAAACCAATTATCATTGAACATTCAGATGGCACCACAACCACAATCGTTCAGACTGGCTGTTACGGCCGTGCCTTTGGCAAACTCGATCTGGTCTTTGACGAGAAGGGGCGAATCGTGCCGGCGAGCACGGACTATCGCCTTATAAACATAACCGAGAAAATAGTGTCAGACCCAGACTTGCAGGCGTATGTGGACGAAAAGGTGCAACCGCTGCTGGGATTGCGTCATGAAGTGGTGGGCGAGGCTACTGCTGCCTTTGACAACAGCTTCAGAAACTTTCCATGCGATTCAGCACTGGGCGACATCATCACTGATGCCCTTGTTGAAGAAGGAAAGAAGTACGGAATTCAAATCGGCTTCGAAAACCGAGGCGGCATCAGGGCTCGCATTGAGAAAGGCAACATCACGGCTGAAAAAGTCGAGGAGATGCTTCCTTTTGACAATAAGGTAGTGTTTGCCACCATATCTGGAACTGTACTCTTGAAGGCAATGGAGCACACCTTTGCTGGACCACTGGGCGGCAGTTTCTTCGATGAACACGGCATGAAGATTGCTTATGATTCCAGTCGAGACAAAGGCGATCGCATTGTTTATGCCCTGGTCGAAGACAAGAACGGCGAATGGAAACCCGTGGATCCAAACGGCAAATATAAGATCGCTGTCAACGATTACAGCTTCAAGTCAGGCGAAGGCTACGATTTCTCGGGAGCCGAAAACATTGAATATGTTCCTGAGCGAATTTCTGCAGCCTTCCGCCATTATCTCGACAAGCACCACGTGATTTCACCGCAGGCACCAGACCGCATCGTGCCGCTCACCAGAGGTCTTGCGCAACTGCACAGGAAAGGTAGTGACATTTCGGTGTCGGTAAAAGACGTGCCACCAAATTGCAGACTCACCGTTGTAGAGGGCACGCAGCGAGGCGTCTCCGCCATCAGGGGAATGACAGTTCCCGTCAGCAATCCAAAAGTCCTGGAAACGGGCATCAAGTCCGAGCCTGGCGGGACGCAGTCAATTAAACTGCACAGCGCCAATGATAAAGGCTGGATCTGTGTGTACGCCCAACCAATTGGTGCGACGAAAAAAGCGCTGATCAGTTATCCGCTGGAAGTGGAGAAAGCTGCGCCTTAAGTCCGAACTTAGCTTTAGATAGGTGCAGCGCAGCATAGAATTCCGACTTCAGTTTTAGATAGCTGCGCCGCAGCATAGAATCCAACTTCAGCTATAAACAAATGCGCCGAACAACGGTATCGGAACTTAGCGATCAGTTCGCCACCTGGCAATACGACGGACTTAAAATAGTGATACTGCGTGGCTCAGCGCACCGGAGTGCTGAGCTACCGCTGAGTGGAACCTTGCGGGTCTGCCTGCGTCGAACTTTTAACAAATAGGAGACGAATGATGCAGAAGACAGAGGAAATGAATGACATTCAAAAAATTGCAAAGATGATTAAGGACATCGACTTCGGCATGTTGACCACTGTCGCCGAAGACGGCACTTTGCATAGCCGACCAATGTCAGCAAATCGCAACGTAGAGTTCGATGGAGACATCTGGTTTTTTACCTACGGCAACTCACATAAAGTGATTGAGGCGAAGAAAAACAAGCACGTCAACGTATCCTTCAGCGACATTAAGGCCCAAACTTACGTTTCAATTTCAGGTACGGCAGAGCTTGTTCGAGATAAAGCAAAAATTGAAGAACTCTGGGAGCCCATCCTGAAAGCATGGTTCCCGCAAGGAAAAGACACACCTGACATTGCTCTGTTGAAAGTTTCCGCGGAGAAAGCTGAGTACTGGGATTCACCAGGTAACTTTCTTTCAAAAACTATAGAGTTGGTGCGCGCCCTTTCGGGTCAACCTGTTGAGATTGGCGAAAACAAGAAGGTCGATATCAAGTAAGTAGAAACCGCATGATTGACCGCTAGATATGATGGAGAAGTTCGTCATATCTGGCGGCCACAGCTGTGACTAGAGACATCGGCACTGGTCGTTTGATTGAATCTTCGCCCTCTGGTTTGAGCGAGTAGTTCACAAGCTCCTCATACTCAGCTGGCAAATGATTTCCGTAGTGTGCCCAAACAAACTTGATTCCGCGACGAGCTGCGACCAGACCATCCTTTGTCAGGCTATCACCCACAAAGATTGCCTCTTGCGGATAGACATCGAAGTCAGCCAGAACACGATCAACGCCAGCGGGATTTGGCTTTTCGTATGCTACAGGCAAGACATGGAACCTGGTTTGCAAGTTGTTGGTGGCGGCTCTCATCTCCTGAACTCGGGCTCTGCCGTGCTCAAGCGAAATAGGCTGCCAGATGTCGTCTGAGGTTGGCTCCACCGTCTCCAGGGCGTAGACCGCGTCCAGCAGCCCGTCGAAGATTTGCTGATTGCGAATTCGAGCCATATAGTCTGGCGCATCGCTGAGTGCCACCACCTTTATGCCCTCTTTTTTAAGCTCTGCCAGCGTGTGGAGCACCTGCGGAAAAGGTCGCAAATACTTGGTTCTGTTGACGTCTAATGCATGCCAGAAGGGTCTGACAAATATTTCTCGAAACTTGTCTGGATTCTTCGAAAAGTGTTTCCACGCAAAACTCGTCTCTTCCAGAAGCCAGGGATATTCGTGAGTGCCACGTCTATCGATTACCCGGCCGATATCTTCGGCGAGTTCACTGACGGGAGTATCAAGTTTCACACTAATTTCGCGAAGAAATTCTCTGATCGCCGGCACAAAGTAGTCCCAAAACGATGCCAGTGTTCCATCGACGTCTGTTATAACTAATTTGGCTCGCTGACTGGGGTTTCTGCCCAAAATCGCGAGAAGATCTTTTTCTTTCAATTCATACATGGTTTACCTACACTTCCACTTTTAGAAACATATCGCGATGAAACGCCGTGCTTAAGCCAGCTTCGACACATCGCATGTTCGAACCCTAGTGTTGCAGTGATACTAATACTCTTATACTGTCTGCTGAGGGCAGCATTGTCGCTGCATTATGCGTGTCTGCATATTATCTGTACCTCCGATGTCACCTAACCTATTTTGCCTGCTGGTGACTAAGAACAGGTTAAGGGTGCGGCTTTCTTATGGCAACCCTTTTGTGACTAATGTTACATGCTTCCGCACCGCATTAAACACCACCTGCAATCACCGCATCGCAAGCCAGGTCTGATATTCAAGGCGAAATAGACAGTAGTTAGCGCTCGAAAATATTTACATCCGAAACAATCCAACCGAGCAAGAAGCGCTATCTATCTGGATTTTCGAACACAGCTACCAACGCAGACGAAACATGGATTTAACACTGACGTTACAAAGAAACATAAAGCACCGCATACAGTGAACGTCGTTCACGATTTTATTGAGCCGGTGAACTGAGCGCATTCAAGTTCTGCTGCGCCTCGGTATAATCTGGCTTCAACTGCAGCGCCTGTTTGTATTCAGCTTCAGCTTGGTCTCGCTTGCCCAATTTCGCGAGCGCAACGCCCAGATTGTTATGCGCCATATAATTGGATGGATCGACCTTAATCGCAAACTGGTAGTGCTTTACCGCGGGTTGCAGTTGATTGTTGTGTTGATACAAAAGCGCCAGATTGTAGTGAGTATCAGCGAACATAGGGTCTATTTTAAGGGCCTTTTTGTACTCATCGAAAGCCTTCGCCAACTGACCTTGCTTAAAATAGGTAATGCCCAAACTGGTATGAGCCTGGGCATATCCAAGGTTTCTCTGCGCCTGAGGATAATCGGGATTCAACTTCAAGGCAGCTTGAAATTCTTCAACTGATTCAGGATATTTCCCTTCAGCACTATATGCGACACCAAGATTGTTGTGTGCCTCAATATAGCCAGGATTGAGTGCTATAGCCTTCTTATATTCCTCGACCGCATCTTCCATCTTGTCTGTCTTCTGATACAAACAAGCAATGCCGTAGTGGAAGACAGGGTTATTGGCATCGAGTTTTATCGCGTTGACAAAACGCTCATTCGCCTGCTCGAGCTTGTTTTCATTGGCGTAAGTGAGAGCCAGATTGTAATGGAATTCCGGATTTTGCGGGTCGATCGTCACCGCTTCTTCCAGCAACTTTTCGGCATCAGAATATTTTCGCTTATCGAACATCAGCACACCAAGGTTATATCTAGCATCAGCCAGTTGCGGGTCTGCCGCGATAGCTTTCCTATATTCCAGCTCTGCCTGATCGAGTTTGTTCTTGTTGTGCCAGATCTTTCCAATCAAATTGTGAGCACGGGCATTCTTATCATCAGTCTCGACGACCTTTTGCAAGGTTCCCCAGGCTTCGTCATAGCGCTTGTTCAAATATGCTTTCTCAGCCCTGCTATACATCTTGTCGGCTTGCGTCTCTGCAAAAGTTGGCGCAGCGGTAAGCCCCAGCAGAATCGCCAAATTTAGAAAACTCAGTCGCACAACAGCCTTCCAAGCATTTCACCCAAATACAGTTTATGTTATTCCGCTCAGGAAATCCCGGGTGGCGGGGTGGAGGTCCAAATGGTTTACAATAAGAGCTTCACAGGGCTTCCTAGAGCCAGAGAGCGATGGTCGTCAGCAAAACTGCCACAATAGAATCAATCAATCCCGCCACCCGTCAAGCGGTTGGTGAAGTGCCGATTATGGGTTCGCACGAAGTCAAGGACGCAGTCGAGCGTGCGTGGAAAGCATATGAGACATGGCAACTTGTGCCATATCACAAGCGCATTAAGAAGATAATCGAGTTTCGACGACTGCTCGAAGCTGGTGCCGACGAAATCGCGCAACTTATCACGACCGAAGTTGGAAAGCCAATAGTCGAAAGCTATTTCGCTGAGATGACGGGTCCCCTGGACAGTTGCGTATGGTTGGCCGACAACATCGAAACGATGCTCAAAGACCAGGTCGTTCAGATGACCAATCCGCTTCTTGCTACCAAACAAAGTGTCATCACGTTCGAACCGTTAGGTGCCATCGGCATCATCGCCCCCTGGAATTATCCCTTCTCGATTCCAGTAATGACGATTCTAATGGCTGTAGCGTGCGGCAATACCGTAATTTTGAAACCATCAGAAAAGTCACCAATGATTGGTATCAAAATAGGAGAATTATTTGAGAAAGCCGGCTTCCCGGCAGGCGTTGTTCAAGTCATTACCGGAGACCGAAGCACCGGGGAGCACCTGACAAAATGCGATCTGGCTCGCATCATCTTCACCGGCTCTGCTTCCGCAGGGTGCAAAATCATGCAGCAGGCTGCACCAAATCTAACACCACTGAGTCTGGAATTAGGCGGAAAAGATGCCGCCATCGTGCTGCCTGACGCACCCGTTGATTGGACCGCGCGCGGACTCGTGTGGGGCGCGTTCACCAATGCTGGACAAGCCTGCGCTTCAATCGAGCGTGTCTACATTATCAAAGGAAAAAACACTCAAAAACTCATAGACAAAATCGTTCAATATACATCAGCCCTGCAAGTCGGTCTCCCGACCGACCAGACAACCGATGTCGGACCGGTCATCGACGAGTCTCAGCTGGCAACGGTCGAAGCACATGTGACGCAAGCGCGAGAACTCGGTGCCGAGATTCTGACGGGTGGCAAGCGCCATGACGACCTGGCGGGCTACTTCTACATGCCTACCGTGCTGACCAATGTCAACCACACGATGGACATCATGACTAAAGAAACTTTTGGGCCCGTTATGCCGATCATGATTGTGGACACCGAAGATGAAGCGGTGGCTAGAGCTAACGATAGCGATTACGGTCTTTGTGCCTCCGTCTGGGCGGGTGGATTAAGCAGAGCCGAAGCAGTCGCACGCGATTTGCAGGTAGGCACAGTGCTCATTAACGACTGCCTGGTATCACACGCGATGCCGCAGGTGCCCTGGGGAGGGCTGAAGAAAAGTGGCTTTGGCAGAAGTCACTCACACTTCGGCTTAATGGATCTAATCAATATCAAACACATCAGCATGGATTCTTCCGGCGGCGCCCGACGCATCTGGTGGTATCCATATGGTCCATCTCGGGTGAAGACCGCGCGGGGTGGACTGAAGTTTTTGCACGGCACGTTCCCACTCGGAAAGATCAAAGGCCTTTGCATTTTTGTCTGGAACATGTTCCGTAAAGCAAAGTAGCTCGACAGGACTACAGCACAAAGCTGAACCGGTCTAATTCATAAGTTGAATGCAGTTCTACCTCAATTGAGGTGCAACTGAATGCAGTTTAAACCAAGCTCAAGGCGCCATCGGCTATGCCACTACGCCCGGTGACTGCAACTGCGCGCCGAACTTCATCTTGTTCAAAATATTGACGAGCAACTCCACTGCTTGAGTGCACTCTTCCACAGTATTGAATGAACTCGCAGACATGCGTATCGAGCCTTTCGCCTGATCATCCGACAATCCCAGCGATTTCAAGACCGACGACGGTTCGATAATTCCTTTATGACACGCCGATCCACTGGAGATACATAGCCCCTTCAGGTCCGCACGCATCACAATCGCTTCACCCTCCAGACCGGGCAATACAAAGCTGATGTGCCCCGGTAGCCGCTCAGTCAGAAGCGAAGCACCGGTAAACGTCAAACCCTCAACTTGCGATAAATGTTGTTTGAAGATTTTGGAAAATTCAAGAAGCTGTTCACGATTGCGCGCCAGCTCAAGACGAGCCAGCTCAGCGGCTTTCCCGATAGCGACGATATTCGACAATCCCTCAGTGCCCGGCACGATTCCCATTTCTTGCCCACCACCAAAAACAATAGGCATGATGTTTTGCAGCTTGCGAACATACAAAATACCAACACCTTTCGGAGCGTGAAACTTATGCCCTGACAGCGCCAGAGCACTTATCGGCACCGCTTTGAGGTCGATTGGAATTTTGCCGGCAGCTTGTACTGCGTCCGTATGAAAAAAGATGTCACGCTCGGCAGCGAATTTTGCCAGCGCAGCAATATCCTGTATCGTTCCAACTTCATTGTTCGCCCACATCACTGAGATGATGCTGGTTTCGGTCGTAGTGTGCTTCTGCAGCTCTTTCAGCGAAACAAAACCTTCCCGACTGACCGGTAAATAAGTAACCTTCCACCCCTGGCTTTCCAGGTACTGACATGGTCCGATCACTGAGGGGTGCTCGATGCGAGTTGTTATAAGATGACGCCCCTGACCGTTCGCTTCGGCAAAGCGAGCGCGTCCCAGCAAGGCGCAGTTGTTGCTCAGAGTGCCACAAGAACTGAAGTAAATTTCATCGGCATCACAATTGAGCAGGGCGGCTACCTGTTGACGCGCCACTGTCACGGCATCTTTAGAGTCCCTGCCAAGTGCATGAATCGAAGATGGATTGCCCCACGAGCGCGACATAAACGGAATCATCGCATCGATCACTTCCTGTCGAACTTGGGTGGTGGCGCTATTATCCAGGTAAATCATTTTGTGTTGCTCTCCGAAGCTAGCATCCTATCACGACACCGATTTCAGTGCTATTTTAGGTTGCGGAACGCTTTTGAGGCGCTGTTGATTTCAATTTCCGTACGAGTTCTATTGCTTTTGATTTCGCTGGCGACTGCCATCGTCGTGAATTTGTGCGTTGGCGACGTCTGTGTCGCACCCGGACAAGCAATTCACGAAATCATCAGCACTGATCCGAATTTATCTACACTGCACGAGATTCTGTGGCAAATCCGCTTGCCGCGGATCTGCGTAGCACTTTTAGTCGGAACTGCGCTGGCAGTATCTGGGTACGTCTTGCAAGCTCTATCACGCAACTCTCTGTCGGATCCATATTTGACGGGAGTTTCAAGCGGTGCCGGATTAGCAGTGGCAATCGCCATGATAAGCAACGTCAGCTTTTCAGTAATTCCTGCCGCAGCGTTCGTTGGCGGATTACTAGCCAGCCTGCTCGTCGCCTCGATGGCACGCGGTGCGGCGGGGCTTTCTGTGGGACGCCTGCTGCTTTCGGGCGTGGGACTGTCGGCCGTCTGCAGCGCTTTCATCACCATGATACTGATTCACGCCTCCAGTGTCGCACAGGGGCAGGGACTGTTCTTCTGGTTAGCTGGCGGCATCGCGGGACGAACTTGGACCGAAATCTTTCCGGCATTTGGCTACACGATTGCCGGAGTTGTGCTCGCCTTGACGATGAGTAAACAGATCAGGCTGCTTTCTCTGGGCGCGCAGTCGGCTCAAGCGCTCGGTCTCGATGTAGCACGAGCACAGTGGATCTTGCTAGCGGCTGCGGTGCTGATGTGCGGCGCAGCCGTATCCATCAGCGGGTTAGTGGGTTTCGTTGGTTTAATTGCTCCACACCTGGCACGCCGCCTGTATGGTCAAGACGAACGCTTGCAAATCATTTGTTCCGCGATGCTGGGCATGACTCTGGTGCTGATCAGCGACCTGGCAGCGCGTACGTTGGGACAGGGGCAGGAGCTACCGCTCGGAACGCTGCTTTCATTAATTGGCGGTCCATTCTTTCTCTGGTTGATAGGCAGCAAGCATAGCCGTGAGGTGCTGCAAACGTGATGACCGGCAAATCTCCCAGTATTGAGGCACACAACCTGAACGTTGGCTTCGAAAAGCATGTGGTGTTGGAGAACGTCTCCGTGCAGCTCGTTCCCAGCCAGGTTATCGCTATCGCAGGTCCCAATGGCGCGGGCAAATCAACGCTGCTAAAAACTATAGCTCGGCAGATCAAACCCATAAGCGGGACGGTGAAACTAAATAACGTCGACATCTGGGCAATGCCAACGCCGCAATTCGCAGGGAAAGTAGCATACGTACCACAAGACATCGAAGCTTCAACGCAACTTTCAGTAGAGAAGATGGTGATGCTGGGTCGCAATCCGCACCAAAAGTGGTGGCAATGGTACGGTAATTCCGCCGACGCCGATGCAGTTAAAAAAGCACTGCAAGACACCGAGATGGAATCCCTCAGACAAAAACCGCTCTGTCAACTTTCAGGCGGTGAGCGGCAACGCGCCGCCCTCGCTACAGCACTTGCTCAAGAACCCGAGTTCATGCTTCTGGACGAACCCACCTCGCATCTGGACTTCAAACATCAAAACGAATTACTTGTGCTGCTGAAACGACTTCGAGCAAAAGGACTGGGAATTATGATCGTATTGCACGATTTGAACGTGATCGCTCGCATCGCTGACCAGGTTCTCTTAATCGAGCGCAGCGACAATGAGGGCAGCCGCGTCGCCGCAACCGGCACAGTTGGAGATGCGCTAAGTCTGGCGAACCTGAAGAGTGTATTTGATGTCGAAGTCACTTCATTCAACGACCCAAACACAGGCGAGTTGGTCTACAACCCGTTTTCCCTGGCGAAAAACACCCGGGTCGTTACTGGCGAGTAGTCCGGTGTGGACTAAAATCCGATGCGGAAGCTACCGTTATGTCCAAGGGGAATGCGGATGCTGATGCCAGAGCGATTACCGAAGCAAGGTCCACCGTAACGGCTGTCATAGCCGTCGTTGTAGCCACCAGGATAATTATTTCCGTAGCAGCCATCGCCACCGTAATACGGTTGGTAGCGCTCGTGACGGCCGTTGTATTGGCGGCAGTTTTCGTTGTACATCTGAATTCTCAAAGCCTGATCGCAGTCTCTCTGCATCTGGTATTGACGCATCGCATCGATTTGATACTGCCGCTCATTCTGTTGCTGAAATTCTCGCTGCCGCGCCATTTCAATGCGCTGCTGATCCCACTGCTGCTGCTGGAACTCGCGTTGCCTTTCAGCCTGGATGCGATACTGCATATCATCATTGCGATAATTCTGATCAGGAGGCGGTATGCGGTAGCTACCGTTATACTGCGACCGATCGCCGTCGTAATAAGAGCTACTGCCGTTGTTGTCCCTCAATCGATACAAGTTAGGATCAGAATTACGGAAATCCATGCGCGGATCGCGGCGATAGTCTGCTCCATCGATAGAGCTCTGATTAAAGTAGGCGTTCTTGCAGTGAACATTGTTTATGATGACTGTGCCGTCAGCAGTCACTTCGCGCGTCTGGAAGTTCTGAGGATAATCACTGGCGCGCACCCGCCCCGGCATTCGGTCGCCATGGAAGGCGTCATATTGATCGCCGCCGTTCTGAGCGCCTTGCTGGCTGCCGTCATATATGTAGCGGTCACCATTGCCGCCCTGCTGGGGGTTCGGAAGCCGCTGGTCGCCGCTCCACCGGTACATATCTTCATTCCCGCCATTACCAGGATTGGAATAGGAACGGTCGGACATAGTGAACTCCTTACTTATGACGCGCGGGCTGAAGGTTACGCTTGCTTATATACATATTCCTGAAGATTTGGACTGTCAATGGGAGAAGCCCCACCTTAAACCCTGTATCCCAGTATTGGTGGGCTTCCTGCTTCAGAGCTGCTGAGCTACACAAAGCGTACACTCATAGTATTTATGCCCTTTCCGCCTGAATGTGAACCCGCGATCACCTTCGACAATCTGAATTTACTCATGCCGTGTGAGGATCATGTGACCATCCACATTAATTGGCTAGACCTTAATTCAATCTCGGCGTTCTTCACTCAAGCGCGTGAGTAGAAACTGATGCGCAAATTTGAAGAACAAATTATTGTCAATTTCGTCTACCAAGTTATCGAAATCTTTTGTGAGTGCACACAACGTCCGCATTAAATGCACATTGTTTCGTCCTCCCAAAGCAGCTTGCATCAACGCTTCGCTGTAGGGATAGAAAAAACAATTTTTCAAAATAAACAAAATCAGTTGCACCACTTCTTGATCCTTATGCTATAGTCAGAGAAAGTTTCGTTACGGGAAATAAGATCGTGAACCGCGTATTCCAGCATCAGAGCCAGAGCCTCAGCCAGTTTAGCTGGTTGTCCCTTGCGCTGCTGAATGTCACTGCTGGAAAAAATCAAAAGGTTCATAGTCATGTTTCTCTATCATTCCAACAAAGTTTTTCGATTCAACAAAGCTAACCGCCCAGCAGATTCAGTCCTGGGAATTAGCTATCTGTTGCGGCTTTTCGCGTTTTGGCTGAACAAGAAAATTCTTCCGCTCGGAGTGCATAACATGCACCATAGCGCAGGCGGATTAGCTCACCAGCGGCTGTTTAGCGTCCTTTTTCAGCGACAACAAGCAAGCGGTTCAAGTTCAGGAAAACCAATCCGACTCTACTCTTCAGAACATTGCTGTCGATTCTCGGAATTGTTTGGCTGAACGTCGAAAACTCAGGACACTACATGCAGCGCCTACACCGACACTACATGTAGTGTCATACACCGACGCGAATATACACAGTCGCGTACATATTGGCCGTTCGTCTAAAGGTAGGACCTCACCCTTTGAAGGTGAAGATCTTGGTTCGAATCCAAGGTGGCCAGAATCGTGCATGTCGTCCAGCGGGTAAGGATGCCTGGTTGTGATTCAGGAGACACGAGTTCGAATCTCGTCATGCACTTAATGCCCGGTTAGGAAAATTGGTAAATCCGCCTGACTTAGAATCAGGACTTTCTCGGTTCGAGTCCGAGACTGGGCACCATACGCAAGTCGGTTAATGGCAAACCAGCGGGCTCCAAACTCGCGACTCGTGGTTCAAGTCCACGCTTGCGTGAATAACAAAGCAGCATTTGCGCACCATATTCAGTGCGCAGCTGCCGCGTAGAGATGAGGCGAGTGGAAGCAAGCTCTTTGCTAAAGAGTCACCGTAAAAGCGGCAGCAGGTTCGAATCCTGTCATCTCTGAATTTAAGCCAACATAGCAATGATGGTTCACGCGCTCGCCTGAAGAGTGAGACATCTCAGTTCGATTCTGAGTGTTGGCAAAATTTTTAAGGCTCTTTTGCGCCTTTGTCCAAAACCAGAACGATGATAGTCGCCAGTAGAGGCAAGCAAAGAAACGCGATAGAAAGCCCTATCTCGGTACGTGCAATCGAGGCTCCATGCTCAAACAATTCGCTGAGGCGAATTCCTGCCGTCAATTCGAATGCGACGAAAACGTAGCTCAGAACGTTTGACTTGAATATTCGAGTGATAAACAACAGCGCCGCCACCAGGTACACAACAGTGAAAGCAAATCCCGACAAACAGTCTTGCCAGAACCATTGCGCCGCCCCCATCAGGGCTCCGCACAAAATGACAAATACGGCGCCACGCACCCTCGTTGCAAGAAATTTTTGCCAAAGCCCGGCACCGATAGACAACAGCATCAGCGCCAGAATAACGCCGCTGAATACAGCAGTAATGATATCTAGCGGGGGCGACATCGACGAAAAAATCGCCGGCATAAACCGGGGAACGTCCAATCGAATAGACGGCGAAAAAGGTTCCATCACTATGCTTTGAAGCAATTTGATGACCGTGAAAAGCATGCACAATGCATAAGAGCCGATCAGCGCGTCGACGTATATGTTAGAGCGCAGGACACGCTCATATTTGTTGTGCGGCTTCAATAAGAATCCATGACGCAACTGATTAGCAATAGCAGGGAAGCAAAGTCGAATCGTGGCAAAGCCAGCAAGCGCCAGAAGAAGATAGCCGAAGGAAATGAGCAGCACCTTCAGCGACTCTTGCGCGAAAGATTGCGCCACGAATGAATTGATATCCTCGGCAGTATTGTAATTAGAAAACAACTTTGGCACGTTGTTGATGGTCGAAAGAATGCTGACAACGACGCCAACCACCCCAAACATCAGAGGTCCAGCCCATCTTATAGAAGTTGCGCGTAGAACGTGTATTATCCAGTATAGCGCCGCCACGAGAAGAACAATTCCGAATATGTAGCGTGCAACTGTATCAACCTGCTGATACCACTTTTGCTTACTGCGCGGCCACGCCCACGAGTCAGGCAAGTCGTAATCGATTTTGAACTCCGAAATTTCATTGCCCTTGATACCCGCCTTCACCTTTGCAGGGGTTTCGCCAACATTGAACTTCGGAACGTTCAATTCAAACTCATAATCAACGCGGTCTGGACGCACGATTCTGTTGCCACCAATCACTTTGTACGGAATGAATTCGGGGCGATTCTTTTTCACATAAGCATCGACCAGAGCAAGGGCTTCTGGTTCAGTCAGCCTGGCGCCTTTGCCTTCATCAATGTTCTCCAACACTGTGGCGCGCTTGCGTCCATCAGCATTCATGAAAACCCAATACACTTTCGATTCTTGCGGTTTATAGAATCTCACTCTCCACTCCAGACAAGGTTCTGTCTGGGTGTAAAGTTCAGATGTCATCGCCTTGCCAAGCTGCTCGAATATGTACTGCCACTTCATAGAATCAGATTGATCCGGTTTGGCAATCAGTTCGATTTCACTTTCGTAGCCCTCGCCAACAGCAGCGTCCTCATGCAAGTAACGCTTAGCCAGAGAGAGAGCCTGCCTGGCATCTACCATCACTTTCTTCTCGGACCCAATCGGTTGAGTTGCAGGGATAAAAGTGACAGCCAGACACAATAAAGTTGTTAAAAGTAACGCCACACGCGAGCGAGCTGAAAGTGGTTGATACTTCGTTTCAGACCTGTCGATTTCAATTTCGACCTTTTCCTTCGGCGCCATTGGAACTTCTGAAGCTTTATTGGACAGATCCATTGCGGCAACGCCGTGTTTTCGCGCCCACCGCCGGCAAAGAAATGCTGCCAGCAGAAAGGGCAACAGGCAGATGATGGCTGGAATGGTCAGCTGCAACTGGTGCGTAGCAAACACCGGCTCAACTGTCAAAAACGCATCATAAAGGTAGTGCGCTACAAAACACGGCACAAGCCCATACCGATTGACAATCCAACCAAACACCAGTCCCACCACGCTCAACTCTACGCCCCTGGCGTAGCTCGGTTGTTGTGGATACTGACTGTGCGCGAAGCCCCAGATTACCGCTTGAATCAGATTTGCCAGCCAGAAATTTTTCAACAATCGCTTCAATAAACCAAGAGCAACGACACGGCAAGTCAATTCTTCCAGTCCGGCCGCACTGACGCCTATCAGCGCAGCGCTTACAGCGGGGCACAGTGTGCCAACTGTTTTATAATCATCGACACCAAGCGGACAGAAGAAATTGAACTTCTGCCCGACCATGTAATACGCGATCACCCACAGCATCATGCCACCAACCAGGAGATAACCCTGGATGGTCTTTTGAAAGAAGTCAGGCTGAGAAAGCCCCCTGGGCGAAAGCAAATACGGCATTGCCATGTGACCCGGCCAGGCCCGCCGATAGATTATTTCGGCGCCGCCAATGAGAAGCATGCTGATCAGGAACGCCCCAACCGTCGACATCAAAAGCATCATCAACTGATTGGTGACGAAATTTGCAAAAGTCAGCTTGGTCTCGTACTGACTGTCGACAGTGTTAGTCCAGTTATTTCCCTGGTCAAACATAAACAACAGCACGACAATCAAACTGCCAAGCAGAGCGAATCGCCAGCGAATATTGTGGGTGTTCAACCCATAGATGAACGCACCAATTGTGGTGACAATGAAAACGAAAATGAAAAAAGAGGCGATCTTGCCGAGCAGCTCATTGTTCTCGCGAATCTTCTTGTAGACCCGCGTCCACGTATCAGAGGGTGCGAGGTAATAGCGGTAAGTGCAGACCTTGTTACCTGCAATCTCGACACGAATGCGCAGAGTCGATTCAGGATATCCGGCCTTCCGCCACTCGAAATGCTGGTCGACACGATTGGGTTTTACTTCTGTTCCGTAATCGAAAAGCTCATATTTACTCAAATCTTGCTTGCCGACTTTGTCGACAAAAGACTCCGCCAGATGCTCAGCTTCCTCTTTATTTAGCGAAGGAAGCTTGAGATCGTTTTCGAGCTTGTGAAAAACCGATTTCAGCTGCCCGCTCGTCGTATATGCGATATAGAGTTGTTCCTGACTCAACTCCTTACAGAATCGAGTACGCCAGAGCCAGACCGGCACATCGTTTTTCATCAACTGATTGGCGGCGTTGATTCCGAGATTGAACTCAAGAACGGTTTTAGCTTCATCATCGTCAAGAAAAATCGTCGTCTGAATTGCTTTATTCAAATCGAAGCCGAGTTGCGTTGCCAGCGCTCGGGATTGCAGCGCCGCTTCTTTACTGGTCAGAGCATAGTTGATAGAAGCGGCAGGAAAGACCTGTCTATTGAAAAGTGCGTAAGCGACAAATCCCACAAAGGCTATGATCAGCCATGGCAGCCCGATGGAAAAGCGCTTACCGGCAGGCGCGACCCTCGTCTCTGTGTTATCGACAGGCTCAGAATTCAATTGACACCATATCTGGTATTCACACCATATCTGGTGTTAGTGAGCCAGCAATGCCAATAATTTTGGTACAAAAACAATCATTCCGATCGCGGCAGCAGCAACAGATGCAATGAGCACCGCAGCCGCGGCTGTGTCTTTTGCATAGCGGGCAGACTCATGATACTCGTTGTTCGATGAAATATCGACCAGATGTTCCAGAGACGTGTTCACGAACTCCGCCGTGACAACTATCGACATAGCAATGATGAGCGAAATCCAGTCTTGCGTATTGACTTTCAACCAGAGTCCGAGCGCAGTGACAACTGCGACCAGACAAAAGTGAATACGCACATTGCGCTCTTCTTTCAGTCCAACCCAAATGCCGTGAAAGGCGTGATAAAAAGATTCGATCATGGTAATCGCCGGTCCTGTTTTGTGCACCCAAGCCCGGGGCACGATTGTCGATGTTTCGGCGGCGGTAACCTGTGATGCTTCCGGCGATTCGAGGCTCTGGGGCGGTGAGCTCTGGTTCAGGAGACCAACAGTGGACGAGCGATGCTCATCGACCTGTACCGTCGGAACGCCTGTCGAATTCAATTTAGTAACCCCCGGGTGCCATCAACTCGATGCTTAACTGCATTCAATGTGCGGAAACGTCCATAAAATTCACCATAACACAGGGTTGCTAAGTACTACAAGGTTAACCGGTTAGCTTTATTAAGCACCCGAAAAATGCCTCTAACGACGCACTCCAGCTGCAGCCAGAACTAGCTTTTGCCGAGAAAACATGTCTTTTTCTTCAGCCTTCGTCATATGGTCGAATCCGAGCACATGCAAAACTCCATGAACAAACAGGAAGGAGATTTCGCGGTCCAGACTGTGCCCAAAATCCTCAGCCTGCTCCATAGCTTTATCAATCGATATGACTATTTCGCCCAGCTCGAAACTTTCCTGACCAAAATCAGGCGGAAAGTTCACATCCTCTCCGTCAAATATCAAAGGAAACGAAAGAACATCAGTGGGTGCGTCTTTGCTGCGAAATTGCCTGTTCAACTCCTGAATCTTTTTGTTGCCCACAAACATAAGTTCGACTGACCCACGCTCGGCAATCAGTTTCAGGTGCTTTTTCGAAATATGTCGAGCCGCATCGGTTTTCAGATTGCTGCAAACTTCTGCAAACAGCCCATCCATCGTTTTGGTCCACTGCCTGATATCAATACTGACTTTTCGTTGCTTATTAGTTACGTGAACGGCGCCCATAGAATCTCCGCATGCCTCAATCAGCCCTGACAACGGCTCTGTGCCCGCAGTTGCCTGAAAAGAGCCGCCATGTTAACATACACCACATATGGAATCGTGTTGTCGTAGGCTTTGAACGTTAGCCTACGGCATTCTCGTTTGTGGTCGTCCGTTCTAACGGGCGCAAGATCGTCGCAAGAAGCATGTCTGACAAAAAGACGCTCGACCAAAAATTGCAAGCAGTAACTGAGATCGCAGATGCGATCGCGGGTCCACTCGGACTGCACGTCGTCGAGTGCAAGTTTGGTCAGCAAGGACGCAGACGCAGCCTGGAAGTAACGATATTCAAGAAAGAATCGTGGGTGTCTCTGAGCGATTGCGAGCAGCTCAGCCGTTTGCTCGAAGCAGAATTAGACAAGCGTATGGCCACCGAAGGTCCGCTCATTGAGGGCAGCTTCGACCTGCAAGTACAGAGCCCCGGCATCGACAGACAGTTGAAAACCGAACGCGAGTACAAAATCTTCACCGGGCAGGTGGTTCAAGTCCAGAGCAAGGAAAAGGTTGGAGAGCTTGGTATCAACTTCAAAGGCACACTGGTTGGAACTGCCGATGGCAAGCTGCACCTGAGCAAAGCAACAGCCATCAAACCGAAACAACATTCAAAGGGCAAGCAGCCCGCGACGAAGACAGAAGCGCCTCAAGACGTGGCGATCGATATGAAAAGCTGTAGCACCGTCAAATTGTTTTCAGACGATCTGGCGAGGCAAAGTTCAGGCGAGAAATTGCCTGAAATCAATGGAGATGGCACCGGCGGCTAACCGCCTCGCCACGACAACTAGCACGGTGAGCATGTCTCATCAAAATACAAAACAACTGAATAAAACTGTGGGAGAAAAAATCAATGATCAAAATAGGTGACAAACTACTCGAAGCCGCTGAAGAGCTGGAGCGCGATCGCAATATCCCGCAGGAAGAGTTCATCTCATATGTATGCGACGCCATCGTTGCCGCTTATAAAAAGAAAGTGCCGGACCACGACGTCGAAGGCGTGAGAGCCATCTTCGACCACGAAACCGGTGAAATTGGTATTTTCGCGCCCAAAGAAGTTGTTGAAAAAATCTCCAACGAATATCACGAAATCAGCCTGGTAGACGCCCAAGATTTGATTCCAGACGTTTCTGTCGGGGAAGTTCTTGAAATCGAAGTGACGCCCGCAGACTTTTCTGAGTTCGGTCGTATCGCCGCACAGACAGCCAAACAGTTGATGACGCAACGCCTGCGCGAAGCAGAAAAGGAGCTGATCAAGAAAGAATTCGAAGCCCGCAAAGGCACCTGCACAACCGGTCAAATCGAGCGTATCGAAGTAATCAGCAACAGCCGCAACAACGTCATCGTCAACCTGGGACGCGTTGAAGGTTGCATGCCGACTCGCGAACAGTTGCCCGGTGAAACGTATCGCGTTGGCAACAGAGTGCGTGTTTATGTGCTTGAACTGAGAGACACCGGTCGCATTCCCCAGATCATCGTTTCACAGGCGCACCCAGAGCTGGTTCGCGAGTTATTCGAACTTTATGTGCCGGAAATTGAAGACGGAACCGTAGACATCAAATCAATCGCGCGTGAAGCGGGATACCGCACCAAGATTGCCGTTCACTCCGATGATGCCGATGTCGATCCAGTTGGAGCTTGCATCGGAACCCGCGGCGTCAGAATTCAAAACGTTGTTGCTGAGTTGCGCAACGAGAAGATCGACGTCATTCGCTACTCGCTCGACCCGGTCGACTACATCTCTAACGCTTTGAGCCCGGCTCGAATCACCACGGTCGCTCTTTACGAAGATGGCCCGGAAAGTGGTGGAAAGCGTGCTGAAGTTATCGTTCCAGACGACCAGTTGTCGCTGGCTATCGGCAGAGGCGGTCAAAACGTAAGGCTGGCTGCCAAGCTGACAACCTGGAAGATCGACATCAAGTCTGAAAGCCAAGCGGGCGGTTCTTTCCGCTCTCTCAATCAGACCCTTGAGGACCTTAGCCCATCAACATAGACCAAGGCAGACATACACGCATCTGCGTATCATGTCGCAACAAAAAACCTCAAATCGAATTAATCAGATTGACGGTCGATCACCTGTCTGGTGACGTAAAGCTTAACAATGGGAAATCACCGGCACATGGTCGCTCAGCCTACCTGTGCCGGCTGAAACCCTGCGTCACTCAGGCTCTCAAGGGTGGAAGGCTCAAACACGCCCTCGAAGGACGAAAGGTCAAAGGCGTCACGAATACACGCTCTGTGAGGCTTCCTCTTGAAGAACAACTTATTCACGATATCACCGGCATGTGCACAGATAGCGAAAAAACATGCCAGAATACTGAGAAGTGAGGAGGCGCCTGAATGAACGATCGTGTTCGCGTATACGAGCTTGCGAGACAAATGAACATCCCGAACGAGGATGTCATTACGACTTTGCGCGAACTCGGACACGACATCAAGAGCCACTCCAGCACAGTAGACAAGGTCGCAGTAGGTCAACTTATTTCAGCCCTCAATAAAAAGAAGCAGCAGCCTGAGAAAACCGATACAAAGGCGAAAGGCGTGAAGGCGCCGCCAGCACCGGGAACTTCCAAAGCCGCCACCAAAACACCAGTTCCTCCCCCACCCGTCGTCAAACCGAGGGTGTTGGCAAGATATCGCCGCCCTGACGCAGCCGGCGCTGAAGCACCGCTTCAAGAAGTCGAAATAACACCAGCCGCATCAATAGCGGCAGTAGCGGCTCCTCCTGAGATCGAAGAAGAGCAGCCAGTAGTTTCAGAGCCGACCAATGGTCAGCAGCCGCCAGCAGCCGTCGAGCCTGCCGCTGCCACCAACGGCGCTCAAGCAGCACAAACACCACCAACAGTGGCACCAACACCGGCTCCGCAAGAAGCTCCGGCGGCTGCACCTGTTGCAACTGAAGCAGAGAAACCCGAATCTGAACCAGTTCAGCCAGCTGCCTCCACGGCAACTGAAGAAAAAGAAACGCAGAAGGGTGATAAGGCAGAACCTAAAGTTGAACAGAACGACAACGATACTGATAGCTTCATGCCACCATTCAGTGGTCAGGCGGTGAAGCCGATGGCACCATCAGTACCCGTCAGAATCGCTGCGCCTTCCGTGCGCGCCACGCCTCCTCGTCCACCTAAAGCGCATCGACAATCTCCTTCTGAGCGGCACGCCCAGAAAAAGGATGACCGCTCGAGACCAGCCGCAGTGGCGCCGGTAGAAGTTCCACGCATCATCACTTTGACCAATTCTTTGACAGTAAAAGAGTTGGCAGAAAAGATGAATGTGCCAGACACCGAAGTAATCAAACGACTTTTCATGCGCGGATTTCCACGCACCGTCAACCAGACCGTCGAGTACGAACTGGCTAAAGACCTGGCAGTTGAGATGGAATACGAGGTGCTCTCAGAAGATCTGGAAGCATTGACTGCTCCCGACCCGGTCGAACCAGAGTTGTCACCAGAAGAACAGGCTTCACTGGTGTTGAGACCGCCTGTAGTGACCATCATGGGTCACGTCGACCACGGTAAAACAAGTTTGCTCGACGCAATTCGTCAAACGAAATTCTTGCTCACCGATTCAGAAGCTGGTGGCATCACTCAGCACATCGGCGCCTACCATGTAGAAGTCGAATCTGAAGACGGCTCGATGCGTCAGATTGTCTTCCTGGACACTCCCGGTCACGAGGCTTTCACAGCCATGCGTGCACGTGGAGCAAAAGCAACCGACATCGCCATTCTCGTAGTGGCAGCAGATGACGGTGTCATGCCTCAAACCATCGAAGCGATCGACCACGCTAAAGCAGCCGGCGTGCCAATTATCGTAGCCGTAAACAAAATCGATAAAGCAGACGCCGAACCAGATCGCGTGCTCAGCCAGTTGATGGAACACGGTTTGTTGCCGGACAAATACGGCGGCGAAACGGTTACAGTCAACGTTTCAGCCAAGAAGCGCACAGGTCTCGACGAACTTCTAGAAATGATTCTGCTTGTTGCAGACATCCAGGATCTGAAAGCCAATCCAGACAAACCAGCTACTGGTGTCATCATCGAAGCGGAACTTTCCAGAGGAAAGGGTGCGGTAGCGACAGCTCTCGTCGAGAACGGCACACTGCGTGAAGGCGATTACCTCGTCGCAGGCAGCAAGTCTGGTCGCGTCAGAGCATTGTTTGATGATCGCGGTCAGCGCGTCAAAGCGGCTGGTCCATCGATGCCTGTCTCAGTGCTTGGTCTCGATGAAGTTCCTCAGGCAGGCGACAGATTCGAAGTCGTGTCAGATGTCCACGCCTCCAAGATATTGATCGAACAACGCAAACTCGGTCAGGTCGAGCGTAAAGCGCACCACGTCAGCCTCGAATCGCTGCATGAAATGTTGACCAAGGGTGAAGTGAAAGACCTGAACGTCATCGTTAAAGCAGACGTGCAGGGTACTGCTGAAGCGATTGCAGAGCAAGTGAAGAAGCTCTCTGGTAACGAAGTTGCCGTGCGCGTCCTTCGCACCGCATCTGGTGATATCTCAGAAAACGACGTCAACCTGGCAGCGTCTTCTGAAGCGATCATCATCGGCTTCAATGTCAATCCTGACCAGAATGCGCGTCAGGTGGCAGAAGCTGCCGGTGTAGACATCAGAACCTACAACATCATCTATCAAATTACAGACGACCTGGAAAAGGCAATTCAGGGTCTGATCCAGCCAGTTCGCAAGGAAGTGAAGATTGGTGTTGCCGAAGTTCGACAGATCTTCAAGTTCGGCAAGCAATTGATGATTGGCGGTTGCATGGTGATCGAAGGCAAAGTGCAGCGCGGCTGCATCGCCAAGATCGAGCGCAACGGCACTATTGTTCACGAAGGCAAACTTGATACGTTGAAGCGCTTCAAAGACGACGTCAAAGAAGTAGCACAAGGGTTCGAATGCGGTATGAGCTTCGAGAAATTCTCGGATCTGCAAGAAGGCGACAAGATCAACGCCTACGTCATTCAAGAATCCAAAGGCGAAATCACTCGTTAATAGAGTCGTGCGCACAAGTAAGTCTGGACAGTGTTGTCCAGCAAAATATCGCGGGAGGATTCTACTATGTCTACGCAACGGGCACTAAGAGTTTCCCAGTCAATCAAACGCGAACTTTCAGACATGATTCGCCGCGACCTGGAAGACGAGCGCATCAGCGGTCTCGTTTCAATCACCGATGTCGAATGCACTCAAGATTGCAGATCTGCGCGCGTCTACATCTCCATATTTGGCGAAGAAGACGTTCGTACCAAAACCATGGAAGCATTGAATGAAAAGGTAGGCTTCATGCGCGGAGAACTCTGCCGCCGTTTGGGATTGAGATTCGCTCCAGAACTGCATCTCAAACTTGATGATTCGCTCGAACGCGGATCGAAAGTGACTGACTTGCTCGGCAAAATTTCGCGTGGCGAAGTTTAAACGTAAAAGAACGTGGTCGATCAAAAAAAACACTTTGGCTTTATCAACGTCCACAAGCCGACAGGCATCACGTCTCACGACGTGATCAACAAAGTGCGACGGTTGCTCAGCATCAAACAAGTTGGGCATGGTGGCACGCTAGATCCACTGGCTGAGGGCGTTCTGCCAGTAGCAGTAGGAGCCGCGTGCCGATTGCTGCGCTTTCTTCCACAGGACAAAACCTATGTCGCAGAAATTTTACTGGGACAAAAGACTACGACTGATGATATCGAGGGCGATACCATAAAGTCAGGCGACATCAGTGCAATTACAGCCGATCAAATCAATTCGGTCCTGGAAAAATTTCGCGGCGAAATCGACCAGGTGCCGCCAATCTACAGCGCTATTCACGTCGATGGCAAGCGCGCTTACGATCTGGCGCGAGCCGGCAACACCGCCGTCGAAATCAAGCCGCGCCGGGTGACAATTTCCAGGTTGGAAATTCTCGAGATCGCGATGCCCGTGGTGAAAGCCAGAATCGCTTGCTCGAGCGGAACATACATACGCTCGATTGCCCGTGATCTGGGTGAGGCGCTGGAATGTGGCGGTTGTCTGAAAAGCCTTGTGCGAGAACAGGCGGGACTGTTCTCCCTGGAAAATTCTTTGACTCTAGATGAAATCGCCGAGCGCAAAAATGCAATCGACAGTGTCATAACCGAGCCGGTATCGGTGCTCAGCCAAACTTCTCACTTCAACATTCTTACGGTTGACAGCGATTCAGCCAAAAAGGTTTGCATGGGGCAATTTCTTCCGACTGCACACTTTCCAGAACAGCGTCTCGACTCGAATAAACAAGTCTTGATCGTGCATCAAAATCGATTGCTCGCTCTTTGCAATATATCTCCAGACAAATTGCTGAAACCAGAAGTAGTGATCGCCGATGGACAACATCAGAGTTGACCGCACTACGCTTGTGCTCATCAACTCAGCCTGTGAAGGCGGGCTGCTTTTGCTTGCCACGCTCTGGTGTTTTAACAGCGGCGTGAACTTGAGCGATGCGTTGCGACCAAGTCTAACTGCTGTGTTGGCTGGAATCGCTGCTGGGGCTGTGACGGCGCTAAGTGGATTCGTCTCGTTATTTCTGACTGGAAAAGCGGCAGAAAAATCCGTGTTTCAGCAACTGCGTTCGCTCGTCTACACTCAAATCGCGCCCCTCTTTAAACAGCTCACGCTCGCAGATATTTTTCTCATCGCCGCGTCGACCGGATTCTGCGAAGAGATATTTTTTCGAGGAATTCTGCAGTCAGAGATGGGATTGCTGTCGGCAAGCCTGCTCTTTGGCATGATCCACTGCGCCTCAGTTTCAATGCTGCCTTATGCCGCCTGGACCTGTGTGGCAGGAATTTTTCTTGGCTACCTGTACATCTGGACTGGTTCACTATGGGCACCGATTCTCGCCCATGCCGTCAATAATTTCATCGTCATTGCATATTTCAAATTTCGCAAGTCGTAACCGGGGACGATCAATCGCGGCGTCATGTCAGACTGCAATGTAGCCAGAAGCGCGCCTGGTAAATTCTGCGGCCTTAGTGAACTGCAACCATCAACAAAAAAGGCAGCTGGTAGCTGCCTTTCTCGAATTTTTCAATTTCTGTTTTGCGAATTGGCTGGACAG
Source organism: Drouetiella sp. (assembly GCA_036702955.1). GTDB lineage: Bacteria > Cyanobacteriota > Vampirovibrionia > Obscuribacterales > Obscuribacteraceae > PALSA-1081. The sequence continues at coordinate 6,176 of DATNPY010000059.1, read as the reverse complement.
ATAGCGAAGCTATATAAGCTTAGCGACGTCCTTTCTTCTTCGCTGCTTTCTTAGCAGGAGCTGCTTTTTTCTTAGCTGCTGCTTTTGGCTTAGCGGCTGCCTTCTTAGGAGCAGCGCTGGCTGAAGCGGCTACTGCTTTAGGCAATGCAGCTTGTTTTGCTCTGCCGTCGACAATGTCCTTCAATTCTTGACCAGCTCTGAACACAGGTACACGAGCTGCTTCAATTCTGAGTTTTTGTTTTGGATTTTGTGGATTGACGCCTGTGCGCGCCTGACGCTGTCTGCGTTCAAAAGTGCCAAATCCAACTAGGGTTACCCGGTCGCCTTTTGCAAGTGCTGCAGTCAAACAGTGAAGCAGCGCGCCAACGGAGTTTTGTACATCTACTTTTGTTTGTCCGGTAGCTTTTGCAATTGAGTTAACTAGTTCTGCTTTATTCATGCGATTTTTCCTAACGAAAAGGAGTAGAGAAAGCCGGTAGTGAAGCCCAAAAAACAATTGAGTGATACTACCACCGCTCCGAGATCTTATTCAAGTAGTTGCGCACTCAAAATGTTTGTTCCATTTGTCGGCGCGCAAACGAAGCAAACACCGCAATTGTGCTAGATTCAAGGCTTCTGCAAAAAACAACCGCAAATGAATTCGCAAGAAACTATAGCTGCAATTTCTACCGCACCGGGTACCGGCGCGATCGCTATTGTGAGAATGACCGGACCTGAGGCGTGGGACATCACTGGGAAATTCTTCTGCTCGAAGAAGAATAAGCCGCTTATCGACTCGTTCAAGACCCACACGGCCATCCACGGTTTTGTGCGAGACCAGAAGACAGAACAGATTGTCGATGAAGTCGTGGTTATTCCCTACAAAGGACCTAACTCATACACAGGCGAAGACCTGATCGAAATCAATTGCCATGGAGGTCAGATTGTCACGAGTGAGATCCTGTCGCTGTGCCTGGCGAATGGAGCGCGCCTGGCGCGGCAGGGCGAGTTCACTCAACGTGCATACCTGAATGGACGGATGGATTTAACACAAGCCGAAGCCGTTCTGGATGTCATTCAGGCGAAAACGGGGTTGCAGAGCCGCTTTGCAGTCTCAGCGCTGAAGGGCGAGCTGGGCGGACAAATAGAAAAGGTGCGTGTCAATCTGGTCGAACTGCTTTCACGAATCGTGGCCGGGTTGGACTTTCCTGAAGAAGTTGGCGACATGCCTCTTGATGATCTGGAAAAAATCGTGCACGACGCCATAAAAGAGTTGCAAGTGCTTCTAAGCACGGCCCGGTCAGGACGCTTCTTAAGAGAAGGCGTGCGAGTCGCAATTGCGGGCAAGCCCAACGCGGGCAAATCGAGTTTGCTTAACCAGTTACTAAAATTCGAGCGGGCTATCGTCACCGATGTTCCGGGCACGACGCGCGATTCGCTTGAAGAATTGCTCGACATGAATGGCATTCCCGTTCTTTTGATAGACACAGCAGGAATTCGTTCGACCGAAGATCAAGTCGAGCAGATAGGCATCGAACGAACGCGCAAAGCCATCGCACAATCAGATCTCGTCCTCTTGGTTACCGACATTTTGAGCGGTTGGACTGAGGACGATCAGTTGGTACTCGATCTCGTCGCCGACCGCCCGCACATCATCCTGGCGAACAAATTGGATGTTCAGCCGAATTTCGCTTTCACCGAACAATATGCAAGCAATGCTCAGTGCCTGGCGAAAATTTCCATATCGGCTAAAAATGGCGACGGTATGCAAGACCTCAGTGATGCTGTCGAAAAATGGGTGTTTAACGACCAACAACTGAAAGACGCAGGCGGCTCTTTGAACGCTCGCCAGGGTGAGCTTTGCGAGCGGGCCTTACGTTCCCTCGCCCTGGTGCAAGAAACGGCAAAGAACGACATGCCGCAAGATTGTCTGGCGACAGATTTGAAGATGGCTATCGATAGCCTTTACGAAATGAGCGGAGAGATGGTTTCAGAGGCGATAATAACGAACGTTTTCGCCCGGTTTTGCATAGGGAAGTAACTCGCAGTCATGGCAGTGCTCACGTCCGAAGATCAAGACTACAAGACCTCATTGCGCATCTTGCCAGGTGCCGCCAAGCTGATTCAAAACCAGATGTGGCAGCGCTACTCAGTTCACCTTCACTCGGGCGAACATGAGATCAAGCTCGGCGGGAAAACCTCGGGAGCGCTTGAAAGCGACAACTGCCTGTTCTGTCGTAAGCCTAAAGATGAGGTTCAAGACCTGATCGATAAATTAAAGCAACTGGTTGATTTCGACCGAGAGAAGTTGCTTTTCGAGCCGGCAGAACCATCTTTCGAGCTTTCCATCGCCAGGTCTGGCGTGACGGGAATCAAAGTAGAGGTCTGGCTCGATCCCGGAAATGCTAAGACTGGTATCTATCGCTGGGATGGCGTGGGGATCAGGTTTTACACGCTGCAAGAGCACCTGATCTCGTTTTTGAAGGAACTCGAGGACGAGTTTGCCTGTTAAAATGGGCTCCTTACGGCAGTTTGTCGATGCCGCCATCGAAAGGAGCTAACTTATGTCGCAGGTAGAAACAAAAATGGGGGAGATCACTGTCAACCTACCGGACGGGTCACAGAAAACCGTTCCAGCAGGTTCAACAGGTGCAGATCTAGCCAAGTCGATCGCCCAGGGTCTTTTCAAAAAAGCTGTTGGTTTGCAAATCAACGGTGAAACCCGAGACCTGTACACCCCACTCACTAACGGCGACACAGTCAAAATTCTGAAAGCTGAAGACAGCGATTCAGTCGAGTTGCTGCGCCACTCTACGGCTCACGTCATGGCACAGGCTGTGCAGAAGCTATTCCCGCAGGCAAAAATCGCGATTGGTCCAACCATTGCAGACGGCTTCTATTATGACTTCGAAATTCCAGGTCACACTCTCTCGACCGATGACCTTTCAAAAATAGAAGCCGAAATGACGGCTATCGCCAACTCGAATCAGACAATCGAAAGATATGCGATTCCAGATGTCGATAAGCAACTTTCCGAATTCAAATCTCAAGGCGAAAAGTTCAAAGCCGAACTTCTGGAGGAACACAAGGATCACAATCCGACTCTGTACTTGATGAAAGACAAAGACGGAAACACGATCTGGAATGACCTCTGTCGCGGTCCGCATTTGCCGAACACCGGTGTGATCAAGAATTTCAAACTCTTGAAAGTTTCGGGTTCATACTGGCGCGGCGATGAAAAGAAAGATCATCTGCAGCGCATTTACGCAACAGCTTTCTGGACCAAAGACGATCTGAACGCTTATCTGCTTCGTCTCGAAGAAGCGGAAAAGCGCGATCACAGAAGACTATCTAAACAGCTCGATCTTTTTTCGACACACGATGAAGTTGGACCGGGTCTGGTCTTCTGGCACCCGAACCTCGCCACCGTCCGCAATACCATTGAGGATTACTGGCGCGCTGAGCATCGCAAGCGTGGCTACGATTTCGTATACACCCCGCACATTGCCAGCGAAGAGCTGTACAAAATCAGCGGTCACCTCGAAAGTTACGGCGAGAACATGTACTCGGCAATGGACATCGATGGCATGCCTTATCGCGCCAAACCGATGAACTGCCCCGGACACATCATGATCTACAAATCGAAGCTGAGAAGCTATCGCGATTTGCCGCTGCGCTTTGCAGAGTTGGGCACAGTATATCGCTACGAGCGTTCAGGAGTGCTGCACGGCATGCTGCGTGTGCGCGGATTCACACAAGATGACTCGCACATTTTCTGTACGCCGGATCAATTGGAAAGCGAAATCAACGGCATTCTCGATTTGATCGACTCGCTTATGACTACTTTCGGATACACCTATAAGGCGTATCTGGCTACACGTCCAGCCGACAGCAAACTCGGCACAGACGAAGAGTGGACGTTCGCGACAAACGCGCTTGAGGGAGCGATGAAAAAACGCAACCTCCAGTACGAAGTCGATGAAGGCGGCGGCGCATTTTACGCTCCGAAGATCGACATCAAGCTGTTCGACGCCATCGGGCGTGAGTGGCAAGGGCCGACCGTGCAGGTCGACTTGAACTTGCCTACGCGCTTCGACGTCAACTTCGTCGGTGAGGACGGTAATCGCCACAAAGTAATCATGGTGCACCGAGCTGTGCTCGGCTCCATGGAACGCTTCTGCGGCGGATTGATCGAGCACTATGCGGGAGTCTTCCCTCTCTGGCTGGCGCCGACACAGGTGACCATATTGCCGATCGCCGACCGTCACGCCGAGCGCGCTGAGATGATCGCAAAAGAGTTGAAAGGCGAAGACATTCGCGTTCACCTCGACGAGCGCTCTGAGACGCTCAAATACCGCATTCGCGAAGCGCAAGTGCAACAAGTGCCATACATGCTTGTTATCGGCGACAGCGAAGTGGCAAACGGGCAGGTGGCAGTTCGTCACCGACGCCTCGATGACCTTGGCGCAATGCCGCTTGAAGATTTCATCAAGCGATTGAGAGCCGAGATCAAGACCAAGGAACACTAAAGCTCGAAATTGAAAAGCGCTCTCGAAAGAGAGCGCTTCTCGTAAGTCGAGTCCCGTCGACAGAATCAACATACCCGGAAACACTGAGAAATGAACAAAACACTGACCATACCATTTAGGATTTCATTTGGGATTTCACTTGGGATTTCCCTTACAGCTCAACTGCCATCGCAGGCGAAACTATTCGAGAAAGACCCAAACGGCGGAACTCACGTAAACCTGCCTTTCATTCATGTGGACAAAGAATACGACGCGCATGGTAACAAGCGAGTCAAGGTAAGAGCGCCGTTCGTCAAAGTTGATAATCCAGCCGGTGCAAATAATGTGCGCGTATCTGCGCCTTTTACTAAAGTCGGGCATGATACACCGACTTCAACTCAAGTAAAGGCACCATTCACAAAGACGGTGACACATGCAGATGGAACAACCACCGTCAAGGCACCCTTCACGCATGTCACCGAGCATCCGAACGGCACATCCACAGTTAAGGCACCGTTCACGCACGTCATCGAACATCCAAATGGCACATCCACGGTGAAAGCACCGTTCACTCACGTCATCGAACATCCAAGTGGCACATCCACGGTGAAAGCACCGTTCACTCACGTCATCGAACATCCCAACGGCACATCCACGGTGAAAGCACCGTTCACTCACGTTATCGAACATCCCAACGGCACATCCCTGCCAGCGCGAAATGATTAGACTACGCGTTAAGCCCTTACGAGAAAATCATTAATTACATGACAAAACGATTTCAGGAAATTTCCGCTTAAAACACTTGCCAGTTAAGCGATAGCGGACATTAACGAGCGGCTAGCAAGGTGCAATCAGTTAATGTTTTTGATCTAAGGCCCTCGTCCCCCTTTTTGTCTAAAAGCGCCATGGGCGCTACCTTGGCAGTAATCGAATACAAATGCATAGTAGCGCGTCTGTTGAACCCGATAGCGTGGAAGTGGCGTTCACGGACGTAGCCGAGCTTGCGCAGTGCCTGCGCCATCTTCCAATCGGTGAGGAAACCATGCAATGGTACAAAGCGGATTGGGGTGAGCTTAACGGCCGCGCGATTGTTTTACGAGGTTGGCAGCAACCAGGAAAAGCTTGTCGCGCTTCCAGAGTACAAACACCGAAGCCATGGAAATCGAAACGGGCAGAAGAGTAGACGAGACAAATGATTTTGGCTGGTCGTTAGAATTTCGCACCTGAAGGTTTTCGAGATCTGCTGCGGCTTTACTCTGACCACTGACGCGCAATAAATGTGAGTAAGCAAGTTGTGTCTCCGCGACCTTCTCACTGCGAGAACCAAACAACCTTGTGCGAATGGCAAGAGCCTGTTTGAATGCGGCTTCCGCTTCGCCAAAACGACGCTCTTTCGTGTACAGAGATCCTAACTTCGTCATCGGACTTCCAAACCCCTGAGGAAGTCGCAATTCCTTAGCTAGTTCAATGGATTGCATGTAATAAGATTCAGCCTTATCGTTTTCACCAATTTTTGAATACAAGTCAGCAAGATTGGCATCGATGTCGGCGATAAGCTCATGCCGCTCTCCTACCATCGACTTGCGCAATTGTGCGACCGAGAGGAAGATTGGTTCCGCTCGGCGCAATTGGTTGGATTCGATATAAGCCCCCCCGCGAGCAATTCCATGGAAAGACCTGGATGGAGGC
>DATNPY010000012.1:0-22199 GCA_036702955.1 Drouetiella sp. | reverse complement strand
GCACGCAATATGTGCCAAGTGCGTCGAAGCCGCTCACCATGTAAAGCCCGTAGGCTAAGCGGAATGTTTTGTTTCCCGGACCGATGCCAATCCACCAGTTGTCTAAAAACATTCGCCAGGACGCTATCCACACGTTGATGCGATAAGAATTTGAACTGTGTTCTCGCCCTGCAAATATCGATGTCAGTCGCTGCTCGAAAGATGGAACGAAGTGCAGTCCCAATAGAAGAAGGACTGGAATTGCAATGCACAGAATAACAATGAAAATTCGAGCTTTCGGCTTAGCAATCCAGAACCGTGCCACTGCCATAAATGAGATTGAGACCGCAGCTCCCGCTATTGCAAGGTAACCTCCACGGCTTCCAGTCAAAACAATAGCCACACAGATGATAGCGGCGGCAGCTAAAGGCGGGATTGCCAGCAAAAATTTGCGCGAACTCAGTGCGCTAAAACCTAGAGCAAGAGCCAGTGGACTGATTGGTATAAGGTAGCCAGCTAACAAATTAGGATTGTCCAGCCATCCGAAGATGCGCGTACCTTGCGACTCGACGGTTGGATCTTCCCACGTGGCGAGGGGTTGCACATGGTTTATGAATTGGTGGAACCCATAGAATGATTGAACAACTCCCATGAGAACCAGCAGTGAAACCAATATGAGCTTCCGTCTTGGCGAGGAGCGCAACACGGCGGTGAAATAGAAGTAGCTGCAAACATAAATGACTAGCTTCGCCAGACCATCGATTGATGGCATCAGATAGTGTGAAGCGCAAGCTGCAATCACATTAGTAGCGAAAAACACAAGCACCGTTATGTCGACCGCGTTTGCCTGGCGGTGCTCTTTTCCTCCGAGCAAGTATCCGAAAATCCAGAGGGCGAAGCCGCTCATGGCGATTACGCCCAGCACAATTTTGTCGTTTACAAACTGGTGCAGCCCCAACGCTGCGAATAGCACAAGCGCAACACCAAAACCCAGGAGCTGAAAAAATGAACCTGCCTGATTCACCGCATCACTGCCGGCTTTGGATAACGCGGAACGAAGCGAGCTTCCAATTCCAACAATCTTCGAGGTTTGCAGCGCTCTTTGCCATGACGAATCAAGTCCATCTAAAGATGCCACACTGGCGATTTGTGAGAGCAATTGCATTGTTATTGAATCGGCTTGATGTCTGCGACCACTCCCTGAATGCGATATTTGAAGCCTTCAAGGTCTATCTGATTGCCGATCTTTATCTTGTTGCCGCGAATGACAAATCCATCTGCAGTTCGTTCTGCTTCGTCACCTACTGTGACTAGAAAGTCATTAGCAATTGGATTGGAAGGATCCGGGAAAGCAACTACCTTCTTACCGTCAGGAGAGAGGAACGAGACTTGCTTGGGAGTGTGAGTGACTGCCAAAATTTTCATAGCAGGCGTGACAGGCTGGTTTCTAATCGTAATTGAGCAGGGGTCACCAACTTTGAAAATATCTACGTCTTTGGTTTTCACACCGGTGATGCAGACGTCGATTGCTACCTTATTGACGCCTTCGACGACTTTGTCCACACCCGCATGACCCGCTTTTGCGAGCCCAAAGCCTGTCGCACAGAGCAGAATAACGACCAGCACGGCAGAGTCAATTGGGTTTAATCTTCTTTGAGTCTGTTGCTCTGAGCCACTCGAATTTTCAATGACCAATTTTCATACCTCTTCATGACCGCGTTCGCCTTATTCAGAAAGTCATCTGGAGACCACCGGTTTAAGCGCACCAGACTCATGATACAGAACTGCTGGACGCAAAATATTAGCCTTTCGTCCTTGAATGCAATCCTATATATATGATCCGCTTTATTTTTCAGCTGGAGCTTAGCGATATCGCTTTAAGTTTGGCAGATTCATTCCATTCTTAAAGCGATATCGCTAAGCTCCAGATATTACCCAGCGGCAGTTCTATAGAATTTTTCAAAACTGTGGCTGCCAAAAAAGATTTTTGATTTTCCTGTGGTGAAACTACGTATATGCCTGTCCAAAAGCAATTAAATCTCGATACACCTATATACGTTGAGCGGGCGATGGTTCCCCCAGGAGAATTGAGAGATGACTTTCGACAAGCAGATTGCAGCCGTATCCAGAGAAGCCGAAGGCGAACACCGCCTGGACTTTAACACTGTCTGTCCAGACCGCGCCGCAGTCGAGCACTTCAGCGTTGGACGCACCGAGCGCAAACCGGAAGTTCAAGAATTGCTGGCTGCAAACGATGAGGTTGTCAGACAGGCTACTGAGTCATGGAGCAATATCCTGACGAAGTTTGATCGTTTGCCTCCTGCTTACAAGGAAGCTTTGCTCGAGTCATTCGCTCCACATATGTACGGAGACAACGAGAACTATCCTATGTATAACCGCCTGGTCGACAAGCATGCTCAGCAGGTCGCAGAGCGAGCAACGCTGGTTTAATCACGCGATTCTAGCTTTCCGGAAGATTCAAACGCTCAAGATTCTCGATCATTTCTTTCTGACTTGTAACCGCTGTGCCGGATTTGCGAACCACGATGCCAGCTGCAAGATTTCCCAGAGCCATTGCTTCCACAAAGTTTGCCCCAGACACAAGAGCTAGAGCCATGGTCGCTACTACCGTATCACCAGCTCCCGTCACGTCGAAAACATCGCTGCGATTAAATACGGGGATCTCCACCATTTCTTTGCCTTGTTGGAATAAAGCCATGCCGTGTGGACCGCGGGTTACCAGAAGCGATTGTGCATTGGTCGATTTAAGAATTTCTGCTCCGGCGCGACGCAGGTCTTCGGTCGTGTGCAGCGCATAACCTACTGCCTTTTCAGTGTCTGGCTGATTCGGTGTCATCAAAGTCACATCTTTAAACCGAGAAAAATCACCCTGCGCGTCGACGATTACGAGGATGTTTGTTTTCTTCGCTTCTTCTCTGCAGGCCTGGATAACGCTCTCCGAAATCACACCGGCGCGATAATCGGATAACACAATTGCTTTATAGCCTGTCGTTGCATTGCGCAGTTTAGTGACGAGTTGCTTTTCTACTTCCTTGCTGAGCGGCTCGTGAGAGATACGGTCCAGTCGTAAGAGTTGTTGCATTAACGAGTGTGATTTGGAGACTATTCTGGTTTTAACAGTAGTCGGTCGGGTTGGATCTTTGACGAGTGCATGCGTGATGCCACAACTTTCCAGCACGCTCGCTAACTTGTTGGCATATTCGTCGTTACCACACACACCGATGGCATGACAGATGCCGCCCAGAGCGGAGATATTGTGTGCTGTGTTCGCGGCGCCGCCTGGAATCAACTCTGTATCGACATGCTCGAGGATCAAAACTGGCGCCTCGCGTGATATGCGCTCTGGTTTCCCTTCCAACAGTTCGTCTATCAGAAGGTCGCCTATCACTATGACTCTGCCGCCACTCAACGAATGAATACGTTTTCGTAAAATATTTTTGGTCAGAGGCGGTGATACCGCATATGGTGATGAAGAAGTAGCACTTCCAATATCTGCTGGATGCATGCGCTCTAATTCCGAAAAAACTTGCTTACCTAACATATGCTCCGGGTCGATGCTCAGGGATAGTTCAACCGCTTGTTTAGCTTCATCAATATAACGCAGATGTTGATAAAGTCTGGCTAGATGAAGCGTATTTGAGAGTAGATCCTGAGTGTTTGCGGCGCTTTCGATAGCTAAGCGGGTCTGCTCAAGTGCTAGATCCTCAGCTGGACTGAGACTTTTGTCGTAATTGCGTTCGGTATTCTTTAAAAAATTATCGACTGCAACTTTAAGTTCATCAATCGATTTTTCCTCAGGTTTGGAGAACTCTGACTTTCGTAATTGCAAAAACGGTCGAGAGCCGGGAGAGAAGCTAGTCAGTCTAGATGTGCTTGAGATATCTCTTGTATTTGCCCACTTGAATTCGCGAGGCTGCTCGCTAAGAGGGGTACTGGCCTTCTGACCCGACAATTCTCGCCCGAGTTCGGGAGTTAGACCCTTGCCGATGTTCTTGTTCAGGTCACTACCTGATAGTTTGCTCTCCCGCTGAGGGGGATTTTGCTCAAAACTGGAGAAAGCTTTGGTGTCACGTGAAACAAGGTCGTCAAGTGATAATTTGTGACTTTCGCTGCTTTCGCCTTCGAGTTGCTTCGGCAGCTTTTGATCTTTCGATTCGGATTCTGGATCGTACGGATTAGTCATTGGCTCTGCCTCTACCACCATTGTACAGCCATGTTAGAATTCTTTCGTATGCGGAATTGAGGTTGTGCATGAGCAGTGTGAGTAATCCGAGTCAATTTCTTTTTGCGATTACTTTCGCATTGATCGGCTCTTTGTTGCCGGGACAGGCTCAATCAAGTGATCCTGCTCTGAGACCTGCGGTCGGTTTACCAGTAGCGCAATCGACTGGTACCCTTACCACAACAACAACAAGTTCGTCGATGACGCCTGGCACCACTATTACTACCAGCACCAGCACTAGTACTACTACCGCAGGTGCCACCAACACCGTCGCTCCGGTAGCTGTTACTGTCTCTAAGAAATATTCCACTACTGATGTTCGCAGCGACAGGCGCACTGCTGTGCAAATGGCTAAATACCACTGGCTTGACAAAGTCGCGCAGTCAGATCCCAGTATAGTTGCGGCGATCACGACTCACTACACGGCTGCGCTGGAGCTAGCTAAGCACCCCAGGTTGGGAGAAATTGCACAAGCGGATCATTATTTGTGCCGCCGATTAACCAAGTGGAAAACAGTTGCTCGACGGCTGGCTAAGAATGGTGAAGCCGACAAAGTTGTAGCCCTCGACCCCGAAGGTATGTATCGTGCCATCCGCAGAGACAAGGCGACAGCTCGCCGGCTGGTTAAAAATCCGATGTTCGATCAGATGGTCTACGACAATCCTGATCTCGGTAAACTTGTAGCGGCGTACATGTGACAGTCGATCTCGTTTCTACTTGTGAAACTTTTCTGATTGGTTTGGTGACTGGTATCTTGTCTGGTGCTTTCGGGGTCGGCGGCGGTATCTTTTGCACCCCCGTAATTCGGCTTTTACTGAACGTTTCGCCTCACGTCGCTGTCGGGACGACGATGGCCTTGATCATCCCCACAGCCATTGTCGGCGCCGTCAACTACATTCGACAAAAGCAAATCGATTTGAGACTGGCCAAATTACTGGCACCATCTGCAGTTGTTGGTACCGTCCTTGGTGCAATCGGAACGCATTATGTGAAGCCGGTTATTCTTATGATTCTATTCGCTGTTTTCGCCGGTGTCGCAGGACTCGACCTGGCCCTGGGAATAGGCGAAGCACTAACGAGAAAGAAGAGAGAGGGCAACACTGGTGAATATGAAGTCGCCCCAGTGGTACCAGCGCACGTTGCAATTGGGATTGGTTTCTGGGCAGGATTTCTCGCCGGTTTCTTCGGTGTGGGCGGTGGCTTCATTCTTGTGCCCTGTCTTCTGTACACATTTAACATTTCGGTAAAAGCCGCGTTCGGCACCTCGCTTTTAGTGATCGCTGCGGTTTCGATTCCTGGCACGTTGACGCACGCTACGCAAGGTCACATGGACTTCCATCTGGCGCTGTCAATGGTTGCAGGTGCGGTGCCGGGCGCCTGGCTTGGCAGTCTCCTTTCTTTACGCTTGAAAGATTCGTTTTTGCGTCGAGCTTTTGGTGTAGTTATGCTGGTCATGGCGTTCATGCTTGCGCTAAAAGAATTGGGAATAATTTAGAGGTTGGCCGCAAAGCATTTATTGAAGGATTCGATGTTTCATTTTAAGCTTTTAGAATTAGAAGCTGAGCTGATTGCCAAAGAAGAAGCAGCAAGGGGTGTGGGCGAGATGACGCCCGAGTGTGTGCTGCTGCTTCAGCTGATCGAATCCGAGATTGGTGTCAGTCTAGCCGCGAAAGTTCCGCAAAACTGGCGTGGATGGCTCACTTACAGGCGAAAGAATGATTCGCTAATAGTTTGCCGAGGGCGCGCATATCAAACGGGAATGTTTGGTAAATGCAAAGCCGGTTTTGACGCTGGTGGTGGTGGTGATGTTATCGCTGATTACGAACGGCACTTCGATGTCGCTCCGTCTCAAGACATCGATCATCTCCTCATAAACTTCGGCATGGGTGAGAAGACCCGCGTGTTCATCTGGTACGGTGAGGGCATCGCCGCTTACAAGCTAATTTTCGAGACCTCAATCGAGAATTTTTCTGGGTCGGCGGGGTCTTACTTAGACGCTGCCCATGATTCTCGTACTGGTTCACCACTCGGTCTAGATGCTGGTTCATCTGCAGGTCCGGATGCTGGTTCACCACTCGATCCAGATGCTGGTTCCTCCGGTCCCCATGCTGAACAAGAAGTGCAAGCTGCAGTTGTAGAAGCCTGCAGTTGGATTTTAAAACGTCCTAAGCACACCACATTATCTGAGTATCTGAAGCAACAGGTGCACAAAAGCTGAATCAGAGAGGCTGAATCAAAGAACAGAGTCAGAGAAGTTTAACTAAAAGAATCAGAGAAAGTTTAATTGAATGAACTCAAATTGAAAGAACTCAGAATCAAAGAAATTTCAATCAAAGAACCCAATCACAGAACCCAATCACAGAACCCAATCACAGAACTCTATCATTCGAAGAGTCCTAAGTATTCTTCTCTTCGGAGACAACTTTGATTGATTTAGGCACCGCATTTTTGGCGAACTCCAGCATCTCCATCGGAATCGGAATTATTACGGTCGAATTTTTCTCTGATGATATTTCGACCATGGTTTGTAATTGTCTCAGTTGCATAGCACCAGGCTGCGACGCAATCACGTTTGCAGCGGCAGCTAGTCGTTCTGCCGCCTGAAATTCACCTTCCGCCGCGACGATTTTGGCGCGACGCTCGCGCTCGGCTTCGGCTTGTCGCGCCATGGCGCGCTGCATCTGTTCAGGAATTTCCACATCTTTCAATTCCACCGCGATGACTTTGATGCCCCATCCTTCGGTCTGTCTGTCGATGATGTCGGAGAGTTTGGCATTGATTGCATCTCGTTCTGTCAGAATCTCGTCTAACTCGTGTTGTCCTAGAATGCTTCGCAGCGTCGTTTGCGCAATTTGATTTGTCGCAGTAATTGGATCTTCGATTTTGGTCACTGCTTTATAAGGATCTGTTATTTGAAAGAAGCAGACCGCCGCGGTTTTGCACGAGATGTTGTCTTTAGTGATAATCTCCTGCATCGGAATACCCATCGTAATAATGCGCAGATCGACTTTTTTTGTATTTTGGATGCCCCGAAAGATGACCTGAATGCCAGGACCGATCACGTTGTTTGCCTTTCCCAGAGTAAACACGACCAGGCGATCGTATTCTTTCACGACTCGAACACCCGAAAGAACGTACAACACTGCCGCTGCAATTCCCAATTCAATTAACACGTGTCTTTCCTCTCAAGCTGGACTCTGATCACAAGTGTTTCCTAGACCGATTTTTTCTTCATGCGCGCGATGAAAAATCCTGACACGCCGTGTTTTGTGGGCATCAATTGAATCTGGCAAAGTCGGTTCATCTCTGCTTCTGTTTTGCACATAGGACCTGATGTCGACGAACACTGGTTTCGAATATTTTCCGGAACCAGCTGTCCAAAGTCATCAGCCTCGAACTCTTCAAACTCCGTTAGAAACCAGCGGATGTTGTCGAAATTTTCCTCTGGTTCAAGTGAGCAAGTCGAGTAGATCAGCTTACCGCCCGGTTTTACAAGTGCAGCCGCGTTGGTCAGCAATTCCCGCTGCAGCTCGACCAGCGCAGATACATCTTCCTGTTCCCGTTGATAGCGTAAATCTGCGCGCCGGTTTATGACACCAGTACCGGTGCAGGGCGCATCCACCAGTACTTTATCGGCAAGTCGATCTGATTTGAATTGTCTGCCGTCCGCGACTGCCGTCTCGAGATTTTTCAGTCCCAACCTCGTCCTGTTCTTCTTGATGAGATTCAATCTGGATTCGCTGATATCGACAGCGATGATGCGACCGCTGTTATCCAACATCTCACTGAGATGGAGTGACTTACCGCCCGGCGCAGCGCACAAATCGATGATAAAGTCGCCTTTCGCAGGTTCGACAACTACTGAAGCGAAGGCTGCTGCCTCATCTTGCACGCTGAATAGACCTTCGTTGTATCCCGGTAATTTCTCAGGCGGACCTTTCATCTTGTCGATGATGAAACAGGAATCGACAAGGTTGCCGCGATGACATTTAATTCCCTTCCCTTCAAAAATGTTCTGCAATCCATCCGCAGTGATAGCCGTTTCGCAAGTGCGCACTACAACTGGCGGAGTGCTCTTGGCGAATTTGAGCAGCTCTATCGCTTCTTCTTTACCGAAATTTGCGATCCAACGTTTGACGAGCCATTGGGGCACCGAATAATCGGTGGATAATTTTTCCTCGCTGCTGTCGATGTCTGCAACAACCAGCTCAGGATGAGCGGCTGTTTTTTCTCTTTGCCGCAGATAGCTTCGCAAAACTCCGTTCACAAAGGGTGCGTGTCCTCTGTGACCAGCAGATTTCGCCAGCTCCACTGCAACGTTTACTACAGCTGATTGCGGAATGTCGACCATCTCTTCAATCTGAAAAATGGAAAGTCTCAAAATATTCAAGACAGACGATGATAGCTTTTGAAGCGGATGCTTTGACAGTGATTGAATAATCTCATCCAAGTGTAACTTGTTTCGCATCACGCCCTGCACGAGTGCTGTCACGAAAGCTCGATCTCGTTCACTCAGCTGAGTGCGTTTGAATGCTGCATTTAGCGCCAGGTTTGAGTATGCTTTTTGTTTGTCGACTTTAATAAGAGTTTCCAGTGCAACTTTTCTGGAAGTCAGCCCCGTTATAACCGTAGTCATCGCTGTTTGTCTCCCGGGTCTTCAAAAGTCTCCGCCCCCGACGCGCTCATCGTGCTGAGGGTGCCAGCGGATCGATCTCCGGCAGTCGTGGCGGATCGATCATCGGCAGTCATGGCGGACTGGCCGCCGGCAGTCATTGCGGATTGTCCGCCGGCAGTCATGGCGGATTGTCCGCCGGCAGTCATGGCGGATCGATCACCGGCAGTCATGGCGGACTGGTCACCAGCTGTTTTGGCTGACTGAACACGGGCTGCTTTCGCGGTTTGATCAGCTCCCGGCTCTGTCGTGAAAACATCGCCGGTTTTTATGTGGGCACCATTTGCCCAATCTCTGGCGTGCATCTTCGCCTTGCTTGGTGGTTGGACTTCCAATAACTCCAGCGTCTCGCTGCCGTCGCCGCAAACAACGTAAATTTTATCGCCGGCTTTCTGAATCGAGCCGGGCGCCAGTGCTTGTTCAGGCTTCGCTCCCACTTTTGTTTTCCAGATCTTCAATGGCGCGCCGTTGAAGATAGTAAACGCTCCCGGCCAGGGGACGATACCGCGAACGAGATCGTGAATCGATTTTGCCGAATTATCCCACTTGATGCGCCCCAGCTCTTTGTCCAACATAGGCGCCAGTGTCGCTTGCGAATCGTCCTGTCGCTCTGCCACGAGCGTTCCATCGAGCAGCTTCTGGATGGTTTCTATCAGCAGATAAGCTCCGTCAACAGCCAAAATTCGAGCCAGTTGTTCTGCGTTCATTTCATTGTCGATGTTGGTATGCTTTTTCAGCAGCATCGGACCCGTGTCGACTCCGGCTTCGGTAAACATAGTTGTAACACCGGCGATGGTATCACCGTTAATGATTGACCAGTTCAAAGGCGCTGCTCCACGTAGTTTCGGCAACAGCGATGCGTGCACGTTGATCACGCCTTTCGGTGGCATGTTCAATACCTCTTTTTTCAAAATCTGACCGAATGCCACCATCACAATCAAGTCGGGCTGCAGGTCCCTCATTGCTTGTACTATCTCCGGCGACTTCGAAAGTTTAGCGGGCTGGAAAACCTTGATGTTGTGTTTTTCGGCTAGCACTTTTGTTGGAGGTGCATGCATTTTGTTACCGCGACCAGACGGTCGGTCTGGCTGAGTCACAACAGCGACAACATCCGTATGAGGAAAGTCGATCAGCTGCTGCAGGGTTGGTACCGCAAATTCGGGTGTGCCGAGAAAAATAACGCGCAAGTTTTCTTATCCAATCGGGGTCAGCAAGTCTATTCTTGCAAATCGGGATGGCGTTCCTTGCAAAAGGTGTACTTTTGATAATGTTGTTGGGCTGGTCTGTAATCAAGAACTCAGCCGAGCGCCCATACGGTAGTCTTATGGCGTCATGAACACTGTAATCAAGAATAGAAATCCCGCTTTGACGCCCTGGAGCAAAGGGCAGCTCATCCTTTTGCCCGCGGGGCTCTGGCTTTCGGTCTTTATGGTTCTGCCGCTGGTCATCCTGCTCGTTTACAGCCTCGGCAGCCGTGATGATCTGGGGCAAATCGTACTGGGTCTGAATTTCGAAAATTACTCGCGATTTTTCACCGGTCCATATTTGAAATCACTGTTGCGCTCGTTAGTGCTTGCCTCGTCGACAACAGCAATTTGTTTGTTCCTGGGCACTTTGTTTTCATTGTGGTTGGCTTTTTCTGTACCAAAAGAAAAGCAGAACTTTTTCATGACACTGATGGTGGCACCACTCTGGACGTCATTTTTATTGCGCATTTATGCCTGGATGACTATCCTTCGACCCACCGGGATATTTACCGAAGCGCTGCAAGCTCTTGGTTGGCAAAATCCTCCGGTTCTTCTCTATACACCATGGGCGGTGCTGCTGGGAATGGTGTATAACTATCTACCTTTCATGGTGCTACCGCTGTATGCCTCGCTTGAGAAACTGGACACGCGTTTGTTAGAAGCAGCTGCCGATCTCGGCGCCACTCCATGGCAATCATTTTTGAAAGTGACTTTGCCTCTATCGTCCAAAGGCATGGTTGCCGGCAGCATCATGGTCTTCGTCCCTGCTCTTGGCGATTACGTTACTCCGGATTTGCTGGGCGGCGCGAAAACGATGTTTATCGGCAATTTGATTCAAAATCAATTTCTAACCGTTCGTGATTGGGCTTTCGGCTCTGCTGTCTCTACGATTCTTATTGTCATAGTCAGCTTTGCTATCTGGCTCTATTTAAAGTATGTGGAACCAGATTCCACCCCAAGCCATCGGTAACAGCTTAATCAACAACAGCCACAACCCAAGCCATCGGTAGCAGCTTAATCAACAACAGCCACAACCATTACTATCCCAAGCCTTCGCAGTACTGATGAGTCAACTTACAAACTAGACATTTTGTAATTTCCGTGAGAGACTCTTACAAGTAACATAAAATGTAAATTGTAATCAGGCGGGAGGATAGAAATGGAATCAGTCGGAACTTTCACGTTCCCCAGCACAAATTTGACCGTTAATAGAATGGGATACGGTGCCATGCAACTATCTGGTCCCGAAATCTATGGACCGCCTAAAGATATAGATGAGGCAATATCAGTTTTGCGTGAAGCGATAGATAGCGGCGTCAATCACATCGACACCAGCGATTTTTATGGACCGCACATAACCAATCAAATAATCCAGAGAGCTCTACACCCTTATCCGAAAGACCTGGTCATAGTCAGCAAAGTCGGGGCGCGGCGTGGCGCTGATAAATCCTGGCAGCGCGCCTTGTCTAGAGAGGACATCATATCCGGCGTGCACGATAACCTGCGCAATCTCAAAATCGATGCTATTGATATAGTCAATTTGCGTGTGGGCGGTTTCACAGATCCTGTCGACGAACCGCTCGCAGAGCAATTAGGCGTTCTAATTGATTTGAAAAAGCAGGGACACATCAAGCACATTGGTTTGAGTACCGTAACAGCCAGGCAAATTGCAGACGCACAAAAACTTACGGATATTGTTTGTGTGCAAAACTTCTACAACATTGCAAAACGTGGTGACGATGGGCTGATTGACGATCTGTCGAAACAGAACATTGCATACGTCCCATACTTTCCCCTGGGCGGATTCGTTCCATTGCAAGTCGAGGTGTTAAACCAGATCTCGCAGGAACTCAATGCGACTTCAATGCAGGTTGCGTTAGCCTGGCTCTTGCAGCGCTCGCCGAATATTTTGCTGATTCCTGGTACTAGCTCACGCGTTCATCTGCGCGAAAATCTCCAGGCTGCTTCGCTGAAACTGCCGGACTCAATGATCAAACGGTTGAATGCCATCAGTGAGTCGACGGCGTTCAGGTGACATCCTGGCGACAGAAGGCGAGCCCCTATCAAACTACACGCTGGGTTTGATCTTCCTCAAAACACTGAGCAATCGGTCATAATCCGAACGCAGCAGGTGAGACAACGACTGCCCCGCCTCGATCAGAAATTGATAATCATTGCCTCGCGCCAGGTAGGCTTCGCGCACGGAGGCCGCCAGCAGTTCATCTGTGGGAACAGACGAAATTGTTGTTAAAAGCCGCAAGAACTCGAAACTTTCGCTCAGAGACTTGATCTCGGAATTGTTTGTTTGATAGACAAAGTCATGCACTTCAGGCGGTTGCGGTGGCAAATGATTAAACACAGTGCCACCACTTCTGTATCCGATCGTGACGGCATGAACTTCCGTGCGCAGAAGCGAAAAAATATGCGGTTGCTCCGCCTTCAATCTTTCGCGCGTCAGACCAAGAGCCGAGGGGCGATGCATGTTGTCTTGCGGACCCGTAATGACATTGAATACGACCGCGAAAATTCGCAGACCAGTTTCTTCAGAATCGACGGTCAGGAAACTTCCAAATCGCGGTTTCTTCACAGACGGCAGACCATCAGCATCTTCAACCGTCCAGCACTCCGCTACCAGTCCAGTAATGGATGATGACACCACTTCACCCAGTGCGTCAGTGCTGGTGTTCAAACTAGCTTTACTCGCTTCGCTCACATCAACTAGTCTGTTGGTGGCGTGACTTTATCAGGCTTGAAATTTTCTGCCGCAGCTTCGCTGTCTTCTTTCGGATTGTCGCTTTGCTGGCTGACCTGCAAGCTTATCGTTGTTTTGTCGGAATCGGAATCTTCGACCAGCTCCGCATTGGCTTGAAGTTTGTCTTTGTGCGCATCGATGCTGACCAATTTCGGACTCGTGTCGACTTTGTCGATTTCCCAACCTTTGTCTTTGAGCTGCCCCTGATAATATTCGCTGATTTTGTCCATTGAATCGTTGCTCGACAGCATCAAAAATTGCGAATGTTCCTGATCTTCTCCACCGGCAGAGACAGAACCAGATGTGGTGGCACCCGGATAAATCGGGAGCGGAAAGTCTTTTGGAACGGCGTCTTGTCCCTCGGCAAATGTGTGAGTCATGCCGCCCGATTTGAAGGAAACTTCCTTTTGATTCCCGCATGAAGACAGTGACACAACCGAGACTGTGGCAACAAAAACTAGAGTGGCTCTGCGGAGTAGATTCGGCATACATTCCTTCACTTTACTTCCTTCATTTTAACTGACCACATTGTTGTCTGTGTGAGAGGATTTTATTATGCGGCCGGATGCCTTCTTCCTAGCATCTCAAGCCATCCTTCACCAATCAAGTTTACAGAGCCGACCGTCAGCGTAATCAAAAGTCCGGGAATGAAGACCGCCCACCAATTTCCCTGAGTGAGGCTGATCTGTGCAGCCGTAAGCATGCTGCCCCAGCTGGGATTTGCCGGTCCGAGCCCTAATCCCAGGAAGCTCAAGCCGGATTCCATAAGCACCGCATCTGAAACCAGCAGCGTGGCTTCGACCATCAGCACTGATGCCGCATTTGGCAGAAGGTGTCTGAACAGCATGCGCCTCGTTCCCATTCCTAGGGCTGATGCTGCTTCGATGTACTCCTCGGATTTCACACTTGTAATCTTTGCCCGCGAAATGCGCGCCGCCTCCAACCATGTGGTAGCGCTGATAACCGCCACTACTGTGACGATGGGCAGGTCGCCGAAGCTGTAACTGGTTATGTGCAAGAGCGTCAGAAGTGGCTGAGGCAATGTAGCCACAATGCTGGGAGCGGACAAAAGTGCATTCAAGGCAAGCAGGAGGATGATGCTTGGAATGGAAAGCAAACCATCCACTGTTCGCATCATAATCGTGTCTACGATGCCCCCGGCGAAAGCACTGAGCGAGCCCCAGATACTGCCGAAGGAAACTGCGATCAGCGCCGCGAACAGTCCCACGATTAATGAAGCGCGACTGCCCCAGATCGCCTCGGCGAAGACATCTCGACCAAGATAGTCTGTGCCGAATACGTGCCCTGGTGAATTTGGTGGCAGGTTGATTAGTGATAGATGCGCTGACAGAGGCGAATATTCATAAGTTATGGGCGCCAGCCTCGGCGCGAGAATGGCAATTGCGGTGATTAACGCCAGTACCATCGAGCCAAAAACAATTCTTTTGCTGAAGCGAATTCGATAGACAGCCACTGTGCCTTTGTCTGTCGTAGACAAAATGCGCTTATGCTCGAACTCCTTCATGACAGGCATTATGCGTGCCCTCGTGCCAGCTGAGACCGACTGTTCAGCTCCTGGTCACGCGCTCGCGGATCGAGATAGAGCTGCACGATGTCGGCGACCAGATTTGACGAAACTACCAGGGCGCCGTAAATCATTATGAGCGCTAACAAAACTGGATAGTTTCGACCAAAAGTGGCATCAACTGCCAATCGCCCCATGCCTGGCCAGGCAAAGACTGACTCCACAAGAACCGAACCTCCAAGCAGCGCCGGCAAAGATAGCCCGATCAGGCTGGCTACTGGTAAGAAGCTGTTTTTCATAACATGCCGCACAATCACCGCCGCATTACTCAAACCTTTGCCCCGAGCGGTCGTGACATATCCTTTATTCATCTCTTCGATAGTCGATGCACGCACAAACAGCGCTACTTTTGCGGTTCTGCGGCTGGCGAGAACCAGCGCAGGCAAAATCGCGTGTTCGAAAAGCGCAAGCAGCGTGCCTTTATCGCCGGGATTGTGCAAACCCAACACCGGAATGCCAGATAGCGGGGCAAGTCCTGCAACCAGCGCGATTGCCAGAAATCCCACCCAGAAGCTCGGCGCCGAGTAGAAAAGAAGTGCAAGCCCAATCAGGAAAGAATCGATCTTGGATGCTTTCGTTAGCCTCAGCCAGGCCATGAAAAGACCCCAAATTATGCCGATTGTAAATGAAATTGTCAGCGCCGTTCCAACCAGCACAAGAGTCGCAGGCAGTCGCTCTTTAATGACCGTTATCGCCGGGCGCCCATCACGATAAGACCTGCCGAATTCGGCTCGCGTTAGAATCCCCGAAAGCCAGGCTGAGTACTGTTTGACAGGTGGCTGGTCAAGCCCAAGCTCTTTCCTCATGAGTGCTACCTGTTCGGCCGGAACGTCCTTCTCCGCTGAACCCAGCATGATTTCGACCGGGTCTCCTGGCAACACTTTGATGATGCAAAATGATACAAGCGAGAGCAGGAACAGCAAAGGCAACGAGCCCAAGCAGCGCTTCAACACTATTGCCAGCAACCGTAATACCTCTAATTGAACCCGAAGAAAGCCTGTGCAGTTAGCTGCACGGCATCACCTGAATTATCATAACCGCACGTCGCGTTGACAAACGATGTACAGACCGCATACGATACTTTCAACTGCCTCGAGTGGCGGGGAAATTTTGGCGGCATAGCCAAGTGGTAAGGCAGAGCTCTGCAAAAGCTCCATCCCCCAGTTCAAATCTGGGTGCCGCCTGTTTTTCTCCCCGTTTCACTCGACAGCGATGAGGCTGCCCCGACCGAGAACTTGCTACGCAGGCTCTGCTCGGTTAAAATGAAGCCTCGAATGGACAGTTGGCGCAGTTGGTAGCGCGTTTCCTTGACATGGAAGAGGCCACAGGTTCGAATCCTGTACTGTCCAAATTTTTACTTTCACGATTTAGCATTTGCGAATTTCCGAGCCGGAAAAGCGCTGGAACTGCCTGTCTTACAGATAAAAAGCAGATTAGGCCGACAGGTGAAGTAGGATCGCAGGTTTTTTGTATTGCCCGAACTGGTCATGCAGTCGGGTATTTTCGGCTTGAGCGTGGAATATCACCAGTTACAGTCGTGGACTAACAGTGCTTTCTGCATGTATCAGATGGGTTGAAGATGAGTTCAGCACCGGGTGAAACCGATCAGCAGGCGCCTTCTCGCGTATTCGGCAAAATCCGAAAACGCTTTCAAAGTCTTGCTAATCGAGCCATGGCGATTTGTGTTGCAGTCGCCGCTGTAATTTGTGTTTTGGAAATTTGTCATTGTCCTCCCGTTCATCCTGAGTTATCGGACGCGGAGCTGCGCCTGGAAGATCACTATTTTCTTTTGCGCAATTATCTGTGGCCAAACGGGGGCTGGAGAAGTCCTGCGGTCAAAGATGTCGTTCTTATCTCTGTTGACCAGGAATCAGCTCAGAAACTCGGAATTGCCGATGTTCATCAGTGCCCTAAAAAGTTGTTCGCAAGTTTGCTCAAGACATTGGAAGAAGCTGAGGCTGACGTCGTCGTGCTGGATGCAGCTCTCGATGCAACAACCAGGGCTATCACCGCTGATACCACATCTGGTGAAGGTAGAAAAGCCAGGATGACCCCTGCTGATACCGCGCCCGCTGTGGCTGGGAAAGTCAGGACGACCTCTGCTGATACCGCGCCCGCTGTGGCTAGGAAAGTCAGGACGACCTCTGCTGATACCGCGCACGCTGTGGCTGGGAAAGCGTCAACAACCTCTGCTGATACCGGGCATGGTGAAGCAGGGAAAGCCAGATCGTCTGCTTCTGAAACCACTAATGGTGTAGAGCTAAGATCCGCGGCGAATGGTCCTGATACCGCTTCTGGTGAAGATGGAAACGCCGACAATAACGCCTTGCTCGAAGAACTGCGACATGCCAAAAATGTCGTCCTCAGCTCAGGACTTGACCGGGGACCTGCGACAGAAGGCGCGCATGGTGAGTCGCTAGTTTTGCTACGCTCACCGGGCGCTCCTTTTATTGAAGCGGTAGGCGAAGATTCTGGTTCTGTCGGCAACAATGTAATAATCGCTGATTCAGACGGTATGGTGCGCCGTGGCACCATGCTGTTCGATCAACTTGGACCGGCGTTTTATAAATCGCTCGCACTGAGAGTAGTTGAAAAAAAGGTTGGTGCACGTTCGATTGTCGATGACCATGGCACAGTGTACATCCGCGACCGACTTGTGCCGGCTGTCGTGAGGATTAACTATGCTGGACCGCCAGGTTCTTATCGCGCCATTCCGCTGTGGCGCGCTCTCAGTTGGAAAGAACACGCTCAACATGGCTGGTTTGAGACCATCTCTGGACCTGCAGGGGAATCCACGGAGGCTGCGCAAAATCCTTTTCAGCATAAAGTTGTGGTTATTGGTATCTTCGAACCATTTATGCCTGGAATGAGCCAACAGCGCTATTCATACGGCAGTTCAGTCTCAAACTTTCTTACGCCTGCCGCGCCGCCACCAACATCCATGAACGGTGTAGAAATTCAGGCTAACTTGATTACAAATGTCATGCACCGCACATTTCTCTCTGAGCCCGATCAGTGGGAAATGCTTCTCCTGATACTCTTTGTCGGAATTTTAGTTGGGAGAATATTGGCTCGCTGCGCATACCGACCTTTTCTCAGTCTGTCGGCCATGGCGCTTTTGACTGCGCTCTGGCTGTCCATTTCCTTCTATGCTTTTGCTTCTTTGAGGATTTTGATACCGGTTGTGGTGCCCATCGCAGCCGTGGCGTGGCCGGCTACCATCATTGTTTTGTTAGACCAATATTTCAAAATCAAGCGCGAGAAAGCAAAGCAGACAAAGCTGTTTCGCTCCCTGGCTGCCAAGCCGCTTGCCAATGAAATTGAGCGACGTTTGCTTGCCGAACTCGGGCTCACCGGCAAATTGATGAATGTCACAATCGCAGCTTGCCAGCTTCATGATTTCTCCCAGGAACTTGAAGGTAAGGCTCCTGAACAGGTTTTGCAAATTCTCAATCAGTGTTTGGGTGTAATGATGGCAACCATTGGTGAACATGGTGGACTGGTTGAGCGTGTCTGGAATTGCGGCGTCATCGGTTTGTGGGGCGCACCCATTGCGATGGATGAAAGTGCTCAGGTCGCGGCCGCAGCACAGTGCATAGGTGATATGAGAGCACGCCTTAAACGGCTTGACAGCAGTAGTGAAAACAGCACTCGCTCTCCCTCTCCCTTCGGATTGACATGCGCTATCAATTCTGGTGATGCCATATGCGGCACTATTGACGCCGGATCCCGTGACTCGTCTCTAGTCCAATACGGCGCTCTGGGACCAACTGTTGATCTCGCTATGCAGTTAGATTCGTTTAATAGACAGTATGGTACGACTTGCATCGTTGGTCCAGGCACAGCACGGTTTCTTGCTGAGGGAGAAGCTCGCGAGTTGGATCGCGTTGTAGTCGGAGCGAATAATCAGCATCAATCCGTTTACGAACTTCTGTCGGTGAATGGCGCTCTCTCTGGCTTGCATGAAGAGGCTATTGAAATTTTCAGACAGGCCCGACGGGCTTTCGAGGACGGTCGTTTTAGAGAAGCTGAGCAACTTTTTGTCACGGCAGCCGACATGATGCCAGGCGATAAGGCTACTACACTGATGCTCGATCGTTGTCGCTCATTACTATCGAAATCGGAAGCAAAACAAACCTGATTTGGTTGAAAAATAGTGTTTCTAATCGGACGTCCACACACGGCTGCGGGTTCCGGCTCCCCTATCCCACTTTCGCACTTTTTGCGCGCTGAAGTGCTACATACGCAGACGCCGTTTAAGTGTGCGTTATGTCCTGCACCATATGCGTGATTTACTGGCATCATTAATTGTTTTGTGGCTGAAATAGCAGTGTAGAAAAGGGTTTACAGTCCCTGGAATAAGCATAAAAAGTTCGATCAAAGTAAAATATAGATAGTACAAAGTAGTTGCCACACATATATTTTGAGGTGCTGCATGAAGCTAAAATCTTCAGCCGGCGTTACTTTTCGCGTCCACAACGTAGACAAATCCAATCAAGTGCTCACTCTGTGTAAAACTCGAGACAGTATAGACAGAATTCTGCGCTGCGTTTTGCAGCGTGATGAAGAGCCCGTTCTCGCCTGTTCTGGATACAACTCCAATGTAAAATCCGAAACGAATTCCAATGCTTTCTTTGAGGCAATTCACACCGCTTTTGCTCTGCATCTGCCGTTGATTTTGTCGCCGGACATGATCTGGATAACAATTTTGCAAGGGCTGGCCATGCATGTTCATCTCCATCACGAGAAATTACGTTCTGTTCTCGTCAAGCATATTGGGCGCAAGGAACTACCGATTGTTATGGACATCGACCCCTCTTCTCCTGAAAGTGAATGGGATGAAGTAATCAACGCATTTGCTTTGAAATTATGTTCTGATACAACTTTCGGCTCAGAGTTGTTGAGTGATTTCTCCACTACCAGTCCTGTTGATAAGCTCGTATCACAGGTGTGCCTGCTCGACGTTTTCGAGTCATACTACGAATACATTTTGTTGAGTGGTTGCGGGTTTCCTGAAATTACACTGACTGGCACTGCCGACGATTGGGCTAAGTTGCGCCAGAAAATTGAACTTCTGGAACGCTATCAGATGGATTTCTGGCTGCCCCACCTGCGTCGCGTCACAGACATATTTTGCGATGCCTCCAGGGGGAACATCGATGTCGATTTGTGGAAGGGCATGTACAAGTTGCCCAACCGCTACGGTGCAACTTTTATTAATGGCTGGATAGTGAAGTTGATTCCGTATGTGAAAAATCTAGCAAGCGGTACATGGACTGAAATCAATCCATTGTTGCTTGAAGGACCTGAATATGAACCGCATCGAGAAATAGGCGTGAGCAGCGACACACTGCCTGCAGGTATGTCTGTTGTACCTTTTCGTTGCATCGACATAATAAATGGGGCTGAGCAAAAAATGGAAATGATTGGAGGCTTCGTTGGTGTCGAGCAGAACGAAAATACAGGAGCTGTTCAACCAAAGATCGGCTGGGCTGTCAGACCTATGCGTGAGAAAGGGTGGTCGTGTCTGTCAGCACCAACAATCTTCAGAAAGCGCAAAGCAGTAACTGCAGATGTGCTCAGCGCTAAGTGCGAAAATCTGCTTCGCAAAAATCGTTGCATGAATATGCCAGGTGAGTTTTTAGAGTTTTACAAGGAATGCAATGGTTTTCAGCTAACTGAAGCAAATGGCCTGATCTGGAAAGTTTTTCCTTTGAGCAAGGTAGAGGGGGTATTTCTGGCAGAGGGTTATTCGTCACCCAAACTGGAGCCGTCATCCAAACTCGGTTCGTCATCCGAACTCGAAGAGCAGTCACTTGAAAGTGAATATAGCAGTGCCCACATTTTCGTTGGCAACCACTGCTACCTTAGAATTGGCAGCAACAGCCAGGCACAAAAAGTCTTTCTCAACACCAGTTTCAAACGGGGCGAGAAGAGACTCATATTTGAAGTGGAGGTGCGCGATGCAAACGATCAGTTGAGTGCAACGTACGCGGGACTACAGGACTTTATTAACCATCTGACGAGCAGTTCCGTCTCATGATTCCTGACAGCTGGGCAGTTCAGCCAAAGTCTCCAATCCAGGGCTCCAAGCAATGGCTCTGAGCAACGGCTCCGAGCCATAAGCTCCAATCAACGGTTCCAGGTAACGCTCCGAGCAAGAAGCTCCAATCAACGGTTCCGGGCAACGGCTCCCATCCACGGCTCCAATCAACTGCTCAGCACTTAACCTTGAAACCGGCGGAGTCGCCTGTTTTGAGCAATTGCGACATGAAACGTAAGTATTCATTCTTTAGAATCCAGGTTGGCGCCGCGTCTTTGGGTTACTCTGTTCTGATGGAGAATTGCGCACTTCAAGACGACCACGATGCAAATTCGGCGCCCGCGAGGCGCAAATTTGGACAAATAGACAAACATTCCTTCTGGTTCACCCTTTTTCTTGTTGGATTGGGCGTTCTGCCACCGCTGTCTATAGACATGGGGCTGCCGGCTCTGGACCTGATCGCCAACAATCTGCACACCACAGATCAGGCTTCAGCAATGACATTGAGCCTGTTTCTGGTTGGATTTGCAATTGCGCCTATCTTCTGTGGACCCCTGTCAGACCGATACGGTCGTCGACCGGTGCTTTTGTCAGGCTGTGCCGCTTTCGCGCTGGCGGCGGCAGGCTGCACTTTCGCACCCAACATTCAGACCCTTCTAGTATGTAGAACCATACAGGGATTAGGCTCTGGGGCAGCAACGGTTTTGAACACGGCTCTTGTTCGAGATCTTTTCGAGGGGCATGAAGCTCGCGCCCGACTTGCGCAGGTCGGAGCGATCAGAAGTTTCGCTCCCATGATTGCTCCTACAATAGGCGCATGGATTTTGACGCTGGGCATATGGCGTCATATCTATTTGCTCCTGTTTTTGTTGGGAGCGACGCTCTTCCTGGTTGTTTACTTTTGCTTCGCCGAGTCTGCGAAGTTGAATACCGCACCACTTACCGTGCAAGCACTGTGGAGTGAATACAAACAAGTCTTTCGACACAGACAAAGTTTCGGATTCGCGATGATGAATGCACTCTATTTCGGCGCCGTATTTGGTTATGTGACTAATTCACCTCTTTTGATGATGCAAAATTATGGATTGTCCAACCAGCAATTCGGATACTTGTTTGCCGGTGTTTCATTCGGAATCATGACCGGTGCGTTTTGCAATGGACAAATGAATAAGCGCAAGATTTCGCCGACGGTCTCAATTAATACAGGCGTGACAATTGCTCTACTTGCAGTACTATCCATTTTTTGCCTTACTCTGACAGGTGCAGCAAGCCCATTGACTCTGTTCCCTGCCCTCTTCGCTTTCACCTTCGCATACGGAATGTTGTCGCCTTCGACGGCACACGGTTGTATTGACCCGCTTCCACGCATCGCGGGAGTGGTATCAGCAGTGATGGCGTGCGCGCAGATGGTCATCGGCGCAACAGGCGGAATGATTGTTTCAAATTTCTATGATGGAAAGTCTCCATGGGCGATGACTCTCACCATGGTGTTCTTTGTGCTTGCTTCCGCGGCTACTTATTTATTTGTAGTTCGTCCGGTTGCGCAGTTTGGCGCAGTCAGCAAGCCTCAATCAACGTGATCGCAGTAAAAGCCAACAAGTGCAAACATAGTCAGCTGGAAATGTCTCGTTTTAGCTACAGACCGCCGGTCTACAAGATGGAGCCGGTGGTTGAATCC
>DATNPY010000038.1:0-27087 GCA_036702955.1 Drouetiella sp. | reverse complement strand
GTTTATCGATGATTGCGCCAAAGCCGTTGATTACTACAGGCGCTGCCCCATTGTGAAACTCGCCGGCGTTTCGGTATGTCGCCGGCAAAACTATTTTTCCAGTTTTATCGATGTAACCCCAGTTCTGATCGTCTTTAGAAGTGTAGGATCCGTTTTTGTCTTTCTCGCCGCGAAACTTGACTGCAGCCAGACCATCGTGAAAATCGCTTACCTGCAAGTAGACAGGTGGTAATACGACGTTTCCTTGCTCGTCTGCGTAACCTAACAGGTTATCGCTCCAGTTGGATGACCTGAAAGGACGCATACCTTCTGACGCTTCGTTATCCAGATAAGCGTAGCTGAGAGGCAGTTTGTTTTTGGAGGTGTCCGCGGTGAATTGCAACTTTGAATCGAGCACGCCCTTCTTTTCAATCAGACTTTTCAGATCAACCAACGCAAGACTGAGAATCGCGAGCGAAAGCGCTATGCATCCCGCTTTAATCGCTCGGTGCCGTGTCAATCCGGATGTGGTTCTGGTGAGGTTGTTCAATGAAAGTGGTCCGTGCGACGCCACTGAGGTGGTTGCAACGGAATTGTTTATGACCGGCGGTTCGCTGTAGTCTGCATGGGCTACAGAATCAGAGGTCTTGTCTGCGGTACTAGAATTCTCGTCAGCGGAATCCCTGAAGATGCCAGCTGCACCATCGTTAGAGGTCTTACTTGTCTGCTGAGCGGGCTTTGAGGGTGAGTCGCCCGGCTCTCCCAAATCCGTAACAACCAGTTCTTGTGACTTTAGTTTTTCGAGAAATTCGGTCATTACCGCTCCGTGCGACCACTTCTGCTCCAGAGTTATGCCCGGGAGTGGGACCCTCCAATCCGTATTAAACCGCGTCTGGCGCAGCGATCGGCGTCAGGCAGATGCGGATGGAAAAAGAATCAGTAATTTCACTGATTCTCAACGCGGTCGATTGGAGAACACATTCGGATTCGAGAGCGCCGATTTGAGAGCCTAGGCGGATTCCCGTTCCTGTCGTCGCATTTCTTTGCGCCAGATCGTGAATGAGTCAGCGATGTTTTTGCCGTTGCTATCAATGGCCGGTCCAATGAGCGCGCCATCCAACCGATGCAGAAAGTCGTTTTCGAAGCGGCTCAAAACCTGCGAGAAGTTTTCGTTACTCAGAACCGAGTCTACCGGAGCCCATTTTGTGTCATCAACGAACACCGAATCAATTGCTTTGGCGCGCTTTTCGGAAAAATCGGTCACCTGAGCGGCTTGTTCCAGGTTGAATGAGTGACCCACAAAAAAGTAGTTGGGTCCAGGGTAAGCGTTCTGCTTCTTGTAATGAGTAAAATCCGGCTGAGGTAGACGAGCACGACGTCTTTCTACGGGTCTTTCGGAGTTGTTTTCGCTCGTCACGTTTTCGGACATTGTTCCTACCTCAAGAACTGCACAGTGTAAGAATTGTATGACTATAGGTCGCGCTTTGCATTTAACAGAGATAAGATGCCCATGCCTTGTGTATGCAGACACCGTATGAATATATGTCTTCTGCGCCAGCGTTTGCACAATCGGTGGATCGGAAGGCCGCAGACCAAGTCTGGACTATACTGTTGGCGCGCTCCTTTGCAAAGGATTATTCGTGGAAATATTGGATTCAATCGCAGAATCCGTAGGAAACACCCCTATGGTCCGCCTGAACAAGCTCAATCGCAACAGGCGTCACACCTTGCTCGGCAAATGCGAATTTATGAATCCCGGAGGTTCAGTCAAAGACAGAATTGCTTTCTATATGGTCGAACAGGCGGAGAAAGAAGGTGCGCTCAAGCCTGGACAGTTGATTGTCGAAGCGACGGGAGGTAACACTGGCATCGGACTGGCACTTGCAGCCAAATTGACGGGGCATGAGCTTGTAACCGTGATGTCGGAGAAGGTCGGCAAAGACAAAGTGCACTTGATGCAGGTGCTCGGAGCTGAGACCATCGTCGTTCCCGGCGGAAAGTTGATAGACGATCCCGACCATTTTATCAATCAGGGCCGACGCATCGCACAAGAGCGAAATGGATGGTATGTCAGTCAATTCGATAACAAACACAATCTAGAAGCGCACTACAAGTTCACGGGTCCAGAAATCTGGAGACAAACGGATGGCAGCGTCGACGTTTTAGTCGCTGGTATCGGGACTGGTGGCACAATTTGTGGCGCGGGCCGCTTCCTCAAAGAAATGAAACCATCAGTGAAATTAGTTCTCGCCGATCCGCTGGGAAGCATGTTGGCGGACTGGCGAAACAAAACTGAACCACATCCGGCCTCCTACCTGGTCGAGGGTATTGGCGGTGACTTCATCGCGGGCAATGTGTCGATGGATATGATCGACGCGGCGATTCACATCGATGACAAGACTTCAATTGAAACGGCACATGAGCTTCTTGAGAAGGAAGCGATTTTCTGCGGTAGCTCTGGTGGATGTGTTGTCGCTGCTGCGCTTCGATATAGCGAATCAAATGGCGAACGTCCATTGACAATTGTTGCGGTCTTGCCTGACACCGGTCGCTTGTATATGGACACGATATTCAGTGAATCCTGGTTGAAGACGCGCTTGACAAGTGATTGAACGACCCAGCTCTTTCAAAATCGACTTCTCCAGTCATGGATTTTTGCCGATATCGGTAAAAATTCAAATCGAAACTTATTCCGATATCGGTAAAAATTCGAATCGAAATTTATTCCGATATCGGTAAAAATCACAGCTTAAAATATAGTCAAAAGGATCATGTTGGACATACGACGGTCACACCAGCTCAGCAGTCAGTTGGCCGAGCGCTTGTCATTGATCGCGTATTGCTAAAAGTGGCACAAACAGTCGATCTTGCCATCCCGAAAAATCATTTCTTAAATACACAATGGGGTAGTGGAAGATATTTTTCGCGGCTGTATACTGATTACATAACCGGTGAGCAATGACTTAAATGTTCAATGCTTTGAGCCGAGGGGCGATGCGGAAACGACAGGTCGGCGCTGACCAGAAACCGTAGCAGAGAGCCCGATGCACGTGACGGACTGACTGAAGCGAGCATAAATACTGAGTCCCTCGAAAGGACAGTCAGGCAGTAGTAGATACACCACCGCGAAGCGATTCGGGTGGTGTTTTTATTTATGGGTGCACTTATATTTCGAACGAAAGCAAGTCGGACGGAAACCAAGTCTCCACCTAAGTTAAAACACCACCGCGTTTCCTTGGTGATGTTCAACTTTCGCGTAAAACTAACTGAATTTGATTGGTTGAAGTCAAGTTGTCGTGCAATTGCGCGCAGTTGAGTTCAACTTTCTGACGTCTGCAATTCAAACTCGAATGCACATACTTTGACAGGCCGTGGTTAAGGCTGGGTGAAGGTGCGTGAGATGTAACGCTGATTTTCACACTATTATCGGCGCGATAGTCGTTTATATATACCTTTGCAGATTGTTGGATATGCGAATTGTTTTGAATCCACTGGCTTTGTTGGCCGAGCGCTTGTCATTGATCGCGTATCGCGAAAAACGGCACAAACAGTCAATCTTGCTATAGCGAAAAATCATTTCTTAAATACACAATGGGGTAGTGGAAGATATTTTTCGCAGCTGTATACTAATTACATAACCGGTGAGCACTGACTTAAATGTTCAATGCTTTGAGCCGAGGGGCAATGCGGAAACGACAGGTCGGCGCTGACCAGAAACCGTAGCAGAGAGCCCGATGCACGTGACGGACTGACTGAAGCGAGCATAGATACTGAGTCCCTCGAAAGGACAGTCAGGCAGTAGTAGATACACCACCGCGAAGCGATTCGGGTGGTGTTTTTATTTGGAATCGAATAGAACTGTGACCCATGATATCCACTATTTGCGTGCCATAGCGATCCAGAATTCGCTATTTCCTGCTACGACTTTGCGGGATGCAATTGTGCGTTTAGGTTTTGTGCAAGCAGACCCGATAAGATCGCCAGCCACCGCTCAGGACCTGATTCTCAGGCAGCGCGTAAAAAACTATCGTGCCGGTGATCTTGAACGAAAGTATTCGAGTTTGGATCTTGAAGAGGATTATCTGTACGCGTACGGATTTTTGCCTAATGAAAATTGGCAGCTGCTGCATCCGCGAAAACTCGATGGACTGACAACAATCGAAAAAAAAGTACTGTCTGTTGTTCGGCAATATGGTGCGATGCACCCTCGGGATCTCGAAGAACATTGTGGAACAGAACGTGTTGTCAACGCCTGGGGGGGCTATTCAAAAGCGACCACCAGGGCTCTCGAACATCTGCATCGGCGCGGATTATTGCGTGTTGTCGGTCGAGAGAAGGGAATTAGAATTTACGATTCTATCGCGCAATTCAAGTCAACGTTGCCTGCTGCAGAACGTGGCGTGCGACTCGTCAAATTACTCACCAACATTTTTGCACCGGCGCCTTTTAAGAACTTGCAGAGCCTTCGATTTTCAAAACCAGATACTTGTAATGTCAAAGATGTGCTCAACCAGCTCATCTTAGATGGTGAGCTGAGTGTTATTCAGGTTGATGGAGTTAAATATGTTCTTCCGTCTCAGTTGCTCGACGATCGAAACGGCGCGCTTCTGGAGCCACCGCTTTTAGTGCGCTTTCTGGCGCCTTTTGATCCTCTTGTTTGGGATCGCAGTCGATTCGAGTTATTTTGGAACTGGAGCTACCGCTTCGAAGCTTACACCCCAATTGCTAAAAGAGTGCGTGGATACTACGCTTTGCCAATGCTTTGGAAAGATGATGTAATCGGTTGGGCCAACGTAAGCGTCGCCACTGGTCGCCTGGAAGTCGAAACAGGATTTGTTGGAAAAAGACCGCGTCACCCCAAATTTAAAACTGAGTTGGATAAGGAGATAGAGCGAATGAAGAAATTTCTGAAACTCTAACCTTTCAAGTCAGTTTGATTTGATTTCTGTAATTTCTCGATCGTTGCTTGTGTTTCCGGCTGATTGAGCAGATCCTCGATGAATTTGGAGACTACCGCCAGGTTCACTGTCCCGTTTCCGATGCCGGCTGTGTTCACACCAACCACTTCGCCTTTGTTATTCACCAACGGTCCGCCGCTATTGCCGTGATCGATTTTCGCCGAGTGTTGCAAATACAATTTTGGCAAATCGGGATCTCGTGGATCTCGTCCGCGCAATTTATCCGATGAAATAAGACCTTCAGACATCGATCCCGTCACACCTTTAGGGCTGCCGAGCGCATACACAGGCTCTCCAACCGTTAGCGAACTTACATCAGTGCGCATTGGCAATGTTTTCGCATTCGTTCCGGGAATATAAATGAGAGCCAGATCGTGTTCTTTGTCGAAGGCGATAGGCTTGCGAGGAATCTCGTACTTCGCGGGGTTATCTGTGATCTGTGCTGTGCCGCCGACATATCCGGCAACTCCTAAATCATGGTTGGAGACAACGTGATAGTTCGTCACAATGACGTCTGGGCGCACAAAGAAACCACTGCCGGTGGCAGTCGTCGTGTATTTTTCGAAACTACCGTGGAACTCAGCTCGCTTGGTGCCATTTGAATCCACCAGGTAAATTGTTGGCGTGGTGCCTACCATTTTTACGACTACAGGCAACTTGCCTTTCGGTGTGACAATGACGCCGCCGGCACTTGCGACTGGTTTTCCTTCCTGATAGAGGTGTGGTTTATCGTCTTCATCCAGCACAACTAAAACTGGACTATCTGGATCGGTCAGTGAAACAAGCTCGAACTTTGGAATTGACACTGCATAGGCTTTTGTCAGAATCTGCACGGTGACAATAGAAGGTCCGCACGTTTTGAAGATGTCGTGGGGGCTCATGACTTGCTTCGGCAACTCAGGCATGTGGAAGCCTGAATTGTTGTTGCTTATTTTGTTATCTGCCGGTTTGAATGGATTGGCCAGAAGCACGAAGACCAATCCACCAACTGCAAAAATAGAACCGAGCAAAGCGCCTATTTTGACGTTGTTTGAGATAGGTTTCTTTTCTGTGTAGACGATTGGTACTGGCTGTGGTGCCGAGCTTTCAGAGGACAGCATGTTGCCCCGATCGCCGCTTGCCTGATCGAGGTGACCTCTGTCTCCTCCAGGCACTCGGTCAGGTGCCGCCGGCATCAACGGATTGCCGAACATGTCGTAACTTGCCGCCACTTGCGAAGGCTTTGTGTTGCGCGATTGATCGTCTTCAGGAGGTTGGCCTCTGTCTGAAATACGTTCCTTGTCCGAGGGTACCTCTCCGCGGTCTTGCGACATCTTCTTATCCTTCTGCGAACTGATTGATATTACTCATTTGTCCAGGTCTTTCAAAGCAGATTTGTATTCTTCTATGTTGCCGTCAAGTCGTTCAGAACTGGCGAAGTCGCTTTTGGCGTCGGTCAGGTCCTTTTTTGCCTGATAGATTTTACCCCGTCCATAAAATGCGTCGGCGTTAGTGGAATCAAGCGCGATCGCTTTTGTGAATGACTCTTTGGCCTCGTCCATCTTGTCTTTGTTATCTTTGCTGAGTCCTTCTTTTGCGTAGCTCAACCCCATCAAGGTGTGAGCTTTTGAGCGAACCCTGGCGTCGACTTTATCATCATCTGAAACCAGTAAAAATTTCTTTCTCGCATCGAAGGATTTCCCGAGTCGTTCTGCATCAATTCCGTCAGTCAAGATCGATTCGGGAGTTTCATGCTTCATCGACATGAATATTCCGGCGCCGACGACAGCCACTATAGCGACAGCTGCCGCCACTCCAATGCCAATTTGTGCGGGGCTGACCCTTCTTCCGTAGCGTGAGACACCGTCGACTTTAGGTTGACTCGCTGGTATCTCGTTTTGCTGACTGGAAGTGTCAGCGAACAATTTGCCACGATCACCACCTCTTTCTGTGGCGGCATTGTCGAACAATCTTCCGCGGTCGCCTAATGTCTGGTCGTCGATTGGTTTAAAAAGTCCGCCGCGGTCGCCAACTCCAGTGCTGGCAGTCTTTTTTTGCTGAAATGCTTCAGGTGGGTAGAGCACTGGTTTGTCAGGATGAAAATCAGGAATTTGCTCGACATCGTAAAGGAGCAGATTTTCCACCGTTGTCGCATATGTTCTCAGTGTCTTATCTTCGTGACTTTTTAAAATGTCGAAAGTCTTCGAGCGGTTAGGATGCTCAAAATCATTCTTGCTGAAGATCAAGTGTTTGTCGGCGATGTTGACGAGTTTCCACAACTCTTTGTCTTCGCCCAAGCCTACAAGAGTCGTGTACATGACCCAGTTTGAAAAGTTGTCCAGGTATCGTCCGAAGTGGTTGTCTGTGCGACCCGGGTGCTGGTAGTGCTCGAGTCCGCGCTCGTTGCTTTTCCGCCCTGCCAAACGAGGCACAAACATGCCGTCGTAGTCAATCAACTTGATTTCGTCGTCGAGGACCATGACATTGCCGTGACTGAGGTCGCCGTGGGCGATTCCGACTTTGCGCAACGCATGTGACATCTCATGCCACTTATCCGCGAGTCGCCGGACTTTTGCCTGGTTATCCAGATTTCTCTCCAGATATTTATCTAGCTGCTCACCCTCGCACCAATCCATTTTCAGAACTGGAAACCACTCGCCCTGCACTTTGATGCCCTTCGGCAAAAATTCAAAGTTGACTGTGTACGGCAGTCCCAAACCAAGCAGGTCACGGCTGATAGCCGCGTAGCGCTCTTGCTGATCGGGAATTTCACGCAGGAAGCATCGAACCGCCACTTTCCGCTTTGCGCCTTGCAACATATAGACGCTTGCAAAGTTGCCGCTGCGAACCGCCGGAGACCCATAAGGGTCAAACTCGGGCTCGCCTTCTTTGAGCTCGCGGTCGTCAAAGTTTAAGTGCGGATTCTGAATCGCCTCGTCGTAATCCGCTGCTACTGGCCATCCTGACACGCTAAAGTCCCGCTCCTGTCTGCCGCAAATCTAACCTGGATTCCTCTCATGATTTTATACCGTTCCAAATTGTCCTGCACTAAAAGCTAATCAGCAAAGGCTCGCCGGGATATAATGTGCAGTGTTTCAGACTTTCTCCGGTGGTCTCTTATCAGGAGTTTATCTAGTGCCTTACGACGCTCAAATAAGCCGCACCAATCCCGCAGCTATCATTTGCCTGGTAGACCAGTCAGAGTCCATGGAAGATGGTATCAAAGGCGACTCCACCAAGCGCAAATGTGACGGCGTCGCAGAGGTGCTCAATCGCTTTCTTCACAGCCTTGTAATTCGTTGCACAATCGGTATGGGTGAAGTTTTCCCGTATTACTACATAAGCTGCATTGGCTATGGAGCTCAGGTCGGACCGGCTTTTGTCGGAAAGTTCCAGGGCGCTGAATCCGTCTGTATATCAGACCTTGCCCAGGCAGCACGCATCGATGTAAAGACAATTCAAAGGCCGGAAGGGATAGAGAAGATTCGCACGAAAGTCTGGTTTGATCCGGTCGCCAACGGTCGAACACCGATGTGCGCAGCGTTCAAAAGCGCTCAAAGAATTGTCGAAAAGTTTGTGGCCCAATATCCTAACTGCTATCCGCCCATGGTGCTCAATATCACCGACGGTGATTCAACAGATGGCAATCCCAGTGAAGACGCGGAAAATCTAAAACGCATCCAGACGACCAACGGCAACACTCTGGTCTTTAATGTACATGTATCGTCGACAAATGCTCCGAGCATAATTTTTCCAAATGGGGAAGGACAATTGTCAGACCCTTACGCTCGCATGCTATTCCGGATGTCGAGCCCACTGCCCGCGAAAATGCAACAGACCAGCAAAGAACTTCGCTTTGACATCGCAGACGGTGCCAGAGGATTTGCCTTCAATGCGGACCTGACGTGCTTGACCAGCCTGCTCGAAATCGGCACCCGCGGTCAGAACACTGTTACTGCCAGCTAAACAGAAAAAGCGCTTCTAGCCCTTGCTATGCAGTTTGGCAGCAACTCGGTCGACTGTCGGTAAAATCCAGCTGGTATCGAGAGCGGTGGCAGGTTTGAGCACATCTGGTTTGTCAATGATTTCCGGCTTCGGTGCGGTCGAAGAATGCACTACCACCATTGCTTTTTCAGGCTTTTCAACGTGTTTCACGACCGTGTGCGCATGCACCGACCTTTTAGCAGCGTATCCAGACATGCGTTGACCAGGTGGGTGCTCTGATCCGGCGTCTGAACCAGTGCGATAGGCAGACCGGGTATAAGAGGGCTGGTATGTTGGTGGAGCCGTGTATGCGGGCTGTTCTTGAGGTGGTGGCGGCTCGGCATGCTTGAGTGGATTTCTCATAGTCGCCGGATCTATATTGTAATAATTCGAGCCCGGGCTGCCGCTTCCCGCGGATGGTTGGTAAGGAGATTCCTGGGGCGCCTGATGGTAGTTGCCGTTCACGTAGCCAGCCGCTTGATTGCGAATCTGCGCGCCACGTCGAACTATGCTGGCTCCTTCCTGGACCCACTGTTGCCAGCCTCGAGCTTCAGCATGAATCGGATTCCACAGAGAACCGACCAAAATGCTAACTGTCACAAGTGCCCGGCAAGTTCTCATACAAGGACCTTTATCTCCGACCTCTACATTATAGAGCCTGGTCGGATCGTGCGCATTTCCGCGGGAAATTTAAGCAACATTAATTCCACGAAGCTTGCGGCGGCTGCAAGTTTTGGGACTTCGTTATCCGCCCTGGGCGCGGATTGCAAACAAAATAACGGCGGCGATTACTAGCACAGCCAAAACTACGCCAAGTATCAGGATTAATCGCTGCGGGTTCGATTCCGACGGCGTCTGGAGCTGCTGAGGCGACTGATTTTGCATTTGTGAGTTTGACTGCAACTGATATTGAGATTGAGAGTGAGTCGGTTGTGGGCGAGTTTGCGACTGTGAATTTGTCAGTGCTTGCGAGTTTGTCTGCAACTGCGAGTTTGTCAGTGCCTGAGAGTTTGTCTGCGACTGCGGGTTTATATGGAGCGGCGATCTCGGTGGCGCTGCAAGCGGGATGTCGTCAACAATTCGTGTAGGCTTAGGCGGGCTGCTTTGCGAGGACGCAAAGGCTGTGCTCGCAGCAGGGCTCGGATGTTGAGGTGGATCTGCGTTGCTGCCGGAGTTTCCTCCAGTAACAAGGTGGTCCGACACGGCAGGTTTCAGGGACTCATAGCCGAACAGATCGCTGCCGGGCATAATCATAGCGTTTGGATTCATGCGACCCCTGGCGACGTCGCCTTCTCCACCAGGCTCGTTACTATTACTGTGCGGTGAAGTCTCCTTCAAAGAGACGACAGGATCCGCTTTTCCCAGGTCAGCGCTCGGTTGAATCGCATCAGGCTGAAGATTCTGCGTGCGATTCGATTGGACTGGAACGCCTGCATTCGGTGTCGCATTTGGTGCCAAATTTGGTACAGAACTTAGCGGCATGGTGCGGTCATAATTATCCATCATCTCGTGTTCTTGCAACGTCTTTTGAAGTATTGACGAACTTGTGTGCGGCTTGCCGCCCGGGTCTGCCACTAGCATTGATTTCGCTAGCTCTGCGCCAAACTCTGACATCGAGCTAAACCGTTCATCAGGATTTTTTGCTAGCGCTTTGAAGACGACCCTTTCTAGTGCGGGAGAGATGGTCAAATCTGGGCGCATCTCGCGAAACGTTTTTGGCATGTCTCTAACATGCATCATTACGGTTTCCATCGCGTTGCGTCCCAGAAGCGGTGGGCGCCCGGTCAAGCAGTTATAGATGACGCAAGCAAGTGCATAGATGTCAGTTCTTGCATCAATCGAGGATCCATTGCATTGTTCGGGGCTCATGTAGGCTGGACTTCCGAAAACTTCCCCACTAGCAGTCAACTTGGATGCATCGCTCGCTTCCCGCTCAAGCATTTTTGCGATGCCGAAATCAACTACCTGTGCGATCTCTTGACCCTCATCATTAATTGACACAATCAAATTGCTAGGTTTGATGTCACGATGAATGACGCCTTTATTGTGTGTGTGTGCGAGAGCGTTACAAATTTGAGTGAACAGAGCAATGCATCGCGCCGGTTGAATGTGCTCCTCCTCTGCAACGATATCTGAGACGGTCTTACCTTCCAGAAAATCCATGATTAGATATGGAACTCCCTGCGGCGAGAGCCCAAAATCATGCACGGTGATAATGTTTGGATGCTTAAGCAGACTGACAGCTTTCGATTCCAGTTGAAATCGTTGCAGCATTACGTTGTCATGAACTAATTCGGACCTGAGAAATTTAATGGCGACATGCCTGTCCATCAATAAATGCCTGGCTTTGTAGACGGCGCTCATTCCCCCGCGCCCCAGCACTTCGGTGATTTGATATTTGTCCAGAAAAGTCGTGCCGACGAGTGGGTCTGCGCCGGCTGCAAGCAGCGAACCGTCGTTCGGGCAATTGGTAATCTCGTCTTGTGTTGCCAGTCCACAAGCCAGGCAAACGCGTGTTGTCTCTTGTGCCGAACTACTCATAGAACACTCCTGCCCTGATTATCTGCCCAATTTCGGGGGCAATTACCCATATTTTGCCAGACCGGGCGGTCGAGCAAGAATAGTGCGAGAATGTTTCTAAGCTATTCTGCTGGTGGTCGCTGGTGCCTCTGCAGGGAACTGCTGGACTTATACTGTTTCCGTACACTATCAGCATGGGAATAGATGAAGTGCGATCGGGTGACATCAGTTTTGGCATTATCATTGTCGGCAGCGATCCAAAGGAGCACATTTAGTGCGTATCTCGTGTCAAAGTTTCTCTTTGCCAAAAGCAGGAAGGAGTTTTGTCGACTGCGAAGATGCTTACTTCCCCGGTCAATCGGATACCCGGCAGCTTTACGAAGTTGCTCACGAGAATGCAGATATATTTCGTGCCTCGGTTTGCGACGGTGCGACTGATTCAATTTTTTCCAAGTTGTGGGCTCAACTCCTTGCTTCTGGATACGGCTCAGGGAAGTGGTCTGATGCAATCAATGCCGAGTCGATAAAGGAAGAACAAGACGCCTGGCTTGAATTTCTGTCGAGGCAGCAGTTGCCCTGGTATGCAGAGGAGAAGGCAGAGCTTGGTGCCTTTGCCGCAATGGTTGGCTTGACTTTGCACGAGCACCAAAATCGGTGGACGGCGATGGCGGTTGGCGACTGCTGCATCTTTCACATCCGCGATAAGAAATGTATTCATTCATTTCCTATTGAAAAATCGACTGCATTTTCGAACTTCCCGCTACTGCTAAGTAGTGTCGCCGAGCGCAATACCAAGGTGTTCAGCAGCTGTCAATCGATTACTGATGGCAGCTGGCAATCCGGCGATCAGTTTATTTTGATGTCTGATACGGTGGCATGTTGGTTTCTCTCTCAGATTGAGTCCGGACAGAGCGCCGCTGCAATCACGTCTCTTGATTCCGCGCTCTCTCTTGATGCATTTGCATCCCTGGTCAACAAAGCGCGCACCACTCATGGTGCTGACGGAAATGTGCTCATGCGTGATGACGATGTTACAGTCACTATCGTGAAAGTGTTGGACAACAATGCTCCGCCTGTACCACTGAAGTTCTCAAGTCAGGCACTAAGTGAAGCGGTGAGCAAAGCAACCGCCAGCGATGGTTCTGTTACTGCAACTTCGAAAAATAACGTCGACCTACCTCCTCTTCCTGCAAGAACGTCCGCTAGAACACAGGAACTGACGCTGCCGTCTCAGGACATGGCAGTGGGTGTGAAGGCTGGTGCCAGGTACCCGGATGATGCAACGCAGACTGCGCGGTCGGTGCGTGAGGATGATGTATCCAATGGAGGCGCAGGAAAGAGCAGCTATGCCGATCGCAGCAAGCAGCGTCAAAAATCGAACCAGTCGGGTCTGATGGGGTTGATAGTCGGGCTCTCGGTCATCGCAGTTGGTGGCATTGGCCTGGCCATGATGTCGCTACAAAAGCAATCCGAAAAGCACGTTAAGTTCGAACAAGATTCGGATCCAAAATCAGTTCAGCAACCGCAATCAATTGTTCCGACTGCGAACGATGAGGCTGCAGCACTGCTTGCGCCGGCTAACCATCATCGTCTGAAACACAAGCTTCTCAAGAAAACGCCTGCTACTTCACGTCCAGGGCTCTCAACTTCCGGATCTTCTTCAGCGACTCACACTGATGTGACTGCCGCAGAGCAGGACCATCCACAGGCACCTGCTGCTTCTCCAGCAACTTCATCTGCCACCGCGCCTGCGGGTACCTCAGCATCCGGTTCTTCAGCCTCAACCACCTATCCACCCGCAACTAGACTTACACCGGCGACTACGTTTAGACCGTCAAGTACTTCAGCACCGTCAACTACTTCAGGATCCTTGACTAGTTCAGGACCGTCAACTACTTCAGGACCCTCGACTAGTTCAGGACCTTCAACTACTTCAGGACCCTCGACTAGTTCAGGACCTTCGACCAGCTCCGCACCTGCATCAAAAGTTGGCGGTGACTCAATTCCCTCGGGTGCTACTCCAGATACAACATCATCTACTGTAGCTCCGAATGGTGCCAGTAGTAATAGCTCGGCACCGGATACGATACTATCCCGTGGGTCCCGGGCGTCTGCTGGCAAAAGACTTACTCGTCAAATTCCACCCAGCGCTCCAGACAGAAATGGTTTTCATGGTGTTCGTCCAGCTTATAGCACTAGCGGCATGCCTCAACCGGCGCCCGAGCGCACTCGCATAGCTCTTCCAGCTCCGGATCGAAGTTCTGGTATGCCAGTGCCTCTTCCAGAGCACGTTCGACATGAGACTAGTGCTCAGGATCATATTCATTCAGGTCAAATCCGCCATCATCGGCCAACTTCTGGACGACCGAATAGCTCGGTCGGACCCCTGGGAATTCCTCAGGACAAAATGGCTCCGGACAAACATAAAGGTGACTTGCCGGAAAACCTCAGTAATTAGCCGCATGCCAGCTGTAAGCTGCGGCGACCCATGTCAGCAGCAAGCTGGACGGCGATTGCCAGCAGTAAGCAGTAAGAAAGAAGTTGCTATGACAACTAATAGTTGCTGTAAGTCCGCTGGCTAGAGAATGGTCACAAACAGAAGGAGGGACCAACGGCCCCTCTCTTTGATTTCAGAATTCGCAGTTCTTAAAATCCAAGGTAGCTACGCAGGGTAGTCAGTAAGCCAGGGTTGGATGTGTGCATGTAGTCCAGGAATCTTGGGTCGTTGTACATGTTCCAGTTATAGTCGCCATTCCAGTTGTTGTGGTGATAAGCCATCCACTGGGCGCGCATTTGTTCGTTCAGTTCTTCGCGGCGCTCACGTGAAATGCGGCTCCAGTTGTTTCTGTACATTGTGCGCTGGCTGTTCCAGTCGTTATTCCACTTTGCTTGTTGGTGATAGTAGTGGCGGTCGAAGTTGTTATCCATGACTCTGTGATTGATGTCGCGGCGATCCCAGTTGTTGTTGTATCGGTAATCGTCATCGTGATGATGGTGGTCTGCCAGTGCAGGAAGTGAGCCGAGAGCTGAGAGAACCACCATCCCTGCTACCAGGCCGTTTTTGATCGAATTCATATAATCCTCCAGGATCGCAAAATACCTTTGAGCTAGACGCGGTTATTGTTTCATTGTTCCGATTTTTTTCAGAGAAATTCTGACTTCGGTTTCTTGTCAACCTGTTTCTGATTCATGGCTGAGGCAGAGTCGATATTGGTCGCCTATCGCCTACATATCCCGAAGAGTTAACCTGGGGAGCGGATCATATCGATAGGTTATGTGGAATATCAGACTTAGTAAATTATTGGTAGTTGGAGTCCCGATCAGGAGTTCCTTTGGCTTCTCATTCCCTTGAAAGAATAAAAAAAGATAGTCAAGAGGACGCCGCGAGGCAGTCCTTTTTCGTAGGCGAAATTCCAGTCTCCTCTGAATTTGAGGGACGGTACGAAATTCTTGAAGAAATCGGCAAAGGCGGCATGGGCGTAGTCTATAAAGCCCGCCAGCCTGCTTTGCAGAAGCTTTACGCAATTAAAATGTTGCACTCAGTGCACGTTAAAGAGACGATTTTGCGATTCGAGCGTGAAGCGAAAGCGATCAGTAAGCTCGATCATATCAATTTGATCACGT
The DNA here is from genome assembly GCA_036702955.1 of Drouetiella sp. Taxonomy (GTDB): domain Bacteria; phylum Cyanobacteriota; class Vampirovibrionia; order Obscuribacterales; family Obscuribacteraceae; genus PALSA-1081. Next base: position 12,043 of record DATNPY010000038.1, on the reverse strand, counting down.
CGCACGATTTTGGTGTTTCCACCGACGGTCGTCCATACATGGTTATGGATTTTATCGAAGGAACATCGCTTGCAACGACGATAAAAATCAATCGCAAACTCTCTCTTGCGCAGACATTGGAAATTTGCATTCAGATTGCCAGAGGCATGGCATACGCACATGCGCAAGGCGTGTTGCACAGGGATTTGAAGCCCGGAAATATCATGCTTATTAAACAGCCTGATGGCGGGCAGTTGGTAAAAATTATTGATTTTGGTATCGCAAAAGTCGTTGAAGCTGACGAGCCTCACGAACTGACTCGAACGGGTGATGTATTCGGAAGCCCATACTACATGAGTCCCGAGCAAGCAGTGGGGCGCGGCATTGATGAGCGCTCTGATATCTATTCGCTGGGATGTGTAATGTATGAGATGCTCACTGGAGTCGTGCCGTTTCGTGGTGCATCGGCGTTTGAAACTCTTTATGCGCACCTCAATGAACCTGTACCAACTTTGCGTTCAAAGGCAGCCAGAGAGCACTTTCCTTCTGCAGTCGAAAAGTTGGTAGCAAAAGCACTGGCAAAAGATCAAAAAGATCGTTGGCAGTCGATGACTGACCTTGAGTCTGAGTTGAATTCTTTAAAGCGAGCAATAAATTCGCCCTGGAAGACGCTTTTGCACCATCTTGATTTTGAAGCGCCTTCGGCGAATAAACCGAAGATTGGTCATCTGGTTGCGGCAGCGGCTCTTGTGACGATGGGCATAGTGGCACTAATTTCGTTCTGGCCTTCCTCTTCACCGCCTGTTAAAGAAAATCATGAGTTGTCTGGTGAGGAGTATTTGCGTGAGCAGAAACTCGATGACCCCAATGAGCTTGCAAAACCTATTATTCTTAACGGCACAACTGAGCTTTCGCTTGAGGCTCTAGATTGTTCTGATGAAGCATTGAAGTGGTGCAGAGAGCGAAATGATATCGTCAAACTCAACCTGTGTGGCACTAGCATAACCGGTATCGGTCTTAAGTATTTGACGCATTTGCCGCTGCAAGTTTTGCAGATGAATCAGACTGGAGTGTCCGATCTGGAGAGTTTGAAGCAAATCCCCACACTAGAAAGTTTGGAGCTGAATAAAACTCTCATTAACGGAAGTACCCTGCGCGCAATTGCAAAATTAGGGAATCTGAAAGCTCTTAGAGTGCAGGATGACAGGCTGAGCAACGACGCCATCGATACAATTGTGAAATTGCCCAGGCTTGAGTACCTGACGATTTCGCATAATGGTGGTATCAATGACGATGGCATTGCTAAATTGATGGAACTTAAGAATTTGAAGTCTCTGCGCATGTCGTCGATGCGTATCAGTGATGATGGAGTACGAAACATCGATCGCCTTAAACAGCTGAGAACTCTTGATCTGAGTGGCACGAATATCACAGACAAGACTTTGTTCAAGCTCAAGGATCTACCGCTACAAGAACTTTTCTTGAGCAGTACTAACGTGACTGATGAGGGCGTGCGGCAATTGACAAAATGCGGCATGCTGGATCGTCTGGCTTTGAACGGCTGCCCAAAAGTTAGCAAAGCTGTAGTTTCTGAATTGCGAGAAAGTCTTGCTCATTGCAGAGTTGAGCATAGCAGGACCGCGCGAAGTCAGTGAGACCTGGATCTTAAATAGATCTGATCGCAATGAAAACTCGGGTTTCTGCGATTGAGACGTTCAACTAAAGTGATTGAGACTTGGCTCTCATGGAGCTTATCGGAGTTTTCAGAACCCCGTAGACGGATTCTCTACTTCCCAGAGTCGCCGCTGCGGTCGCTTGTGGTTTCTTACTCGATGACCAGCTCAAACTCGTATTGTTCTGGTAAGAGAGAACAGGTTGTGGCGACGTGCTGTAGGACAGACTTGTGGAAGTGCGGCTGGCTGGGTTAGGCAATGCCTGTGCGATAGCCATCTTAGGCTGTGGATGACTGACCGATGGCAATGGTACGAAGTTGGGTTTCACATACTGTGGTCCTTTCGTCACTATAGGCGGTGCCGCTGTGGCACCTTTAGAGGTGGTTCTGGTCGTATTGATTATGCGTTTGGTCATAGGCTCCCAGTAGTAGTTTCCTAGATTTGGTGTAACGCTTGTTAATTCGTTCTGCCAACCTGCTACACGGTAAGTGCTGACAGTCGTGTGCACCGTCGTTGTCGGACGAGCTGTATGTGTGATTAAGTCGCCGGGATTGGCGAGGCATTTCTGTTGTGTTGCAGCACAAATTATTGGCAAAACCAGCAAGAGATGACGTCTACTGCCGAATAATTTCATTCTTGTCTCCTTTTGCAGGATTTAAATAATCGACAAACGATATCAAACGAAGTGCCCTTCGCTGACTCGACTGTCTGGTAAATGTCATCGCGAAGAGTTTTCTTCGATGACTCTAAGATTATGCAGAAGAAAAGTGACCAAATTGTTTCGTTTACAGATTTGTTATAGCTGCCCGGTAGCGCTAATCTGCGGCGTACATGATTTCGAGGGTAATCTGGGTGCCCTTTCCTGGGTTCGAGTCGATCCAGATCCTGGTTGGATAAATACACTCAATTAAATCTGCGCGCTCTCGGATGATACTGGTGCCAAAACCGCCCTTGGCTGATCTTTCGGGCGTTACTTCGGCGTCGAAACCTTTTCCGTCATCCTTAATTACCATTGTGAACCGCCCTTTCTGCACGCAAATTGAGAGGTTGACGGATGTTGCCGCCGCGTGTTTGGCGATATTGTTGAACGATTCTTGCGCAATACGATAAATGTGCAGGGCGACTTCGTCAGGCAGAGATGGAATGGCAACAGGACAGTCGAAATCACACTTCAGTTCTGTACGTTTGCCCATGTTGCTGCATAACTCTTCCAGCATCGGCTGCAAACCGCAATCTTTCAAATCCCGAGGGCTGAGGTCCTGACACAGCTCTCTCAAGCGCGAGGAAATTTCGGTCAGCACTTCGATCATTTCACTGTCCGGCATTCGCTTAGCTCCGGACAGGGACCGTTTCAGGAGCATGACGTTGCCCAACACAGCATCGTGAAGTTCGCGCGCGATCTGCCCCTGGATGGCTTCTTGTTGATCGACGATCTTTTGAACGAGGGCGTGTTTTTCGCCCAGAAGTGACCGCACCGACCGGGTTAGACTTTGCGCACCCGACAGCAGTCGCACAGATTCGGGCAGCTGATCGAAATCGGCGCGCGATTTGATATTCAGATCCTTGAACACTGACCGGAGCAAAGTCGTCAATTCCTCGGCCGTGAGCGGCAAGCCGTCCATCATGCAGGACGCTTCCGAATCATCATGTTCAACGATAGTCAGTCTCAATTTACAGCGAGACGGCAGCTCGGCTGCTCGCAATGATGCTAGTTCCGTGGCAGGAAGAGTAAAAAACTCGATAACATCATTTGAACCGCGCACAGACATCGCCCAATAAGATGTAGAAACGACCAGCCGCTTAATTTCCTCATCTTCACTTTTGGGCCGACGTACTGCCACCATCAGTGGTTCCTGCGAGATGGAGCTGTTGTATTCTTTGCTCAAACTCTCGAACAAAACTTCGAGCGAAGAGATCATGGTCTCTGCTAGCTCGCCAGAGCGAGAGCGCAGTCCGAGACCATCTTGCATGAGTTTGACGATGTTGCTGGCGGCTTGTCGGAGTTTTGGATTCATAGCAGGTCATGCCTCGATTTCCAGCTTGCCATATCCACTTTCCACCGCCCAGGCGATCAGTTCCTCGCGATTATTCAACTTCAGTTTAGCCAGGAGTACATCGACCTGTTTGCGCACCGTTTCTGGGGAAGTGACTCTCTGAGCCGCAATTTCTTGATATTTCATGCCCCTTGCAAGCATTTTCAGAAGTTGTTGCTCCGCTCCTGTAATGCGAATGTTGCCGCTGTTGAGAAGTTCTTCCGAGATGCAGGGACCTTTTCCGTTCATCACATCGCGGACTACTTCTATTACTTTGCTGATTGGCTCGGATTTTAACAGATACGCTGCGACGTCGGTTTCAAGAACAATTTGGAGGATTGCCATTCTGCTGTCACCGGAAAAGACGACTATTTTGCAGTCTGGCACGCTGCAAAATGATTCGACGAGACTTTTCGGTCCTTGTGAATCAGGCAGATGGAGGTCGAGCAGCGCCACGTCGGGCTTTAGTTCATGCGCATATTTTAGACCGGCCTCGGAGCCTGAGGCGATTGCCACTACTTCGATATCGGGCTCCGCGGAAAGCTCTGCCCGTAGACCCTTTAGAGTCGCTTCGTGATCTTCAACTATCAAGACACGAATTGTCATATCGCCTCTGCGTGCGTTATTCGCCTTCTGTGTAGGTTTCCGTCGAGGGGAAGCCCAACTTATCCGTCAGGTCAGTCCGAACCGCACTGCCCGTTTACAATGTACCCGCATTTACAAACGGGTGTGCGAGTCGCCTCAGGTGGCTACTGGTTTAGATCAGATCGAGCCTCAGGTCTGAGTCACTGGCCGAGGATTTTTAAGTCCCAGACCTGATTAAGTCCGGAGTTCTAAGTTCTAAGTTCAGCTTTCGCCTGCCGGTTCATACTGTATTGCGACAATGGTGACGTTGTCTGGTGCGCCAGCTTCGAGGGTTTTATCCAGAAGCTTTTGACAGACCTGGTCTGCTGATTCGCAAGATTCAATCGACGCACCAATCTGCTCGTCTGATAGTACTGAGGACAAACCATCGCTGCACAGGATGATCCATTGCTTAGGCACAACTTCGACTTCGGTCTTTTCGACTTCGACATCGCGGTGGTGTCCCAGACATCGTGTCAACAAATGCTTAAAGGGACTGGTCCGACACTGCTCGGCAGTGATCCGATTGTTCTTTAACATCTCATTGACGACTGAATGGTCACTGGTCAAAGTCGATGCTGTTCCATCCTTCATTACGTATGCGCGCGAGTCGCCAACGTGTGCAATGTGCAATTCTTTTCCACTAGTCTGCACCGCGATAACAATTGTGGTGCCCATGCGAGAAGAAGTTGCAAGTTTGTCAGCTGCGTCGCAAATATTCTCGTTGGCTAATGCAACTGCATCAACAAGCCATTTTTGAATTGCATCTTTATCGCTATCGTGAGGTGCACTTTCTTTCCAAAGTTTTTGAATGGTTTCGATGGCTATGCGACTTGCCTCTGCACCACCTTTGACACCACCCATACCGTCAGCTACAACAAAAACCCGTTCGTCAGGGCTGACGTAGAAATTATCCTGGTTTTCCTTTCTGCAAAGCCCGCGGTCACTGACCGATGCGACTTTCCAGCTGAGCTGGGTCATAAATGGTCCTCACAAGAGACTTGGATCTTCATGCAATAAGTCTAATCGGTCCGAAGTTGAAAGTGAATTCCCGAAAACGAGTATCTGGATTGAATTTATGAGAAAGTGGGTTGTCACGGATACTGCGGGCTCTAAACTGGGTATTTTGCCTGGATTGTGGCGATAACTCTTAGCAATGTCGCGGGAAAAATTTCTTTGCATCCTTATTTATGTGCGTGACTTCAGTCTGATTAAAGTGGTAAATGGGTGAACCGGACTGTTTAGCACACAATGTCGCTGTCTAATCTAGTTAGATCGGATAAAGTCACACCAAGCCGAAATACACGAAGACATATCTCAAATTCCCCTGAGAGGCAGGTCGGTGGGATTAGCGAGTCTCACTCGAGTGGCATATATATAAGTTAGTAATCGAATTCGCACGAGGACAGACTGAAGGACCTCTGGATGGTGCGAAGGAAGACGGACCGGACCACCTCTGGGTGGTACGAAGCGAAACGGACCGGAGAACCTCTGGATGGTGCGAAGCGAAGACAGACCGGAGAACCTCTGAATGGTGCGAAGCGAAGACAGCGCCGATTTCAAAGACGATATTACAGAAGGCAAGCCGCTCAACTGGGCAGATCTGCTCGGGCGACCGCCTCAGATGCCCAGCTTGTCTGGCGATGCTATTCCAAGTGATGAAAGGTTCGAGATTCTTGCGCTGATTGGCACCGGCGCCTGTTCTAAGGTCTATAAAGCGAGACAACTCAGACCCAGTCGGGTTGTAGCCCTGAAAGTTCTCCATCCTCATCTTCTTACCAACGCCGAAACAATAGCGCGGTTCCAGCGGGAGGCTGAATCCGGCTCCCGATTGAACCATGCCAGTATCTGCACGGTATACGAGTATGGACGGCTCTCAAACGGGCAACCTTTCATAGCCATGCAGTATCTCGAAGGGGAAAGCCTGGCCAGTCTTTTGCGTCGATTTGAGTGTCTCGACATTGAGGAGGCTCTGCCCATATTCATTTCGTGCTGCAACGCGCTTATCGCAGCGCATGAAAAGGGCATCGTGCACAGAGACATCAAGCCGGCAAACATCTTCATTCAAAGTATCGGAAAGGAGCGAGATGCCAAACTGTTAGACTTCGGTCTTGCCAAACTATTGAGCCAGAGTGTGCCCTCACTAACGCAAACTGGAATTGCGCTAGGCACGGTTCAATATATGAGTCCTGAGCAAATCCTTTCGGAGCCCGTTGATGCTCGCAGCGATATTTACTCTCTGGGCTGTGTGATGTTTCAAACGCTTACTGGCAGGCAAGTGTTCGAGGGGCGCACTGCATTTGAAGTTATGGAGGAGCACATCAATAAATTGCCTGCCACACTGCAAAGTGCAAATCCCGGTGCCAAAATTCCTTCAGAGCTGGAAAACGTGGTGCTCAAATCGCTGGCAAAAGATCCGCTGCGTCGATATCAGAATGTGGTTGAGCTGCGAAACGCTTTAGCTTCGCTACACATCGAGCCAAAGGGTCGCTGGGGCAATCAGATCGCTCTCTTTTTAGTAATAGCTTTATTGAGTGTGTTGGTGTTTCTAAGTTTCTTTTTCAAGAATTGAATGACTGGCACCGTATAAGGTGTCAGACCGCATTTCAATTACCCTTTACGGTGCCTTCCCAAATTTGCAGATGCGCATCTGCTTTTGCACATCTATTGATTCAGTGCAACGGAATTTTTTATATCCGAATACATAACCAGACGCGTCCGTGTCCTTTTGGCCTGAGCAAGCGTCAAATCTGTTGCTCCCAGCAACTTGCTGAGGTCGACGAAGTCTTCTGGAATAGATGCGCAACCAATTGAAATCGCAAGGTGGTCTGCACCCACATTAGCGAGCGGCTTTTCGGTCAGACTGCGAATCAACCTGTTAGCGAGAGTCTTTGCTCCGGCTGCTTTTGTGTGTGGCAGAAGCAGTGCGTAGGATTCTTCATCATAATGCGCCAAAACGTCAACGTGTCTCTTGAGCGCGGTAATTCTGACTACCGCCTCCACCAGAGCAGCTGCCGGCAGTGGTTTGCGCACCATGTTCCCGTCTTCAGGACTTTCTTCGCGAATGTCGAAGACGATGACCGATAGGCTGCTGCGCGAACGCAGACTGCGAAAATATTCTTGTTCCAGAAAATACAAAAATGCTGGAGTCATGAACATTCCGGTGTCCTGGTTGCGAAGGCTGGTCATGACACTTTGAATTGCCTCGCCATCGATGTTACGAGGGCATAGAAGGAGTGATGGCGTCTGACTCGGTGGAATTGCTTTGGGCGGAGTGTATGGTGTTGGGTTCGCAAAAGGCATCTCTTGCGCTGCTGTTGCAGGTTGAAAATTTGTCGAAGGAGCATTTCGCGGCGGTTTTGGTGCTGCCTTTTCTTCCTCTTCGGCCGGTGGGTCCGGGTTGAAATTTTGAATAGTTATTGTGTCAGCCGGTTTGCCGGAAAGTTTCTGACCGGCGATAAATGGTGATTTTCCGGTCTTTTGAGCCTCATCACAAGATGACGTGATCAGATTATTGACGAGGATGACGTCGCAGCTGTTGTAATCAAACAGCAGGTCCCGTTTGCCTTTTTGTTCGCAGTAAAGACACCAGCGCGGATCCCCTCTGAGATTGCAAAGCACAATAAGCGTGAAAATTGCACCAGCGGGGGTTTTCCAGACAATTTGCATCTGCTTGCCACGATTTTCCAGGGCCTGGGAGAGAAGCTGGTGAAGAGCAGGCAGTTCTGGCTTGTTTTGGAATTGTCCAGATATTCCGGTTTTTCTAAACATTGACTCGGCTTGGCAAACGACTCGTTGTATTATGCCTGACTTTTTTTCCCGATTCTAGCCCAAAAACAGGGTGCGGACAATTTTTCTCCGGGATTAGCGGCAGTGATTTATCCCGATAGGGGCTATGACTTCTCCCGGGATAGGGACAGTGACTTTATTGTCTATAGTTCTGGTTATTCGGTTTTCGCAAGAGGTGATATGAATTTTGTTCGCTATTGATCGTCTGCAACCGTATTCGGTGCAGAGTAACGAACCACCGAACCACCTAAGTCGTTGATGTTCTGCTCGAAGTTCGCCACATTCACCTTGCTTTCGGCGCCGTGATCGTACATCCAATCTACGAGAGCCTCCAGCACCTCTGTGCGCAAGAATTGAGTTTCTAATTGTAGATGACCGAATTGACCTTTCCAAGAAAGCGTCTGGTCGTTTGAAGGCATATTCGACATCAAATCAGTGACGTGTTTAGCTGAGACACAAGCGTCACGACTTCCCTGAATGATCAAAACCGGCAATTTATCCGAGGTTTTCTTGCCCCATTTTGCGGTATGGTCGACAAAGGAATCGGTTGAAATCAATGCTCCAAGCGACAGTCGTTTGGTGATCAAAGGGTCATCCAGCATCTCTGCTGTCACTTGTTTCCTGCCCGAGACAAGATTGCGGATGAACGGATGCAAATCCATTTCGTGGTGCGGAGAGACTGCTGCTTTGATGCCACGTTTGATATTGCCGGCACCGACCACCATGTCTGCGTTTACCTTTACTGCTGGTGCAGAGAGCACGATCCCGTAGACGAGATCTGGATGTTCGCCTGCCAGTCTGACGCAGAATGTGCATCCGAGACTTTCACCAAGAAGAACTATCTTCGATTCAGGATACTTTGCTTTGACCAGCCTGGTTAGCTCTTCGAGCTCCTCATAACTTTTTTCGAGGTGCACTTTAGACTTGTCGTTTTTAGCGTTGCTCCACTTGCTCTCCATGTTGCATCTACCGAAACCGCGCATATCGAAAGAGACGAAACCGATTTTGTTGATCGCCAGAGCGCGCGCGAGCACACGGAACCTTCTACCATGCAAGGTGAGACCGTGCACTCCGATGATTACTGCCTTCGGTGGTCCATCGACGGGCATCCACTCGTAAGTCGGAATGCCAATCTTTTCGCTAAACTCGCCGTCTTCCGCGTAAGTGTATTTAGCCGCCAATTCAGGCTTTACCATATCGGGATATTTGTCGGTCGGCATTGTGCTTTCGATTGCAAAAGCACCACTTGCATTTATCACCAGCGAGGCGACGGCAAGCAGGATTGACGGCAAATTCACGCGGAGAAATTTTGTCATCGAAATCTTGTTCCAAAACTAAGTCTTCAGTGCATTTTACAACGTGGTGTGGCTCTGCACAGCAGAGTTTTCATTATTACTGTGTCATCGTCCCGCTCAGAGCCGTCGTTCGCTTGCGGGCAGAATGGCAAGACGCTGTCCTGTACACAAAATGCAGCCAGAAATAGTATGATAGTTCTACTTGCGTAGAACAATGACTGCTGGTCCTCGCTTAAAGCCCACGATGAAGACATTCTTTCACCCTCCAATCAAAGAAGTGCGACTGGAAAATGTTCTCTATGCTCTGAGCGATCCTGTGCGCCTATCAGTTGTGCAGCAATTAGACAGCCAGGGCGAGATGACTTGCGGCGAGTTCAGCTGCGCCGAGCCGAAAGGCAAATCGACTATGACACATCACTTCAGAGTGCTGCGAGAGTCTGGACTGATTCACACTCAGGTAGATGGTCGGGAGCATCTCACGACTCTGAGGCGAAAAGAGCTGGACGCCAAATTTCCAGGACTACTGGGTAGCATTTTGAGCGCTGCGGAAAGCGCTAGGCCTTTAGCGAAGTCTCGCCGTTAGACTGTTACTTGTCGCTTTTTGTGCGTTGTGCCAGAGATTCGAAAGTATCTCATACGAATTGAGACGGTCCTGAAAGTCGTAAAAATCCGACACGACCATTAATTCGTCTGCATCCGTTCGCTCGAGCAGGGACTCGAGTCTTCGTTCTACCGTCTCCGGACCCCCGATAGCGGCAACAGCCATGCGGCTTAGCACTGCAGCTCTTTCGTAAGCATTCCACAGAGCGTCCATGTTATCGACTGGTGGCTTGCCCTGCACTGGTTCTCGTCTTACGAGTCCGAGAAATTTTTGATAGGTTGTCGTGGCAAGCTTACCCGCCAGTGCATCCGTGTCGGCTGCAATAACCGGCACGCCAACCATGACATAAGGCTTCGACAAATGTTCGGAGGACTGGAATTTTCCTCGATAAATTTTGAGCGCATTATCAAGTTCGTCCGGTGCGAAATGGCTGGCAAAGGCGAAAGGCAATCCCAGTTCAGCTGCAAGTCTGGCACTGAAAGTGCTCGAGCCCAGCAACCAGATCGGAATATTCAGCCCGTTTCCAGGAAAGGCGCGCACACGCATGTCCTCGTCTGGCGGACCTAAATAACGTTGTAGTTCTGCCAGCAGTTCTGGAAAATCGTGACCATCAGCCGCAAGACCTCGTCTGATGGCATATGATGTGGCGGAGTCAGTGCCTGGCGCTCGTCCCAAGCCAAGATCTATTCTGCCCGGGTAGAGTGACTCTAAAGTTCCAAATTGCTCGGCAATCATCAGTGGTGCATGATTGGGAAGCATTATGCCGCCTGAACCCACTCTGATTCTTTTTGTTCCGCCCGCCACAAATCCAACCAGAACCGATGTTGCGCTGCTGGCAATTCCCGGTAAGTTGTGATGTTCAGCCAACCAGTATCGGTTGTATCCCCAATGCTCGGCATTCTGAGCCAGTGTCAGTGTGTTTCTAAAAGCGTCTGCGGCAGTTTTACCGGTCGACACCGGGGCGAGATCTAGTATTGACAAGGCGATATCTGACAGTTTGGACATTGGCTTTTCCTGTTTTTCAACCGTGACTATGGTCGAGCTTGCTTCTATAGTTCCATAACTATCGTACTAAATCCATTCGCGAGTTGGGGTCATTTTGCTTTTCAAGGGGGGGGCTTTAAACAATGAAAAAAACGGCTATCACAACACGAATTTTTGCCGATATCGGTAAAAATTCACGAATTCCAGAGGCTTTCAGCCAACAATGATGTCAGGCGGTTCGGGCATCGCAGTGGACCAAGCGGAGTCTTCCAACGGTAAACAAGAGCGTTGAGGATTGGCAGGTCGACCAGACTCGCGGGACAAATTTTATGGATTTTCCGCAATCAGTTCTTGCATATCCAGGTAATGAGAGGTGGTTCCGCCGTCGACGACGATCGTCTGTCCCGTGACGTAAGAGGACGCAGGCATCGCCAGGAACGCGACTACGGTGGCAACCTCTTCCGGTTGTCCGACTCGATTCATCATGGCGCGTTTTTCTATAACGCTGCGAATTTTCGGCTTGCTCAGCAACCCTTCGACCAGAGGGGTCTCAATGTAACCCGGTGCTACCGCGTTGACTCGAATTTTTTCTTTTGACCATTCGTGTGCCAGTGATCTTGTGGTTTGGTTCATTGCTGCTTTGGTCGCACCATATATGACACCAGAGCCAACTGAGCCGAGCGCTGCCATTGACGACATGAAGATCACACTTGCATCGGTACCCTTGAGCAAGAGGGGATAGGCTGCTCTGGTTACTTCCAGTGCAGACATCAGGTTGGTGTTCAAAACAGAGTTCAGTTCATCAGAGGAGTATTCGATCAGCTTTTTGCGAATGTTCGTGCCTACATTATTGACCAGAATATCTAGTTTCCCCAGTTCGGATGCTTTTTTAAACAGTGCTTCTCGTCCCTGCGCAGTGGTAATGTAGAGGTGGACCCCAAAAACTGGGCCACTAGCTAAGTGAGGCTTCTGCTCCTAAAGTAGACACATGCTTGAAAGGAGCATCACTTGAAAAGTACTCGAAGAAAACATAGTCCGGAGTTCAAAGCAAAGGTAGCAATGGCC
>DATNPY010000033.1:0-25171 GCA_036702955.1 Drouetiella sp. | reverse complement strand
GGCCATTGCTACCTTTGCTTTGAACTCCGGACTATGTTTTCTTCGAGTACTTTTCAAGTGATGCTCCTTTCAAGCATGTGTCTACTTTAGGAGCAGAAGCCTCACTTAGCTAGTGGCCCAGTTTTTGGGGTCCACCTCTGTCTTCTCGGCGAGTCCAATACACAAACGACATAGTAGACAATCGACCGCGGCGCAGAACCCACCAATCTCATTCTATGCAGACACCACAAGTGGTGCAAACTTTTTCACGCTCGCTTCACATTCGAAGTACCGATTAAAACGAGAGCGTACCTTAGTCTTGCAGGTCTGCTCTAGTCTACTTTCTTAAGACGACCAGTTTTGATATTCACTTCGTAGCGGGCGAAAGTCAGCGCCTGCTCGGGCTTATCTTCAAATACGTGCACGACGTAAATCGAGCCGTGGTGCGATTCAATATCGAATCCAGGTTTACCGTTTGTCGCTGGACTTACTCCAGTTGGACCAAAATCCTTCTCCCATGCACGAACTTCTCGAGACTTTTCGACTAGCGAGATGGCTTTGTCCTCACCATTTTGAGACACGGATGTTTTGCCTTTAGTCGCTTTTCTAGCCACTGCTGCTTGTTTAGGACGTGCATCACTCGGCTTTGATACCTTCCCAGATGGTTCAGCTGCTTTGGCAATCGCAGGAAATACAGACAGAAACACTGCGAGGGACGCCGCAACGCGCACATATTGCTTAGAAAACATAGAAATCACTCCTCGTGGTCTTTTCTTAACGACCGAAGTCTCACAAATAGGCGCGTCAAATCAGATTTTTCAGAATGATCCCAGTGCGCTTCCAGGACGAGTATAGTCGAAGTCGTAGCGCACAAAACCGCTTAGCCGACCAACCTTATCGTATAGAATTCGTGCCTGCATATTGCCCTCCTGTGTCAGCCAGTAGCACCTGTAGCAGTCGAGATTCTTTGCACGTTGAGCCACCGACTCAATCAACTGACGAGCCAGGCCATGTCCCCGCATTTCAGAATCCACAAACAAATCCTGCAGATAGCACATTTGCTTAGGAGTCCACGCGGATTCGTGGGTCAAGTAATGCACTATGCCCAGCAAGGGTCCCGAATCGTGAGCGCGCACTCCCTGACCTCGTAACGTGCCAGATTTGGTAAGAAGGCGCTGCCAGGTTGATTCAAAGACTTCGGAAGGCAGACTGGTTTTATAGAACTTCAGATAGGCTGTCCAGAGTTCAACCCAGCGATCATGATCTTCGGCGCGAAAATCAGTTACTACAGCATCCATGGCTATCCCTCACAAACATCATTAAGTCTAAATAGAGTACCGCTTTTGGGCAGCACTTCTCTTGGATTTAATCGCTTGTCAAGCCATGAATGCGGTCACCTGAAGTGCACTACGAAGTGCACGATTAGCATACCTTTATTCAGTTTCTGCGGTAATAAGACTCGATGGTGCCAGGAGTGTAGCCAATCGCGGCAGAGCGGTCCAGGTCGGCTTGCGCTTCGTCAAATTGACCGAGAGCCTCAAACGCCTTACCCCGATAAAAATGCGACTCCCCAGAAGCCGGGAAAAGCTCTAGAGCCTTAGTGCAGCAGCTGATGGCGTCAGCGAAACGATCAAGTTTGAAATATATCTCTCCTAGGTTCGCATAAGCAGGTGCACAGTTTGAATCCAACCGGATAGCTTCGCACAGATCAGCGATGGCGCGATCAAAACGCTTGACCACGACAAAAAGAGCGCCGCGATTGCAGTAGCCCATTGCGTCAGACTTGTCCAACATAATCTGCATTTTCAGGTCAGCAAACGCCTGTTCGAAATCGTTGGTGCGAATGAAGACGACCGCCCGTGAAGCGTATGCCTTTGCATTTTTTGGATCGAGTCGAATCGCTAAGTTTAAGTCTGCCAAGGCTTCTTCGTATCTTCCGAAGGCAAGGAAGGTATCTCCGCGAACGGTAAGGTGCTCGACGTCACTAATCTGAGACTTCGAAACCGACTCCAGAGTCGGTACATCGCACGAAAACGTCGGCGAAGATTTGGTGACCTGCATGGTTGCTGTATTCATTTCTTTCGTACTTTCTATTTCAGTGTTAGTGCAGGCAATCGCCTGATTGTTTGTCAGACCGCATTTTGAGACCCGAAGACCGTCAGGTAACCAGACGATGGGCAATCGATATCGCAATGCTATCTATCGATAAATGCTGCGAAACGGCTCGCAGAGCGGTTATCCGCAGTCTTGATTATCCCGGATGGAAGCTGCAAATGACACCACTGTAGAACTAATATTTCCACCACAAAGCCTAATTAGCTGATGAATAAAGGGTTTCGAGAAAGCTGATTGTTTCCTGAATAGTTTAGATATGGTAATGAAGTGTTATTTATCGACTTTGGAAGAAATGATTACGCTGCGGACGACGAATTCTAATTTTATAAGTCATAAAGAGGGCGTCGGCTGCCCAATTTCAGACGGCGCCCTTAATCGATTCGATTTTCAAAATCTGCAGCAAACCGATATCGGTTTACAAAGTAACTTTCTGGGCGAGCTAGTCAAGAGATCGATTGCAATTTAAAGCGATATCGCTCGGCTGAACGAGTGGATCAATACAAAGCACATAACGGCTCCGGGAACTAAACGTCGTTGAGCCTTCGGGAGCCGACAGGCTTGCAAGGCGAATTTAAAATTCTGCGACCAGACCGAAACTTGCAATCAGCAAAATGCAGAAGAAATAGAAAACAAAAAACCACGCCCAGCGGGTTATCAGTTGAATCTCTGTGATTTTTGCTTCCTTAGCCATTACTCTATCCCTCAACTGGCGTTCAATCAGTGTTTCGCGTCAATCAGTCCATCTTCTGAATCAGGTTGCTCAGGATTTAGCCTCGCCGCTCGTATCCTCGATCGGACCTTTATTTTCTTGAATTGCCGGCACATCCACTTCGACTTTCGGGTCTTTGTCGTTTGAATCAGCGCTGGCTGCTTTCACTTCCTTAGTCGCATCAATTTTGCCCTTTTCGTCGACGACCACCGCTTTAGCCTCAGGCTTTTCGCTCACAGCTTCCGCTTTTGCCTGCGCAGTCTCAGCTTTGGTTGCAGCTTGCTTGGCAGCAGGTGCTGCTGCCGGCTCTGGCGCGGGCAGTGCGCTCACAAATTTGACGAATTCAGCTGTGTCAGCAAGGAAACGCTCCTTCTGAGGACGTGACAACCACAGGGCTAAGATGCGACGACGGTCGGTTGCCTTCTTCAACGTAGGAACGCGATTTCCCAGCAGTCTTTCGCGAATCATCTTGTTGCCTTCGCGATAATAGCAATCTCCGATCTGGCAACCACACACGACTACACCCGCTGCTCCAGATTTCAGAGCGGTTTCAATCATGTTGGGTTGAACCATACCGCTGCAGGGAAGCTTAACGACGTGCAATCCGTCAACACCTTTGACCTTACCATTGGCATCGAGTAAGTCGTTCACGTCTGCTGAGCGTTCGCACATCAGCGTAATTACTTTGTTGTTTTCGTTAGCCATCTCGACTTCCCTAATCTCCTGCGATAAAGAACTTATTTCGCTTCAACAATCTGTTTAACTTGGGCCAACACATTGGCATCTGGCAAATCTGGCAGGTCAATTGCATCAAACGCACAGGCACCTACGCAGACGCCGCATCCAGAGCAGCGGTACGGCAGAACCGTAGCCAGTAGCTTGAATCTGGAATTAGCTGGAGCCGGCACCATTTCAATTGCCTGATAAGGGCAGTCGAGATAGCAAAGGTTACAGCCGACGCACTTATTCAATACAACTTCTGCAGCCTCTACCGGCGGCTCTTTGATCAAGAAAGACCACGGCATTGGCAGTAAGCAGACACCGACTGTGATACCAATTGCGATTATCCAGTACACCAGCGCGCTCGGTACGGCATTCATTAATGCATATGGAGCAAGGAAGAACCAGTCCATCTCGAAGCCTGAAGGTGGAGCACCGTTCAGCGTTGCCATCTTGCCGCTTGTAATCGGGAACATGAAGACTACGACAAGCAAAAGCGCCATCAAGACATAGTTGATTGCCGGTGGTGGTGTCATCACAGGTCGTGTCATGCGCACATAGTGAATCCACAAACCGAAAAGCAGTGAAAACGACAAACCGATGTGAATAAACAGATAGTTGGACATGGTGTAGTTCGAAATCGTGTCACCGTTTAAGAACCACTCCTTCAAGTTAGCCCCAATAAACGGTACGCCTTCGAACGCGTAAACGGTCATGCGGGTGAGAGCCAGTGACCGCTCGTCCCAGACCAGGTAGTATCCGGTCTGTCCGATGAAGAGCACCATGATAAAGAGCACGATGCCGCTGAACCATTGCAACCAGCGGTACTGACGATAACGGTCAGTGAACCAAACACGCACTGCGTGCAGCAAAATCGTGATCACCATTGCGTCGCCTGCGTAACGGTGAATACCACGCACAACAGCACCAAATGGAATTGTGTCGTTGATGTATTCAACTGATGTCCAGGCGTTGATCAAACCTTTTGAAAGGTAGGCGTTGTCTACTGTAGGGATGTAGTATGCAAACAACAACAATCCTGAAAGATAAAGAACCCAGAGATAAAACTGCGGCAGGGCGCCGTGATAATAGAGCGGGTTATATTTGCTCGTCATTATCTTGTTTGTAATATCTTCAAAAACAAGGAAGAACTTATTCCCTGATTTGATTAGTTGTTCGTATGCCGACATGGTCTTCCTCTTTCAGCGTCCCTGAAACTGACGTTCAACTACTTCTTCACCGGAATGATCAATTTTTCTTCCGCATCATCTTTTCCAACAAAAATGATGGCGAGAGCAGCGAGTATCATCGCCACACCCATTGCCATCGCGTATGTATAGTTACCAGCAGCAATCGGGTTGATCACACCTTTTGCGCTCTCATCGTCTTTGTCGACCTTTCCGCTCAAACTGCTCTGAGCCCAATCGCCCAGGGGCTTGAGACTGGTGAAAGGTGGATTCTCGAAGATTGGTTGCGACCAGGCTGGTAGAGCCGGTTTGTCGAAACCGAATCCAGACTCAGCCCAGGGCATAAGAGTCAGGCTGACTCCCACGACCATTGCGCCGATCAAAGCGACCACAACTAGCTTGGCATCATTATTCATGATGTTCCTTTCTCCTTAGCTTCCGTTCCTCTTGAAGATTTTTGTGAATGTCTTCATAGAGTTTGATTTTCTTCTTCAAAGTGCCCTTGCTCTTTTCTTCGAAATAAGTCCAGTAACCCATGATTCCGAGAATCAAGAGCGTCAGTGAGGTGCCGAACACAAGCAAGGCAACGCTGGCGATGCTTGGTGCCTGATTGACTTCGCGCCACCCCTGGAAAAACCAGGAAAGTGAAATCACAGCCATACAAAATGCCACCGCCTTCAGTGCAAAGCTGATCTTGTACACGACAGGTGCTCCCGCATCATCTGCGGCGCCTCCGTCGATGTTCACTGAGTGGTGATTGCTCGTAGCCAAAATCTCCATTCCTTATGACGCCGATGCCGCCGGAACTTTCGGCGCTTGAGGCGCAGGTGCTTTGGCACTGCGGAACTTCAACCAGCCGTACATGCAAGCGAAGAAAACGAGGAATCCAGCGACCATCCAGAACCAATCGAGATCAGGAATCGGTTGCGGATAAATAGTTGTGATCGTCGGCTGTTTAACTCCATCCATGCGGTCCGAGAAATTGACAAAGTCAAAACACCAGCGGTTATTGACCATGAAATCAATCTGACCGAGATACTGGGCATGCGGTGCAGGAGTGAAAGTCGGGATCATCTTGTAGAGCCAATCAAGTCCAGCCGGTTGTTGACAGACCGATTGCAATTCAAGCAACTTTGCTTTCTCTAGCGGCTCACCCATCTTCTTGATAGTTTCGGGGTCAAGAACGGTGGGATAATTCCAGTACTCTTTGTTCGAGTACCAGAGAGCTCGCACCAGATCTTCAGCTTTCTTCAGTCCTTCGCCGCCAAACGGACGGCAGAGGCTGTAAAGGAAAGCATGCAGCATCGGGTCGAAGAAGATTTCAGTCTTCGCCATGAAGTAATACCAGACCGCGCAGACGGCTTGGATAGCGCCGACGATAGCCATTACGAGCGCACCTTTTGCGTTCTTCACCGTCTGCAGTGGGTCTTTGTTCATGAACATCAGACCGAGCTGCAAGAAGATGCCGACATCGACCATGAGGAAGAGCGCGTCTCTCCAGTATGGTGGGTCAACGTGAATGTTGGCGATGTTGACGATAATCAGATAAGAGAATGCAATCCAGTTGAGCAAGCCCATCAAAGTAACAAGGAAGATGAGCGGGCGCTTGGAGATATCTTTCTCAGCTCCCGTCACCCACACGTCGATAAACGGCAGGAGAATAACGGAAATTGGAATGATTAAAGTGATTTCTGTAGCTACAACAGGCTCCAGATATTTGTACATCTGATACAAACCAAGGAAGTACCAGTCAGACAGAATCGGCAACGGTGTCACATCTGGATCTGAACGGCGTCCCTGAGCGGCTGGAAGTATGATGGCAACAATGACAAGCATCATCACAACGATGAAGCGCTTGGTCCAATTGAGCGGCACACGCCTGTATGCATTTTTGTAGAAATAGAGTTCGACAAAAATAAGTGGTATCAAAGAGAACGCCAGGTGCAATGAAAAGAATCGGGTGATTGTCTCTTGCGTAATGGCAGCGCCACCGCCAAGCAATACTTCAGCTGTATTCCAACCAAGGTGAAGCGACTTGACCAGCGGCTGGTAGAAGTCACCCATGACCGGAAATTGATCCATATAGGTCGGGAATGTGGCAAAAACCTTGGTCGCCCAGAATGCTCGCTGGTTCCAGATCAGTAGATAACCAGTCAAGCCTGAGTACATCGAAAGCAAAAGCGCAATCAAGCCCAGAGCGATATTGAACTCTCGACCTGGCTTGTAGTCTGCATTGATGAACATGCGGTAGAGCCGCAATGTGGCAGCAATGATCATCGCGTCCGCACCATATTTGTGCATACCGCGAATCAGTCCGCCAAAAGGAATTTCAGTTTGAATACGGAAAATCGAATCGAAAGCTTCGGGCTTGGTCGGCACATACCAGATCATGAGGAGCAAGCCGCTCGCCATGACGATAAACCATACCAGATAAAAAATCGGTCCGAGTGCATAGAACGGATTCGTCTTCGCTTCGACGGTCTGATAGCTCTCATCGAAGATATCGATGTTTTTAATACGCGTCTTTACGTAATCAGTCACTGCAGTGACTGTTCCAGACAATCCCTTATCAGAAGTTGAACTAGGCAATTCCCCCGGCCTCCAAACTTAGAACTTGATATTCCTCGCCTACTTTTTTGACTTCGAAACTACGTGGTGGTCTTGGTGCAGGTCCGCTCACTACTTTGCCACCATTGGCGATGTCATAGACACTTAAGTGGCATGGGCAAGCAAAAACTGGACCGTTCGGCTTGAAGTTGTAGCCCTTGGCGCACTCGGACGGGTCTTTGACGAAGTTGAAAATGCAACCGAGATGCGGGCAGATGCGGCTGTAGGCAACAACATCACCGGTCGGCAACTTGACGATGAAACCAGGAATCTGGCGAACCTCTTTGCCCTCGGGGTTATATTCCAGATAACTCTGCTTGAACATGAAAGGCAGGCAGGTCCACGGTTCAGGGAAATCGCTATCTTTGAAAGATGGCACCGGCAGCTCAGCTACAGGCTGGTCAGATTTACCGAGAACATCGAGTGGTTTTCTGGTTGGCAGCAAGAAGCGCAAAAAAGGCGAAGCCAGCAAACCGAAAGTCGCAGCAAGCGGAATCGCTGCCACCGTCTTCAATAAGAATCTTCTTGATGTACCATCAGCCATATTGCTCACCCTTGTTCCTTACTTAGTGCTGGTCGCTGCGCCAGCTTTGTTTGCGCCAGTGTCTTCTGGCAATGTGGCCAGGTTAGTTTCGTGGAAGTTTCGAACATACTGTACCAGTTTCCAGATATACGCCTCATCGAATTTCAAGTTCTTCGCTTTGTCTTCCTTGCCCAGGAAGTTAGGCATGCCTTCCCATTTGATACCGTTTGCGATGTGATCGTAAAGAGTATCATCGGTGCGATCGTAGAAACGACGGAATTGCGAGAAGTTCGCGGGCACAGGCTCTAAGCTGTGGGCAAGCGGTCCGTCACCTTTACCTTTTTTGCCGTGGCAAACTGCACAGTTAGAACCAAAAACTGGATCAACAGCCATGATCTCGGCGTCGTCCAGCTCAGGCACTGCCAGTGATCTTGTGTAGAAAACGAGGTCCCAGATCTGACGCTTGGTCATCTTGTCGGCCAGAGCCGGATGGTTCGTGCCGGGCTTGCCGTATGCCACAAACATGAATTGATCGATGGGCTTGATCTTTCGCATCCATACTTTGTCAGACAAATTGACTGGGGCTGAGCCGCCACTGCCGGTGGCACCATGGCAACTGGCACAATTTTGTTGAGTCCACCACACTTTGCCGTCTGGCACCGAAGGTCTGTCTTCTGGATAGATCTCGATGTCGGCTTTTCGTGTCAAATTGGCCGAAACCAGACTGTCGTTTTTGAGTGAAAAGTTGCTGGAGCATGAAGATAGCAGCACCATACTTGGCGCCAGCAAGAGCAGTGAAAGTGCATGCTTCAGTCGAATTGGTAATCGCATTTTTTAATTAGTATCCGAAGAAGGGAATCCAGGAGAAAAGCGCCCAACCAACGATGAACAAGAAGAAAACAACGAGAAACAAGGGAGGCGGTCCTTCGCCGATGCGATATTCCGAAACTTCCTCGTAATGCTCTTCCTCACCTGTGGCAGGTGCAGCTGCTGGTTTGAGCGGATCAGCCGCCCGCACAGACTGTTTCGCGTCGTCAGCCATTGGTTACCTCTTTTACTGAAGACAAACTTTTCATACGGGCTTTTTCAGCTGCAAGACGGGCGCGAATACCATTCGGGCCATCTTCGTCGTCATCCATCATGTCGTACTTGATTGCTTCCATGTCTTCGAATTCTCCGTTCTTGAAGGCCCAGAGAATTCCGACAATAGCAACGACAAAGAAGATTCCGCAGACCCCGAAGGCTACGTACATGCCACCTTGCAGACCGGCTTGATTGAGAATGCAATTCGGACACATCTTATTCGCCGCCTCCAGTGTGAGGCTCGTACTCTTCGTGGCTCAAAGCAGGCAGTTTGATCTGCTGTACTTTCTCCACTTCGTCGAGCTTGTCTACCGTTTCTTCTGCATCTTTTTGCAGAGTCTTCAGGTAAGCAACAACGTACCAGCGTTGCTCTTCTGTGAGAATCTGGTTCCAGCGCGGCATTCTTGTGCCTGCCACACCTTCGCTGGTGCGGTAGAACCACATCGAGTCGTCATACTGTTTGTAGTATGGACGAGTAAAGTTGGCTGGTTTCTTCTCCAGAGTAATCGAGTTAGGTCCGTTGCCGCGTCCATCAAGACCGTGACAGGCAGCGCAGTTTTGTGTGTAGATACCGCGACCGGCGTTGGCACTGGCAGATGCGTTTGTGTCAACGTGGCGACGAGCCAGGAGAGCGCGACCAGCTTCAGTGGTGTCACGATACTCATCCGGCGCTTCCACATAATGTTCGGGGAGACGCTTGTTGCCCAGTGTTTGAATGTATGCCACCAGGTCATTCATATCAGCATCTGACAGATAACTGAATGAAGGCATGATTGAGCCAGGTTTGACAGAACGTGGTTGAACAAGGTGAGCTTTCTGCCACTGCGATGGAAATCTTCCACCTTCGTTGGTCAGGTCTGGACCGGTTCTGGCAGTACCAAGCTGGTGAGGTGTCTCATAGTTGTAGTCACCCGCTTGCACCAGTGGACCGTAGCCGCGGTCTTGCAAGCGCGTGAACTGAGTGTGGCAGTAGAAACAACCTTCACGAACATATATCTGTCGCCCGCGGGCCGCGTCACCAACAGTCTCGGTACTGTAATCGTTGCCGGTGTGAGATGGTTTCGGTTGAAACAAGACCATCGGCATGAGCACTGTCGAAAAGATGATCGTGAAAAACGTAATGACGATACCAATGGCACCGAGTCGGTAGCCGTACATTAGACTTTGACCTCCTTGGGTTTAGCAGCAGGCGCTACAAGCACGACCGGCGCGTAGAGCGTTTTATAAGTGTTGTAGGCGAAGAGGAATTGACCGGTGACGATCATGATTCCGCTCATGCTGCGCAAGAACCAGTAAGGCACCAGTTCAATAACCCATTGATCTACTGGGACACCGTGGTGCCAGCCTGCCGACTGGACTAAACCTGCGATCGTCAATGAAATCATCATCAACAAGAAGCCCAGGAACTTGAGCCAGTAGTGAGCTCGAATCAGACCCTGACTGTGCCACTGACGACCAGTCAGTCGCGGCATACTGTAATAGAAAGCCGATGTGAGAATGAATGAGAATGTCCCGAGAAGCGCAAGGTGAGCGTGTCCTACTACCCACTGGGTGAAGTGCAGGTACCAGTTGACCCAGCGAGTTGCCTGGAATGGACCCTGAACGCAAGTAACCAGATAGAACATCGATGAGGTAACGGCGAAGCGCAATGGAATGTCTGTGACGACCATTCCCCACTTTCCTTTCATCGTCATGAAAAAATTGGTCAAGACGGTGAATACCGGAACGAGCAAGAAGATCGAAGAGATGACAGCGATCGCCTTCAACCATTCAGGCACAGGTGATTGCAAAATGTGGTGCGTTCCAGTCGGCGCATAGAAAAGCGCGATGCCCCAGAATCCCAACATCGAAAGTCCGTGACTGTAAAGAGGTGCGCCGGTCAGTCGGGGCAGCAAGTAGTACATCATGCCGACACCAACTGTGGTGAACCACATGCCGAGAATGTTATGACCGTAGAACCAGCCAATGATGGCGTCGTTCAAGCCCGGAAGCGAAACGAAAGTTCTCTGCCCGATGATGTATACGAGTGGAAACCAGAAAAGCGAACCGAGGAAATACCAGAGTGATACGTAGAGTTTTTTGACGCGACGATTGACGATCGTCATATAGATGTTCCAGGCGACCGAAATCAAACCGACCATAACCAGGACATCGAGCAAGGCACCTAATTCAGCGTATTCACGACCTTCAGTGTTGCCGTTCAGCAGCGTGCACAAGGCGCCTATCATGACGACGTTCCAGGCCCACATCGTGAAGTTACCAAGACGCTCGCTCCACAACTTAGTCTTACAAAGAGTGGGCACCATGTGGAACATGGAACCGACGTAACCCATAGACAACCAACCGATAGCAACCGCGTTGACGTGGAACATTCGCAAGTGCGGCATGGCCAGCTGCGGAATGTTGTGCACCAGATCCGGCATCGAAAACTCAAGTCCAGCAAGCAGACCGGCGCTCATTCCCCAGAGGGACCACCACAGCGCTGACAAGAAAAAGTTGCGACTGGCGCTCCCCTCCTGATTGCTGAAAAATTTGTCTACTAAACTGTTGGACAACTTGAGCCACCCCCGCAATTCGCGAATGCCTGGACTGATGTGGAAAATTCTAGGCTACTGACAACACGGTGAATTCCCCGTAACCATGATTTTTCGTTCAAATTATGGCAGTCTGCCTACCCTCGCCCAGAGGACATTCTCTGTTTGATACAAAGCGTAACGCGTGCTCGGGCAATTTCATCAGCCTGAGTCAGAACTCAGAAACGCTTTTGCCATCGACGTCTCACGTGCTTACCTTTCCATCGCTAACCAGAGCGACAAAATCAAACTTGTCAATTATCGAGACCAGAATTGTTTTCTTTTTCTCATCAAGGAGACTGCCGACTTGAAACCCATTTCCAGGTCTTCTTGAAATCCGCAGCATAACTGGCTCTTGTCAGGATCTTGAGAAGTCAGGGTGAGGTGTCAGGAGGTGGTGAATCATTTTCAGGTACAGGTGGTGCAAGGTTGATCGAGTTGTACTTATTCATAGACTCGAGAATTCCTTTTTGCACCCAGAACGATATCGCTTCGGCAGACAATTGCACCATATTTAGATACAACTCCTGATCGGCAACTGGAAAGCGCGACAAGACATACTGAGCGCGCCTGGCGCCACCAGGATCAGGTCCCACACCAAACTTGAGCCGGCTGAATTCTTTGCGTCCACCCAGCGTTTCGATGATGGATTCAACCCCGTGTTGACCGCCGGCGCCGCCAGCTTTCTGCAAACGCAACCGGCCCAGAGGCAGTGACACGTCGTCATGAACAACGAGCAAGTCTTGCAATTCAATTTTGAAGTAGCTGAGAATGGCATTTACAGCTCTTCCTGAAAGATTCATGTAAGTCGTTGGTTTAGCAAGAATGAGATTTGACCCACTGAGATTCAACTTGCCAACCTGAGCGTGGAAGTCCTTAACGAGCTTGAATTCAGCTGCGCCGCCCGTCCCATTCTGCAGGGAAGCCAGTTTATCAACGACGGAAAAGCCGGCGTTATGCCGCGTGCCGACATATTCATTTCCGATGTTGCCTAGACCGACAATCAATTTAGTTGCCATACTATTTGTCCGTTGGATGCCACACTCAATACTGAAACATTAACAAATGTTGGGTGAGCCGAAAAAGCGCGATTCGCCTGAAACGCGCTACATGAGTGTATACAGTTGTAATCGAGCCTGATCAACCAACCTCAAGTACCGCTACACTTATGTAGTAAAGCCTTATGCAGCAATTTTGCTCGTTTGGTTTATGTCTCAAGCGAGTTAAAACGCAGACACAGTCACTCATTGATGTAGCGAGCAAACAATGACAGAAACAAATTTCGCCGGCTTTCCTTATTTGCCACACACCGAAGATGAGCGGCAAGAAATGCTGCACGCCATCGGAGTGCGAAGCTTTGAAGAGTTAATCAGTCACATTCCTGCCGAAGTGAGAGCTAAAACGCTCGAGCTGAGCCCCGGATTGAGCGAACTGGAATTGACCAAACACGTAGCATCGCTTGCTGCAAAAAACAAACCTGCTTCGACTTCCGCATCGTTCCTGGGCGGCGGCTCCTACCGTAGATTCGTACCATCGATTGTGCCTGCAGTTATATCTCGAGGCGAATTCTCCACCGCTTACACGCCCTATCAACCAGAAGTGAGCCAGGGCAGCTTGCAAGTCATCTACGAATTTCAAACCGCGATCTGTCTGCTCACCGGTATGGAAGTAGCCAACGCTTCAATGTACGACGGACCAACGGCCTGCGCAGAAGCAGCTCTAATGGCTGCTCGCTTGAACAGTCGTAAAAAGATCGTCGTCAGCGACACAGTCAATCCTGAATACAACATGGTCACCCACACATATGTTGATTCATGCGGACTGGAATGGCAAACAGCGCAAGCAAAAGACGGCATCACAAACATCGATGAATTAAAGCTCGATGAAGATGTAGCAGCTGTGATCGTGCAATATCCAAACTATTTTGGAGCACTGGAAGATATATCAGAATTGTCCCAAAAAGCCCATGAGAAGGGAGCCCTGCTCGTTGTAGTCAGTGAACCGATCAGCCTCGGACTGCTGACTCCGCCAGGAGAATTCGGAGCCGACATTGTTGTCGGCGACGCTCAACCGTGCGGAAATTCGCTCTCCTTCGGCGGTCCATCAGCCGGTTACATGGCTTGCCGCAAAGATTTCATTCGCCAGCTACCTGGTCGTCTTGCCGGAGTTACCGTCGACAACCGCGGCAATCGCGCTTTCACGCTCACTTTGCAAACAAGAGAACAACACATTCGCCGCGCCAAAGCGACATCGAACATCTGCACAAACCAGGCTCTAAACGCGCTTGCCATGCTGGTTTACATCACTGCTATCGGACCGGGTGGATTAAAGCAACTGTGCACGATCAGTGCTCAACGCGCTCACTATCTGGCTGAGCAGCTCACTCTGGTGCCTGGAGTAACCCTGCCTTACAAACATCCTTTCTTGAATGAATTTGTAATCCAGGTCGAACAGCCAGTTTCACCACTGCTTGCTGCACTGAAAGAACGTGGCGTTTTAGGTGGTATCGACCTGTCGACATTCCACCCGGAGCTCACGAACCAGATCCTCATTGCTGTCACAGAAATGAATACACGCGAAGACCTCGACAAATTCATCCAGGAATTCAAAGCGCTCTCGGCAACAGCCAAGCCAAGTGCCAAGCGTGAAGAAAGCAGCATGATGAAGGTATAATTCTCAAAATATCTGAGCAGCACGCTGCCCGATAGTAGTCAATTACGAGGCTCAACTCGTTCATGGATCCAGATTCAATCACGTCACAGAGAAGCGACATGCCCTCAGATACAAAATCTCCTGATGGTGCTTCTGAAACAAAGAAGAACTCTAAACAAAATTCTGTTCAAGGATTTATCAGGGAAATCGTTGAACTGGTTGTAGTGACGCTGGTTCTTCTGATTGTTATTCGCTGGGCTCTGGCTGAGGCACGTTATATCCCATCGAGCTCGATGGAACCGACACTACAAATCAACGACCGCTTACTCGTTGAAAAAGTATCAGGACACCTGGGCAAGAAAATCCAGCGCGGCGACATCCTGGTTTTCTATCCACCTCCAATTGAACTGGGTGGTCAAGATCTGAAGAACGATCCGCTCACTGTACTTGGCCGGTTGACCGGTCTACCGTTTCTGCCATATGAGCCAGCTTTCATCAAACGAACGATCGGACTTCCAGGCGACCACATTCGTATTCAACACGGCGTGGGCGTCTACATCAACGGTCAGCTGCTGGACGAATCAAGCTACATTAAAGAAAAGCCCAATTACGACTTGAATGTTTTAGGCGACATCGGCGGACGATCTACCGACGGAGGCGTGATTCAACCCTACCGCGCCAATCAATTAAATGAGCCGATTATCGTGCCGCCTGGTCACCTTTTCATGATGGGCGACAACCGCAATAATTCTGAAGACAGCCACGTCTGGGGATTCCTCGACCAGAAACGCGTCGTCGGTCGCGCCTGCCTGCTTTTCTGGCGTCAGCTCACCCCGCCGCCTTATCCACAGATCCTCGACGAATAGTCTCAGGCAGAGGCTTGCATTTCGGCACATTCTTGCAAGAATGAGTAGACATTGGCAAGTGTTCTATGTGCCACTCTGGGTATATAGGCATGAGACATAGTCACGCGTTGGGCAGAAGGCTCATCACCTTCATGGGGAGACAGCATACACATGACTTCGAGCAAAGACTCTGGTAGACCCAAGTACGTCAAGGGAAGCCGTAAAGCCAGTTCCTCCAATACTGAAGAGCCATGTAGCTCTGCTTTGTCATCACTGGAAGGAAAAGGCGCCGAAGAGCAGGTCGAAGAGCTGAAGCAGATTCAGACAGACTTGAATAAGCGCGAAGTTCAACTGATCGAGCGAGAAATCAAGGCGCTTCGACTGCAGGAAGAATTAGATCGTCTGCGTCCACTCAGCGGTCTTTATCGCGTTGTGAAAGCGATGGCTACTGAGCGTCGCTTAGATTCGCTTCTCGATGTCATCACTCGTGAAACGCAGATGATGCTCAAATGCGATAGATGCAGCGTTTTCGTTTTAGAAGCAAGCAAACAAGAGTTGTGGACACAAGTCGCTCAAGGTCTGATTGGCCATCGCATGATCAGAATTCCATTGCAAGGTACAAGCATCGTCAGCGAATGCGCCCGCACCGCTCAGGTCATCAACATTCCAGATGCATACGCTGATGAACGCTTTGATCCTGAAGTGGATAAATCGACCGGCTATCACACGCAAAGCGTGCTTTGCGTGCCTATGCTGAACCGAAGCGGTGAAGTAATTGGTGTCTTCCAGGTCTTGAACAAGGTCGGCGGACCGTTCACTAACGAAGACGAAGATTGGCTCCAGGGCTTGACCGCAGTCGCTGCCGGTTTAATAGAGCAGGCACAGGCTTATCAGGAAATTGAACGATTCGTCGACAAAACACTAGAGACGCTGGCGCAAACAATTGACCGACGTGACCCGCTCACAGCAGGTCATTCAATGCGTGTTACCAACTACAGTTTGCTGGTTGGACAAAACATGAACATTCAAGATGACGAAGTCGACGTCCTGCGCTACTCAGCAATGATGCACGACTACGGAAAAATCGGAGTTCCCGAAGCTGTTCTATGGAAGAACGGTCGACTGACACCTGAAGAGTACGCGCTCGTTCAGCAGCACGCTAACATCACATATGAACTGTTGTCGAACCTGCCGTTTACGAGGCGACTGGCGTCAGTGCCTTTCGTTGCGTCCTGCCACCATGAAAAGGTTGATGGATCCGGCTATTACAGAGGACTGAAAGGCGACGACATTCCTTTCTTGTCGAGAATTATCGCCGTTGCCGATGTCTTCGATGCACTCACCTCGAAGCGCCACTACCGCAACCGCATGCCCATCGATAAAGTCAGCGAAATCATGCAGTCAGGCAAAGACAATCACTTTGAAGGCTCATGCGTTGACGCGTTTTACAAAATTCCGTCGCACCGCGTCATCAAAGTCATGGAATCAGAACGTGGCGAGAAAGATGAGCGCCCTGATTACGACATGTTTAAAACCATCTCGTGGATGCGTCTTGTAGAGTTGCTCTGCGGTTCTCACCCTAAAAAAGGTGAGGATGGAATTAAGGACGCATTCGAAAAGTTGTACAACGCCAATCTGCCGGACAATTATCAATCGCTTGATTAAGATTAAGGCGCCACCACATCTGGTGCGGCTGGCTTTCGCTGGATAATATTGTCGCGCAGTCTAGATTATATCGGTTTACATCACATCGGATGGTGAACTCAACAATACCGAGGGTCAGCCGGATTTCTGGTCGATCAAATTGGCTCGACTTTGTAATCTGCAGAGCCGACCGATATCGGTTTACATGATCCACTTCATCTGCACCCGACCGATATCGGTTTACATAATGCACCTCATCTGCACCCGACCGATATCGGTTTACATAATCCACTCAAATCTGCACCCGACCGATATCGGTTTACATAATCCACTCAAATCTGCACCCGACCGATATCGGTTTACATAATCCACTCACATCTGCACCCGACCGATATCGGTTTACATAATCCAGTTCAATCTGCACCAGACCGATATCGGTTTACATAATCCACTTCAATCTGCACCCGACCGATATCGGTTTACATAATCCAGTTCAATCTGCACCGGACCGATATCGGTTTACATAATCCACTCAAATCTGCACCCGACCGATATCGGTTTACATAATCCAGTTCAATCTGCACCGGACCGATATCGGTTTACATAATCCACTTCAATCTGCACCCGACCGATATCGGTTTACATAATCCACTTCAATCTGCACCCGACCGATATCGGTTTACACAGTCCACTAAATTCTGCACCGGACCGACGTGAGTTTAAGTATTCGGAGCGCAGCCGAGCTTAAAAAAATAGCGCCTGGAGAACCAGGCGCCATTCGATGTATTACAAGACTCGGGTTTAGTGGCGATGCATGTACATACGTCCGTTGTAACCATGCCAACCGTTATTGGGGCGATAGAACTGCGAATTCATAAAACCCTGGTTTGAGTACATGCGGTTGCCACCCTGAGTTGACAGCCATTGACGATACTGCGCTTTTTGGAAAGCCAGCGGATCGTTGGGGTCGATTCCTGGCGCGCCGATGCCGTTCCCCAGACCATAACCATAGCCATATCCATACTGTTGATTCAGCACGTTCTGTTGATACGCTTGCATCGCCTGTGCATTCAGCATGCGTTGATAATCATTGTCTCTTGCTTGTACAGGTGAGGTCAAACTGGCAGCCAGAAATGTGGCTCCTACAACTAATCCAGCTAAAAGTTTGTTACTCATTTTTCTAATTCCTTCTCGTTCCGCCTTACGAATCTAACGACGCAAGACATTTGTTTTGGATCCCACTTCTAGCATTAGACGTATATCATAATACTCGCAAACGCTTTACCCATCAGCCTTTCGAGCTTCAAAATAACCGACCAAATGGTCGATACGAGCATAACGCGTGAGATTTTCTGAGGTATGGGGCTCCCGAAATCCGATCGCAACGTGCATTTCGCGCAAGATTCAATTAGAGTGCGGGTTATCCCTCATCTGCTCAGGACAAGTCACCACACCCGGTACCGCTAGAATGGCGCTTGCAATGATATATTTATTGCATCCGCAACTCATCAGGAAGATCCAATGAACGACTTTCATTTGCGATTCGAACAAGCTCGCGACAAAGATTTTTGGCAGCGCTTAAATCCTGACTTGCATATCACCGATGAAACCAAGCCATTTTCAATTTCTCCGCTTGAGATAGATTCTCAAAAGCTGGAGGAAGTCTTAGCAAGTTTAAAAGGAGAGGGATACTTTCAAGTCCACAAGCTACTCGATCCGGTGCTCACTCAGAAGTTAGCCAGAGGCGTGGAAACGATATACAAAGCTGGATGGCCGACCCCATTTGCGATCGTTTACGATGAGTATTGGGAACTGTTTTATTCGCTCAAACAGCTATTCGAAACCATTCTCGGCAAAGACTACAAGCAGGTACCAAATTTCTGGTGCTGGTATATCGATGCCGACAAAAACAGCAAAGGTTGGGGTCACCATCGCGACCGCCCATCCGTTAACACCGTTCTAGAATCTGGACTGCCAGCCACTCTCACGACATGGATACCTTTGACTGAAGCGACACCAGCAAACGGATGTATCTACATCGTGCCTTCGCCGCTTGACCCGAACTATCCCCCGGGCGATTTAGACCGTCGAGACATGCACGAATTGCAAGACATCAGAGCTCTTCCAGCAGTTGAAGGTGATGTCCTTGGGTGGACCGAGGCATTATTGCACTGGGGCAGCCGCAGCTCGCAGAAGGCAACCAATCCGCGCGTCAGCATTTCATTTACGTATCAGCGTGCTGACCAGAACCCATTTGAAGTGCCGCTTTTCGAACCGGACCGCTACCATACTTTTAACGAGCGGCTGGGTTTGATTGCGCAGAATGTGTGCAATTACAACGCTCAGGGCAAGACATCTCCAGAAATCCTTTCTGCTTGCAGAAGGTTGGGCGGACTGATACCAACTATCAGCGTCCAGGACGGCGCTCACAGACAGGTGATCGAAACAGACAAGCGCTTGTCAGAATCGATGATCTGGCAATTGCAAGAACAATATTTTGAAAGGCAGCGCACTAATATCTGGACAGGCGATCAATTCTATTCGACAAACCGGATGCCGTTTGTTGAGGCTTACGTTGAGTTGGTCACCTCCGCCCTCACCGACTGCACGTCTCTAATCGATAGTGAAGAGCCGCTCTACATCCTGGAAATAGGCGGCGGCAGCGGCTGCTTCGCATACCGATTTCTAAACGACTTGATGGAAAACCTGGAAGATTTTGACAGTTTGAAAAAACTGCAAATCAAATATATTCTCACAGATTTTTCAGAGCAGCTGGTCAAGAAATGGCTTGAAAACAAAAATCTCAATGCCATGTACGAGCAGGGAATTCTTGATTTCGGAGTTTTCAAAGCGCAACGCGATCAAAAAATCGATTTGTTGAAATCAGGAAAAACTCTCACATCGAAAAACATCAAAAATCCGCTCGTCGTAATCGCCAATCATGTGTTCGACAGCATCGAGCAAGATGCATTCCGCGTCACCAACGGCGTGTTGCAAGAGTCGAAGGTGACACTCTACAGAGAAGATCCCGACGGTTCATTCGGGGCAGAACCATCGCTCGACGATTTACGAATTATCGAAAGATTTGTTGATGTTGGAAGTCCGTATTATGACAATCCAGCTTTCGACAACATCATCTCCAATTACCAGGACGAACTCACCGAAGCGACACTCACCGTCCCAATCGGCGCACTTAAGTGCATTGAAAACCTGTCAGCATTTTGCGATGAAAAATTGATCTTGTTCTCGGCAGACCAGGGATACATGCGCCTTAATGGCGAGCAAACCACCGGTCTGAAGAAGCTCGATTTCGAAAGACACGGCTTCTGCACTTTCGACTTGAATTTCACAGCCATATCAAAATATTTCCGCGACAACGACGGAATATCGCTTGTCGAGGACCTCGACTACTCTGGTTTGAGGGTCGCTTTCAATTCTTTGATTCGCAATCGATTCTTGAACACAACTCACTACTTCAAACATTATCTACAGAGAAAAAATCTTCTCGACTCGCAATTACAGGTCGCCGACTTGATCAAAAACGGATTGCGTGCGGGCGATTACGAATCGTCGAGAGTAGCTCTGTTCCTATCAATCGTGCGCGCCTTCAACTTCGACCCACAGATGTTTGCAATCGCGCATAAAGACTTGCTTGACGAACGCTTTAAAGATTTGGAAGAGATGAATGAGCAAGTCAGAAAAGAACTTCAGGATACCCTGCATCGCACGATCAAAAATATCTATGTAATCGATGATAATCACAAAATCTTCGACAGCATTTTGCGACTCTACATCCAGCTAGACTGGTTTGAAGAATGCCTCAAGTTCAGCGAAGAAATCATTGAAACCTACGGTGATGTAAGTACCGCAGTAGATCATGCGGCACTCAGCTGCGAAGCGTTGAAAAAATATCGCGAAGCTTACGAATATTTCCAGAGAGCGACCAGGTTACCTACAAGCGATCACGACTGGGCTGGTGCCGGCATGAAACGCATGGGCAAAATTCTCTTGAAGCAAGGTGACAGCATTGTAAGATTCACCATAGCTCGAGCGAAGTGATATAAACCGGACTTCAAGACACAGACTTGTTGCAATGTGCCCTATTTCAAAGGCACAGACTCGTTGCAATGTGCCCTGTTTCAAGGCACAGACTTGTTGCAATGTGCCCTATTCCGTTCCATCCCCTCACGAGCCCAGTCATGATCGGGTTTCAGCTCAACTGACTGTCGAAAATATTCGTAAGCCTCCGGACCTCGCTCAAGATGCTCACAAGCGATCGCGGCATAGTCAAATGCTTTTCGTGACGGTCCAAGCGTCGAATTTGCTTCCAGCGCTAACTCCAAACAAAACTCGTATTTATGCCAGCACATGCAAAATTCAAGAATTGCGGCAAGATCGCAATAGTCGTTGGCAACATTGAAAATATTGTTGAACGTTTCCCTCAAAAGCTCCGTCACTTCACGCTCTTGCTCGGAGTCCATTTCAGTCAGCTCCGGCACCAGCCCCTCGAACAAACGCGCAAAGGCTCCGTCAAAAATGAAAGGATCGAAGTTGGAACTTTGAACAATAGAAACGAAATTTGTCAGGTAAGGACGCACAAAATTACGCCCGTGCTCACAGCCGACAAAAGTAAACTCCTCTAGATTGTAGCTGGCATTACAGACGTCGCGCTTTTGCAAACTTTGTCGGAAGAATTGCTTTGCCAGTTCAGCCTTCGCAGGCCAGGTGGTGGCAAAAATGAAACCCAGACTGGAGTGGTCTCCCGACTCAATCAGTGCGGCGCCGCCTTTGTTTTCCACATACCTTTTGATTGAATCGAAATTTACATCAAAGGAAAAAGCACCATGTTCGGCAAACTCTTGCGTTCTCAACCCAAGGACTTGTTTTGAGTCGAGACTGGCAAAACCTTTGTCGCTGACAAAAGCAGCCAGCTTTCCATCTGCCAGATCAGACAAATTTGCTAAAGACCGCATTGCTCCGATCGGGAATATGACACTCGAATCAGCCAGATTGTTTTGATAGAACGCGAGAATAGAATCCAGGTAAGGATCATTGTAATAAGGCAAACCGATATCGGCGTAAGTCTCAGACATTTTGATTTCCTGGATAGAAACCCGGGGAGACGATTCCCCTTCCGGCTCAGGCGACGAGCCTCCGTCCAGCTCAGGCGACGATCCTTCGTCCAGCTCAGGCGACGATTCCCCGCCTGACATTTCCCGGTACAAAGCAATCTGTGTTTCTTTTAGAACTCCATCAATAATCCTGAAGGCATCCTGCTTGATAGTGTCAAAAAAGTAATTGGCGATAATCAGCAAAGGGTTCTTCAGCTTGCCTCGACACAATGTCTGACCAGACACCTCAAGTTTGACCGTGTTCGATATTTGCGGATCGTAGACGGCGACTTCCAGCTCACCAGAATCAATCAAAGGTCTGATCCGTAAGTTTCGCAAATGAGCATCGACATTTGCTTTTGCAAAATCTGAAAGAATGTACTGAAAGCGCAGTGATTTAAATTGCTCGAAATCAGCCAGCAACTCTTTCAACTGATTGATAAATCTATAGGCAAAACAACCGCTTCCCCCACCTAACTCCAGGATGTAGACAGGTTCCGCAAAGTTCAGGTCTTGCCCAAGGTCCAACAAAAATTTGCTTACCAATTCAGCAATCGCACCAACAAACATCATGCGACTGGTTGAATAAAATGGGACGCGCTCCCACGCTTTCAAACTTTTATTGGCATAGTATTCTTCCTGCAAAGTCCAGAGCAAAGACTCAGACAAACGCCTGGCACTTTGAACCTCTTCGCATTCGACTCCATCTTTGATGTAACGCGATGGTAATTCGCTCACGTTCAAGAGTCTTCCACGTTCAGGAGTCTTCGTCTTTGATTTCTTTACCAGTATGATCGAACTTTTTGCCAGTTACAGGACACTGCATAAATTGCTGCGCAACAGGTTTTGGCTCAGGCGAATTCTTCTGCTCGGCAGACTCGGCAGGCTTAGCCGATTTAGCCACCTGTGCCGACTGACTGGCAGGACATCCAGCCGACTGCTGCTCTTGCTGCATCTTTTTGCGCTCGACTCTGGCATCGGCAGAATTCCACCATTCACCACTGTCAAGCGATTTCTGATGCATATCGTAGAAATTGTTGTAGATGTCGCGACCTTCCATATAACGCAGACGAGGCTTTTCGCCATCGTACTGATCGCGTTCTATGCCGTAGAATTCAGCTGTCTCCACTGCCTTTTTCAATTCTTCAGGATCAGACAAAGGCACCAGCTCGAATTTGTCGAGGAAGAATCGCGGATACGGAACGATACAACCCAATGGCGTGCCCTTAGCGATATAAATGTCCATGTGCGCGCGCGTGATTTTGATGTTGAAAGTAAAGTCTCGACGCAGATTGTCCGTCTCAACTACCGCATCCATCCAGGAAAATCCGTGAACAGGATAATTCGGCGGCGCCTTCACCATCATATTGACGCCTTTAGGTGTCCTGAAATAGTGCCGCGATTGCACAGTGATAATGCCATGTCCAAAATGCGACACGACTGTCAGGTCATCGCGATTTGTTCCGTCCAGCTGATGCACTGATACGCCATCGTTTTTTTCGGTGCCATCCCACCGGCAAACAAACGAGTTCGTTGCGGTCAACATAAAACCGTGCTGGCTGCCGAAGACAATCGGCAGACAATTGTAAAAGTAACTGGTGAACCAGGCACGCTTACTGCCGCACTTTTCGAAATAAGAGGGCTTACCCGCGAATTCAAGCTGATCAGGCACCATATAGATGGTATTTGGTGGCACCACTAATGTGTCGGGATGCACCACCGGCGGTATGAACGGCGGTCGTCTGGTCTTTCTGTTTTCTTCGTCACTGCTCATAGCACTTTAAAGTAACAACGGGGTTCAAACACAAATCCATCCATGGTCTTAAACTGAAATAGCTTGGCGAAATTGCTTCGCGTTGCCGCAGGAAGAAACTCAAACCGCGCCATATCAGGATCACAGACAACGGAGACACCAAAATCAGACGTCAGAAATATCTCATTCAAGATAATCGATCCATCAATCATGTCGAAAGTAATATTGCTCTTGTCGTGACGCAACTTACCGCCACCGATGCGCGATGTTCTAAAGACTTCAATCGCATCACTCGGCATCGGCACACTCATAAGGAACACCTCAGGGATGATCAACGTGGTCATCTGAGTAGGCGCGTAAGCAAACAAATGGAAACCGTCAGAGACGATACGCGCTTGCTTTGTGCCGATACTCGAGGTCATTTTTTCTGCTCGCTGCTTCAGGCGTGAACTAGATACAACTATAACTTATTGAGTTGAATTTTTTGAGCCTTACTTACGTTCAGCATTCTTTCTAGCCTGCGCAGCGCCCTGTTTGTCACCGAGTTCGTTACAAACATCGGCGAGAGCGAGATAAGTCATAGACACCTGAGAGTCACCAGGTACGAGCAATCTCTTACGAATCGCCAGCGCCTTTTCCAGCTCACGCTTCGCCTGGGCAAAGTCGCCTTTCTCCCGGAACATCCAACTCAAGTCATCGTGTGCGGCTGCCACTTCGAGGTCCTCAGAACCCAACACCTTTTGGCGTATTTCGATGCACTTGCGAAACGCTTTTTCAGATGCCTCGAAATTGCCGGTGGACTTGTGATGGAATCCCAGATCGTTATAGGTGAAAGCTACATCCGATGAATTTTCGCCCAGTAGTTTGACCCGCTCCTTGATGACATGGTCGTACAACTTCTCAGCATCGTCATACTTGCCGATGTGGGTGAGCAGGCACGCATACACGTTCTTCAAGTAAAGATGCTGCGGGTCGTTATCAGGCAGATGAGCAGCATAGATTGCTCGAGCTTCTGTCAGCAGTGGTGCAGCTGCCTCCCGGCGCATGCAGAAGTCATGCAGCGTGCCCAGGTCGATGAGAGTTCTTGCCAGGCTGAGCGGGGGCGTATTGCTGTTGGCACGCTTCCTGCGCAACGACTCATCCAGGCTACTGACAGCACCATCGAAATCTCTAGTGGTCCGCTGGGAGTACGCAATGTCATTGAACAAATCAGCGGTGAAATCTGGATTAGAATGGTGTTGCTCGCTTAATACAACGCATTTCCTCAGAAATTTAATCGCCTGTGCATGGTTGCCGAGCCCTTGAAATTCACGCCCCACGTTCATAAGGGAAAAGAGCAAATCTTCTGTGATCTCGCCTTGCTCTTCAGCCTGCCCGAGAGCAGCGTCATAGCACTGAATCGATTCTTCGACGTTGCCAGCCTTTTTAGCAACCTCTGCCCTCGTCCACAGTTGCTTGAACGTATACTTTTGTCCGCCTGCCGGAGCAGCACCGCTTGAGGAAGCCGGACTATGAGCAGCAACGTTGATGGGAACAGCCGTTTGAGGCGAATCATTCCAATTTTTCAAATGAGGACAGACCGGAGTCTGGTCCGGCAGCAAGCCTCTTAAGTAGTCCATATTTCTGCCGTTGTAAACCTCAGGTTTACGACGTTCAGTCCACTCGTCCCA
>DATNPY010000030.1:0-11130 GCA_036702955.1 Drouetiella sp. | reverse complement strand
TATCTTTAGCGATCCAGGTTTCAGCCATTATCGACTCGCCTTTAATATTGGCATCCTTGCGCTTTACGATTACCTGATAACACGGCACGCCGTTTATCGACTGCTTCTTGCCTGTCTTGACCGGTGTAAGGGTGATCGACTTGTCAGCGACCCGCTTGCCTCGCAGCAAGAATTTTGCCTTCCAATGTTCGTAGGGCAGATCGACGTAATTCTTGTTGCTCTCGTTGTAAACCAGCGCGTTCCATTTAGGGGCTTTGATAAGCATCAACAAGCCCAGCTTGTCGAATTTGAGACGAACCGCATTTGGCGTAATGCAAAACATAACAGTCCCGGCAAAGTTACTGTTGACGTTCAGCACCCATGCCGGAATCATTTTGCCAGAGGAAGTCGCCTTGGCATCGACTGCCGGTGTCTTGCCTGCGTCTGCTGGAAGCAGATGGGCAACAGAACTGCTCAGGAGCAGGGACAGACCCAGGCAAACCTTCCAGGCAAAACGATTATTCATGGCAGGTCCTTAAACTCTGAATTTCGTTAACACTCGAAACTTAACTATAGCAGCTTGTTCAGAGCAACGGCATTTTGGGTGGGTCGATCTCGAACGACCATCTGTTCACCGGCTGTGCGGTATCGCGCAAGTTCTGCACGAATTTGATGGCTTCGTTAACTGTCAGAATCGGATGACTGTCAGTGACCTTAAGGTCGACCGCTTGTTTCTTTTCAACGTTCTGAAAGGCTTGACTGGTACCTATTGCCTGGTCGACAAGCAAAGTTCCGGAGATCGGCTTCTCTCGGTGGGTAATGGCGACAAATTTGACACCGTTTTCGCGTCTGATTTCAAACTCGAGCACGCCAATCTTGCATGTGCACTGCAAGTTATCTACTGCAAAATCTTCCCTAACAAGGTTTAGCTGATATGGCTTTTCTGGCGTGTTTGCCAGTTTTTCTCGCAGACGTCCAGCCAGGTCATTGTCAGCTGCTTTCACACACGATACCAAATATGATGGCAGTGCATCTGCACTATCCAGCGACTTTGCTTTGGACAACATAGCCACCATTTCAGCCATCTGCCCTTTGCGATCCAGCACCGCCGCAAGTGCCAGATAAAATTTCGCATCGTTGGGTGACACCTTAATCGCCTGCCTGTATGCAGTTTCAGCCAGATCCATCCAGGCAGAACTTGCTGTTGAATCACTACTCTTACTGCTCGCTTTGTTCTCTAAAACTCCACCGAGCAAGTAATACCCATCAGCATTTGAAAGACCGTTTTTGATTGCCTGATTGAGCAGATTTTTTCCACGAATCAGGTCTGAAGAAGAGCATAAAGCCGATATCACTTGTACATAGACCTGATCATCTTTCGGTTTTGTTTTCAGGGCAGCGTCCTGGAATTCGCGTGCTCTATCAAGTTGATTGGCTCGGATCAATTCAATGAGAAGCGTTACCAGTGCACGCGACTTTTGCTCGTCGTTGGTCGCTGCCTGGACGGCTTTCTCAGCGGCATCGGCGGACTGCTTAGCCTTATTCATCTGCGAATATGAAACGCTCAGGCTGTACCACCAATCAAAATTGCCTTCTGCAGCCTTGCTCATTTCATTCAAGACTTCAAGCGCATCTGCAGTTTGAGAATTGGCGATCAGGGATTGACTGAGACCGATTCGCGCCGCCCAACTATTGGGCGCGACCTTTACCGCTTTTCTAAATGCGGGAATGGCTTTCTCGAAATATCCCATCAACTGGTTCATTTGCGCGTAATTGAGATTCGCCAACTCATTATTCGGAGCAAGTTTCGCCGCTTCATCTGCTTCTTTTACCGCCACATCGAATATGTTGTGCTGCCAGTTAAAGACAGAAAGAACCGAATGCGGCAGCCAGTAGTTGGGTGAACGCTGCACAGCCTGATTTTCAAGATCGACCGCCTCTTGAAACTTGTCGGCGTTAAACAGGTCCACAGCCTTTTTCGTCATCTCATCAACGGCGGCGTTTTTGTTCGACACAGCCAGAGTGGGAGTTTGTGCCCAACACGAAATTGCAGAAAACATAAGAGCGATACTTAAGACTGCTCGCGCGTCGACTTTGAATGGAACTAATTTGCGCATCAAATTAATAGCAGTAGCCTGAAGTATCCGGATAGTACCCGGCGCATCCAGATATGACCCGGCGCATCTGGATCGTGTCCTGAAGCATCTGAATAGTAGCCTGAAGCATCCAGAAAATAGCTTAGAACATCACTAAATTAATTGCTCAGACTCGAAGTGATGCAGCACCTGTTTCGAATTCAGTGCCGAATATTCAGTCAGTGGAAGAAATTGGGCTTCTTTCGGCTCGAAATAAAATACGGCACCCGTCTCCATTTTATAAACCCAGGCGTGCAAGTTGAGTTCACCACGCGACAGCTTCGCGGCTACTGCAGGATGAGTCCTGAGATTTTCCAGCTGGATCAGCACATTCTCCTGCACGGCAACGCTGCGCAAGTCTTCCGCACTGTAAGTGGCGTAATTTTCAGTTGTAATTCTTCTTGTAGCTTCGGCATGATTCAACCACGCCGCCAGTGCGGGCATATTTTTGACTTTCTCGGGATGCAGAAGCCCGTCCATGGCACCGCAGAGGGAGTGCCCGCACACGATGATATCCTTGACGTTCAAACCAGTGACGGCAAACTCGATGGTAGCGCCTTCGCCACCATTAGACGCACCGTAAGGAGGAATGATGTTACCCGCATTTCTTAGAATGAACAGGTCACCAGGTTCTGTCTGAGTGATCAGGTTCGGATTGATTCTCGAGTCAGAGCACGTGATAAACAACGCGTCTGGTGTTTGCCCTTTGGACAAACGTTCGAACAATTCTTTCTGCGGAAGAAATACCTGGGTCTGAAATTGGTGAAGACCAGATAGTAGTTTCTTCACGGCGTGTCTCCTTGCATGTTGACAGGTTGTGCAAAAGGTCAAGCGTGGATGCTTGAACAGAGGATTTTACGCTCTTTTCAACCACCAGGTTGACTTCTACTATTTCACAGGCACCTTGCAAGGAACTTTTTCAGGGGACGAAAAGTGATCGAACTCGCACTCCGCGGCTGTTAGGACGATCGCGTAACAATCGGTCAAGGAGTTAAGCTCATCAATTTGCGCAGCCCATCGATGATGGCCCAGGGATGCGGTGGACAACCGGGGATAAACAAATCGACCGGCAGAATATTTGCAACGCCGTTAGCCTCTGCGTACCCGTCTCGATGAATTCCTCCGGAGCATGCGCAGCTGCCGACTGCGACGACCTTGCGCGGCTCAGACATTGCCATGTAGCAAGAGCGCAGAGCTTCGTGCATCGCCTTTGGTACGGGTCCCGTGACGAGCAACACATCGGCGAATCGAGGTGAAGCCACAATCGAAGCTCCAAATCGTTCAATGTCGAAGATAGGATTAGTACATGCCGACAGCTCTAAGTCGCAAGCGCTGCATCCGGTTGAGACCACTCGGCAGGCGATAGATTTGCGAAAGATATTCTTTTCTGCCTGCACCGCATTTGGTGCTACAGTTTTTTTCGATTTAGCGGTAGTAAAAAGTAAATCATCTCGATTGACCACAGATATAAAATTCTTATCGCTCGCTATCGTCTTCGATGGACACCCGACAATGCACAGAGAACAGTTTATGCATGCACCGAGATCCAGGGTGACGGTATCAGCATCGCTATCACGCACGATGGCATTGGTTGGACAAACAGATTCGCAAATATTACATTCCGGCGCGACACAAGGGTTCTCTGTCAAAACAGGCATTGCTCTGGTTTCCTCGGGCAGCACCGAAGGAAGATCCTTGACTGTCACGACTCCTACGCTGAGCAGATAAGAGAGCATTTTAAGCATGACGACACCTCACAGGTCGTGTCCGCCGTACGATAGGCTGAAGCTCTTATTGCATAACGGGAAGTCTGCAAGAAGATTGTTTCGCACGGCTATCGCAAGCGCTGTCCAGTTGTTAACGCTAGGATCTTTTATGGCATAGCGCTTGATTGCGCCGTTGTCATCTGTGAAAACTAAATGTATTAGCTCGCCGCGATGCGCCTCAACGACGGCAACGCCAACGCTATTTTTTTCCAGCTGCTCAGGCGGCTCTTCAAAAACTTTCCCGGCCGGCAGTTCATCAATAAATTTTTGAATCAACCTCAAACTAGAGTCGATTTCACCCATACGCACTTTGGTGCGACTTAAAATATCGCCTTCAGACTGTGCTGCAATATACGGCTTCACTTGCGGATAAGCACCATGAGCAAAAAACTGGCGCGCATCATATACCAGTTCGCTGGCTCGGCCAGCCGGACCGGTCAAGCCAAAGTCTTCAGCCAGCCGCCTGGAGACACGCCCCACGGCGGTAAATCGATCGATAGCGACCTGATTGGAAAGCATAGAACGCAGTGGTGCAGCCAACTTATCCTGCAAATCTTTTGCAGATTTTTGAATCTCTGCCAGGCGATTATCCGGGTCATACAAAACACCACCAACGCAGAGGAAGCCGCGCATCAAGCGGCTACCGGAGAGCAGTTCGCCCATTCCCAAAGCCACCCCTCGCAAGCGGCTCAATGCTGACGCTACGCCGAGGTAGCCGACATCACCAGCCAGTCCGCCCAGATCGCTAATGTGCATGGCAACGCGCTCAATTTCAAGAGCAAGGCTGCGCAAATACAGTGCTCTAGATGGAACAGCGACCGCGGACACGCTTTCGAGAGCTGAAACATTTGCCAGTGAATAAGCGACCGCACTGTCGCTTGCCGCAGCCTCAGCGACAAAACGCAATTTTTTCCAGGGCGTTTCTGTCATCCGCTTTTCTATGCCGCGGTGCAGATAGCCGAGCCGAATCTCGAGGTTGTAGACGATCTCACCAAGACAGCTAAAGTGAAAATGTCCAGGCTCAATGATGCCTGCATGAATGGGTCCGACGGGAATTTCATATATACCGCTGCCACTGACTTTCATTGACGAATAAGTTCGGTTGGCTGATTCCGTATTTTCCAGGGCATCCGGCAGAAGCGGAAAAAAAGACTCTTTGTAAGATTCATGCAGCAAGTTATGCTTCAGTCGAGGGTGACCTTCTGGTATCAAATTGAACATGTCCCACAAGGTTCTTTCTTGCCAGTGAGCTTGCGGAATATGGGGAGTCAACGAATGATACCGCCTGGATTCCATCGGCGTGAGCCATAGTTCTGCCTCCCCGGACGAGGTTTTTAATATCAAAGTAGCTAGCTGCTTTCCGTCGATAGAGGTGACGAAACCGAGCCGGTTGCCTGATTGCTTAAGACATTCCTGCAGCCGGAGCAATCGTTCAGAATCATTGACAGTGATCTGTTTGACTTTCATAAGATTCCGAGGATCTCCTGTGTCAAACCTGTAACACCCATGCACAGAGAGCAGATACAGAGCAAAAGCGGAATCAGCACATGTATTTTAGAGAGCACCAGTCGAGGCTCCTTTCCGGATGCACCAAATAAGATATTGCAAACGTGAGTGCTGACAGCGATAAATCCCATTGCCAGTGCAGCCAGCAAGGAAACGGCGAAGAGGGTTTGTCCAGTGCTGACCGCCTTGAGCAAAATCAGCCACTCGACCACAAAGGATCCAAATGGTGGCATGCCTGTAACAGCCGCCGCCGCAAGTATCAAAGTTAATGCGCAGGCTGGTGAAGCTTTGAGAATGCCGCGTATCTGGTGCAAATTTTTGGTGCCACTGACCTGAATGATGTTACCCGACAGAAGGAACAGAGCCACTTTGGCGATACTGTGATTAATGGCTTGCAACAAGAAAAGTGCGGGAGAACCCAAACCGATAGCGGAGAGCATGATGCCGACATTTTCGATGCTCGAATAAGCCCACAATCTCTTCAAACCAATTTGATGCACCAGAAACAAACTTGATGTAAGTGTTGTGAGAGCACCCCAGAACACAGGTACATTCGTAGCGAGAGCGGCATGGTCTGTGAGCTTGACTAATTCTGTCAGTCGACAGATAGCGAAAAGTGCGCAGTTCAAAAGACTTCCAGAAAGCATGGCCGATGCAGGCGCTGGCGCCTCAGAATGAGCATCCGGCAACCATGTATGCAACGGAAAGAGACCGGCTTTCGTGCCGTAACCGAGCAAGCAAAAAATGTAGCCGAGCTGCACAAACTTAGGCTGCAACTGTCGGGCAGATGCGGTGAGAGTGCGAATGTCGAGCGTACCAGCCGGAATACAAAACTGACTGGCAGCAAAAAACAAAATCGTACCCAGAAGTGCAAAAGCGATGCCGACGCTGCAGACGATCAAATATTTCCAGGTTGCTTCAAGTGCGTGCTTATCGCGCCCGTAATAAACGAGCGCAGCGGAAAAGAGAGTCGTAGCCTCGATCGAAATCCACAGGAAGCCCAGGTTAACTGACAGGAAAACAAAATCCATCGCGGCAAGGAAGAGCGCCGCGTAAAAATAAAACCAGATCTCGTTGGAAGGTGCTGTCAGATTTCCGAGTTTGCGCTCGTTGGCGAAAAAGACGGCTGCATGACTGAGCGAGCTGGCAGCAACAACGTTCGTGAGAATCAAAAACGCCGCCGATATTCGGTCAATTCCGAAGTCGGCGAGAATGTCGATGGTGGAGCTGATGCCAGTGAAAACCGGTGCGGTCAAAAAACAAATAATTGCCAACTCGACCCAAAGTAAAAAAGGCACCAATTTGCGCATCGCAGAGTTCGAGACTTTAAAAAGGCATAGCAGACAGATAATTGTAGGAATCAAGCAAATACCAAGAAGTATTTTCATGGCTAATCCCTCAAATCCGTGAGTTGAGCGATGTCGATATGCTCGAAACTTTTTTGTATCTTGAATATGAGCAGACCTGCTACCATTACAGCGACTAACAAGTCGAGCAAGATTCCCATCTCAACCATCAAAGGCATGCCTCTGGTTTGTGTGAGCGCAATTGTATAAATTCCGTTTTCAATCACCAGAAACCCAACTACCTGACTGATGGCAAGTCGACGTGTAAGCATCAAAATCA
This sequence comes from Drouetiella sp., assembly GCA_036702955.1. Taxonomy (GTDB): domain Bacteria; phylum Cyanobacteriota; class Vampirovibrionia; order Obscuribacterales; family Obscuribacteraceae; genus PALSA-1081. The sequence goes on along the minus strand of DATNPY010000030.1, from coordinate 4,118 downwards.
GACCGGAAAGCAGCATGGAGATGCCGGCAGCGGCACCCAGCCATGAGTGTCCAGCGGCCTGAGAAGTTGGCAATTCTCTGGCAAGAGCGAAGCTCAATACAAAAAGAACCAGACACAAGTGCATCGACAGTGGTGCCGGTAAGAAAGCACCATAGTCACGAGGAGCCGTCAGTTTCTCGCTAATCCAGGACAAAAAATGTGGTGCCGCAAGCGCCTTGAAGCCAAAGATCGCCAGCGCAATCACGTAAAGCTCATGATCACCGGTTACGTGAGCCAGAATTGCTGTTGCAACTGCAATCAAAAATGTTTGAAAGGAAAAGAGTGCCAGATTCACTTTTAAGTGAAGCGACCCCAGTGCAAGACACGCCACGACAGCGGAGAACAGTAGACTAACTTCGTGAGGCAATAAATTCATCAGGTTAACTTTCCGCTAATTGCTACTACGACGGCTATGAGGCTAATGGTGACAACGTAAGCTACGAATTCTGGAATCTTGCGCCATTGCAGTTTAACGATCAGGCTCTCGAGCAGCCCCACCAGGCTGGCAAGAAAGAAAATTCCAATCACGCTCGACGTCACTGATTCGACCAGACTAAATCTCGCGCATGCCGGAATTGCGTGCATTATGCACTGCACTGAAAGCCCCCAGAAGAGCGACATTTTCAGCATTTGACTGTATTCGAGCAGTAAGAGATTCTTTGCAGAGGCTTCAAGAATCATCGCCTCGTGGATCATCGTCAACTCCAGATGGGTTGTCGGATCATCTACCGGCATACGACAGAATTCTACCAGGCTGACCAGAAACAGTGCACCTCCTGCAAGAGCCCAGACCACGGACGAATTCGCGACAGCCGGCGTGGAGAAAATTGTACTCAAATTGGTGCTGCCAGCCAGTATCGCCGGCGCCACCAGAGAGAGACAAAGTGCCGGCTCAACCAGCATATTCAATGTAGCTTCGCGGCTGGCACCGAAAGCACCGAATGACGAACCGGAATCCATCGCCCCCATCATGGTAAAAACTTTCTCCAGAGCAAGAATGTAAACGACGAGAAAAACATCTGCTGCAGGAGCCCACGGCTTGGTGGGAATCCAGGGAACCAGCCAGATGAGAGTAAGCGACGTCGCCAGACCTACCACAGTCGAGAAACGGAAAACACCGCACATGGTGCTGCTCAGTGTTTCTTGCTTCTGAACCAGCTTGGTCAGATCAAAGAGCGGTTGCCAGACAGGAGCACCGATTCTATTCTGCAAACGGGCTTTGGTCTTCCGCAGAATGCCAAGGCAAAGAGGCGGAACTAGCACCACAAGAGAGAGAAATATGATCCATGTGAAAATGCTATTCACAAAGCCACTCCTAAAAGAAGTAGCACAATTAGAGTCGAGCAGACGTAAAGCAGATAGAGATGAATGCTACCCGCTTGAAGCCTGGCAATCAGCTTGGACGAATGAGTGATGGCAGCGAGCAGCGGCGCATAGACTTTAGTTTCCAACAACGAGATGATGCGAGTTTCGACATTTATGCGCTCAGGGAAGTGCCTGCGATCCGCTCCATCGATCTTCGAGAAATTTTGATAGCGAAGTATGGGTCGAAAAATGCGCGCCGAAGGTTGGGCAAACGAGTCAGCCGTAACTTGCGCTTTCGCATTCGTCTGGCCATATCCACAATCCCAGGTTATGTATTGACGCGAACCGGCTGGACGAAGAAATGCAAAATATAAAACGCAGCACAATAATGTCAACGCTGCAGCAATTGAAAATATCGGCAACTGCAAGTGAACATCTGCAGTTTGCGCAGTGGCACCAGACAGGGCGTGTCTAATTACCGAAACAATTTTCTGGGCGAATAATCCCGAAACCACACAGCTTATAGTTAGAAATATCTGGGAAAACCGCATGCTTGCTGAGCACTCGTGTGCATTCGCGGCATTCGGCGTGCGGGCGTTTCCGAGAAACGTCACTGCCAGGGCTTTCACTAGCGCCGAAATTGCCATCGCACCGATAGCCGCTAGAAGTCCAATTGAAAGAACAGCCGTGCCCTTTTCTGCAAAACTGCTTTTAACGCAAATATCGTAAAACAGTGATTGATAGAGCAGCCACTTTCCTGGAAAACCATTCAACGGCGGCATTGAGCAAAGGGAAAGCGCACCGATAAACATGCAGGTCCATGTGACAGGCATACGTTTTGCCAGACCACCGAGATGTTCCAATTCGAGATTCTGCGCGGAATACTCGATGGCACCCGCAGAAAGAAACAAAAGTGATTTAAACAGTCCGTGATTCAAACATTGCATAAGCGCAGCAACTAACGCCATGCTGGCGATGAGACTGTGTCCATTAACGGATGCGTTCAAACTGAAAGCGATACACATGAGAATCAGTCCCATATTCTCGATGCTCGAATAAGCAATCAGCTTTTTGAGTTGAGTTTGCACAAGAGCAAATAGCACGCCCCAGAACGCTGTCACTGAACCCAGTGCAAACGCCAGCCAGATAATATGGACCGCATTGAGATGACCAAATAAAAGAATGCGAATAATCGCAAACATAGCAACCTTACTCATAAATCCGCTCATCAACGCGGAAGCAGGCGCTGGTGCAGCAGAGTATGCATAAGGCAACCACAAATGGAACGGCCAGATTCCTGCCTTTATCAAAAGCCCAAGAAGAATCAGAAGCGCTGCCCAGTGAGTCTGCGGTTGCGAAAAGTCCCAACTTGAAAAATTCCAGGTGCGCACCAAAAAGTACATCCAGAGGAAACCACCGGCGAGCAAGCCACCGGCGATTCGCGTTGCGCCAAGATAAATGAGGGCGGCTTTTCTCGTGCGCTTCTGCACATGGTCGCTGGCTACGAGAGCCGCAGAAGACAGCGCCATTACCTCCCAGAAGACCAGAAATCCTATCGCGTCAGCACTGCAGACGACAGCAATAAGAGAGAGGGAAAAAAGGGAAAAAGCCACCCAATACTGACCTTTGTGCACCTTGTTGCTTAAATGTTTGAAGTACGCGGGAGAGAAAATTGCTGTGGCAAACGCAACAATCGAGAAGAGAACTACAAAGAGTCTCGTAAAGTCGTCGACTTTTAAAACAAGCGGAAATACACCGATGACAAAAGGCGGCGGCAGCTGGTAAGAGAAGGTCTGCCCCCAGGTTAGAACTGAAGCGACAAGAACAGTCATCGAAAATACCGCAACAGCGGCGCTGCCAACTCGGTCAGAAAAATTTTCTTTCAGTGCCGAAGCGAAGAGTGACAGACCACCAACCACCACTGCTGTGCTGTAAACGATTTGCTCGCAGAGCGCCGGTGATAAAAAAGGCACAAAAGTCACCCATACTAAAAAACCTTTTTAAGTATAAAACTATTTGCGTAAATATGCAATTTCGCAATTGTGATAAGATTTAAGTCCGGGAGGCAAATCCAGGCTCGGGAATTTCGTGGTTCATATATTGAGATTAAAGATCCAGGCGAACCTCAAGACCGGCAAGAGGCAACAATGACAGAAAAACTGGTGGCCTTCGAGGCGCAATTCTTTAAGGCACTCTCGAACCCGTTGCGAATTCGCATCCTGGATGAATTGCAAAACACAGAGCTTACGGTATCCGAATTGAGAGATCGGCTCGATGTTGAATTGCCGAATCTTTCCCAGCAGCTCTCAGTGTTGCGCTCGAAAAATCTTGTCACGGCCCGAAAGCAAGGCAACAATATCTACTATTCCTGCGGTGACAGAACGATCTTTCGCCTGCTCGACACCGCAAAAGAAATTTTCAACAACCATTTAATCGATCTAGAACGAACTCTCAACGAGAGCAAGAACGATTCGCGATAAAACGACTGGCGATATAACAAAACGTTTCCGATGAAACCTGTGCTCGTCTTTTAAACGACTGCAGATCCGCAAACTTCGCTCCGTTCTTTAGCGGCTTTGATCCTCTTCAATCTGACAAGCTGCACTGAACATACGCCCTCTTTCGCCACAGACTTGGAGACAGTGTTGAAGAAACGATTTGGCGAATTGCCGTGTGCTCCGATGATAATGCGATCGGCCATCCACTCGGCGGCACCGTAGATGATCTCGTTTTGGGGTTCTCCGCACCGCACCTCGACATGAACAACACATTGA
>DATNPY010000022.1:0-18658 GCA_036702955.1 Drouetiella sp. | reverse complement strand
TGACTCCAGACGAGTCGATCAAACTATCAAAAATTCTTGGTAGCGCCCACGCGGAATATCGCACATCGAGCCGCGTCAGTTCTCGCCCGAGTTCAGATTTAGAGGGATGGCTGGAGAAAGTCGAGAGCCGGCAAAATCAATTGCAAAGTCAGAATCTCGATGTTTCCGATAGAACCGATGAATTAGATTCAGACTTAGATTTAGATGACAGCGAACCAGGGCGATCGCGCGACAATCATTCCCGCCCGTATCAGGGCAGACGCCCGCGCAGTGCCAGAAAACCAGTCGAAAGCGGCAAACTCCCGCTCAAGCTGATTGGCATCGTCGCCGCATGTCTGATTATCCTTCCCATCGCAGCATTTGGTGGTTACCAACTCATCACAGCCAGACATTCTGCTCCTCAGCAGGTCGAAGCGCCCAAGCCCGCTGTCGATGTGGCTGCAGTCGAAACCGAGCGCGTCAACAAGTTCGCACGCAACTTCGTTTCAGATATGCTCGACTTTAATCCGACCACGTATCGAGTGTCTCAAATTCACGCGATGGCAAACATGGCGCCGGAACTGCTCGACAATTACTGGAAGGAAACGCATTTCCCGCTTTCAGCAGCACAATTGAAAGCATTAACGCAGGGCACAACTTTGATGATCACGAAAGTCGACCAGGAGCGACTCGATGAATCACTCAGAACGGTAGATATATACGCCGAACTGGTCAGCCCAGACAGCAAGCTAAGCAACCCCGTGCACCTGCAATTGAAAATCGAAAACACGGCCGATGGTCAGCTTCGAGTTTTAGAACAGAAAGACCTGACGACAAAGAAATAGCGCGCCAGAAAAACCGCAATCAAGGAGCCGGTCATGTCGACACCGACATCCTGCACCTGCGCGCTTCTTCCCGGCACAAATGACTGGTGATATTCATCACTTGCCGCGTAGAGCAGGCAGATGAGAAACGCCAGCAGGCCCGGCTTGGTCAAAGACGGGCGCCTGATTGTCAGGCAAGCCCATCGAGAAAGCCAGAACAACACGGCATATTCGAACATATGAGCGCACTTGCGAACAGGAACGTTCCAGTCGTGCAGCAGTTGTTCGGTCGCTTCTCCGGAGTGCGCCTGATTGGAAAAGGCAAAAATGACGCCCATCCAGGCGATTACCAGCAACCAGCGAAAGGCAGGTTTGTCGATCATTTATCTCCGGCGTCCGATTTCTTGAGTCCCGCTCCCGCAGGTGCGGATCCTTTATTTGAGGATCCTTTACTTGGGGATCTCTTACCTGGGGATCCTTCACTTGGGGATCCTTTAATTGTGGATCTCTTACTTGGGGATCCTCCACTTACGGATCTCTTACTTGGGGATCCTTTACTTGTGGATCCTTGAGCTGAGGATTCTTTAGCTGAGGATTCTTTATGCGGGACTGCTTTAGCCGAGACCACTTTAGCTGAGGACCGTTTCGCTCCCGACACGTGGGGATGTCCTTTCAAGTAAAAGCGCCATGGGCGTTCTGCAGCCAATTTAATCCCAATCCGAGTCGAAACTTCGATGTCACTTTTGCTCACTTTATCGCCTTTGCAGATGAAAAGCTCGGATTGTAAATCGCACAAATTGAGCCCGTTTTGGGACTTATCAATGCCCCATAGTCGGCAGAGCTTTCCCGGCCCATCGCCGCCCGGAGTGCCGATCGCCCGTATCAGAACAGCTCCAGGGGTGTGTTCTGGCTCAGTGACAACATTCAGACAAAAATACATGCCGTATATAAAGTAGACATAGGCGTGTCCTGGATGCCCGAACATCACTCTGGTACGTTCTGTCAACCCTCGAAAGGCATGACAGGCTGGGTCATCCTCGGTATACGCCTCCACTTCCACAATGGGAGCTGTCAGTACGGTTCCGTCTTGCAAGCGGCGGCAAAGTATGGCGCCAAGCAGCTCTTTGGCAACTGTCAAAGTCGGTCGCTTGTAAAAAGCTCGATCAAATAGCGTGAAATTGTCCACTGGGGCTAATTCTAGCAAAATCGATATGGAACAGGAGTGGTTAAGGTGTGCATCAGCTATGTCTCGATACGAGATCGTGTATGCCACGTCTCAGGTAAATGAAATACGGGAATGATGTAAGGGAGGGGAAGTGTTGAGGGTAAGTCCATCCGTCTGTTAGGATCAAAATTGATGCGAAGATACTTCAGCACTGAATTTTAGCCGTGACCGCAAGTGAGAATTCTCAAGAGCAACTGCTTCCTGAAAAGGAAGAGTTTTTTGACGCAATCAGGCGCCACATTTGTCAGGCTCTGGGATTCGATTTTGTCTTCGTCGATTTCGTGCGAGAGCCTGAAATCGTCAATTTGATTTCGTTCTCAGCAGAAGATGATGACAAGGAAGCTCGCGAGTTTGTTGATACGCTCAGTGATGAGAATCAGCAACCGCTCACGGCCTCCAATACTCACGTCGCACAAAACGTGAAGAAGACCCAGCGTCCCTGGATCGGCAAGGCTTATATGGCATCAGGCGCGGTGTCACATTCCGACTCAGACCTCGATGACGACGAAGATGCAGACGGAATGACGGCTGAGAAAGAGGGCTATCCTTACTCAATCGTTCCAATTTTGCAAACACCGCACGGAAACGCAGGCACAGTCCGCGGATTGATTCGCGTGCTGTCATTTGATCCGACGCGCGAAATCACTCAGCAAGATCTGGCCACCCTGAAGTTGATGGGCGAACATCTGAGCACCAAAATGTCGCAGTTCGCGCCAACCGGTGATACTCAGCCAACTGAAACCAACAGAGTTTCGTTCGACAACGAATATGTTCTTATCGTTCACTCCAATAGATTGGTTCGTCGCAGATATTCGAGAATTCTCGGCGAAAAATATCAGGTTATTGAAGCAGACAACGCCGAGAAAGCGCTGGAATCGCTGCAGAACAATCGCGTTGATTTGATTGTTCTAGACTCGGAAGTGAAAGGGAAATCGGGATATGCTTTCTGCCGCGTGCTGAAAGAAAACAACCAGTTTAAGCATGTTCCGGTCATCCTCGTGACTTCAGACACAAATCCGACGGCGCGAGTCGACGGCTTGAACGTCGGCGCTGATGACTGCTTATCTGAATCTTGTTTCGATTCCGAATTGCTCGCACGGGTCAAATCATCGATGCGTCACCGCAAAACTGAGCGGGAGCTGGCAATTCAATTGCAATTGCTGGAAGACTACGCGCAGCGATTGGAGCAGGCGACAGAACATTTGTCTCAAGACAAGCAGCTTCAGCTCAAGCGCAACCGCGAACTGGAGCTTCTGCGCTGGGAATCAGACATCCTTCGCTCGCAGGATACACTGCTGCATCGCATCAGCAACACGATCAGGCAATCTTTCAACATCACAGAAAATCTGCACAAGATGCTGGAAGAATTTTCAGGATGGTTCAATCTCGATTGTTGCTTTGTAGTACTACCTAGTGAAGACGAGCCTGAAGACTCGATTCGCTCTGAATATTTTGCTGATGAAGAATATCAGTTGATGCAGCAAGATGTTGATTTGAGAACGCTGGAAGTCTTTAAAAAACATTTCCAGGGCGAACAACTGCTCATGGCGAACGATGCTGCGCATGACAGACGATTGGAACCGTTCCGCAGAGATGCGCTGCCTAACTATCACTTCTTCTCGCTATTTTTTGCACCAATTACATATGAGCAGAAGTTGCTTGGATTGATAGGCGGATACAAATGCAATTCTCAGGCTAACTGGAACCGAGATAACGAAGCTTTCCTCAAGTCGGTTGCAGACCAGGTGGCGACCGGAGTTACCAATGCCAGGCTCTACGCCAGAGTGCAACGACAAGCCACCACAGACGGTTTGACAGCGCTCTACAATCACCGCACCGGTCAGGAGAAATTGGCAGAGCAGTTGCGACTGGCAGAACGTTATCAGCGCAATCTTGCTGTAGTGATGCTCGACGTCGATCACTTCAAGTCAATTAACGACAACTATGGACACCCCGCTGGTGACTCGGTTTTGAAAGCAGTCGCGAAGCTCGTAAAGAGCAACTGCCGCGACGTAGACTTACCGGTGCGCTACGGTGGCGAAGAATTCTTGCTTGTGCTTCCCGAAATTAATCAAGAAGGCGCGGCTGTGGTTGCGGAACGTATTCGCAAGAGCCTCTCGCAAGAGATAATTCACCACGAAGATATTCAGATTTCCGTCACGGGAAGCTTTGGCATCGCCGCATTCCCTGAAGATGCTCACAATCAGCAACAGCTACTCGATCTGGCTGATAAGGCGCTTTACCTCTCCAAGCGGCTGGGACGAAATCAAGTTCATACAGCCGGCGACCTCATGTTCGAGGAGATCAGTCCTACTAAAGTGCCGGAACAGCCTTCCCGAGCCGATGCGCGACAACGGCAGGAAGAACAAGAGATAGAAGACGAAAAAATTATCTCCGAGAGTTCGACTCAAGATCAGACGAAGGCACCAGGCGCGGTGTCAAGCATCACCCAGTTCACTTTGCCGCAAAACACATATGCGGATTTCGTACCGACGGCGGTGTCAGCGGCAGCTGAACAAAAGGAAGAGCTGGTGCCGGAAGTCGTAGACATGGTCAAAGCTCTGGCGACGGCGCTCTATTCAAAATCAGACTACAACAAACAGCACCACTTAGAGACAGCGCGTTTGAGCGAACTGCTGGCGAAAGTAATGGGGCTAAGTCAACAGCAAGTTGAGCAGATCAGAGTGGCTGGACTTTTACATGATGTTGGCACACTTTCGATTCCAGCCGATTTGATAAACAAGCCAGGCAAGTATGACGAAGACGAACGCGAAATAATCAATCAACACGCGGTGCTTGGCGCCCAGTTGCTCAGACCGATACGCGCCTTGCGGGATATCTGTGAAATCCTCGAGAATCACCACGAACGTTGGGATGGTGAAGGTTATCCGCGCGGACTGCGTGGTGAAGAGATTCCGCTGCCGGCGCGCATCGTGTCGATCGTCGATTCCTATCATGCAATGATTTCTGACCGTCCGTATCGCAAAGCGATGTCCAGAGACGAAGCTATACAGACCCTCCGACGCGGCGCGGGACAACAGTGGGATCCTTTCCTGGTCGACATCTTTGTTGCAGTCCTTGCCAGTTTGAACGATCCTCGTTCTGCTCCACTTTCGGCGCCAACTCCAGTCACCCCGCGAATTGAAGCGCTCAAAGGAGAGTCTGACCGGCCGAACCAACAGCAACCTGCCGCAAGTGTCGCTGCGGGTCCAGAAAAAACATTTGAGGAAACGGGGACGGCAAATGATTCGGAATCATCAGAAGCAACAGAACCTCCTCTTACTTTGAACGCTCGTCAGCGCTTACTTCAACACAGTCAGCAGCACCAACCTTTGCAGATTCCGCGGGCTACTGCGCCTGCAGAAGCCGCTCCAGCCTCCGATGTCGATACTAGCGATAACCTGACACCGGTTCCTGGTCCAACCCAACTTCGAGCGCAGAGTGAAGCAAGCCGGTCGGAAGCCAGAAACGTCGTTGACGAGGATGCTGACGACTATGATGAATTCGACGACGAAGAAGATATTGATGAAAACCCAGAGCCGATCGAAGTTACATCTACAGGCTCTCTTGATGTTGAAGCTGAGGATCTAAAATATCCAGAGCAGGTAAGTGAACGTTCTGACAAAATCAGCGCTGAACTGGCAGGTACATCAACACCCAGAGCTGATTCGACATCTCAAGCTCCGACGGTAACTCCGACCGTTCAGGGTGCCCCGACTGCCCTGGAGCAACTCAGACGCATCCCGCCCGAGCAACAAGCAGCGATGTTCCAACAAGCCAGTCAAAGAATGGCAAGTGACCTTCCTGCACACGCCCAACAAGGGCTCGCCCCGCAACGACCAGAGAGTGCGGCTAGAGCACCAGAAGCCGAATCAGATACAACAAAAGAAGTTGATTCCAATGCACCGAATGCGGTGCCGGGTCAACCGGCAGCGAGACCGATCGTGCAGAGCGCGTCGGCACTCTTCTTGCAGCCAACCACCCCGGCACCACAGGGAGTGCCACAACCAACTCAGCCTTCCGTGCCGCAACAACAGCCGCCTCAGCATCAGGCACAGCCAGCACCACATGCGGCACCGCACATTGTTCAGGCACATCCATCCCCAGGGCAGCAGCCCGGTCAGCAGCCCATCCAGCCGGTACGACAGCCCGGTCAACCACCGATGCCAGGACAGCAACTCTCACAACAGGCTTCGCAGCAGACATCTCCTGCACAGCACGTCGCGCAAAATCCACAGCAAACAGCGCAGGGACAACACATTTCACAACAGCTGCCTCAACAACCGGCGCCAGGACAACACATATCTCAACAGCTTCCTCAACAGCCGGGTCCGGGACAGCATTCTCCTCAAGGACAATATCCACAGCAGGTCCCTCAACAACAAGCTCAAGGACAGCACGCCTCTCAACAGCTTCCTCAGCAACCGATGCCAGAGCAAGGACGGTCTCACTCATTGTTTCAACAGACGCCGAGCCCGAGCACGCTGACACGAAATCCATACGCATCGCATGATCCACGTCAGGCGATTCCTCCCGCTACGCAGCCCGGCGCTTCGCAGCAAATTGCGCAACCACAACCGCTACAGGAGCCGGCTCAGAACAGTCAGCCTCAACCAGCACAGCAAGCACCACAGCAAACATCCACTGCACACAATCTCTTTCCACACATGCAGCAGATGCAGAATGTATCTTCGCAACCAACCCAACCGAGTCAACCACAGCAATCGCAAGCTGCTGCGCAACAATATCCGTCGCAGAATCCAGCCTACCCGACGGCACCACAGCCTCTCACTCCTACTAATCCACTAGTGCCTCAGGAGCGTCAAAATCAGCAGCCTGGCGCTGCGCCAGAGCACGAGCAAACGCGCCAATCGAATCCAGAACAGTTCTACGAAGAACCTTGATTCGAAATGCATTGTTCCGAACCAGATAAACGGTTCGCCAGGCTTGCCTTTCCAGGATTCCAAATCCGTTTCGGAGCTATCTTCATCTGTCTGCAATGAAGTCAGTCGACGAAGCTACAGGAATTAAAAAACTGCCGTCACCGGAGATACATATTGAACGGCAAGATTTTCTGCCAGTTGTTTTTCATCAAGCTCCTGCTGCAAACGTAATTGCTTCTGGTAGAGATCACGCTGATCCTGAGCTAATTTAGCCAGTCTCTCATCTTCTTTCTTTTGTTTTTCAGCGTACTCTTTTTCTTCCTTCTTGCGAGCCTCTTCTCTTTTCTTGCGTTCTTCTTCCTGTTCAATTTCCTTTCGCTTCACATCGTCAGCTCTACGTCGATCAGCTTCGTCCTTTGTTTCATTCGGATTGGTGCCAGACCCCGGTCTGAAGACGGTGTCAGCATCAGGTAGTCCGGGAGAATTCCACTTGTCCGGATTTGTTGCTCTGTCGACATCAGAATCTAGAACAGCCCCTAAATCTTTGTCTTTCGACCAGTTGTTATCTAAGCGGAACGACCTCGCACTATCGTTATTCAAAGAAATATTCATAGCGTGGAGTCCGTGACCGTTGGCTCCGCCGCCAGGCAGATATGGAGCGTCTACGCAGATCTGCGCAGACTGTCCGGTCCTATCTTGAAACGAGCTCAATTTATCTCGTAATTCATCTGTGCTACTAAATGTGGTGACTCTCAGATCTGAAGGGAAGTTTCGTCCCTCAGGAGGTCTATCAGAACCAACCAATTTCTTGTGCACAAACACAGCTCCATCATGGCCGCCCATTGCCTTATTTAGATGAGCTACATCCCACAAAGCTGCGCCAGGATTGTCTTCCTTAAGCTGGTAGCCAATTCCTGATTTTTTGAACAAGCCTTCGCCCGTCTTCGTATTGCCTCCGTAATTTTCCGCGTGTGCTGCCATGTAAACGTAACTGGCTTTATCTATACCGTCAGCTGATGTTGTCAGTCCGGCTCGCTCAGACTTAAGATCAGCCATTGTCTGCCCAGCCAGAGCATCCCAGACATGTCCGGCCATGCCGCGATTACCTTTATCACCGTGGAAATTCGAGTCGAAGGCTAAAGATGATTCTGCATCTGGTTTGATGCTGGCACTGTCGACGTGAACTATGCGAGTTTTTCCATCTAATTGTTTGACTTCCGCGTAACCATTATTCACCACCGATGCAGTCAGTTCGGCGACTTCTGCGACATTTCCAGCCTCGAGCTTTTGCTTCTGTTCGGACTCCAAAACACAACTGTAATGGTCGCCCTGCACCACAAAACGTGCGGGATCGTAGAATCGACTGGCTAGATCCTTGACGGTATTTTTACGATCTTCAGGTGAAAGCTCGTCCTTCTGCCCGTCTGCAAGCCTGCCATCACGCACACCGGTTTTATGGAGGATGTCTCCCATAGCCTTGTTCACCCGTGCCAATTCCTCGGCAGGTGTACCTTTAAGGTGATTTTCGCCACCATCTTTGATTGTGATCAGACGATCGAGGCTCTTCTGAGCAATTTGCTCGGATTCAGCTTTGCTGAAACCGGCTTCGCGCAACGTCGCGGTGTAGTCAGATAGAGCCTTCTCGTTCGAGATACCTTTAAATTGATCCGAAGCGTCTTTTCCGGCTTCAGGTGCAGCCTTGAGATTCGCCACATCAGAATTTTTTGGAAAGCCTAGACTGACAACCTTCTTCTCAGATTCTTCAGGCGAGAGAACCGCAAAAGCCTGGCGGTAAGAGTCATCCTTTTTACCCGAGACAAGCGTGTCTCTTGTAGAATCCAGATTTGGCTTGTCCAGCGCCTGATTCTGTTGCACCTCGGGAACTTTCGTTGGTTCAGCCGGTGCGTCATTTCGCATATGTTGGAGCCTCCCAGGCACGAACGGAATCCACCGCCTCGCGGCAGCGCTTTGGCATTGATAGTAAGACTCACCGAACGTACAACCCTGTCAGATGGCGAGTATGTTCATCCTAAAGACCAATTGTGTCTATTTGGTTGCTTGGACTTAAACAATTCTCCGGACAATTTTTCCGTCTTATTTAGTTGCTCAGACTGGGTGCATTTTTTGGTCAATCTATGAGTGGAACTACTCGCTCGCCTTCACTCGATTTCGACTGAACTGTTCTGACGTTGCGAAATAGCATCTACTTTTCCACGCTCGACGAGTTGCTTAAAGTTATTCATCCACTGCGGTAAAACTTCGCCAAACTTTGCCATTAAAAATAGATGCATGATCTCTGCAAAAAAACCTTCGGCATTAATTCTGAATGTAACGAGCGTAAAATTTGCGGCGGGCTCCAGGTGGTGTTCAAATTCGTAGCGCGAACCGAATAGCTTGAATTCACTTCTGTATGACGTGCCGGTCTCCCACTCTGTAACTATCAAAGTGGCGTTCAATCCCGTTCCGAGATTTACTTTTCCTCTGGAATTTAGTGCCAGCGGCTCCTTAAAGCGGACTGATTTCAAGCCCTTGTCCCACTTGGTCCAATTCTCCCAGTCGACAAGCTTTTCCCACACCTTTTCGATCGGCGCGTTGATTAATACCTTGTGAACCGCTAATTTCGTCATAAATGCTCGATTTCGGGATAGTATTTTGCATTGCAGCGATACTATTAGTCAATGCAAAACAGCCAATCTTAATGCTTATGCCCACTTTTGAGGAGAGCGCGATGAAAACAATCGACCTGCGCAGCGACACTGTGACAGTGCCGTCACCACAGATGCGCGAAGCAATTTTCAAAGCGGAAGTTGGTGACGACGTCTATGACGAAGATCCCACAGTCAACTCGCTGCAAGAACGCGTTGCCAAACTGCTGGGGAAGGAGAAAGCACTTTTTGTAAGCAGTGGCACCATGGGCAATCTGATATCGCTGCTGGTGCACTGCAGTCGAGGCGATCAAGCCATCGTGGGCGATGCCAGCCATATCAATTTGTGGGAGCAAAATGGTGCCTCCAGTCTGGGTGGAATTAGTTTAAAAACGCTCCAGAACAACCTCGATGGAACAATCGCTTTGTCATCGATTGAAAACGCCATCAATCCAGACAACATTCATTGCACAAAGACCAGACTAATTTGTCTGGAAAACACATGGAACGGTCATCCGCTTTCACTGGATTATGTCAAACAGGTTAGAGCGATCGCGATACGCCACAGTTTGAAGATGCACATCGACGGTGCCCGAATGTTCAATGCTTGCCTGGCACTTAATGTGACACCATCAAAACTGGTGGAAGACTTCGATTCAGTACAGTTCTGCTTTTCAAAAGGACTATCAGCGCCAGTTGGATCGATGGTCTGTGGAAGTGAAGCGTTCATCTACGAAGCTAAAAGAATGCGCAAGTTGTTGGGTGGCGGTATGCGGCAAGTAGGCATTCTCGCAGCAGCTTGCAATGTAGCCTTAGACACTATGGTCGATCGATTACCTGAAGATCACGAAACTGCAAAGCGCTTCGCCGAAGGATTGGCAAAGCTTTCACATATTAAAGTCGATGCGAGCCAAACAAAAACAAATATGATTTTCTTTGATAGCGCGCGCCCGAACGTCAGCCGCATAGAGCTTCAGCAGCAACTGCAAGCCAACAAAATTCTGGTCGGTATCGAACAAAGACTTGGCATAAGAGCGGTCACTCATTACGGAATAACCAACGAAGATATCGACGAAGCACTGGCAAGGATTGAAAAACTGGCACTAATTTCCAGTTACCAATAACTGCAAGATCGTTGCCTTTGCACCGTCACTTTTTTCATTAACGAATCCAAAATTTCCTGAATATGCGGGCAATTTAACGTATTACGCTGTCGATTTTAGGGCACAATAAATATATGCCTGAACTGACGTTTCCAGCCGCATTACACGAACAACTTTCTGAAGCAGATCGTCAGTTTCGCGAAGGTCATTTTGAGTTAGCGGATGAGCTATATACGAAGCTGCTTGCTGAACTTGAAGTAAGCAGCGAAGCCGACGACGCGTCGATAAGTTCCACAGTGTTGAAAATCGCAGAAAGCCGCTACGCCGCGGGCGCTTACGAGAAGGCCAAGGAGTCATACGAGCAGCTTCTGGCGCTGCAAGACAAACGGCACGACACCACCAGCAAAGACAGAATTTTTACCTTCGTCAAAGCAGCTCGCAATTATGAAAAATGCGAGGACCAGGCAAACGCCCAGACAAAATATGATCAGGCATACGAGTTAGCGAAGACGGTGCTTCCGGTCAAGCATTTTTTGCGGCGCACGGTGTTTGAATGCTATGCCCAGTGGCTGCGCACTCAAAAGTCTAATCCACTCGTTCTGTCAATTTTGGAAAGTGAACTGGGCACAGCGCCAACACCGGCGGCTAAGGAAAGCGACGCACCGGTTGAACCAGAAAACAAATCTGGCGCAAAACGCGAGCAGCGAAAAAGCGAAGATGATTTTGCCAGTTTGAAGTCTAAGCTCGGGCAGAAAAAGAAAGATCGCGATGAAGATAAACAAACTGCGGAGGCTGAAACAGCATCACAGACTGATGCGGGATCACAGACTGAAGCTTGTACAGATTCTGTCGAAAAGAACTCTTCGCTTTTATCCAACTCGAAAGTTGACAAATCGGTCGATAGACAAGTGGCGGCAAGAAAGTTTTTGAACATTTCAATTGGCGCAAAACACGCGAAAACCGACAAATCACGACTGAAAAACGCCCTCGGCAACGAAAGTACAGCACCATCCACCAGCGATAAACTTCCGCAACAAGCCGTTGCTGAAACGTCTACAGGAACTCCGGCTGACGCCGATGAGTTCGTCGTCGACGAGCAAGCCGAGCTGCTCACTCAAGATTTGCTGGCAGAGGCCGAGGAAATTCTGAAGAGTTTAGAACTCGCCCAGCAAGACAAATCAGCATCTTCGCCATTGATGTCACCCGGGGCAACTGCAGACACGGGACTGCACGACTTGAAAGGAGCGCCCGCTTCAGCACAGCTTGACTCGAGCACTCTTTCGGATTTTGAACTCTATCAGCTTTCAGGTTCATCCTCAGTTATCGATCCAGAAATAGAGATGGAACGGCTACTGGCAGAATCAGCCAGATTGCTGTTCAACATTGAAAGTTTGAACGGTCCGGTAGAACAGGCTGAGGCACGAGCAGCCAGTGAAGGTGGAAACTCCGGTCTTGCGCTGAAGGGAACCAGCAGCGTAGCGATGCGGCTTTCTGACCGTTCGTACTTCGGTCAGGAGGAAGAAAAAGAGAAGCAGCCCGACGAATTAAGTCTCGCTGACATTATCGAAAAATTCCTGCCTTCTACAGGCGTCTTGCGCAAAGTTTTGCAAATTGCAATTCCAGTCGTTGTTATCGTCTCGGTGACCTGGTTCGCAGTGATAGCCAGCTCTAACTCGAAAGCAGAAAAACTTTCGACCGCGCCAATATTTATGGCGCCACTTCTCACACGAACGTTTAGCACCGCTGACGGTTCGGCGATGCTTGCATTCAAACCAGACGGAATCGAAATCCGAGCAAGCAATTATAAAGCGCAGCCGAAGTTCTTTTTCTGGAGAGGCACCACAAACGACGAACTGCGTTTGCTGCAGGGTGTTTTAAAAAACTGCATCTGGATGAAACCCTCAGGTGAAGGCATTACAACTGCGGAAGGGAAGATTTTCTATTCGCCAGATGCCCCTGAGACGAAAGTCAGAGCGGTAATGAACACGCTAAAAACGAACGCGATGGCATATTACTCCTCTGCTGGGAGCTATCCACCACCTGAAGCGGTGCAACCAGACAGGTACACCAATCCAGTCACACAGCGCATCGAGCCAGTCAATGTCTGCAACATGGTCGTCAGCAAAGATCGCCCAAAAGAAGCGGATACTCGCCTTGACCTGGACCTCGAAAACGGTCAGTTGTTCAACAATGAGCCGGCCGCAAAGCCAGGTAGCGTAAGTGTTTTCTGTGAGCAGCTGGGTGATCCGAACCACCAGCCAGGAGCGCCTGAGGTTGTTACAACACAGAGCATGTATATTCACGGTTTTGACAGAAACGGCGCCCTGCTGCGCACCGGTGCTACTAAGCAGGTTTTATTAATCGAATTGAAGCCTGGCGGACCAAAGACACCGGCAGTGGCAGATGACTCCGCCCAGTACCTCAATCGCGACATTTGCTTTTACCAAGGCGAACCTCCAAGCCCGATAGGCATTGGATTTAAGTATTTAGCCGTGGCAATTCTGATCGCCGGGCTGGTTGGACTTTTCATTTACCTGCAAAAACGGGGTCCGTAGTAGCATAAGCTGCGCGCCAGCTTGCTTTTCAGCCAATCTGACGGATCCGGCTAATTTTCCAATCGAGCCAGTTATTCCTTTTGTACGAATGACATGGTTCGGAGGACTTATGAACCGCTCTATTTTGGTGTCTATCAGCATCTTTTTTCAGATGACCGCTGTCGCAGCAGCAAATGCCCAGCAAAATTCACCAACTGCAAGCTACATGGAATTGCACAAAAAGGAACTGGCTGCCACCAGCTACACCGATTTGTACCAAGTGCGCTCACAGACCTCGATTGCACATGACAAACCAATGTCAAAGGAAGAATTGAAGTTCATTTTTCCGATATTCAAGGCAAGTTTGCCTGAGAATGTCATTGTCACAAGCGAACAGGTAAAAGGTACTAGCGCGATATTGCGCGCAACTGCCAGAAGTAAAGCCAGAGGAAAAACTACAGAAACCACGAATGGCGAAATCGAAATGACGCTGGAGAACGGCAAGTGGAAAATCGAACGCGAAAAGTGGGATACGAAAATCGTGATGAAGTAGTTCAGCTAAAAGCTGAAAGCAGAAAGTTGAGAAAGTTCAAAGTTGAAGGCGGATAGCCCTATGCTCTGGCGCGAGTAGCAATCGGAGCGATTTTTGGCGGAGCCATGAGTGGAGATTGAATAGTCTGCGGTATCAGATCACGCGGCGCCGGTGGTTTAGATACAGGCGATGATGCGGGTATTGAAACGGCGGTTGGGCTGATGATTTGTTGACCATTAGCATTATTGAAACCAGACGACGCGGCGTCAAAAGCTGCAGCGGCAGTTTTATGAGAACGGATGTATCCCGCGACTTTCTGAAAATAATCGTATTCGTTGCGATCTCTGGCTTTCTTGATGCAGTCATCGCACAAGAAAGTGGCGCCCTGGAAGTCGCTCGCCAGTACGAAAAGTTCGATGATTCCGGCGCGTGCCGCGGGCATATCAGGCTCCAGCATCAGTGCTGACTTGTAGTCTTTTAAAGCCTGATCGGAGTTTCCCATGCGCACATTGATGCTTCCTGAGAGGTAATAATCAGCTGCACTCAAAGGCGCAATTTTTGCAATCGACACCAGTTGGTCTTCCGCTTCAATAAATGAGCCTACATTCATCAGCGCAAATGACAGATAGCGCCTGGCATTGATGTCGGTTGGATTCAGCTGGATAGCGCTTTTCAAAACTACTGCCGCAGGTTTGAACTGACCGCTCTGCACAAGCGCGTAGCCGCGACGAACCAGCGCATCTGATGACGACGAGGTACTCTCCACCGATAGTGCAGCGCTCGCGGATCCAATCGAGCAGTACAATGCAAACGCCACTGCGCTTGCGGCCTTAACGACAATTGAGGCTGCATATTTCATTATCTGATCAAATTGACTAGTGAGCGAGCGACGTTTTCAAAAACTTGATTGAGTTGCGTTGGATCAGTTGCCTGGTAGTACTGTGCATTGTTGCCAGAAATTGCGGCAATTCCGCCACTTGATGCATTGGTATTCGTGTCATTCAAAACAGCCGTCTGTGAAGCTTGCAAGGACGGCACAAGACATAGTCCAATACAATAAATCGGAATACCGGCAGCGTTGGCGGCAACAGCTTGAGCTCGAGCGTCTGCAGTAGGATCGCCGCCCAGTGTTGAAACTGTCGGGAGTCCATCAGTGAAAAGCACGATTGCTTTCTTTGCACCCGGACGGAAATAGCCGAGTCCTTTGGTAGTGCTAGTCGGCGACAGTTGCTGAATAGAATATTGCAAAGCACCAGCAATATTAGTGCCACCATAGGCAATGAGGGACGACACAGAACTCATAACGGTGCTGTAGTTACTGTAGGCAGGACCGACTGTTGGGTTTAGAGGCACTCCGGGATTGGGCGGCAGTGGCACCATAGGGTCGGACGGATTTCCATTGCTGACAAAAGTGGAAGGATTGTCAGTAATGTTTCCGAGCGTTGCATAATCTGGACTGACGACTTGCTTTGGAGTGGTGCCCGGATCGGAACCAAAACTGACCAGACTGAAGTGGGCGTCACAATCATTATTCATGATCGTAAAGAAGTTCTGAGCCGCGGCAATGGCATCTGAAATGGGGTGCCTCTGAGCTTGAGCGGCTGACTGATAGGCAGCGTAGTACCCGGCTTTCGGCGCCACACCCCATGTGCTGTAGTCCACACCAGCAGCGGTGGCAATGGCAACAGATTCAAAATTTCCCCGAGCCGCTTCGACGAGCAGACCCACGTTATTCGCAGGAAAGACGCAACCGTTAACAGTTGTACCCTGCGAGAAATTGTTGGTGCCGTCAATATTTACAACGACGTCAGTAAAGCTTGTTGCAGAAGCAGCCGGCGCTAGAGCGCCTGTATTCGCACCACGCCCGGCTGCGCTGAAACTGGCCGCGCCACCACCGGCGTCGAGCTCTTGCGGATACGTCGCATTCAGCGCCGTTCCCGTTGGACTCGTACACTTGAACGCTGTATAAAGTGGACCACTGAGCAGAACGGTATAGCCATTAGCCTGCTTTTTCGAAGGCGAAGCTTTGTTGATGTTGTAGCGGTTAACGACGCTGACCAGAGTAAAGTCATCCATCGATGCAGAAATATCAAAACAGAGCACCACATCTAGTTGCGGCAAGCCGCCATTAGACATTTCAACAACCGGGTAGGGGCCCAGCATCTTCAAGAATTTTGCAAAGAATGGCACAAATCCGAAGGCACCAGTGACCTGGATAATCTTTCCATTTGTACTGCCCAGAGGAACTGTCTGCCTGGTCACCGGGTCGAGGTACTGAAAATAGAGCTGCGATTTGTTCGCTGCCGGGCTCATCGGCAACGTGCTGGCTTCAGTCGCATCAGACAGGGAGTACGAAAGTATCGAATTTTGGCGGAACATGTTCAGAGCTGTAGTTTTTGCACCGATCTGCGTCGTAGCCGGGTCTACGTAGTCAGACGTGGCTACGGTCGCACCTGCCGCCAGTGCAGCGCTGTCCACGCACGCTTTCAGCTGTTGCTTGGCAAGATTGTAGAGACACATCTCATAGCAGACAAAGCAAATGGGCGCGACGATAAACGCAGCGATGAAAACAATCAGCACCGCAATCGCTTGCCCTCTTGGCCGACGTTGAGTAGATGGAAGCAGTCTGCTGTTTTTACGTTCCATAGTACTGTTCCTTGATAATCGGGAAAGTGTACCGACGCTGCATAACCAGGGTTCCATTTTTTGCGTAAAACTTTGCTCCGAAAAAAACGATGGGAGCAGGCACTTTGACTGTGACGCTCGTGGTGACTGTTACATAAGAAGACTGACTGGCGGGAGGATTGCCACCATAATCGTTGTAGACAAAATCGGGCGAGGATGTGGAGGTCAAGACAGGCTGAGTGACGAACACACCATCAGTAGCATGCAATTTAAGCTGCGTCTGGGCGGCAGCAAGAGCCGCAGTTGCATTGTTTGTCTGCGCCGCGGCACGACACGCGTCTCTGCAGACAGCGTCGTTCAAACACATGGCGAAATTAAGCAGAATCATATTCATCGCCAGCGCCGAAATTGTGATCATCAAAATGGCGCCAATAGCCAACTCCACTGCCGACCCACCACGGATATCTCTTTGCTTGAATCCTGCGGAGCGGCGTTTCTTCATTGATTTAATCCTTGTGGAAACTCAGAAAAAACCGAACATCTGGCGCTGGTGACAAATGGCGCTGTCAACCCTGGAACAGTTCCCAGAATCGACTTAGGAAGGGTAACCAGAGGGCTGATGCTGCCCGTAACCAGCACCTCGATGTTATACGTGTTGACGTTCGTGTCGGCAGGCTTAGCCAGCGCAGTTGTCTGGCGTGTCACGGTGCTTCCACCGAGTGGGCAGATTGCAATCTGTGTCGTGATGTTAGTCAAAGCAATGCCCTTGAATCCCTGTACAGATTGCGTTGCTACCGCCTTAGCGATGTTCACGGCAGACAGCTGTGTAGCTGACGTGTCAGTCGCGAATGATTTGCTCTGGCTGCCCGCCTGAGCGGCTAAGCGAGCGGCGTTGTACAGGAAGCAGTAGCGAAGACCCAGAGTGCCATAAGCGATCAAGGGAAATGTAAAGATGCAGAACAGGAGCAACAGTGTCGGAGCAAACTCGGCCAGCGTGTTGCCGTGCGTTGATCGATTCGCCTGTCGTCTCAACATTGACCTCGAAAAATTTTGCCGTCTATAAACATCATAGAAGGCGATGCTAATCATCGGCTATTACCCCTAAGGATGACATTTCAAGATGAACTTGATGTGAACTGTCACTCGAAAGTTGTGCCTTGAACGCCTTTAGCAAACTAACAATTGTCCCGGCATAAAATCACCAGGCGAAAAAAAACACCACTCAAGTAAAGCTAACTTCCGATAAATTTGGGTATAACAACTGAAGACGCGGAAACCTCTGGAGCCCGATGATGAAGATTGCAGCCGATATGGTGGCTATGGTACTGACCGCTGCAGGCGATATTGCGACGCGTCGAGAGAGTTACTACGAAGCAGAGAAGCTCTACACAGACGCTCTGTCCTTTGCGGAAGAATGTTGGGGACCGCTGAGCTTCCAGGTGGCGTCACTGTATGCGTACCTGTCAGAGGTTGCCTCGAAGCAAGGCAAGACCAGCGAGTCCGACTTATTCATGCACCGCGCCGAAGAAATCAACCGCATCTATAAAAACGCTCATGCTGAACCAGCGATTATGGATCTGCTGCACTCGTTTTAGTCTATCGATGACTTCGACAGCTTCACTTTCTGCGCCATGCGCCATTCGCCTTGCTCCTTTTTTTACTGCACTTGCCCGATGTATACGCCGAACGGTGGCAGCGTCAGATGACTGAGACTGGCACTGCTGGATTTGTTTTTGGGCGAAGTCAGCAAAGTGGATGCTGAGTTCGAATTGATTCCAAACGGTTTCAAATCGTACTGCATGACTCTGGTCTCTGGTGTCATATTCAGTGCCACAAGAATGCTCTTCTTTTCACCGCGACGCACATAAGAAAGTACATCTTTGTTGTCGTCTACAGCCTTGTAATCGCCGTTAATAAGAGCATCTTCAGTGCGGCGCAAACGAATCAATTCCTTATAAAAGTTGAGAATCGAGTTCTTGTCGCTTTCTTCGGCAACCACGTTGTACTTTTTGTAGCTGTCGGGGCTCGTCAACCAGGCTTTCGCTGCAGTTGTAAAACCCGCTGTTTCAGTGGCGTTCCACTGCATAGGAGTGCGTTCTCCGTCGCGACCGATTTCCTCAGGCCATCCCAGCTTTCCAATCGGATCTTGCACTGCTTCTTTAGTTTTCGGATCGTTGTTCTCCATACCAAGTTCCTCTCCGTAATAGAGAAGCGGCGTGCCGCGCAGCGTCAGCAACATGGTCGCAGTTAATTTGGCGATGTCGTCATTGTTCACTTTGTCGCCATAGCGCACATAGTGGCGAACCTG
>DATNPY010000005.1:0-34783 GCA_036702955.1 Drouetiella sp. | reverse complement strand
TGCCGATGACGCCGAAGATGATCAGCCCGAACAGCGCGAAGAGCAGGATATGTCCAAAAATGTCCTATTGGGAATAGTTACTTTAGAACCTTCACTTAATACCAGCATCTAAAAACATCGATCCGGTAAATCGGTTTTATGCCAGACAGACCTGAATCAGCGCTAAATAAGCCTCAACTTCCTGACTCGTCAAACGCGATGCTCAGAGAAATTCAGCAACCGCAACATAAAAGCTACCTGCAGACTGGTGTTGACGCGGTTTTAGATGCAACGATTGGCTCGAACAGTTCAGTCGGTAAAGAGATAAGTCGCTATGCACCCAGCCTCTTGCAGACCGCGGCGCTTTTCACGCCCGGCCGGTACGCCTTTGGAGCGAGCATGGCCCTGGGCGCCGCCAATGAAGCACGGGTGGGCGACAGCCTTGAGATGCAACTGACGGAGTTTGGCATGGGCGCAGCCAAAGGTGCTGCCACAAAAGCGCTCTTCGATCGCGTCGGCAACTCCAATGTCATGGGTAGCGGACTGTGGAGCGTACCAGCTAAAGGTGTGATGCTCGGCGTCTCTGGACGCGCAATCGACGTCGGTCTGACTCCTCAAAACTGGCTCAATGCTCATGGACAATTCGACGCCGGCCAGGGAATTAACCGCACTCTGGCAACCTCACTGGATCCAAAATCACTGGCTCTCGATGTGCTCATCTTCGGAGCGGCTCATGCCGGTACATCAGGAATCAACAAGCTTTCCAGTGGATTCTTAGACCGCAGCCAGGCGGCACGCAACATCGTTATGGGCACTACATTTGGTGTCACAGGGGGAGCAACAGGCGAGTTGATGGCGCAGTCGCAGCGGGGCGGACCTTACGACTGGGGTGAGATAGCCAAACGCGGACTGTATCAAGGTATTGTAGATGGTATCGCCTCCGCGCCCGGTTCTATTTACGGCGCCAGAAACGTGCCTCTTGCTGAAGCTAAACCAAACGGCAATGGCAGCTCATTGAAAGAAGCTCTTGCAGACAAAACTACTGAAATTAAAGAGACCATTTCAGACGTCGTCGACTCAGCTGACGACTTTGGTCGCAAGGCTGGCGTAGCAGCAGTTCTCAGCTTATCCGCGCTGGAGCCCACTGGTATAAGTCGAGTCAACACGGCACCGGTGGAACCCACTCATATTGTCGCCGAACATCAAGTAAACGGCGCTGACACAGGCACCATCGTCAATTACCTCGACCACATTACATATATCGAGGCCAGATCCGGCGAGGCGGGCTTGGGGCAACAAGGACATGGCGGTGTCGAGCAATCGGGACATGGCGGTGTCGAGCAACCTGGACATGTCGGTGTCGAGCAATCCGCACATGTAGGTGTCGAACAATCTGGACATGTAGGTGTCGAGCAACCAGTCCACGTCAGCGTGGAGCAGGCAAGACAAGTCGGCGCGGAACTGCCACCAAAACCCCTGCTCATAGAGAAAACCGCACAGGCTGACATAAGACTGACCGAGCAGTCTCCCGTCGCTCACATCACTGATTCGAGTGGCACTGTCACCGGAAGCGGCACAATCGAGGTCGAAGGAAATTCGACTAATCACTTGAGACTTTCTCCTCAAGAGGGAGAAACACTGCGAGTGATCTTGAAAGATGGAAACCCAAATTTTGAGATACCAGAAAACACGCGCGGAAAAATCGAGTTTGTAAATCTCACTACAACAGATCTGCCCGAACATCTTTTAAAGACTCCGCAGGGTGAGCCAAGAGACAACGTCGAGGTGCTGAACCCACTGGTCAGAGTTTTCAGCGCAGAGGAGATAGAGCACATCGAGTCAGTCAGAAACGCTCAAAGAATGTTGAAAAAATCGACCCTCCTCGACGACGCTAACATCAACGTGGATGCACTGCCTCTGCCCGAGCAGGAAGCCGCTAGAGCCAGGCGCGATGCAGCGGAAGCAAAATTGCAAGAATTGACGGATGTATCTTATGGTCAGGGAGCAAAAACGCAAGGAAGAATTTTGCATATCGTCGTTGGACCTCCTGGTGCCGGTAAATCGAGTATCCTTGTCGATCCTCTTGCCGAAAAAACCGGCGCGTTGATAGTCGACTCAGACAACATCAAACCTCTTCTTGAAGGCTACGAAAAAGGTCTGGGCACTAATGCCGTTCATGCAGATTCTGCCGAAGTCGCAAAACGTGTGCTGGAGCGAGCCTTTGCCAATGGGGACAACATCGTCTATCCCCAGCTCGGTCGACTGGAAGATTCCATGCGCGCATTGATCGAACGGGCTCGCAGTGAAGGCTATAAGATTGGCTATCACTACGCAGATCTGCCGCCTGAACAAGCCGCTCGCAGAGTTTTCGAACGAAGCAAAAGAGAACCCGATCCAGAAACTGGAATCAGACAAATGGTTGACCCGCATTACGCGCTGGTAGTGGCAGGAAAAAATCCTGGTAACGTATTTCAGAAGTTGCGCGGTGAAGCTGACTGGTATCAACACTACAATACAGATGTTCCGCACGGAACGGACGCTGTTCTGGTTGATGCCTCGCCGCGCCCACCCTGGATGCCCGAGCATTAGTTTCACACTGATCGAGCACCGGTTCACGCGGCTCGAACATCACACTGATCGAGCATCGGTTCGGGGATCGAATATGACACCGATCGAGCACTCGTTCACCCTACACAATTAACATTCACGCATCCGCGTCATCTGCCTTATCGGCAGACGATTTTGATTGACTCTTCTTCTTGTCGAAATTGGCAAAGACTTGCGCTTCCGCCGCTGCAGGGTCATAAATCACTGAGCCATCCTGCGTAACGATCAGCTCCTCGCGCTTATAGCCGTTCGCAAGATACTGGGCGATCTGCGCTTCGATGCGCTTCTGCTTTTCAGATTGATCTACCATCGCAACCTCTGTTTTTTGATATTATAACAAGCACGCTCAGCGACTGAGCACACGCAATGCCCCATGAATTCGGCTTTTTCGTAGTTAACCAACTCGAAAAAGCAGCAAGCGAATCATCGTTTCGGCGAATGTCCGGGCATTTTGGGTGTACAGTTGGCAACCCTCGTTAGTTTACCTCAAGCAAAGCAGTAACAAATATGACGAACAAAACTTCGACTCCAGTGTCCAGAGACTTACTGAAAAATGCGCCCAAGAATGTGGCTTGCCCAACATATGAGCGCGACAAAGTGGCCGAGGGTATTTTGCACATCGGTGTCGGCGGATTCCATCGCTCGCACCAGGCGCTCTACATGGATGATCTTTTCCAATCGCATGGAGAGAAAGACTGGGCAATATGCGGAGTTGGAATAATGCCGCAAGACGCGGCTATGAGCAAGGCTTTGAATGAGCAAGATTGCCTCTATACGCTGGTCGAACGCAGTGGCAAGAAAAGCAATGCTCGCGTCATCGGCGCTTTGAAAAGCTATATTTTCGGTTATGAAAACCCAGAACAAGTGTTTGCCAAAATGGCTGACCCGAGCATCAAGATCGTCTCTTTGACAGCGACTGAGGGTGGCTATTGTTTTAACCAGGGTACAGGCGAACTTGATTTCGACAACAAAGGTATACAGAACGACTTGCAAAATCCGGGCAAGCCACAAACTATTTTCGGTTATCTGGCAGAAGGACTCGACCGCCGACGCAAAGCCGGAGTGACACCATTCACGGTGCTTTCATGCGATAACCTGCAGGGCAACGGACACGTTGCGAAGTCGACTTTGCTGACGTTCTGCCAGAAGCGCGACCCGGAATTAGCTCAGTGGATCGATAAAAATGTCAGCTTCCCCAACTGCATGGTCGACCGCATCACCCCGGCAACCACAGACGCTGAGCGAGAATTCGTTCGTGACACTTATGGATTGGAAGATGCATTTCCTGTTGTGGCAGAACCATTCAAACAATGGGTAATTGAGGATAGTTTCTGCAACGGTCGCCCGGCGCTGGAGAAGGTTGGCGTTCAGTTCACCTCAGATGTAGCACCGTACGAAAAAATGAAAATCAGGTTGTTGAACGCATCACACTCAGCCATGGGCTATCTCGGCTATCTATGCGGATATCGCTTCATTTATGAAATTGCCCAGTCGCCAGAATTCATTCCTTACATTCAGGGCATGATGGACGGGGAAGTGACGCCGCTCGTGGGCGAGATACCGGGAGTCAATCTGACCGAGTACAAGAAGAGCCTGATGGAGCGCTTTGCCAATGAAACGATTAAGGATCAGGCCTTGAGAATTTGTCTCGATGGTTCATCTAAACTGCCAAAATTCATCCTTCCATCGATTGTCGAACAGCTGGAAAGAAAGGGACCGATTCGCAAACTGACCTTGTGCGTGGCAAGCTGGATGCGCTTCTTGAATGGTAAAGACGAACAGGGCGCTGACATTCCGATTCAGGATCCACAGGCAGACAGATTGACCGCTGTGACTGCTAAAACTCGCGACCCTAAAGCGCTGCTCGAACTAACCGATATCTTCGGCGACCTGGGTAAAGACGAGCGCTTCGTCAAAGAGTTGGAGTTACTGGTTAACATGCTCTACGATAAGGGCGCACGTGCCACTCTCGATTTCGTAATGAGCGAGAAGTAGATTAGAACGGCGAACCGAAATTTATATTCTTGATGATCGGTTCGTCAAACGGAAACACCGACAAGTCGTGCCCGATTGATTTTTTCAGCCGTTCTGCACCGGCTGAAGTAACTCCCGGGCACTTGCTCAAGTCGATATTCCGCAGATTTTTCCAATCAGCGAAGATATCCAGATCTGCATCGCTGATATTAACCTTTTGCAAAACCAGCTCTTGAATCGGCAAACCAGACAAGAGCTTGAGCCCCTCTGCACTTATCTTCTGATTGCCGCTCAGATGCAGCTCTCTCAGCGTCCTCGTGTGCGACAGCGCCTCCAGGTCGGCGTTGGTGATGTCGCAGTTATACAAAATCAGTTTGTTGAGCGGCAGCGTAGAAATCAACTTGATTGAATCGAGCGACAGCGGCACACGCTGGAACCCCAGTTCACGCAATGTCTTCATTTTCGCAATTGCTTTGATAGCACCGTCTGTGATGGCGGTCATCTGTAATTCGAGCGTACTTAGCGGTAAATTCTGAAGAGACACAACACCGCTGTCCTCGACTTTAGAACCGTTCAAGTCGAGCGCTTTCAGCTCTTTCAGTGTCTTGAAGGCTATCAGTCCTCGTCCATCAATGCGCGTAGTACCCAGGTTTAACGAACGGAGTTTCGTCAAGCGTGCCACAGTCTGGCACGCCGCGTCATAGATTTCCAGGTTGTTGGAAAGGTCGAGCGAAATCAAGTTCGCGCAATTTGCCAGCACCGGCAAATCTCTTTCATCAATGCCGTCCGACGACAAGTTCAATGTACGCAAGTTTTTGAATTTGGATAGTGCGGGCAGTCCTGCGCTTTTAAAACCGGTGTGGGAGAGGGATAATTCTTCAAGAGTCTCTGGATTGAGATATGCCAGAACTTTGTCCGTGATTTTTGGATTGTAGTTCAATTCGACTTTCACAAGAGGCAGATGGCGCGCGTATCGCAAAGCCTTATCCGAAATGTTCGCACCGCTGAGGAGTAGACTTTTGATGTCCACCCGATCCTTCAAGCCGTACAGGGCGCTGTCGCTCAAGGTTTGACCCTGACTGGAAATTTCCGTTTGCAGGCGGTCAGCGACGCTACGCTCTACAATTTCGTCATGCAGAGGCGCTGTCAGCACTGTTGGGTCGCTGGTTATATCGTCGTATGACTCTGCTCCCTTTTCCACCTTTTTGTTCTTGTCGATCTTCAGATCGGGGAACTGGGCTGCAAGCTGTTCCGAGGGCATCTTCTCGTGCGGCTTCTCGCCCCGGGGCGAGAGCAGGGCGAATGCACCAAACGCCACCACCGACAGTACCAGTAGAGCACCTGCGAGCACGACCGGTTTACTGAAGCGCGGTGCGGACTTATTTGCACTTGACGCCTTCACCTCCGCTACGACGCGCTCTTCCAGCGCTTTTTTCATTTCTTCGACATTTTGAAAACGCTTGTTGGGATCTTTCGCCAGCGCTCGCGCCACCAGTCGTTCAATCCAGGCGGGATACGAAGTTCCACCGCCGCCTTCCTTGAGAGTTGGCGCCAGATCGTTCATTTGACGCAGCATGATTTCCATCGACGTGCCGCCGATAAATGGCGCGCGCCCGGTCAGCGTCTCGTACATAATGCAACCGATCGAATAAATGTCAGAGCGCAGATCAATGTTTTTGCCCAGACACTGCTCTGGGCTCATGTAGAGCGGACTACCAACGAAATCACCTGTGCGGGTCAGCTTACCGGTGCTGGTGTCATCTTCAGCCATATCAAGAACTTTAGCGATGCCAAAATCGACAATCCGAACCTGAGGATTCCAGCTATCCGGGTCAGTCAGCATAATGTTGCTTGGCTTCAAATCGCGGTGCAAAACCCC
This sequence comes from Drouetiella sp., assembly GCA_036702955.1. GTDB lineage: Bacteria > Cyanobacteriota > Vampirovibrionia > Obscuribacterales > Obscuribacteraceae > PALSA-1081. The sequence goes on along the minus strand of DATNPY010000005.1, from coordinate 28,344 downwards.
TCTTGAGTGAGCGTGAGCGACGCCACTACAAACTTGCTTGAAAATTTTGACGCACAGGTCGAGCGGCAACGCGCCGCGCTCATCGATTACCGAGGCCAGCGTTTTCCCCTGGATGAATTCCATCACCATGAAGGGTTGACCTTCGTCTGTGACACCGAACTCGTGCACAGCGACAACATTCTCATGGTGCAAATTATAGGCAGCCTGCGCCTCGCGCTGGAAACGCTGCACTGTCATTTCGTTGACCTGATGCAAAATCTTGATGGCGACATCTTTTTTGAGCATGGCGTGATGCGCTCGATAGATGACGCCCATTCCCCCCGCGCCAATCTGCCCAGAAAAGCGGTAGGTCTCCGAAAGACGACCGAAAGAAGGTCCGTTAGTGCTGATTTGCGCTGAATCGTCCACTTTCAAAACTGGTAAGGGTCTACCTAACAGTATTCCATAAAACATTCACTTGTCTTAGCAAGGTCTTGCTTGATAACGAGAAAAGGAGTTGAATAAGACCACAAAGGTTGCCCATCAAATTGCAAAATCTCGACACAACGCAAAAATTTGTCAGGGATGGATTTACGTGGCTTGGTTATCTTCTGGTAGCCAGCTGTACGTATACCATCTCGTGCTTTGGTCCGTTCATGCCGTTCTTGCGGTCTGAACTTCACCTCACGTACACTGTGGGCGCTCTCCACTTCAGCGCCTGGGCCGTCGGCGTGCTGCTTGCCGGTCTGACCGGCGACACAGTCATGCAACGGCTTGGCAGACAGAACACAATCTGGGCTGGAATGGCGGGAATTTGCACTGGCATTCTTCTCATCGTTCTCACCAGAAATCCCGTCTTCACCATATTCGGTGCTCTCTTGGGCGGGTTGTCGGGTAGCACCATGGGTCAGACAATTAACACTATAATGTCTGACAGATTCGGCTCGGAGCGCGCACTGGCGATTACCGAAGCCAACATAATCGCCAGCATAAGCTGCTTCCTGGCGCCCCTGGCAGTGAGCACGGCTATGCGTTACGGTATCAACTGGCGCATCGCTATGGTAATTCCGCTGATTTCGTTCGCCTCGCTTTTTCTCATTTTCAGGCGCAAGCAAGTACCGGGAGCCGAGCCCGCGGCAAGAAAAAGAGCCGGTGCAGCCCTGCCACTGGCGTACTGGGCATACTGGATCGTCATTTTGTTGAACGTCGGGTGCGAATGGTCATTGATTTTCTGGAGCGCTGAGTTTCTGGAGAAAGTCGTCAAACTTTCCAGAATTGATGCGTCTGCCTGCGTATCTGTGTTCCTTGCGGCCATGTTGCTGGGCAGAATCGTCGGCAGTCGGTTAACGCGAAATTTTGATATTCACACGCTTTTGCCGATAGCAGCAATCACGTCTGTGGTTGGATTCGCTTTATATTGGCTGGGGAATTCAGCAATCATCAGTGTTACAGGATTATTTATTACCGGTCTGGGCATAGCCAACTTCTACCCGATGACACTCTCGGCAGCCATAGCAGCGGCTTCAGACAGAGCAGCCAGTGCTACTTCACGCATGTCGCTGGGCACCGGGTCAGCGATACTACTGGCGCCCCTTGTGCTGGGATTTATCGCCGACCGCAGCAGCATTTTCGCCGCATATGGGCTTGTGGCGGCGCTTCTGACCACGTGCACGTTGATGGTTTTCGTAGCGAACCGGCTGGCTCATCGCCACGAAAAGCATCTGGAGAAATTGACCAATGAAAGCAAACCCCAGTCCGCTAGCCTTTGTTGATTTCGCCCAGCGCTTTCAAAGCCTCATCAACATGCTTCTGAGCATCGAGTTGAGAATTGAAAACCAGTCTGACGACGCCTTCTTTATCGATGACGTAGGTGACACGTCCAGGCATTACACCCATCGTGCTGGCAACGCCGTACAGCTTTCTGACAGTGTTGTTCTTATCGCTGAGCAGCTTGAACGGCAGTTTCTGAGCGCTGGCGAACTCTTTGTGTGACTCGACGGAATCCGCACTCACACCCAGTACTTCAGTATCTTTCTTTGCAAACACTGCGTATTCATCGCGGAATGAGCAAGCCTCTTTTGTGCACACAGGTGTGTTGTCTTTGGGATAGAAGTAGAGAACAACAGCCTTCTTACCAGCGTATTCTTTTAGCGAAACATCTTTGCCATCTTGAGCAGGCAGCGTGAAATCTGGTGCCTTATCGCCTACTTTGACTGCATCGCTTTTGGCCATCACCTCGAAGCCTCCCAGTAGACACGAAACCAATAAAATACCAACAGCCCACAAAACGCCTTTAAACCGCATTATTACTACCCCATTGAATATCAGACATCAATTTAAACCAGGTGAGGTGGTCGTTGAGTGAACACGCCCAAATCCATAAGCTCCTTCCTCAATTGACCAGCTTCGCTGCAGAGAATTGTTCTCATTCCAAGCTGCTTGGGAACGACAAGATTTTCTTCCCGGTCATCAATGAAGACACATTCTCTTGCCGCTTTCTGAACGATGCAAAGTGCATTGTCAAAAATTGGCGCCTTTGGTTTGCTCGCCCGCATGTAGCAGGAGGAGAAAAAGAAGGAAAAGTATTTGTAGAGCTCGAATTTATTGATGCGGTAAGAATTGAGTTCCAGAGACTCGTTGTTAAGTGTCGCCATCAGATATTTTTTCGATTCAGCAATTTCGGCCAACACCTGTATGCGATCGGGAAACGGCTCGGACTGCGCCCTCATGAATTCCATGAACTCAGACTGATTGAACGCTCGGGGACGATAAAAGAGCGTCTGATTCAAATAATCCAACACATTGATAAAGCCGCAGTCGAGGTCTTCAGCCAGAGGCTCGTGGCGTTTTTCGAACTCCTCATAGTCGAAATTGAACTGCCTGGCGGCAAGTTTGCGAGACTCATGCCCCCATCCGTCAGTGAGCAGTACACCGCCCACGTCGCAAAAAACTGTACTGATTTCAGTCTTGGGTGGCACTCGAGTCACTTTCGAACAGATCTTTGAACAATCTATCGAGCTTTCCAATGGTTTTCAAATGAGATCAGACTTTGACAACAGCTAATAGAAACATTAGTTCAAACCAGAAGCTGGAACTTACCGAACAGCAATCGAGTCATTCGACTAAACCGCCGAGCTTAATATGGTATCACATACGGTACTACAACCGACAGCATCGAGCAGAGCTTCCCAACGAAGCCTCTGGGCACTCGACGCCTTGAATTTCTTTCTAGCCGACGTCGTCGGCGGGGTCGGACCTTATCTGGCTGTGTATCTGAAATCAGCCCTGCGCTGGGATGCAGGCTCGATCGGTGTTGCTATGGCTACAGCCAGTGTGTGCGCCGTTATCGCACAAACTCCAGCAGGCGCCCTGGTTGACAAAACCGTTCACAAGCGAGCCGTGATCTCAATTGCAGCTCTCACCATAGCACTTGGAGCAGTGCTCCTTGTTGCCAGTCCGTGCTTTCCATGCGTGATCGGCTCGCAAGTTCTGATCGGCTCTGCCAGTGCCTTCCTGCCACCAGCAGTGGCTGCAATCAGCCTGGGTCTGGTCGGACCGCATCAATTCGATAAACGAATCGGTCGCAACGAAGCTTTCAATCACAGCGGAAACGTCGCAGCGGCTGCCGTTTCAGGATTGGCAAGCAAACTTTTTTCCATTGCATCTATATTCAATGTCGTCGCGATACTCGCTCTGAGCAGCATCGCAAGCGTGCTGATGATCGACGCTAAAGAGATCGACCATAACCTTGCAAGAGGGTCAAATAGCGGTGCCGCAGACGCGAAAGCGCCTGTAAGCGGCATTCTCCATACTCTCAGCGATAAACGAATTCTTGTGTTTGCAGTCAGTGCAATTCTCTTCCACTTCGCAAACGCAGCAATGTTGCCGCAGGTAGGACAGAAGGTTGCAGAGTCGAAAGTCATGGACCCGGGGGTCTGCATGTCTGCATGCATCATTGTCGCTCAGTTCTGCATGGTGCCATCAGCACTCCTGGCCAGCAAATTTGCTGCAACATTGGGTCGAAAGCCAGTCTTTCTCATTGGTTTCGCGTCCCTTCCGCTGCGCGCCATTTTGTTCACCCTGACCAACAATCCTTACGCATTGATCGCCACACAGGTGCTCGATGGAGTGGGCGCCGGCATCTATGGAGTGCTTGGAGTCGTCATCGCTGCGGACCTGACGCGCGGTACCGGCAGATTCAACGTAGTGCAAGGTATCGTTGCGACTGGACTGGGAATTGGCGCAGGATTGAGCAATCTGTTGATTGGCTACATCGTCAAAGCGGGCGGCTACAATGCCGGCTTTCTGACTCTGGCTGGCATCTCGCTTGCCGCAATCGCGTTTTTCTGGCTTCTCATGCCGGAGACGATGCATCTGTCTGACGATAACTGATGGCAGTCCACAGGTTCGTTCGGGCGCCGCTAACATGGGCTCCGATTTCGGCGTCTCGACGTGGAGCCCTCCGCACTAATAATCTTGGAGAATGTGATTAATTTGAGCGGTTTATAGTGGACCGGTCTACTACAAAACATAAAAAATGAAAACAGCTGAGAGCCCCGTGTTAGTACACGAAAGGCTCTCAGGTTGTTTTGATCGAACGCAGCGAGCTGTTTTGAACCGCCTTACTTCATCGGGAGGCTTTGATCATCGCTGCGGTGCTGCGGTTCTCCACGAGCTTCCAGGCAATCACGAGCGGGAAGATGTAGAGCAGCCCACCGGGGAAGGTGGCGAAGAGAGTGATGCCAGAGAGCGCGGCGATGAGCTGACAGATGCCGTAAACGACCGCGAGTCCGAAGACACCGGTGAGCAGGTTGACGATCTGGGTCTGCACGAATCTGCCACCGCTGAGCGGGATGCAGGTCATGGAAAGCAGCATGTCATCGAAGCCGCTTCGAGCACTGACCGAACCGCCGTGGTTGGCCGTCCAGACAACGGCGTTCATCTTGCCCAGAGCGAGACCGGCGATCACACCAGCAGCAAGCCAGAACGCCAGACCGTAGATGATGTTGCCGGATGCGATGGACGACAATCCGCCGAGCGCAATCGAGGCGCCGACGAAAGCGACGATCAGCAAAGAGCTGGCGCCGATGGCGGCCAACTGGATGTTGCGCAGCTTACGTGCTGCTGTGGACTGATGATTCACGTTGTAATTCTCCTTCTGCTTCCAGTGTTGAAGCGGGGCGATGCAATTGAATTCGCGAACCGTGAAGGCTCGATTCGCGAATTCGAACTTAAACATGAACGAATAAGGCCTTCGTTCGTTCATGCTCGCCGACCGGTTACTTCGTGGCGACGGGCGCCTCGGAGGTCTCGGAGCCGACGGTGACGCTGGCGTTGGCCTTGTTGGTCCTGGTGACGCCGGCTTCGGTGACAGCGACGCTCAGGGTGGCGGCGGCGGTGACGCTGCGATTGTCGGCGGCGCCGAGGGCGGTCGTAGCGGACTTCGTCGCGGTGGACAGGCACTCGGCGACAGCGGCGGGGGTGGCAGGGGCGGTTTCGGTGGTCTTCATGGAATTGTCCTCAATTGTTTGCGAATGCCGATGCGGCAGACGCTGTTGACACAGGGCACTTCTTTCCAGACTGACAAACGTCACTATCCAGAGCTGGTGCAACGCGCTTCCTGAAGATAGGAAGAAAAAACACGCAGATGCACTCAGTCAGAAGGAAAGTGGGTTTGAGCTTATGGAAAGAAGAAGTGAAAAGAGACACCGCAGTCTATTGACTTAGCGCCATATAACACAAGCGAACTAGCAGCGCTTGGATATTGAATCTTTATCAGAATGGCGCCAACGGAAAGCCGCATGACAACTCACTAGCGCGAAGTCTGCACATTTGCGGCGGTCAAATACAAATTGAAATACAGGCAAGCCTCACCTAGCTTATGTAGCGCGAATCTTGTCAATTTTGTGACTGCGACCAGTGCGCGTCAGGCACTAAAACACATCTATTCAGTGTGGTCGAGTTGAAGCCTCGCCGGCATTTACTTCTTCCCTGCTTTACGTTTCTCCAACTCAGCCAGGACTTCTTCGGCACTGATGTTATTAACTTGCATCGGACCAGCTCCGATAATTTGCCAGGGTTGCCCGGCAAGTGCCTGCTGCACCAGAGCTTCCATCACCATAGCTCGTGCTGGACCGAAGACGCTCGGACCCGGAGGGGCTGATCTGACTCGTATTTCCTCAAGACTTTGCCGCACTTTATGAGCAAAAATCAGCTGAGCATCAGTCGAAAGAGCAAAATTAGAAGAGTCAGATTTTGTTGTCGCCTCGATCAGCTTCAAAGCAGCGCAATACGCGAAATCGCAGTTTTCCTCGCCATAGAATTGTTTCGACAACAACCAGCAAAACCATGCCGCTTCGTCGGAAGCTGACTTCTCCTTTTGATTGATCACTAAAGTGAAGTCGACCTGCACTTTGGCTTCCTTGATGAGTTGAGAGACATCGTAGCCAAATTGGCACCTCGTGGGGCACAACGAACAGCCCGCCAGGGGTCCCTTTGCACTTCTATGCAGCTCTAAAAACAGTGAAACCCAGTTTTTTATAACGCTCAATTCCATTTTCTTGTCAGCATGATCGCGAATGAAAGCTGGTGCCAAAAGCCGCAGCCACCCCTGACTAAGTTCATTTTGCTGTTCTACACTCCACTTGTACTGAAGTGCCTTCTGTGAGAAATACTGCTGCGTCGCAACGCTTAAGGCGCACCACAGAGTCGACTGCGCATCAAGCTCTTGATCGCCAAAGAATCGTTTCGCCTGGTCGATGACATTCTGCCGGAAATACACAAGCTGTGCTGCTTCCCGCACGACAGAAAGGACGTAGCGGACAAAGGTGTTGTAAAACACTTGATCGTGAGCGAGTGATTCACCCCACTTGTAGTGCGGAAGTTCGAAAGCTGCCGGGCAAAATTTGAAGCCGGGAGAATGAAGACGCTCATCTTCATCTACCAGGATCTGTGCTCCACAGATCGGACATAAATTCCAATCGGGCATCAGCTGCGTAGAACATCGTCGACAATACATTTGAGTCCTCAACTAATTTGCCACTAAACTAAAATACCGGGACTGGCGGCAAGTAACACTCATCAATTCATTCCACAGCCGCGTTGCACACAATCGTAAAAATGATCTGTGAATAAAGTGTTGCCACGATTCTCTGTCACGTTCTATGCACATTTATGAGCAAAAATATGTTTCGATTTAGAACGTTAAATTGAAAGGACGGGAAAATTCTGGAACTAACTTTGAAGCCGCTTCATCCATAGGGAAACTGCAGTTCAGTCAGTCGCGTCGCAACGGAAATTTAAAATGACTCAAACCCCGATTTCTTCAGAAATTGCTGACGAATCCGCCAGCGCTATTGTCTTTCCTGAATATACACTAGACTCACGCCCTCTGTGCCAGGGCATGCCATTCGTCTTGACTGACGCCGCGCATCCGCGCTTCGTGCTTAAGCATGGAAGCCACTTTCTGGTCATGGACCAGAGCGCGCTCATACCAGGATGCAACACTCTGGGGTATGGCTATTACCGTTACGACACTCGCCACATCAGCCAGTGGGACCTGACGATGAACGGTGCTCCGCTGTCGCTTTTGTCGAGCTCAGTCAACGAAGGCTATGCAGGACAATTTCTTTATACCAACCCCCATACCGAGCAAACACCACAACAGAAGATCACTATCCAGCGAGAGGTGGTGCTCGGAGACTTGCTCTGGGAGCGCCTGACGCTTCAAAATTTCCACGCTACACCGCTTGACGTCGAACTCAGGTTGGCCTTTAGCTCAGATTTCGCGGATATGTTTGAAGTGCGCGGACTCAACGTCGAGAAACGCGGTCAGCGCATGCTGCCTGTCCCCGGAAAAAACGGTCGCACTCTGTTCCTTGGTTACAGAGGGCTCGATGGTGAATTGCTCGAAACAGTAATCGAGTTTTATGGCATAAAACCAGATGAAATCACAGGCGAGGGCGAGGTCAGCTTCAAATTAACGCTGCCTGTGCATCAAGTGAAAGAAATACAGATCTGCGTGTCGACGCGCTGGGGCGGGCAATCATCGGCACCCGACGTGCGCAAGACAGGCTACACCGATGCGCGCCGCGCCGCCGACGAGCGGTACCGCGAGTGGTGCAACCGCTCCACAATTATCCGCACCGGACATCAACTTTTTGATATGGCAGTTGACCGTGCCTTCCGGGACCTGTACATCCTCAGACAGCCTACGCCCAGGGGTAATGGACTGTCGGCAGGCGTGCCGTGGTATTGCGCTCTCTTCGGACGAGACAGCGCTATCACAGCCTGGCAAGTGCTGCCGTTCCTACCAGACCTCGCTCGCGAGTGCATCGAGGTGCTGGGAGCGTACCAGGGAACAGTCGTTGATGAATACAAGGCTGAGGCGCCGGGGCGCATCATGCACGAGCTGAGAATCGGCGAAATGGCACGCACCAAACAGATCCCGCACAGCCCATACTTCGGCACCATCGACGCGACACAGCTCTGGCTCTACGTCCTGGGCGAGTATGTTGAGTGGTCCGGAGATCTCGAATTCGCCACTAAAATGTGGCCGTCGGCTAAAGCAGCTCTGCAATGGATTGACGACAGCCTGACCGAAGGCGGTTATCTCGTCTACAAGCGCGAAAGCGAAAAGGGACTGGAAAACCAGGGCTGGAAAGATTCTGGTGATTCAGTCATGCACACTAATGGACAACTCGCCAATCCCCCAATCGCTCTTTGCGAAGTGCAGGGCTACCTGTACGCTGCCTGGATGACGATGGCACGCATGTCTGAACTGCTCGGACACGGCGAGATTTCCGACGAGCTGAAAGGGAAAGCCGCAGCGCTGAAAGAAAGATTCCAGCGAGACTTCTGGATGGAAGACGAAAATTTCGTTGCGCTCGCACTCGATGCTGAAGGCAAGCAAGTGGGCGTGATTTCCTCGAACCCCGGGCACCTGCTCTTTACAGGTGTGCTGGACGAAGATAAAGCAAACCATGTCGCAGATAGAATGATGAGCACGGAGCTGCAGTCAGGCTGGGGCATAAGGACACTTTCAAAAAGCACGATTGCCTACAATCCTATGAGCTATCACAATGGTTCAATCTGGCCTCACGATAACGCCATCATCGCCGAAGGAATGCGGAAAATCGGACGGGTAGCCGATGCTCACAAGATCATGTTGGGACTGCTGGAGGCAGCACAATTTCAACCAGACTTCAGACTGCCGGAATTATTTTGCGGGTTTGAACGCGATGGATCGTATCGACCAATTGATTATCCCGTTTCATGCTCGCCCCAGGCCTGGGCGGCTGGTGCTATCTTCCAGCTTCTAAAGACCTGTGTTAATTTCCAGCCTGATGCCTGTCACAATCTTCTGCGTGTAGTTGAGCCAAGCCTGCCTGACTGGCTGGATAAATTCACAGTGCAGGGGTTGAGAATCGGCTCTGCAGTCGTTGGACTGAGTTTCACGAATCACAACGGACGCGGTGCTTGCCAGGTTTTGAACAAGTCAGGTAAAGTACGTGTCGTTATAGAGAGTTAGCATGAAAACAGAGAATCGATTGAAAGAAAAGACCAGTTCAATTGCGGAAATAGTAGCGGAAATAAAGAAAGTTTCCGAAGGGAAAGAGCTATTCATCGGCTTTGACAGAGACGGAACTCTAGTTCCATACGCTGACCGCCCTGAAAACGCGTTGCTGAATCCTGAAGTGCACGAAAGTTTGAGAGCGCTTGCAATCACGCCTGGTGTTATTGCTGGTATCGTCAGCGCTCGCAGCATGGCTCTTCTTCGTGGCGAGTTCGACTATCAAAGACTTTTTCTGGCTGGCAACTATGGATTCGAAACAGCTCTACCAAAACAGGAGCCGCAGGTGAACGAGGCGGCGCTGTCAATCGGTCAGGTGCTCAAGGAGGCGCGCGACAATCTGGCTCCACTATCTCGTCCAGAAATCAATGCAATTCTCGAAGACCACGGCTATTCTCTGTGCGTCCACTGGCATACCGTTCCGGTTGAGTCGAGAGAGGCTCTTCATCACCATATCGAGCAGACTTCAATGCAATTTCCGCAGTTGCTCTTGCGCGCTCAGCCAACCAGCTACGAGTTTCTTCCGAAATTAGAGTGGGACAAAGGTTGTGCCCTTGCGGCGATTGACCAGCTGGTGCCACAAGAAACGGCACGTGCATACGTATTCATCGGCGACTCGCCGCCTGACGAACCGGCTTTCGAATGGGTAAACAATCGCGGCGGTGTATCTGTGAGAGTTGGCTCAGGCGGTGCGAACACATGCTCCAGATTCCAGGTCTCCGATACCACGCAAATAGCCAGGCTCATTGCGCTTCTAATTGAAGCAAGATCTCACTCGCGCTAGCAAACCGATTAGCCAGATCAGGCTGTGTCGCTTTTTGCACAATTTCAGAAAGCTCCACTGAAACGTCATCACGAGTCAAGCGGGGATTCGAGCTGATGATAGCGACTGGGTCTTCGCCCGTGAGCAGATACTGCAAGCACGCTCCAAAGGCATAGATGTCACTCTGCGACACAGGCGCACCACGAAATTGCTCAGGCGACAGGTAGTTTGGTTTACCGACAACGGAGCTGAGAGCGCTTGAGCTGTCGCTTTGCTGCGCCACATTGAAATCGATCAACTTCAACGTTCCATCTTTGCGCAGGATCAAATTGTCAGGCGTGAAGTCACGATGCACCACAGGCGGTGACTGAGAATGCAGATACTTGAGGATTTCGCACATCTGCACAGCCAGGCCTCTCACCTCACTTTCAGGACGCCGACCCTCTTGCTGGACAATCTGCCGCAACGATCTGCCGTCAATATGTTCAAGAACCAGATAGGCTCTATGATCCTCAACAAAATAGTCGACCAGCTTGACCACGTTTGGGTGACTGAGGTCCTTTAGCAAGCGCGCCTCCTTCTCGAAAGATTCGAGAGCACGCCGCCTGGCACTGACATCAACGTAAACGGGCAATAAAAACTCTTTCAACACCACTGACTGCTCTGATAACGAATCCGCTGCCAGATAGGCTGTGCCCTGGCCACCCACACCAAGCATCTTCGAGACAATATACTGACTGTCACGGAGCACAGAGCCGTTCACCAGAGGCTTGAGCTTCTCTCGTTTTGGTGGCGCAGTCAGTGCCTCCATCCATAGCTCTGTATAGCTGAAGTCGCACGGTGGTTGCAATGCAGAGATGACCTCTGCTGAACGTGGCAGTTCAGGAGCCCAGCGCTCGACCGCACTCAAAATCTCCTCTTTTCCCGCGACCGAACTGATGCTGCCCAGACGCAAACGCATCTTCTTTCCATCTTTCAACTTGAAAACGAGCCTGTGGTCGGCAATAGATGCTTTGCCTGGTGTCTGTTCCAGGCACAATTGCTCGATTTTACTCCACGCACAGATTGGATCCCACATAAACGCAGGCATCATCTGGAAAGTGAACCTGATTCCCTTCTGAGATAGCTGTATGTGGGTCGGCCGACAGATGGCAATGCCAAAATACAAAAGCATCAATCCAATCAGCGCAAAAAACAAATTCAGACCGGTGCTGACCAGGTTTTCCAACCCATGGAAAAATGATGAGGTGAACGGATCAGCCAGTGGTCCACCATGCAACGTAAGCATGCGAACCATCGCCATCGGCACTTGCATGCCTACTGGCAATGCGATCGCGGTGGTCACCACGAACAATGCTGCAACGCCATGAATAGCGCGTCGAAACGGTTCGTCGACTTTACGCATTACTTTAGGCACACTGTCTTGCTCTTGCCCTAACACACCCTCTACTTCCTGAAAGGCGCGATATCGCACAAGCACCGTTTGCCTGGATTTATTGATCTCCTCCTCAACCGATTCTGGATTTTTGACGTACATCGTGCCGCTCGTCTGTTCCAGCCAACTATTTCGGTCTGTGTAATTTTTGCCTCGAGCAATCGCGAGGGGCAGCAGAAGCGGTTCAAGGTACGTCAGAACAGAACGTTTAAAAGCTTGTTTGAACGAGAGCCTGTTGCCTCTCAAATCGGCGACGTAATAATCCGACATGCTGGCACCTATGGTTTTACGCAAAGGCGAACTCATACAGATCGCTGCATATACAGGCATGGCCAGCGCCGGAACCACAGTCAACATCAGAGTCAGCGCGAAAGAGAAAATGCCCTCAGCCGGACCGACTGTAGTTGGATTGATTCCGAGAATTATGCAAGAAGAGGCAAAAATCAACTGCCCCACGAAGGCTCCAGATGCTGCCTGGAGAGCCAAAACGCAAACGCCCAACCAGAGCGGAAACAAACAACAGGCAAACCAGAGAACACAGCCCATCATGCCGGTGTACAGGCTCAGCTCAAGCACCGCGATCATATTTACGGTCGAGCCAGACACAAAACCGAGTGCGGTGAACACGACTAAAAAAATCGAAAACCCACCGATACTGCAAACAATGATAATGTCGGCAAGATGTTGAATTACACTGATGGCGCGGTTTGGTCGGTAGGGCTTTAAAATCCCCCGGGCCGGCTCTAGATTCGGCGCTTTTCGCAGCGCCACCGAATGTGGTACCAGCACCGGATCGCCAGGCTGAGCCTTCAACTCAATCTCTTCTTTCTGAGATTTCAGCTCCAAGATTTACACCTGACCTTTTTTCTTGACGTCTTCATAAAATATGATTGGTCGGTTATAGAAGTGCGGATTAAGCGCCTTCAGCCTCTTATCGAATTCCTCGACGGCTGTGTTATTTCCATCAAGTTGACTGGCTAACTTTGCAGCTTCGAGCGCTTGCTTGTTTGATGGGTTGTTATTCAATACACTTTCAGCAAGCGCAAGTGCCTCTTTAGACTGCCCGAGCCTGGCATAGGACCAGGCCATATCGGCATACAACTGAGGTTTGTGTTCCATTATTTCGGTCAGATAATTGACTTTCGCGAATTTCGACAAGTCCTGACAGAGGGCAAGAGCTTCGCGATAGCGCCCCAATTGATTGAGAACATAGACGTGTTGCTCACGCGCATGCAGTCCAAATTTGGCGTCATCGGCGAGTTTCGCATACTTGAGGGCTTCTTGCAGCTGACCGGACTGACTGTAGATACGCGATAATGCCAAACTCGAGTCACCAGCCTGCTGCTTAGCTTCCTGAATATCACCTCTCATCAAATAAGCTATGGACAAGAGCGTATGATTAAGTCGGCCCGCCTGGCAGGCTGTTATAATCGCTTGATTCGGCTGCCCCAACTTGAGGTAGGCAGCTGCTTTCAGGTTCTTAATGCTATCTTGCTTGAGAGCCCATTCTCTGGAAGATTCAGGAAAATTCGGAAGTTCGAGAACTGACAGAGCCTCCTCCGGGCGCCCCATTGCAAGCAATATTTGAGCCTTTAACTCCCACAAAGTTTCACAGCTTGAGGAGCCAAACATTCCTTTGCTGGATGCCACAAAGTCGATACCTCGATCACACTCAGCAAGGGCAGCCGGATAGTCACCGATCATGGCTAATACAGAGGCGCGTAAACTGCTGACGAGGGGATTTTCCGATTGCAACTCAGCAAGCAGCGCAGCCGCCTCTTTCGGTCTGCCGTTGTTAGCGAGAACGATGGCGTGGGTGAGTTTCGACAACTCGCGAGAGCCGACTGGAGAATTGCCTACAAAACGGTCAAGACTGGCAATGAGAGCAGCTCTACGCGCAGGTGAAATCGCTCCTCTGGTGTTTTGAGGATCGATGGAAAGATCGTTGATCACTAAAGGCAGCGATTGCAGGGCATATGCAGCATCCGGGTCTCCACACCAGGCGGAGAAGATCGATGTTCCACCAAACACCGTTAATTGCGGCGCCATGGGCGAGTTCCAGAAAGATTTCAGACCATTGTTTACCGCCACAAATGATGCTGAAAAGGCAATCAAAGCGAAAGTTTTTCTGAACGTCGAGTGCGAGAGGCGAAGCGATTTGTTTGCACGAACTGCAGGCGCACCATCTGTAGATCCATTCGCTCTCACGGAAGCTCCGTGAGACTCTACAACGCCGTCGGCGGGCTCACCGGGTGCAGCCGAAGTGTTATCAATCGCGGGTTCAACAAGTTCGGGAGAAGCAGCCACCAGCTGTGGAGATGAGCTTGAAGGCTCGGCTTCAGCAACCGGTTTTAATTTAATCTCTTTTGACTGGTCCAACTTCTTTTCCACAAAGACTCCTTACTGCACTGCCGACTGCAAATTGATTTCCAAAGCCTGCAAGCGATCGATCACCTCGGAAAAATCAGCCGGGCGCTGGTCCTGCTCGGGTTCAGTCATAGCTGCTACTAAAGCGTCCAGATCGGCGGGCAAATCTGGCACGACGTTAACAGGATGACAGACCGAAAGCGGCATAGGGTCTCGCCCGGTCAAGAGGAAAAACAGGCAAGCACCAAAAGCGTAAATGTCACTTCGGGTGGTGGCTTTGCCTCGCAATTGCTCAGGCGCCATATAGGCTTGTTTGCCAATCAAGGTACCGGTGGCAGTGCCAATAAATTCGTTAGAGGCGCCGAAGTCAATGAGAATGACAGAGCCACTGTTGTTCAGTACGATGTTGTCGGGGCTGACATCACGATGGATAATTTGTGGATCTTGATGGTGCAGATAATGCAAAGATTGCGCCAGCTGCAGTGCCCACTGAATGACTGTTGACGCGGATTGTAACCCATTTTGCCTGACAAATTGACGCAGGTCCTGTCCATTGACGAATTCTAGCAACAAGTAAGTGCGGCTGTCTTCGACAAAGTAGTCGACAACTCTGGCGATGTTCGGATGCGAAACTCCAGCTAAAATCTTTGCTTCGCGCGCAAGGTGTTTTTCCGCCAGACGTCGCATTTCCGGGTCTGCATCAGCCGGCACCACTGCTTCTTTCAAAACAAAAAGCTCGTTTGCATCGCGTTGAACAAGATAAATGGCACTCAAACCACCAAATGCGAGCTGCTTCTGCACTGTCAGTCTGCCGTTTTGCAATGAATGTTTCGGTTCAAGGGGCAAGAAAGAAGTAGCCTTGAAGCGTCTGCTCAACTCCTCTTCCCACATGCGCGTGTAATTGACCTCCACGCCTTTCATTTCATTTTGCAGGCTGGTCTGATAGTCGATGAACTCGGGGCTGCGCATGATGCTTGTTCCCCACAATTCGACGCCGAGCAAAAGCTGCTCAAGCTCAGATTTCTCGAAAGCACCAGTATCGAGAACCAACTTCTGCCCGCTAGCCAGCGCAAGCGAAAGCCTGGCAGAACCGTCGTCTGCATCGGCGACGGATGCAGCACTGAACTCCGACCAGACGAATCCAGACTTTTGCCCACGCAGCCTTGCGGTCAAAAAAGGCAAGACAATGCCTTCTTTGGAAAGCTTGATGTAATGATCTTGCAAGGGATAGGTCAAAAGCCAGATGAATACGCCGAACAACCCGTAGGCGACACCAGAAAATACGAAAATCAAGCCGATGTGACTGTAGAGCGCGCCGCGAAGAGCAGGAACAACCATAAGCGCAATCAGAGAGACCATCCAGATGGTTGGAATGATGACTGCGAACAGCCACTTGGCGAAATATGCGGCCGAATACGCGGGCAGCAAGACTTTTGGCTTGTAGCTAATTACTAACTGAAGTTCGGCCATCTGGCTCCTGAGCGCTGGCGGAGTGCCCCCCCACAGTGTTCTACCCCCAAACAGCGCGGTAGCACCGCACATGCCGGAAGTCCGAAAAAGAAGAGGTCGAGAATAGATGACTGTCGAAAGGGGAGAAGGAGCTTCGAAAAACGAGCAGAAAATGCCGAAAAGGGAGCAAGAAATGTAGAAAAAGCACGAAAAATGCCGAAAAGGGAGCAAGAAATGTAGAAAAAGCACGAAAAG
Organism: Drouetiella sp.; assembly: GCA_036702955.1. Lineage (GTDB taxonomy): Bacteria > Cyanobacteriota > Vampirovibrionia > Obscuribacterales > Obscuribacteraceae > PALSA-1081. The sequence goes on along the minus strand of DATNPY010000005.1, from coordinate 12,525 downwards.
TGCTGAAAAAAGCACGAAAAGTACTGAAAAAAGGTCGAATAGTGCAAAAAGCTCAAAAAGCCGAAAAAATATTTGGTGGCACTCAGAATCTTCCGCACTTAAAGCAAAAAAAGAGGAAAAGTCACTGTGTACATGTGGCATCTAGAGCCTCATGCGCACAGTGACTTCCCACTCCAATCTTTCAGCAATCCGCGTCATCGTCGACCGGCTGCCAGGGCTCGCTCGGGCTCTCGCGTTTGTAGATGCGCTGATGAGCGTTCGGCAACGAGCTTGCCTCGTAGCTGGCGTGCACCTGTTCGTCTTCGTGACCTTCCAACTCGCGCTGAATTGCCAGGAAAACGACGAGATGACAGACGATCAGCGTGTTGCCCGGCAACTTTGAAAAGTCGTCGAGACCTTGAGAAACCCGGGCGAACAGCTGAGGATAATTCTCACCGCCGGGCGGAATGTAATTGAGGGGTCCCTCAACAAGAAAACGAGCATACTCCTCGGGATGCAGTTCCTGAACACCACGGTAAGTGATGTTCCAGAAATCGCCGTAGCTGCGCTTGTCGAAGCGGCGGTCTTCGACCACCTCCACCTCGTATGACAGCTGCGAGGCGATGTTGCCTCCAGATTCGTGGGTGCGCTTGTACCCGCTGACGACAATGCGCCGGATCGGATTGTCTGCCGTGAACCGCCTGGAAAGATTCTTTCCGCGGCTCACAGTCTGCTGCACACCAAGCTCGGTGAGTGTCACGGTTTCGTCAGAGCCCGACACCTCGTAGAACAAGCCGTCAGCCTGCTTCTCCACGAGAACGTTGGGCAGCGTCTCACCGTGACGCACCAGAACAAGATATTCGGTCATAGGCTGGTCCTTCTCGTATCAACCAGGGGGAGAAGGGGCATCAGTGCGCACCGTAATTGGTGTCACTTAGCACCCTTCTTCTTGGACTTCTTCTTGCTCGACTTGTCCTTCCGCTTCTTCGTTTTGTTCTTGCTTTTGCTCCTGGATTTGCCGGAAGCAGACGGACTGCAAGTCGGACCACAATTGGAAGCACCAGTTGAGACGGGCTTGCCATCGTTGACCGGAATCGGTTTACCCTGCGGGTCAACCGAGACGTAGACGGCCTCACCTTCCGTAACAGGAATGAAGACGCCCTTGCGCTGCGCCGCGACGACGATGCGCGTAGTGATGGAGGTGCGCCCGACCTTGATCACTTCAGACCAGCACGTGAGCACATCGCCTACGTGCACGGGCTGCTTGAACACCACCTTGTCGAAGCTGATCGTGACAACGCGATTTACCGTGACGTCGCGAGTAGCGATCACGCCGGCAGTGTCCATGTGGCTGAGGATGACGCCCGCAAAAATGTTCGTACCGGCGACGCTCGTGTCTTTCGGGAACATGCCGATGCGCACAGCCGGACACTTCGTGCCGTCGATGGTGAACTGCGAAACCTTCTTGCGCACCCCGCGGGCGGCGCCTGCCTCGCGCCTCTCGTGATGACAGGCAGCGCCGCACTTGCAGCTGCTGACGGCAGCAAGCGGGCTCTTCACCTCGGTCGGATGTCCATTGTCGTCCACGGCGACATAGACAGCTTCTCCTTCGGTGACGGGAATGAAGACACCGCGACGCTGAGCTTCGACGGTAATCTTCGTGGTAATCGACGTGCGACCGATCTGAGTCACCTCAGACCAGCAAGTAAGCACATCGCCAATGTGGACGGGCTGTTTGAAGACAACCTTGTCGAACTTGACGGTGAAAACGCGATGCTCGGTGACTTCGCGGGCGGCGATGGCACCGGCGATGTCCATGTGGCTGAGGATGACGCCACCGAAGATATTTGTGCCAGTCGCGTTCGTGTCTTTCGGAAACATCCCGACGCGAACCGCTGGGCATTTGTGATTTTCGTTCATGCTGAACCTCACTGAACTGGATGCCGCAAGCAGCTTCCGTGGTTGTAGTGAAACGGTTAGCCTCGCGCCAGAAGAGCGAAACTAACGTTGGCGCCTTCATGACTGCCTTCAGGGTACAAACCTCCACAACGCACAAGGCGCAGAGAGATTGACTGGAAATCAGGTAGGGCTAACTGTGTCGAATAAAAACTTTGCTGAAAATTGAAAAACGTAAACGCCTAAAACTAGCGCTCTGACACTGGTCAAAACAATCAAGTTGAAGGAAGTTCATCAATCGCAACAGGCGCTAACTCTCATAACGCCAGGGTTTCAAAGAGGAGTCCTGATGCGACACTCGACAGACAATTGTCAGGACGTACTGAAATAGTGCCTTTGACAAGTCTTGGAACAATTCACCTGACAACCCGCCAAACCGAAAGCAGTTTGGATGCTAGACAGCGCCTGACTTCAGAGATAGCGGAGCTTGTCCCATCCTGCAAAATTTCCTCGACTCGGCAATGACTGTTCAGGCCAATCAAACGATTAATCGAACCCAACAGTAACCACACAAGCGGCACAGTACTGACACAAGCGGCAATGAATCTATGTTTTGAATGAACACCAGACTATAAAGTGCGTATAATTTTGATGGAAACTGACCGAGAATGAGGAATGACGGGTTTACGAGGAGAGCTGAGACACCGCTTAATGCTGCGAGTCGATGACCTGCCGCATCCTAAACGTGTGTTGCTGACTCGCGCTCTCACCCTGGCGGAAAACATTCATGAGGGTCAGTTTCGCAAACCATCCAAACTCGATCCTGAATTGCGCGAGCCTTACATTGTTCATCCCATGCGGGTTGCGCTCATACTTTTCGAAGAGCTGGGTATCAAAGACACCGAAGCGATCTGCGCTGCGATTTTGCATGATGTCGTCGAAGACAGCAACGGTCGAGTTACAACCAATGATCTCGAACACAAGTTCGGACGTATAATCGCGCTGATGGTCTCGGTTTTAACCAAACCAGCGGCAGACAAAAAAATTCCGCGCGAAGCGCAGTTGAAGACTTATCACGAGAGAATCGCGCAGGCGGCAATTCCGACTCGATTGGTAAAACTGTCTGACAGACTGGACAACATGCGTGAATGTGTGGGCTGTAACGATCCGGTATTTCAACAACGATATCTAGTGGAGACGCGCCACGAATATCTGCCTATCGCTGAAGCAACCGATGCATATTTGCATGAAGAGCTGGTCGCCCTGTGCGATAAGCTGGAAGAGCTTTTAAAAAGCGCGTAAAAATTGCGCTCGCCAGTCAAGCACGCATGCCACCAGATGCGCTACCATCACTCGCGACCGGCAGTTTTAGCTGATTCAACATCTCGCTTTAAAATACGTGTTCCTGCCAGGATCTTGTGCACCGCTGTGACTTGGCGAATTATTTGGCAGGTTTTTTGGCGAATTATTTGGCAAAAATTGGCGAATTATTTGGCAATTTTCTATTTGCAATCGGTAACAGTGGTATCAGTTTGCCAATAACCGTATGACGGAAGTTCGCCCGATGGATAGGCGTCTAGCTATTTCCGATTTGCTTAGTCCTTGTTCAAACAGCTTCTTTGCCTTGTTGGCGTGCCGTTGAACGGTTTGAGGACGTCCGTGTGGAGTTCCCGTTTTTCGGGCTTGAGCAATTCCAGATCTCACACGCTCTCTTAACAGCTCCCGTTTAAACTCTGCATTGGCTCTCCCTGAATAGACCGCCGACTGAGACGCGCTGGCTATGGACAATTGCACTCACGCTTCAATTTGATTTATGAGATGCAGCCGTTAACGACGAATGAGATGAGCCTCTTTATCGAACAAAAATGGCTTGAGCTAAAGTTGCCGCTCACTGCCGATGACGAAGTTTCTAAAGCCATCATGCGCATAGTAAACGGAAATTTTCGGATGTTGATACGGATTTTTTCCGAGATCGAACGACTTCAAAAGCTAAACTGCTTCACCATGATCACACCGGAAGTTGTAGAAGTAGCCCGCAAAAGCCTATTCCTGGGGTCTCCCTGAAAATTGCCAAATAATTCGCCACATCGATAGCTTCTGTGATCGAAACGAACCCAACCTCAATTAGAGCAGCGCTACTTCTCTCATTTGATGCAGCCAGCTAAGAAGGGAGAAACCCGGATGCTTGGTAATCAGCCACAATCGAATCATAGATGGCAACATCTGCGCGGCTACGAGCAATCATCTGCGCACCGGCGATCGCCGCAAAAATTGCACGAGCTCGCGGCTCGCATGTCTTATCCGCAGAGCCATTAGCCTTCAACATTTGGGTGAGCCAAGCAATATTCACATCGGCAAATTTGTACACCTCTGTCAGTACTTTCTCGGGGATGTCGGCGCGTTCCGCAGCCAGAAAAGAAGCAAGACAGATTCGATTGTTATTTTGCAGCGCACGACGAAAAGTGCCTGGATATTTCTTCAGACAGGACAGCGGGTCGAGCGCCGAGGAAATGGTTTCCAGCTCACTAGCGGAGTCTCGCCAATACTTTGTTGCAACCGCCGCAGCAAGGTCTGCCTTGCTCGGGAAGTGATGGTAAATACTGGCGGCCTTTATACCGACAGCCTCAGCTAGATCTCTGAAGTTTAAACCGCCATAACCGTGGTCCTGCACCATTTTGGTGGCCGCAACCATGATTTTCTCTTTTGAAACTATATTAGGGGTAGCCATTACTCTCTCAAAAACTCCAATTTTACTTAACCAGCAAATACAGTTGACAAAAAAAATTGCTACGAGCTAAACTAAGTCTACCAAGTGTTAGGCAGACTAGCAAGATTTGCACGCTAGATCCCGACAAATGGACATTTACAGTATTAACAATTTTTCATTAAGGGGATTTCCATGAGCGACACTATTGCACCCGGACCAATGCCTTTTCCTGCAGAACTCCTAAAGGATGACCCGGTTCACCCTGGTTTTGTATTAACCGGTGTCGATGGCACACCTGGTCAAAAAGCCTATTACATTCATCTTGAGGCGAAGCCGGGCAAGGGAGAACAAGTTCAAAACTTTCTTCGAGACATTCTTAAAGGTGTCGAACAGGAGCCGCTGACAGGCCCGTGGTTTGCCAACCGCTACTCGGATACAACCTTCGGTATCTTCGAAGCTTTTCCAGATGCTCAAGCCAGACACGCACATGATGCTGGCCCAGGTGGGCAGAATTTTCTACGAGTCGCAGAACTACACGAGATGCTGGCTTATCCAGCTAGAATTTATCGCCTCGATGTTCTATTCGGAAAATTCAACGTAATGTTTGGACAGGAAACTGTGAGCAAATAGGCCGACAATCAGAGCGCCTGTCAAAGCATTCCAGGCGCTCTAGACTGGCTCGGTTAGGGCTTCCTGTTGTTGGCGGAACCTGAGTTTGCCAAATAATTCGCCAATTTTTGCCATTTAATTCGCCAAGTCACACACCGCTTTGCGCCGTGAGCAGCCTGTTGTTGGCGACAATCAGAACAGACGCTTAGACCCACGACAATGAGTAGTAAATGCAGTAAAAATGAAAAAATGCAACCCGCTTTGAGTCAACGCCCGTCAAAAAAAATATAAGTTCCGCATGCTCCCGGGCCCGAGATGGTTTCCCAACCGAGCCCAGGAGCATTGGAACTAGCTGCTAACCGATCGCTGCCACCACAGCAGGGCGAACCGCCTGTGGTGTCAGTCAGGGAAGTGACCGGTGAGAGAAGGCGCCTGGGCGAGGGTGAAAAACTTGCCCTTCGTCCAGCCATACTTGCCAGCCAGCTTGTAGAACTTCTCGATGCGGTTCGGCTCTCCAGGCACATCGACCATGAAGTTGCCGATCGCAGCGGGAATCGGCAACATGATCATCATGCCGCCATCGTTCGCTGCCGAGTCGCCATCACGCCCTGCGATGACGATTCTGTCCTCGTCGATGTAGTCCCAGCCGAAGCGCGACTTGTTCCTGTGCATCCAGTAGTGGAAGCTCATGGGCTTGCCTGGCTGCGGGCGGTTCAGCCAGGTTTCATCGGTGACATCGTAGCTGTGGTTGACACCGGTGGCGCGACCGTCGGGACCGTAGGTGAGGTGAGAGCCGACGACGTTGAGCGGGTTGACGCCCAGCACAGAAGCCACTGCCCGGGCGAGGTCCTGGTCACCGTTCGAGACGATGACCACATACACGCCGAGCGACTCCAGCAGCCGGTTCTCTTCGGGCACGCCTGGGAAGACCTTGGCTGCGTAGTGCGGAGCGAACTCCTCAACCTGAGCCACCTTCTCGCTCTCGGTCAGCCCGACCTGCGATGGCCAGTACGCGCCAGACCAGAAGTCCAGCATGCTAATGCCATCGCCGCCCTGCTCCTTGCGTTGCCACTGTGCCACCACATCGTGGGGCGTGCTGTTGGCAAAACGAGGAGCAGTCGTCGTCAGACCAAACCGATGCGGAAGGCGCGCCAGACCGCGACCGAAGCGAATCAGCGGGTGCGCCAGCGCGTGCGCCTGACGCAGAAGGAAGTTCTCAACCACCTTGAGCTGCGCCGGCGAGAACTTGTTGTTGTCGGCGCGCCACTTGAAGAAAAACGTGAAGATGTCGCCCGCGGCTTGCGTCTTGTCGACATCCTTGAGCCAGAAGATCTCGCGTCCGGCTGCCTTTTCAGCAGCGACCCAGGCGCGAAACTCCGGGCTCGAAAAGAAAGCGATGCGGTCAGCGGTGGTCAACCTGGCGGCGCGAACATCATTGCTGCTCTTGCTACCTCCTGCAACCTCGTAGAGCCTCCGCTGTGCTTGCATCAACACTTCCTGCGCCGATGCGGGGTTTGAGTTGGTCGTCATAGTATCGTCCTTTAGTCAGTTCAGACTAGAACCGCCCGGTTGAAGCCAGGCAGTTGGGATAGGGAGCGATTGCGGGTTGATTTCTCGCCTGCAACCGCCCGGAAACAGTGATGCCGGTCAGAGACTGAAGACACCGCCAGCGGTGCGCACCTCGACATCGACACCAGTGCAGGTGCCTGAGCTGAAGTCGCAACGGAAGCTGGCGGTTCGCCTGTAGTACCAGACCTTGCCCACACCGTAGACCCGCGCCTTGCCGTCCTGGATGTGCACGCCAGTGTCCTCGTCGAGCCCGAAGGCGTCATCGACATCAAGACTGGCGAGTGCAACGATGGGACGGTTGAAGCGATTGCGCTTCATATGCGTGTCGAAGAGGGTGCGCCCGGTCAGTCCAAGACCCTTGCCGGTAGTCAGCGATCCAGCGCGAATGACGCCGTCTTTCATGCCGCCCGTGATCATGAAGTCGCCCATGCATGCAGCACCGGCTGAGGTGCCGCAGATGAGCCCACCTGCATTGCTGAACGCGTGCAGTGCGGCGACACCGCCAGCTCCGAGCTTGTCGACGAGGTGCGTCTGGTCTCCACCTGAGATGTAGACAGCGTCGGTGTCGCTCGACAGCGGGGTGTCGGAAATCATACGACTGAGGCGGCGTGCGCCACACTTCCAGAACACAGACGCGATGCGAGCGCGCCAGCGGCTGGGAGGCGTGAGCACAGAGACGTTACGGGCACCGAGGGAAGCCAGTTGAGCGACTACGTCGGCAGCGGCTTCGCCTGGAATGCTGCTGGCGTGAGGAACGATGACGATGTTCGCATCGCAGCCGCCAGCCAGTTCCAGAAAAACGGCGTAGCAAGTGTTCGACTTGCCGCCGATCAGAAAGAAACCGCCTGAGCGGCTTGATGGTTTCATAGCTCCTCCTTTGTGAGACGCTCAGGCCGCTGCAGCACCGTACGTGGTACCACCGCCGCCCGGGTCGTCATCGAGTTGAAGCCAACTGCTGCTGGCATAGTGCGGTCTCTCAGTGACCAGCTTCGTGATACAAGCGCGCAAATCGCCCGGCGTGATGCCCGCGAAGAAGCGCTTTGTCCACTCGATGCCACCAGGCTCATTGGCACGACGCGCAGCATCGCCACGCGCTGGTGTAGAGACAGCCACACGCACATCCCACTGGCAGCCGAGCACACTCCGGAAGAGAAGCAGGGCGCGAACCTCGTGGAAAGGCGAAGTGACGACGTAAAGCGTGCGCGGCTGCAGATGCCTCAGGTAGCGAGCAGCGACCAGAACGGCATTGCCGACTGTGCATCGCGACTCTTCCTCAAGCAGCAGACGCGACCGGTCGATGCCGGCGGCGAGGAGAATGCGGCACATGTACTGCGCTTCGGTCAGGTTCGACCGGTCGGAGTCTATGCGTCCGTCTCCAGAAAGAATAAACGTCCAGTCAGGGTTGGCTTTCGCCAGCTTGACGGCCTTGCGGGCACGTAAAGTAGTCGCTGGTCCGCCCTTTGTGTCGCTGAGCATCCCTCCACCGAGGACGACGACAATGGGCGCGACCGCATCTGCGCGAAGTTTGGTCATGCATTTCCTTACTACCGGTGGTTCAGAGCGCCCAACGGCTCTGCCTCCAGTGCACAAGAGTTGATTTCGCCCAGCCAAAGCGTTAACCAGCGAACAGCCGAAATGCTGAAGCCGGTTAAGGTTTTGGTTGATAGCGAAAAGGGTTAGGCTGCTAGATGCTTTAGGTAAACGAAACTGAAGGAATGATTAACCCTAGCGCTAATCCAGTCTCAGAAGCCAGAACTGGAGCGCTATATTTAGTTAAGAGCTCTCTCTTATAGGACGTTTCAAAGAAACTTTGTTAGCGCAGCTTGCAAAGTGGACGCTAAGACCTGACTTATTCAGGTTTTCCTAGCTGCGTTTATAGCCGTTACTAGCACCGTCAGACATTTTTGTCGTGGATTATGGTAGAGCGGAGAAATTGGCAACAACGTTTCTCCGCAAACTTACCAGAACAATAACAACTGACAAAACTAACTGGCATCACGACTTGCTTTGCCATCCGTCTGGCGATGCAGGAAAGAGACGCGCCACCACCCCTTTAAGCTAAAGGACCGCGAGTGCGAGCCCTGGCAGACACTCGCGACCCCTTTGCCCCTTCACGAAGGTTAGTTTTTATGTCAGACACAGTGAGAAACGACTGTCTCGACAACTTCGAGACAAACCGGGATCAAGATCTGGGCAAGGCGATTGCAGAAGCTGCCACCGCCCTGTCGAACAAAATGCAGCCCAGCCGCCCTGTGGTGCTGAAAAATCTAAGGAGGAATACCACCACAATTACCAGTCAACAAAACACCACCAATAGCAATCATGCTGGTACCGGTAGTACCACTACGATATATCCACCGTAGCCCTGGTGGCACTACACCATATCCAGTGCCCACCAGATATGGTACTAGACAGCAATGGTCGATAGGCTCATAATCTTCTCGTAACCGGATTAACACCGAGAGCGGAAGGATTGAGCCTATGGACATAGCACCTACTGAAGCGGCCAGGTCTGCTGTCGACGCGCTGTTCGACAACACTACCTTGATCGACATGACACCAGATGCGAAACCACCGGCCGAAGTCAGACCGGCATCGACCGAGTTGGCAAAAACTTCTCAATCAACAGGGCTATCCTCACAAAACCGTGCCGAAACAACAGCCAAGCATGTCGGTGACGTGCTCGAAAGCCTCGACTTTGCAGCAGTGCGACTGGAAGGGGCGATGTATCGCATTGGCTATCTGGAATCACAGGTAGACAGCATGCAAGAGCAACTCAAGGTGCTGGCAGAGTTCCGCGCTCGCGCGGCCAAAGCAATTTTAATCGAACGCGAAAATCATGCTTTAATCGAGTCGATTCAAGAATACGAAGATGAATTGAAAGAGACCCACGAGCTCCTGGAGAAGCTGAATAAAAGCAGAACCTGGCAATTTTTCCGCTGGCTGTTCGGTGTCAACTTATAGAGTTGCATCGTCAATTTTCAGACCGCTATCCTCAGTTTATAAGACCAGCATCGTCAGCTCGCAGAGCCTGACCACGTCTGTACTTGAGTGAGCCGGGGTGCCGTTTTACCAGGTCAAAGTCGTCAGAGAGACTTCTTCCCGCGACTCTGCCGGCAGTGCCATTAATGCGTCTTTAAAATTATGGTCGATATCGCAAAGCGGCATCAAGACGAATGCTCGTTCATTCATGTGTAAATGAGGCACTGTCAGATTCTCATCTCTGACTACTTCCTCGCCGTACGTGAGAATGTCCAGATCGATCAATCTGGGTCCCCATCGGCGCGACTCTTCGCGCCCCAGACGCTTTTCGAGATCTTTCAATCCTTTGAGCAGGTCTTGAGGTGAAAGCGAAGTCTCTAACTGCAAAACAGCATTGCAAAAGTCAGGCTGATCGGTGACGCCCCATGGTTTGGAGTGATAGAGGCGCGATTTGGCATAAACCTGCCCAAATGCCTCTATTTCACGCAAGGCATCGCGCAAGTTTTGCGCGGTGTCACCGAGATTCGATCCCAATCCGATGTATGCGTAGACCATGTCTAATTATTCCTGCGAACCAGCGTCACGCTGGGTGTAGCTCCAGCCAATCGTTCTATCTTCGCGATGCTGACAGTTGCCTGTCTAACGCGCTTGTCTTGAAAAATCACCTCGACTATATCCTCGCCTAACTTCTCGAGCAAGTGCCGAGACTTGGTTTTGACGACCGCGACGATAGCTTGATGCAAGGTCGAATAATTTATGGTGTCATCAATATTGTCAGTCTCAGATGCTCTGGTAAGATCAACCGCCAGTTCGACCGAAATCTGCAATGGCAGCTCTTGTTCGCGCTCCTCAGCAGTAACTCCATGTTTACCCCTGGCGACAATTTTGTCGATGCGGATAATGTCCTCGGGCAAAGGCTCGGTGGCCGGCTCAGACATCTGACCTCCAACCCGAAGGGCGCACCTGTCGAACAATAGCGTCACTGACTGCAAGAGCATCGCCAGTTTGAGCGACGTCATGAACACGCACTATGTCAACGCCAGCCGCCACCGCCAATGATACCGTTGCCAGCGAACCGAACAACCTCTGGTCAACTGTTTTGCCGGTCAACTTGCCGAGGAATGACTTGCGAGAAGTGCCTAAAAGTGTTGGAAAGCCTAAAGCTGTGAGGCGGTGCAACTGGTTGAGAACTTGCAGATTGTGTTCAGCCGTTTTACCAAAACCGATGCCGGGATCGAGAATCACGTGCTCATGCTTGAGCCCAGCTCGCACAGCCTTCCTCGCCTGTTCATCAAGATAGCGCAGCATTTCATCGACAACACCTGCGGCATATTCGGCTCGTTCTTTGTTGTGCATAATCACCACAGGTAGTGACCGCTCAACCGCGATATCTAAAAGCTGATCGCTCAGCCCCCAGATAGAGTTGAGAATATCGGCTTGAGAAGCCGCTCTCAGAACCTCAGGCTTGGTCGTATCAAGTGATACCAGTGCAGATGGCATTTGCGCTCTAAGCTCAGTCAAAACCGGCAGGACCCGCTTCAACTCTTCCTCTGCCGAAACTGGCGCGTATCCGGGTCTGGTTGACTGCCCACCAATATCGATGATGTCCGCGCCCGCCTCTGCGTGCGTGCGAGCTCTTTCGACAGCGTCAGCACAGTTAAGCACCCCGTCTCCAGAGAAGGAGTCCGGGGTGACATTAACAATTCCCATGATCAGGGTGCGAGATCCCCACTGGTGAGTGAAGTCGCGCACTTGCAGAGCACCGCGATGCAGGCGTTTTGACACATCACTATCGACGGGTTTCAAGCCTAGCATCTGTCCTCGTCTGTTAGTGGCAACAGACCTGTGCACCACTGTTTGCCATCGACAAGCGCTCACGCTCGACGCCATCAAGGGCGTTCCAGAGTGATTTTGCAGCTCGTTCAGCGGCATTCAATGCAGCTTGTTGAACCGTTTCGTCAGTTCCTACTTCTCTGGCGATTTGCTCAAGCCATGTCTTCGAGTGCAATACGTCGAAAGTTTTGTGCAAAGTGAAATAGTAGCTGGTTTTATCGTCGGCGCCGTAATGGTCTTTCAAGCCGCGCTCTTTCTCTGTAGCGACTCGTGGAACCTGTGATTCGTATGCGTAAAGGGCAGCCAGAGCCTCAGCGGTGGAACCATTTTTGACTACGTCTTGGAAAGATGCAATCAACTGGGATATTTCTTCGATCGGCTCGTGGTCAGCGATATCATCAGCAGTCGCACCCATACCCTGAGCAAAATCAAGCCACAACTCAGCGTGTGAACGACCGTCACGCGCCTTGCCGCCTTCTTCGTCGTCTTTGTTTTCTAGAACTACATTGCGCAATTCGCCCTCTGGCAGACGCTTTTGCAATGTGTCGAGATAGTTCGGGAATTCTGCTACATGGTGGTAATAATCGCAGGCATACTCTTTAATCTCATCTGTTTTGAGTGTGCCCATGCTCCAGGATTGGTAAAAGGGATGGCTGAGCAAATCGTATTTCGCGATTCGCGAGTTCAATTCTTGCGTAAAAGACTCAGTATTCATGAGCACTCCTTTGTCAGGTTCAAGGAGCCTAAATATACCGAAACAGCGAGCCGAAACGCGCATGACAACATCCGTTCGTCACACTCGATAACGAGGTACTGAAAGCCGCCAGCTTACGCCCGGTATTCAGGGGGCTGCAGCGCCTGGAGCTGCTGCCGTCGCAGGCGGTGTGGAGCGCAGCAATATCTTGACTGCGTCGAGCTTGCTGACTGGATCAAGCCCCGGATCCTTGAAC
>DATNPY010000008.1:0-30095 GCA_036702955.1 Drouetiella sp. | reverse complement strand
AAGATTCGGTGTGCGGGTCGATCATCCGCATGCGCGGGCTTTCTACGGCGACGTCCCGGTAGATTTCAATTCTCCTCCGGAATCAATTTTGCGGTTCACTCCGGGGGACATTATCGTAGTAACAGCGGACCGACCTGTATTTGTGCGACCGCGTGGAGATGCGAGGTGCTCGGTCTGGGTTACGGCGGAGTTGCGCGTAGATATGCGCAGCAAGGGATGGGGCATTGGCTGCAACGTCGATGCGCTTAGTCTAGTTACGGACAACCGAGCCCGCCATGGTAGTCAGTGCGGGGACAGGTTCCTCGGTCAACAATTGGGCGTGGACAAAGCACTTACGCTCTTTGTGCTTATGACCGATGGCAACCGGAACAGTTATATCCCGCTTGCGCGTCTGGTCGGGTATGACCCTGAGATTGCCACGCACACTTTCCAGCTGGATGCGGGCGCGGTGGTTCTCGCGCAGTCGGAAGATGCGGTAATCGCCTAGACCGTGTCGTAACAATCAACCGGGTGGTCTTTGTTAAACTGCAGGCATTCGACCGTCACTGGAAAGACTACCAGGATGACTGCGAGCGCATTCGCAAGATGATCAAAGAGTAGCGCCGCACGTAATCAGAACAAAAATGGTGCCGACTGACCGCGAGGAAAGTCGGCACCATTGCGCTTCTAAAAAATCGATGTTGCTGAATGAGCATCGCAAAATGCTCATTCAGGAACGTCGCTGTGCGCGATCTTCCACTGGGCTGCCTGACAAAGTCGCAAGGTGTGCGACCTGAAAGTCGTAAATAGTCTGTGGCTCAGGTTTGCCTGTGAACAACCAAACTAAGTGCATCCGAACGAAAACTTCGGGTGCACACTTTCGTGGACTATCAGCGAAAGCGAGCAATCAATGAAACAGGAACAAGAAGGGTCAAACGTTGCCTTCACGCCCGGCTCCGAGGTCGAGCTCGTGAACGGCAAATTCGTTTTCGAATGGACCGGACTGATGACCGGCTGCCAGTCGAAAGTCGCCATCCTGGAGGCGTTCGCCAAGAAAAATCCGAATTCTTCCATTACGGTTATCTTCAACTCCGCCGGCGGCGGTGTCGATGACTGCCGCGAGGCATTCAACCGCATCTTGTTGATTCGGCTTATCTACAAGGTGCACTTCACCTTCATCATCGTTCGTGCTCAAAGTTGCGCGCTCTGGTTTGTGCAGTGCGCCGATGTTCGCATAGGACTTCCGCACTGTGCTCTCATGTATCACTGCGTCAAGTGGTGCATGGATGGACCTCAAAGCGCATCGGATCTGGGACGCGCCAAGCATTCGATTCGGCGCAATCAGGGTGAGTTCACAAGAATTCTTTGCTCGCGGGCAAAGAAGCCCAAGAAGGCCGCGAAGAAACTGCTGGAGAAGATCAGCGATGGATTCGATCACATCTTCTCGGCAGAAGAAGCGGTCAAATTCGGCTGGCTCGATTTCGTCTTCTATCCGGAGCTCGGTCTCCAGTCGGGTCAGATTGCGGAGATTCTCGTTGGAAGGAATCTGAGCTAGTCGCATACACAGGCTGTCGTTGCGCGTTGTTCGCGGCGCGCAATGCTTCACCCAATCAAATCGCAACACAAAGAAGGTCCGAAATCAGTTTCGGCACCATAGCAACAGGAACAGTACCATGCAACGTAAGGTCACCAAATTCACCAACCGTCCGTTCGACCACACCGGGACCGAGCGGATGAACTTCGATATGAACGTGGGCGACACGTTCATCGAACTCGACGCGGGCGAACTTCAGCCGCCAGAAGAGGGCATGGTTTTCGGAGTCGCCTGGGGCAATCTCATGTGGATGCCGGAAGCGAATCTGTCGGCGCGTAAATCTTAACTCGGCGCAGGAAGTTCGCAAGCGCACTGTGTGCTCGTCGATCAAAAAGGAGGTCACAAAAATGAAGCGCTACGCCAAGAAATCGCATAGGCTGCTGCCTGTATGGCTGCTTTCTTTGCTTGTGATACTCGGCGGGATACCTTCGACTGTCTTCGCTGAAGAGAGCTGTAATCCCTCCAATCCGCACTTTCGGTCGCCGGTCTTCGGACTTCAGGATCATATAGCGGAGGCGATGCAAGTGTCTGTGCACATCCGCACCGTCAACAAAACAAACTTTGAACCCGAAGAACCAGTGCAAATTCAGCCGGAACACGGAGCAAGCGGCGCTGGGTTTATCTTCGACGAAGATCCGGAGCAGGGATTTACCTACATCGCCACCGATTACCATGTCATCGAAGGCACCAATCGAATTCATGTGGTGCTTGCCGACGGACGAAAGTTCGAAGGTTTCGAAGTCGGTCGAGATGCCTGGCTGGACTTGACGGTGCTCAAAATCAAGGTTCTTGGGCTACCCAGGGCGCGCCTTGGTTCGAGCAGCTCCCTGGTGGTCGGTGACTGGCTCTTCTCGATCGGCAGCCCTCACTACCTTGCATTCACAGCGGTACATGGCATGGTGAGCGCTTTCAATCGTTGGGAGACTCACGCTGATTCGATTCAGACCGATATGCCGATCTACTCCGGTGCTTCTGGCGGCGGCGTATTCAACATGTGCGGCGAAGTCGTCGGAAAAGTCGAATCTGCGATCGAGCACGCTTCAAATCTAAATTTCGTCACGCCCTCCGACTCCTTCAAGGGCGTGCTGGAAAAATTGCGTAAAGGCGAGAAGGTGCAGCATCCCTACATGGGATTTGATACGGAGAAAGGAGCGCCTCACAATTTTGATGGTCCCTACACTCACGTCATCGTCAAGGTTCAGAAAAACTTCCCTGCGTGGAAGGCTGATCTGCGCGTTGGCGACATCGTGGTGTCAATCGATGGAGCAATCCCCGACACGTCCGACGACATTTCTCGCATCATCAGCCGGCATCAGCCGGGTGACGTGCTCGTCTTCAGAATCAACCGCAACGGAAACGAGTTCGATGTGAGGGTGACGCTAACTTCGGTGCCGGAGTAAATTCTTCTCGGTTATTGGTCGAATCACCAGACCGGAGACTTCGATTGCGGTGAGCCTGGTGCTCACCGCCAAAATGTGGAGAGAACAATGGATGATGCTCAGCGTGTCGAAGTAGACTCGCGCATTCTCGCGTTGACACCCAACATCGTCATCGTCTGGGGCGCGAATATGCTGCTTGCCGATATTTCCACATCGGGGAGCCAGACTGCACTGTCAGCCTGCAGATCGCTCAGTGACCTGGAGGCGGCGATTGAAAGCTTTCCGCCTGACAGTCGTGAGCGAATCTACCTGACGACTTTGCGACTTACTGCCGCCGGGCTCGCTCGAGGCATCGAACGGCGCAAATGTGCTCTGGGCGAGCGCCATCAAGCGGCGCGCGATCGCAAAGAGCTTTTCGTCAGAGATTTCGCAAAAGGGCAACGCTTCCAGACCATCGCTCTTGGTGGCTTGAAGCAACTGGTGATCTGCGGATTCGTCTTTGCCCTGGCTCGTGCGCTGGCGCTGATTCCGGCGGTTGCGCACGAGACACAGAACTTGAATCTGCAATATGCGTCTCTGGCTTTCGCCATGGGCGTGACGCTTGTCGGCTCGTTCTTCAAGGAATGGTCGGTGAAGCGGCAAATCATGCGAGCTTTCAAGCACTACGACGAGGCGATCAGTGAAGCTGACAAAGGCTATGTTCGCGAGGTGATGTCAGAGTATCGTCTCGCCGCCGACACCGCGGAGCAAGCCTGGTTTCTTTTGACCGGCGTCCACTCGCGGACTACCAGAGCATTCGAGAGTCTCCTGCTGGGTGTGATGAGTGAAGGAGACTCTCCGGAAGTAACACTGACACAGACTAGCGTGTGAGTCAGCAAGCTGAAAAGGACACACCATCGCACCAGCGGCGGTGTGTTCAAAAGGGTTGGTTGTGCGAACCAACCCTTTTCTTCGGCTCTTCATTTGGTCTTGAAATTTTTTTCGAGTGTAGATAGTAGACCGGTCTATTTCTTGCAATTCTGGGATTTACTGGCTATAGTGTTTGCTATCAAAATAAATATTATGATAGCATTGATAGCAGTAACCTCGATGTCTTAGACCGACCAGTAATATTTTTTTGATGTCCGCAATATCCGTAAGAGATTTACCAGAAGCAACACATCGAGCATTGCGTGTCCGAGCTGCTCAAAACGGACGCAGCACCGAAGCGGAAGTTCGCGCAATTCTAGAGGCTGCGGTAAGACCTGAAGAACGCGTGAAGATGGGTTCGGTGTTGTCTGCATTCGGTGACAGATATCAGTTGAATAACTTACAGATCAGGAACGCTAGTGAGATTCTCGAATGATTCTTCTCGACACTTGTGTCATTGCCGAAGCGCTGAGACCAGATAGAGATCAGGCGCTTATTTCGTGGCTCGACAACCAATCTGCGGAAACGCTTTTTATAGCGGCTACAAGTGTTACAGATTTGCTTATCGGTGTTGCCGAAATGTCAAATGGAAAACGCAAAAAACAGGTTGGCTCCGCGCTTGAGATGCTTTTGACGCGCTTGTTTTCATCCAGGATTTTGTCTTTTGATCAGCACGCTGCGGTCTCATGCAGTGAGTTGTTGAGCAATGCTCGAAAGATAGGAATATCATTGTCGATGTCCGACGGTCAATTAGCCGCACTAGCGCTGGTGCACGGCTTTGCTATTGCTACCTGTCATACAAGACTCTTTGAGCCGCTGGGGCTGAAGACGGTTAACCCATGGACCTCAGCGATCTGAGAAGGCGTTGACTTTATCCTTTTACGGAATTGTGCGCAGGAGGCGTGTATTTGGCAATCAGCGCCCGGGTCTGAGCCCTTGCGGCAGCAAGTTCTTCTGAGTTGATTCTGGTTTGCAAATTCGCCAGCGCGGCTTGTGCCTGTTCCGGGGCTTGCTGGATTTGCCGTAAGTCGAGCCTGTGATCAACTAGCGAAGTTAAAATAGTCGTCTTATTTCCAGCAAGGTCAAAACCGCTCGCCAGCATCTCTTTGTTGACTTCCTTCATTACACTGGTTCCGACAGTTCGAACTTTTGCGTCTCGGAAAAACGGCGCTACTTCGTGAAAGTCGACTGAGTCCCGAGACACATGGTTTGGATCGATAAACGCGGTTCGGAAGCGCCGAGGATTCAAAAACAATTTCTCATTTGCTTCGGTGATACCAACGAGAGGTTTTAATGATTGCAGCTCAGCGACCCAGGTTACTTTGTGACCGGCTGATGCCAGCGATTCGCGCATTGCCTTGCCCATAAATGGCGCAGCTTCAACGACCAGAACTTCCGAGCCTCTTGCTGCCAGGTGCAATGCCGCGGCCGCGGTCAGCGTCACAGCCGCAGTGCCGAGTCCCAATTCTATTTTATGTGCATAGGCGGAACTCCAGAGTGAAGATGATGGTTCACTCTCACCGGATTCTTTCTGGGGTGACCGAAATTTTTCGATGGACGTCATTATTTCTTTGAATGTTAGTAGAGATGATCTACAGCTTTGTTGTTACCGATACCGAACAAGTTCGCAGGCTCACTATGAATTCCAGACGAAATTCCGCAGAGCAGAATTTGATACCTCAGCGCGAGATTGCCGCTGAATAAGAACGTGATCAAGATTTTTCACATGAGCAAGTTGATTGCCGTAAAGACAAGGGAAACAAGTGCCTCTAAGCGACGATACGAAATGCTCTGGTACCGCCGTAACCTTCACCCTTGATCAAGTGTTGCACGTGATCGCTCGCTTCTTGTCCGTGACCAAGATAAACTGCGATGTGTCCCGCGTAACGCTGACCTATTGTTCGACCGTAGCCGGCTGGCTGGTGAACCAGAACGTCTCCCGGGCGCAGATCGCTGGTGGACACTTCTTTCACACGCGGATTGCTCGCCAGTTGCTGTGCCGAATCTTTCGCATATGAGCCTTGAAGGTGTATACCAAACGGCTCCAGAGCTTGTCTTACTCCCTTTTTGCAGTACCCGACGCTCCCCATCGATTCAGCCACGTTTTGCGCTCTGTGTGCAATCTGAATTCCTAAAGGAGAGCCGTCTCCGCCATCTTTGAATTCGATTCTGTCTCCCGCTTGAGACATTTGACGTCCCGTAGCCAGACTGTACGCCTTTTGCGCTGCATCTTTGATTTGCATTCCGGCTGCGTCACTTTGGTCTTGTGGTGTCAGTTCGTTGACTCGTTTGCCCTTGAGCCAGGCCAGAGCAGCGGTGGACGGGTCACCATGCGAATCTTCCGTATATTGCTTGCTGAGATCAGTGGCGATGCGTTCTTGCAACTCTTTGGGCAAGGTACGATTGATTTCATCACCCGTTATGTTGCTATTACCGTCGCCGAGTCTGTTTGCCAGATTTTGCAATTGTTTGACCGAGTCGGCATTGAAGCCCTGCGGCAACTTGCCTTGCTTGATCAACTCCGCTATTTTGGCTGGGTCTGGAGGATCGCCAAGGTCCAATCCTGCCAACCAGTTGGATATATGGTGTTTGGTAAGACCGTAGCGCCCGACTGCATGACCACCGTCTCTGGTGCGTCGTACAGTTTCGTAAGGATGGTCTTTATCGGCTTGAAACAAAGCCGCAACTGTATCTTTAAACGCTGCGGCAGAATTTGTTTCACCCTGTTGATATGGCACTTCGCGTTTTGGAAAATATCCATCTGCTGCTTGTCTGCTGATTGAACCGTGCCCGGCTCCCTTGAAACGACCGAGATTTTCGACTGCGTGCTGAGTCTCTGGAGAGAAATCTTTGCCAATTGAATTTGTCTTGTGTGCACCAATTGATTTCTGCACCGCATCCGGCACCAGATTTTGTGCGTCATTCAAGCCCACGCCATTAGCCCGAGCTTCGGGATGTGTGTTTTGAAGGCGCCCTTGTAGATATTTGAGAAGATCGGCCTGGGCTTGCATTTGTCTGGCATAATCGGGATTCTGCCGCGGGTCGAGCTGACCCTCTGAGCGCTCCATCTGAACAACGACCTTGCCGTGCGGATTTGCTTCGAAGTCATGGTGGACTTCTATCGACCCGTCTTTGCGAATTACGAAATCTGGCTGTGGTTGTCCTGGCGCAGGTTGACCTTTCTTATCGCCGTACTGCACCACAATCTCAGGTTGCTCAGGTGGCTTATCACCACCGCTGGCCTCAGTCACTCTCGTTGTGTCAGTTGCGAATCGCTCAGGAGCTGCCGTTCGCTGGTAAGGGTCTGATGGTCTGGCATCATGAAATACGCCACGTGAAATCAGAGAGCTGACGCTGCTAGTTGAATCGCGGTCTGGAACGAGACCGGCAATTTTCAAGTCAGGAAGAGAAAATCGCGAATCGAAGGCTTGAAATCCTGAGTCAGCACCTGCCCCACCGCCATGTGCACCGCTGGCGGTGAGATCAGCCGGGTTACGTCTTCTGTTGGTGAGAACCAGCGGATGAAGCGCAGAGGAACTTTCCGGCGTCGAATTACCATCACCAGATTTACTGCTTTCGCCAGGACTCGACAGAGCGGTTACCGCCTCGCCGTGCATGGCGCGATGAGATTCTCCATGCCCTGAGTGCAAGGCTCGGTGTATAGAGTCATGGCTTTCTGGTGCTCCGACTTCGCGTGTCACTGACTGATACTCTCCATTTGGTTTCCGAGCTCAGAAGCGCTTCTTTAATCGCGCATTTGAGGGAGTTGCAGGGCTGAATTATCTAGCTGAATCTCCAGACTGATGTTGAGTGCAGCCACATAAAATAGGCATAAAAAATCGTAGCGCAGCGCCATAGGAAAAGATAAAATCGCACGCCTGAGCCGTTTCAGTCAGAAGTGCTGATCAGAGGATCTGAACCTTTTCGATTAAGTCAGTGCGACGCACTCCAGTGTGACCATTTTTTGTCTTCCTTCATATATACTGCCAACCGCTGTTCGAATATATTCTCTGCAGTGGCAATCATTTCGAGTGGAAAATCCTCTATCGACTGCACTTCTGCCTGCGTGGCTCCGTGCTCTTTCAATTTCACCGCTTCAATGAACTCCTCTCTCTGATTGAAATTGGTAGGTTTGTGGTGAGCGTAAAATTTGTCTGTGACCTGTGCTAAGGGGTCGCCACCTTTAGTCAGAAAATCGTCATCTCGCCCTTTCCTATTTTGTTCGCTTGTTTCAGGCAAGGCAACTCTTTCAGCTGTGTCAATGCTGTCGATGTTGAAGTAAAATGCCGCTGCTGTTGCGCATGCCGCAACAGCAGACAGAAGGCCGCCTAGCACAAACTTTCCATCTCTCATCATGACACTAACACACCTCAGCAGCTCAATTAGCGTTTCTCTCGATCAGCCTTTTTTGTACAACTCCCAATATGTGGTATCGACCATTGGCTCGAATTCGCAAAAAGGCAGTTTTCTCCGGAATCTTTCCTTATCAATCTGACTCCAACTGTTGCGATCTAGAATGAGATGTTTTAGCGCAGGCATCCTGCTGAAAACAGCCAGAGAGTTTGGCGAAAGGTTGCTTCGCCGAATCCTCAAAGTGTGAAGGTTTTTCATTCTCGTCAACAACTCGAGCTGTTTGTTATCAGTGTTTTGAGCAACGAGCCACAGTTCTTCGATGTTGTCACAATTAGCCAGCGTTTTCAGCAATGGATCGATTTCGCTAACGCGCCTGATTTTGAGAGTTTTCAGTCGCTTGAGCAGACTCATTTCACTTATTGCTTTACCACTCACAAGTGGTCCGCACAGTCCCAGCGAAGTTAGATTGCTAAATTTGTCGAGTTGTGGCAACTGCCGATTTGTGATGGGAGATTCTTCGTGGTCATCAGTCAATGCCTTCACTATCGTGTTGAAAAAGGATAGCTCTGTTAAGCGCTTCCAGTTTTTGATTTTGTCGATTACTTTTTGAGTATCGCCAAAAATTACGTCCAGACCGGTTAAATCGCTATCGCCGAATTTGTCGAGCAGCTCAGGATAATCACGGGATGCGTGACGTGTGTAAAAATGAATTCTGTCACTTCGAGTTGCTGGTACGTACCCGTATACTGAAATTGGAGTTTTTGATCCGATCTGCAAAACTCCGACAGAAATATCAGGTGGAAAGTTGAAACCTTGTGCCTGAGAAGCAATAGGATTTTCGTCATCCACGGGCGTCATGTTTTCGACTCGCCATTTGTTTAGAGAGGGGCTATTAGTCAATCGATATTTGTTAATCGATATACTCTGCAACCCATTCCTGCGCATATGGTTGAGAATGTCCAGGTTGACAGGGTTAGCGCTGACAGATGTGACAGAAAGCTCTCTGAGATTTCGCAAATTCGAAAGTTTTGCCAGCTCATTTTTCGACAGCTGATTGTCATCCAGGCGCAAAATCCTGAGATTTGAAAATGATTGAAGCAGATCGAAGTCATCGGCAGAAAGGTGTGTGTCGTTCAATGACAGGTTCAGCAAAGCGGAGCTACCTGCGATGTTTTGCAGAAGGTCGTGCGCTCCCCGCCCGTGATTAAAACTGATTGCCGTGAGAGATTTGCTCCGGCGCAATTTGCCGACTCTGGCGCCAGTGACTGATGTTTTATCTAGATTGAGTTGCGTCAGCGCGGGAAGTTTGTCAATCATCGCTAAGTCGTCATCAGTTACGTCACTCTCGTCGAGTTGGAGATATTGCAAATTCCCAAAGACGTTCGCGTTTTGTGCGAAGCTGTTAAAGAATGCTCGCAGGTGCCCTCTTTGTAAATTCAGTTGAACGAGGTTGTTTGGTGGGAAGGCGGTGAAGTTTCCGGGAGCGAGTAAAAATGCTTCGCTTGGCTGAAACTTAACAGGTGTGTTTGCCGGCCATCTGAAGTTTCCAAAAACATGCGTGGGATTATCGTTGAACGTGCCTAGATCGAGTGGGATGAATTTGGCGACATAGTTTTCTTTGCCGGTGTAGTCCTTCACACTCTCATAGTGCGGTCCAGAACTTTCGTTCGCTGACACATTTTTCTCTTGTTCCAGATATTGGTGCAGGAAAAATCCTGCGCTTCCTGCCGCTATTGCTGTGGTTAAACACGCACCGGTCAGGGCGCGGTAAAATGTCTTTGCCTGATATTGCTCTACAGGTGTGTTCTTTGGTTTGCTTCGAGGTTTGGTCTTTACCTCGGCCGTTATCTCATCTCCTCTTCCTGCTGCGGCCAGATGGTGTGCTACAACACCGAGATTTTGGTATCTGTTCTCTGGAGATTTCTCCAGCATTTTTGCCACAATCGTTTCCAGTTCATGGGGAAATTCAATCCCCAACGATGCTTCTTTAAGTGTCGGGGTTGCTCCTGATATGTGTTGCATCATCGTCGAGATGACCGAGTCGCCGACAAATGGTGGTGTTCCTGTCAGGGACTCGAAAAGCACGCATCCAAGCGAATAGATGTCAGACCTGAAATCGACATGCTCACCAGAACACTGTTCGGGACTCATGTAGAGCGGACTTCCAAAAATTTCGCCAGTTTTAGTTAGCGCCTGAACCTCACCAGCATCATGTTGCGCAAATTTTGCAATGCCGAAGTCTACAATTTTGACACTACCTTCTGACGAGAGTGGTATGTCGTTCAAAATCATGATGTTGCTCGGTTTGATGTCGCGATGAACGATGCCGTTTTCGTGCGCATACGCCAAACCAAAACAAGCCTGCACGAATATTTGAATTGCTTCGGTAATTGTTAACTTGCCCTCTTTCTCTTTCAAGCGATCGGTCAGGGTTTGACCTTCGATCAGTTCCATCACTAAAAATGGTGTGCTGTCGTCCAGCAGACCAAAGTCATTAACGGCGATAATGTTTGGATGGCTTACTGCAAAAGCTGCTCTCGCTTCTAACTGGAAGCGTCTGATTTGCGTGTCTGAAGTTTGCAGCCTACCAATCGTTTTCAACGCGAAGTGTTTGTCTAAAAAGATCTGGTTGACGCGGTATACAACGCCCATGCCGCCAACACCCAGGAGCGACACAACTTCATAGCGACCGCCTAAAATTGCGCCAGGTTGTATGTCTGAGAATTGTTGAGGCGATGCTTTACCGTCGTTCGGGTTTTGATTGCCTGAGGTGAACGAATCCTGATATGCCATGTTCGTCATTCCTGTCTATGCAAGCAAACAGAACTTGACTATGCCGGTTCTCTCGTAAAACTCGCGTCAAATATAATCTTTTAGCGACTCATGATTGAAGAGTTAATGCAGTTGCGTTGTAGCGTATTAACCGCATTTTCTGACGACGTTTTAGTGTCTGGTTTTATGTTCCTTTTACATCGCCCTCGTTAGTTTGGTTGCAAAGAGATAAGCGGAAGCAACGACTACACAACCGGGCGCGTGGCAACTCGATGCGCCTGGAAAATGCGAGGTGTAACTATGACTTTTATTTTTGGAGTGGCGCTGGTTTATGGACTGATTACTTACGCGATTTTGAGGACGCCGGAAGCCTGCTCTGATTTCGGCGAGACATATTCGTCTGGCAGCGGGGCGCAGCACAACTAGGGTCTGGCTACGCCAGGCTGCTCGGGGTCTGGCTACGTCAGCTTTTTCAGGGTCTGGCGACATCAGCTTGGTTCGAGTCTGGTGGCGTCAGTTTGCTTTAGCTTGTAATTACATTTATCGCTTCTGCAAGCTTGACGTACCAGCTCAGGTGCTTGCTCGATAGCAAACCTGATTGTCTTGTCAGTTCGCGCACCGTATATAGCAGCGTTGGTTTGATTGAGAGTTTGACTGTGTTGTGAAGACTGGGAATTCTTTCGACACGCAGGGGAGTCACCGAATTGTTCGGAAGTGGCTTGAATACCCAGTCACCTTCAATGCCTAGTGGCACATCCTTGTCTGGCTTCAATGGAATGATTCGTCTCATTTGTTCGAATCTGCTCAAATTATCGTAGCCGAAATGGCCCATGCATGATGCTTCCCCACCATGCAGAAAGAAACCCTTCAGGTGAGAGCGCAAAAGCGCCAGTCCGTCCCCGGTCAAAGTGACTGTAAAATCATAACCTCCATCCGCTGCCCTCATGCGAGCAGATTGTCCAGGCAAAACTTCGCTATCGCAGCACGTTGTGATACGACTGATGCCTCTTGGAGCCATTTCCTCAAGTAAAATTTCCTCGGCGGAATAACCTCTGTCGATGCGTTCTTTCGCATCGGCGATCAAATATACAACGTTTGATATGTTCAGCATGCTTCTACCGATGCGCAAGCTTTTCAGTCGAGTATTGTTCGAACAAACTCGAACTGAACGCTCAACTTGTCAGAAGCAATGATTTATGCCGCGGCATAAAATCAACATCAAATTCAAACTTGTGTGAATGTGGTGCGTTACAACAACAATGTTTGTGTTCAGGTCATAAAAGTGGAGTAATCGAGCTCCGGTCGAGCGACGATCTCAGGTTCTTGCTTGGCAGGACGTTTGTTGAAGGTTGACACATAACCTCCATTTGGGCTGCGATACCTGGCTTCGATCGTTAAACGAGTCAGTAAAGCTTTAGCGCTTTCTTCATAATTGGTTGTGCTGTCAGTACTAGTAACGGATTCTGTCATCTTGAAACAAACCTCGGGCATCCACGTGGTTAGAAGATAAAAGCGCAGTCATCAAATCTTCGTAAAACGATCCTCGGAAGATCCAGTCAGATCCGATGCTCTGAAGATCCAGTCAGGAACAGTGGTGCGCAACCGTTTGAAGATCAATTTTGGAATTCGTGAATAAACGTTTCGTTGTAGAAAATGATCTCTTTATTACATCCAGGCGCACTGTTTGCGGTGGCGCGGATAGCATCGCTAGCGCAGCGAGCTGCGAGCACGTCAAACAGGAATGCTTCGGAAGTGGCACAGGAATGGACCCTTGGAAACCTGGTAAATTCGTTTGCTGTTAGCGATGCTCCGATAGGTGGGACACTTTGTCTGGATATTGAAGAGACTGTGCGAGCATTCGATTTCTGGTGGCGTTGCTCTGTATCGCAGCTGTTTGCGTACAATCGACTGCATCGAGTGTGATGACCGGCCGTGGTTTACGACATCACATTCGGTATCTAGATGGAGAAAGATTATGTCTATGACTGTGTTACCTGGAACTGTTATGCCAATGTGCGTTCAACAATCAAATGATGAAGACTCTGGCGTGGCGGTCGATGCAGGCGGTGTGCGAGGTTTCGAAGCAATTGAGATTGCTGAAGCAACTGTCGCCGATCTGGAGGTGATCTATCAGATGTCTGTCGCTCTTGCGATGTACGAGCGCAAATCAGCAGGCGAAATTTTGTTGACACGACAAAAGCTTGCCAAATGGGCTTTCGGTCCTAATAAAGTATTTTCCGCTTTGATCGCTCGTAAAGGCGGTCAACCGGTCGGCATGGCAGTCTACTATTATGCTTACGCCGGGTCTCTGGGGGCTCCGATTCTATACATTGAAGACTTGTTTGTAGAAAGACTTTATCGTGGGCGCGGTGTGGCCACTTCGATGCTGAGAGCGCTCGTGCTCAAGGCTTCCGAATTTGGTTGCTGTCGCGTTCAGGGTGCTGTCTTCAATTGGAATGAAAACGCCGCAGCGTGCTACGAAAAACTCGGTGCACAAATACGGCGTGACTTACATCAAGTGCGACTGGAATCATCAAGGTTCAGTCGGTTTCTAAAAAACGATTATGTTTGATCGCCACAGACATCACGCCTGTTTTGTCCCTTTTTGATTTGCTGCGCGGTGCCATCTGGACAGATTACCCAGGCCCCTAGCACTGCTTCGGAAACCAGTTTCGACTCACCTGCAGCAGATGTTGCATTTGCCTTTTCCGCGCCGCCGTCTGCTTTCCAATTTCTCAGTTCATCTAATAGTGACATTTTAGAATCCTTGCTTAGAAGTTTTATCCACGTCTCGAACAATAAAGGGCTCGGCGTAAAAGCGACATAAAACAAGCGACATTTTTATTTGGCAACACTGCTTTCAGCAGAACCCAAGCTTGTGGAATGCAAACTCCTGGTTGAGCCCGACTGAAAGGAAGAAATCATGATTATTTTAGCTGGCCTTGTGCTCCTTTACGGAGCTATTTCGTACTTCATTTTGAATCTACCTGAAAGTTACGAACCGAACGACGCCTATAAAACTGGAAGCGGCGCACATAATCAGTAGATGGGCTGTGTCTCTGTATCAAGTTGTTAACAGCAACTTTCGTTTTATAAAGGTTTGATGGCGCAGCTCATACCGTGAGATGCACGTCTGAGATCAGTATCAACTGCAGGCTTGCGATAAGAAGGAACTGCAGGCTTGTAACAAGAAGCAGTCACGACACAAAATGGCGGGCAAATGAATTACATTGGCGTCGATATCGGTGGCACGAAAATCGCAACTGGAATTGTCACCGCAGACGGTGAGTTAATCGCCAGGCACGAACGACCAACACCGGTAAAAAGTGGTGGTCAGGCAATTCTGCATGATGCAATCGAGTCCGCCAGAGAAGTTGCGCGAACATCAGGCGTGCCAGTGGCTGCTGTCGGTGTGGGGGCTGGTGGACAGATCGATCCGTCCACTGGAACTGTCTTTTCCGCTACTGACGTCATTCCTGGATGGAAGGGCATCGGCATAACTGAAGCGTTTACACGCGAATTGGGAATCCCTTCATTTGCGGATAATGATGTAAATGTTCTTGCCCTGGCCGAAAGTCGTTTTGGCGCAGCTCGTTGTGTCAAATCTGGTACGGTCATTTTTCTGGCTCTCGGCACAGGTGTCGGCGGCGCACTTTTGATAAACGGAAAGTTGCACCATGGAGCACACTTTAGTGGTGGCGAATTTGGACACATCTTGTTGTCGATTGACGCAAACGCGAGAATGGATACCGGCGGTGCCAGAGGCACACTGGAAGCTTATTGCAGTGGGCCGGGTCTTGTGGAGACCTGGCGAGAATTAGCCAACAGTAAAAAAGAAAGTTGTAGATTCGATGGCAGACAAGAAAAATCTGGACGCGAGATTGTGACCGAGGCACGTCAACAGCCCGATGGAGTTTGTGCCATGGCTATTAAAAGAACCGGTGAATATCTTGGCTATGGTCTGGTCAGTCTTGCTAATGCACTCGATCCTGATCTGATCGTCATCGGCGGCGGGCTTTCTGAAATCGGCGATGCTCTCATACAGCCTGCGATCTATGTGTTGAGGGAGTTTGCTTTGCCTGGACCGAGCCGATGCACCGTGGTGCCTGCGCAACTTGGAAAAGACTCGGCTATCGTCGGTGCCGCATGCCTGGGCATGGAAATTCGCACTTCCGCGACTTTGAATGTTTGTGTTGGAAACATGGGTTGCATCTAGCTTTGATTTTACGCGTATTTGACGTTGCGAGCTTTAGTCTAAAGTTTGATCGGACAAGTTGCCGGTTCGGACAATGCTCTTGAAAAATTCGTGAGCTGACCTTCGTAGACTGCTTACCGACGGCAACAATCAACAATTACAGAACGGATAGACTGAGGAATTCTCGGTTTATCCGTTTTGTTTTGGTATTGGATATGGTGGCATAGCTAGCACCGCTTGTGGAGGCATACGAGGTCGCGCTAGATGATGCGAAAACGGCATGTTCAGCGGGGCCGCTTTGGCATCTATTGGAAGAGACTGTGCCAACCTGTTGCTTGCGCTAGCTGGCAAAGCTGCGCGATGATGCACTAAGTGGTGCCTCAATGGAACCGGCTGCCTGCGCGAGTTTGCTCAAGTGTGATCAAATTGATTTCAAACTCCAGTGGGGTGGAGTTTTGTGCAAAACTTACCGATAGATGATCCAAAAACAACTTAAAGCACTGCTGTATATACACATCGCTGCTTGCCAACTTTGAACTGACACTGCTATGTTTCATTCACCTGTTTCCATTAGTTTCTACATCGAGTATTTCATTCGTCTAAATCCACCGAACTCAGCTCCTGTGCCCCTATAGCCTCCACCAGATCTGAAAAGCCATGCTTACAACAAAACAGTCGAATCGTTCAAATGGGCCAGTTTGGTTCAATCTACAAAAAACTGCGCTAGCAATTAATGAAAATCGTACAATTGCAGTATCACCATTAGTGGTGCGCATTGGTCGCTCGCGCCAGGGCAAAAGTAATGGATTTTGTCATTAATCTTGAATACCGGTCGTCGGTTCCAGTTTATCGGCGCGCCTCCGATGCCATTAGAAAAGCGATTATCGAAGGGCGTCTGAAACCTGGTGAAGCAATGCCTTCGGTCAGAGACCTTGCGTCCGGTTTGCAAATATCAAGAACTACAGTCTTGAAAGCCTTCGATGATTTGCAAAAGCAGAAATACATCACCAGTGTCGCCGGATCAGGTACCTATATCTGCGATCCATTACCGGGCGAAAACGTGCAAGTAGAACCTTCGCTAGAGCAGGTTTGCGCTTCTCATCCCATCGAGCTTTCACAGTACGGCCGTCGTGTTTTAGAAACTGCTGCTTTCCAGCGCCGACGACTGGAACAACTTGCACAGATTCAATATTGTGGACCGCCTCTAGATCTCACGCCGCTGACGAAATGGCGTCAATTGCTCGTGCGCCATTGCAAGCTGAAGGCTCTTGCAAACCTGGCGCATGCGCGTGAGCCACTTGGTTATCCGCCGCTTCGTGATGCGCTGGCTGCCTATCTGCATCGCGCCAGAGGCGTAAAATATTCCCCTGAATTGCTCGTGATTTTTGCCAGTCAGCAATTCAAGTTAGAAATTCCAGCTCGTTTGTTAATCGATCCAGGTGACGTGATCGCCATAGAAGAACCAGGTTATCCCGACGCTCGAATGTCGTTGGGGTCCCATGGAGCAAAGTTTTTAAATGTTCCGCTGGATCAAGAGGGACTGGATGTCGGCTATCTTGAGAAACTTTCCCAACCGGTCAAGTGTGTTTATGTCACTCCTTCGCATCAAGATCCCACAGGCATCGTTATGTCGTTGGAGCGGCGAAAGCGGCTGCTCGAGTGGGCCAGAAAATCGAATACGCTGATTATCGAAGACGACTATGACAGCGAATATCGCTACGGACTTGACCCGCTTCCGTCTTTGCATGGGTTGGACCAAGCGGATAATGTGATCTACATTTCCTCACTCTGGAAAGTTCTTTTCCCCATGGTGCGTATGGGTTTTCTTGTTTTGCCAAAGCGCTTGCTGCACCCGGTTTTGCTGGCTAAATTGCAGACTGAGCGCAACCTGCCGCTTTTGGAGCAGTTTGCCCTGACTGATTACATCAACGATGGTCATTTGGAATCGCATATCAGGCTGACTGCCTCTGTTTATGCCAAACGCAGACAGACTCTGATAAAGGCACTGACCGAGCATGGTCAAGCTTGTATCAAGTTGCCATTTGAAACAGCCGGTTTGCACCTACTGATTCAGGTTAAAAGCAGACATAGCGACCGCCGCTTGATTGAAGAAGCCGGGCGATGGAATCTTTCACTAATGAGCACTGAATTGTATTACGCTGAACTGTCCGAGCCAGGCGAGTTCCTTATGCCATTTGCTCATTTAGACGAAAAAGGTCTGGATGAGAATGTTCGTCGATGGATTCAATTTGCCGAGTCGTGAGTCGAGGATCTCTAAGTGTCGCAATTTCAAGAACATCGGAATAAAGAATTTCGCCTGCAACTCGATATCGACTCACATTCGATTTTGCCCGCTTATGCTCAAATAGCTAGCGCTCTGCGAGCAGCGATTCTTGATTGCACTCTGGCAGAAGGTGATAACATGCCCTCCTTAGCGGTGCTTTCAAAGCAGTTGGGTGTATCTCGCTCTACTATCGCAAAAGCTTTCGATATTCTCGCGAGTCAAGGTTACATAACTATTTCGCAGGGTTCCGGCGCAAAAGTAAGCCGTCGATATATGGGCGTGCTGTCAACAGGGCAAGTTTCAAACGACGCGCTATTGCCTGCCGATTTTTCTCATAAGGCAGAATTGACCAGTGCGTTTTCGACCTATTCGCAAAGTGACCCGATCAAGTTGAGTGCATACGGTCGACGACTGCTGAAGCTTTCCGCAGAATCTGTATATTCAGAAAGTCCTGAACTGCAAACTTACAGCAGCGGACCAGATTTAGAACTGACTCCTTTCAGTCAGTGGAAATCTCTGCTTGAACAGAATTGCAGAAAAAGAGATGTTTCTCGCCTCGATTATTCTCACGAACCTTTTGGTTATCCCCCCTTACGAGAAGCTTATGCGGCGTATTTAATTCGAGCCAGAGCTGTCAGATGCTCGTCTGAGCAGGTCGTCGTTTTCTCGGCAAGAGAATTGAAATTAGATTTGATTTGTCGAATGCTGATCGATCCAGGCGATTGTGTTGCGGTCGAAGATCCTGGATATCCGGATGTTCGGCAGCGATTTCAAGCCTACGGCGCCAGCCTGATTGCTATACCGACAGACCATGACGGGTTGTGCGTGGACAAGCTTGAGTCTGTGCATCAAAAAATCAAAATCCTCTATGTGTCACCGTCATATGTTGAGCCCACTGGGGCGGTTTTATCGCTGGAACGACGGCATAAGCTTTTGGAATGGGCCAGAAGAAACCGAACTTTCATAATCGAAGATGATTACGCGAGCGAATATCGTTACAACGGTAGACCGCTTCCTTCATTGCAGGGACTTGATCGCTCCGACCTGGTGATTCATTTGTCGTGTTTGTGGAAAGTTTTGTTTCCTGTTTTGCGACTGGGATTTTTAGTTATTCCACGCTCCCTTACCGAGATGTTTACGTTGGCCAAGGCACTGAATGAAAACGACTTGCCGTTATTCGATCAGTTTGCGCTGACCGATTTCATTAATGACGGAATTCTCGAAAGGCACATCAGAAAAACCAGAGCTATTTATGCAAGGCGCAGAGAGAAGCTTGTCGATTCTTTGAAGCGTGCTCTGGGCGAAAACATTCAGATCTCGGAGGAAGCTGCCGGGTTTGAACTTCTGGTGAAACTCAAAACGAAGTTGAAAAGTCAGGAATTGCTAACTCTCGCTCGCCTGCAAAAATTGCCGATTTTTAGTTCGCAACCTAATTACTTCAACAGCGTCGTGGATGGTGAGTTTATTCTTCCGTTTGCTCAATT
This sequence comes from Drouetiella sp., assembly GCA_036702955.1. Taxonomy (GTDB): domain Bacteria; phylum Cyanobacteriota; class Vampirovibrionia; order Obscuribacterales; family Obscuribacteraceae; genus PALSA-1081. Next base: position 11,146 of record DATNPY010000008.1, on the reverse strand, counting down.
CGATGAGTCTTGCATCGACGATTATGTAGCGAAATTGCGAGCTCTGCTAGCTTAGAGACTCGATTTCGGCGTTTCAATTTTATGCTGATTTGATGTAATCAAATCTACTTTAGTGACAACAACACAACGCAACTGTGACCCAATCGCTATACAGGAGGGGCTCCATACCCAGGTCAATTTTGATAAGCGCTAATGCATTCCTTTCTTAAGTCGGATGATTCTCGGTCGAATCATCCGATTTTTTCCTTATTTGGTCTGATACTGAATATGGTATTGAGAAACAAAAGTTACTTGATCAAGTGCAATTTTGTTTGGAACGTTTTACGTCGATTTTATATCGGTATCAGTATTTTCAAATCACTGCAAAAAGCGGTAACGCTTGAGTGGTGACGGAGAAGTACAGTCTAACGGCACTGCGACTCTGTTTGTAGAAAGAATATATCGCGGATGATTCGAGTTTTCGAATTATCCGCTTTTGCGTTTTGCCACCATATTTAGTATCAAAACTTAGCGCCGCTAGCACCGCTGATGGTAGCTGCGAAAGTTGGATGTCAGGTGATTCGACTGAAACAGATTTGAAACTCATTGCCATTGGCAGTGCGTTTGATGCAAAGTGATGGTCCATATCACTTTCACCTCAGACATTCGGCTTAAAACTCCTCAAACATCAATTCGCTCCAGCATCTACGTCTCAAGCTCCGCGACATGCAGTCGCGGAGTTCGAGTTTCCTTCCAATCGTTTTGCAGTCAAAAGCGACACACGGCACTTTCCAGGTGCGCAGTCTGCAGGAGGAGCATCAAACATGCGCAAGTTAGGCCATGCAGCAACCGGAGATGCGGCTGTTGCTCCTTTGATAAAACCGAACCTGAGTTTCTGGCAAATCTGGAATATGAATTTCGGGTTCCTCGGAATTCAATTCGGGTGGGCGCTTCAACTCGCCAATATGAGCGCGATTTATACCAAGCTCGGTGCGTCGCCTGACAACATTCCAGTTTTGTGGTTGGCGGGGCCAGTGACTGGTCTTGCGCTGCAACCGATCATCGGTGCGATGAGCGATCGAACCTGGAACAGACTCGGGCGGCGCAGACCATACTTCCTCGTCGGCGCGGTGCTAGCCAGCATTGCGCTCTTCCTCATGCCTGACTCAACCGCACTCTGGGTGGCGGCGGCGTTGCTGTGGATACTCGACGCCAGCATCAATATCAGCATGGAACCGTTTCGCGCTTTCGTCACCGACAAATTGAATAGCGAGCAGAGTACAACCGGTTACATCATGCAAAGTTTTTTCATCGGTATCGGTGCGACGCTGGCGAATGCGATGCCCCTCATATTCAGCACTTTCGGCATGGAGGGACTGGCGCCTAACGGTGTTCCACTGGCGGTGGTGCTTTCCTTCCGGATCAGTGCCGCTATGTTTTTGCTGTGCGTGCTGTGGACAATTTTTACAACGTCGGAATACCCACCTGCGGACATAGAAAAGTTCAACAGACAGCGATCCGAAAATCACGGTTTCTTCGCGCTGCTCAAGCAGGTTGTTCTGGAAATTTCATGTGCGTTGAAAGAAATGCCGGCGACAATGCAACAGCTCGCGCTGGTGCAAATATTTACCTGGCTCGGACTGTTCTGCATGTGGATGTTCTTCGGGTTGACGACGGCTTATCATGTCTTCGGCGCATCCGACGCAAAATCGGCGCTGTTCGATAAAGGCATCGAATGGGCGGGCTGGTGTTTTGCCATCTACTCGATGGTTTGCTTCATCGTCGCGTTCGGTTTTCCAAAACTGGCGGCGATGACAAGTCGAAAACTTGTTCATGGTGTCTCTCTTGCTCTCGGTGGATTGAGCTTGCTCTCGGTCTACTTTGTGCACGACGCTTTCACCTTGCAGTTTTCGATGATTGGAATCGGCATCGCCTGGGCTTCAATTCTTTCTATGCCTTACGCGATTCTCAGCGACGCCATTCCGTCTGACCGAACCGGGGTCTACATGGGTGTCTTCAACTTCTTCATAGTGATTCCGGAGATAGTTGCGGCGCTCTGTTTTCAACCGCTGGTGAGGCACGTTTTCCACAATAACCCACTTTATGTCGTCATCATGGGTGGCGTGTCCATGCTGGTTGCAGCCGCTCTGACTGCGCGAGTTCAGGATGCGTTTATTCGCAATGATTAAAAGTAACGCACTGAATTTCTGGAGAATCCTTTGCCATACATTAATTCGAACCGTGACAACCGAGCACTGCGAATAACTTGCGGTGCTAACAGAAAGGGAGACTCGCGTGAAGCGCGACGTTGAACTACCTCAGGTGTTCGGGTCTTATGACAGACGCGAATATGAAACAGTGCGGCTTCGGCAAGCGCAGATCTATGAAGATTTCTGCGACCATCAAGCCGCTCTCGATAGGTACAAAGATCGATTGCGCGCGAAACTTCGCGCGTATCATCGTGCTCTGGTCAGAACCAGGATGGTCGAGTATGCGCGCCTGGCTGCGTAATCTGATCTGCAGTGTCTGAGTGACAGCTTTTGCGCTGAGATGCGCAAACGGAATCCAAAACAAATCGAAGGAGTTAACATGACTGCGATGGAACCCAGGGTTCAGAAAAGCCTTCTGGCTATCACCGCCGGAATCGCCTATCAGCCGCTGACCATTTGGATCGGAAAACACATGATGCTCGTGCACAATCCGCACGTTCGCGAGCATCTCAAAGGCGCCTACACCGGGCCTGAATTCGAGGCGCTGTTCCAATACTGTCGGACCAACGGCGTTTTCAAAGTCGACAGCGATCCGATCACAGGATTGATCCAGACATCCGGCGGCAACGAAAATCCGTCCATGGCTTCTCGTATTTGGGTCACCGACACGGTGCGCAGCGAGCCGTTGCACACCGACGTGAGCTGGACCAAAGCGATGCTGACTCTGGCGCGGTTCTATTCAATGCCGTCGGAAATCGACGCAATCGAGCGCTCGATCGCCGACCCGACCTGGTACAGGCAGGGTGGTCTGACCAATGGCGTCGCGCACATCTTCTATCCGGAGACGCTCGAGCGTGACACGACCTGGTTCAACAACAAGCGTCTGGAATCGCCGGCCCTCGCAGTCGATGCGATGTGTCGGTCCTTCCTCGCAAGCTGGCGCCGCAGCAAAGACAGGCAATTCACCGCGGCGATGCTCAAGAGAAAAGGCGCGGTGAAGAGCATTGTCACCACAATCGTCAACCTCGCTGCGTATCTGCGGGCGATCAATACCGACACCTATGGGCAGTGGGATTTCGGCGCTCCTTCGTCGGGAAATTGGGAAGAGTTCCCGTTCCCCGGTGGACTGACCTGGGATCTCACGGCCACTCGCATGGCTTTCTCGTCGCTGAGGGAGTTGCTCTACGGCGATTGTCCCAATGCCGATGACGAAGTTCGTGCGGCAATCATCAGCTCGAAGCATGGAGACTGGCTGAAAGACAAGGACCATCTCGACCGTCTGATCGCTCGCGTCGACCGCAAGCTTGCCGGTCGCCTGTTCAGCGAAGAAGGACCGATGGAACATCCGAACCGCAAGCTGGACGCTTCGTTGTCGTTCGTTTCGACGTGCGGCATCACCTGGTCTTCCAGCGCTTCCCAGGATGCGGTGCAGATGTTTGTGATGATGAAGGCGCTCGACGCTCTGGTGCGACCGAACGGCATGATTCGCTATCTGCCGTTTCAAGCCCACCCGGACCAGAACCGCATCGCCGACGGTTATCTCGCTTCCAACTTCTGGCTGGACCCGAAAATTCTCAACCTTCTCGGGCTCAGTTCAAGCGCCGAATGTGGTGGCTCCGATGATTGCTCCACTCTCGAGCAGCTGGCGCAGCGTTCCAATGCTGCGCTGCCTGACTCCGAGGCGGAATGGTGTTGGGTATCGGTGCTGGCTGAAGGTTACAGTCGGCTCGTGGTGCGTCTCATGACCGAAGATTCGCGCCATCACTACTTCCCGCGTGAAATTCTGATCAAACACGGGATGAGCCGCGCCACGGAATATATCAATCGCGCCTATGCTCGCATCACTGGCTCCTGCCCGTGGAAATCCAACGGCGAAGACTGCAAGCCTTTCGCTGTGCCGGAAGCCTACGAGCATGTCTCGGTGCCTGACCGTCCCGACCTGACGACGGAACTGCCTGGCACGAACACACCGCTTGCCTGGGGCTCCGCTTCGCTCTACTCCGCTTCCACGTGGTATGCGCGGGCGCTGGAGTTGATCGAGACCAAGCAGCACTGGTCTGCCCACTACGAGATCAAACGCGAGACGCGATAAAGCGCTTCTAAAAAGATTGCGCAATGGGAAGCACTTGTGCTTTTCGTTGTCGCGCTCTGGCTGCTCATGCACGACAAGCACGAGCACGAACACGAGCACGAGCCGATGGAACATATCCATCGGCACCGTCACGATGATGGTCACCACGACCACGAGCATACACACGGGGAAATGGTCGGCAATGGAGGCGAGCACAGTCACTGGCATTCACATGATGCCAGGCGACATTCGCATCCGCACATCTCCGACCTGCATCACCGTCACTGAATCGAACACCCAACTGCATCAACGGATGCTTCAGTCGAACAGCGAGGAAAAAATGTCGAACGATCTCTTCACTCTGGCTTGTGCCAGCTTCACCATCGCCACCGTGGTGTCTTTCCTGATGACCCTGACCCCTCGCGATCGCGATGGCGCAGAAAGCAGCATGTATATCTTCTGGAACGTCTGGTGCTGGGTGATCTGGATATACCTGGGCGTCGTCATCGCGATGGCAATCGTGGAGGGGCTTGCCGCGAATCATCTCACGGGCCACACCCCGTATGACGTTCTACGGACTATGGGACTCACCGATGTCCGCGTCATTCTGTTTCTGGTCGGATTCCACTTTGGCGCGCTGATCAATATCTGGCGCAAGAGCTTTGTTTCGCGCGCGTGACGAGATGAGCTGTCTCCGGTTGGTCTTCTAAGCCGACCGGGGCGAGACTGAGTGCGTCTTTTCGCCAGCTTCAACAGCAGCATGAAAAGGAGTAACGAACATGTCCGCATTCGATCCTCTGTTTGCGTTCTTGCTTGGCGCTCGCATTCGCGAGGTCAACAATCGCGCAGATACATCTCACGCTGTCTCTTCTGACAGCGACTCGAAAACCACCTGGGCGGTCGTGTACAGCGGTGCCGTCGCTCTGTTCGCTTACCTCACCGAGCTGTTCATCGGTGACGTGATGGAGCTGTCGCTTCATTCGGCAGTGCCTGCGTATGTCGGCACACTCGTCGCTGTGTCTGCCTTCCCGGTGTTCATGGTCGTTTTGTTTCTCGACCTCGGCATGGCCGGCAAATTCGAGATGTCGAGTCGAACCACTCGCACTCTGGTCTTCGAAACCATGTCCGGGCTCACAACAGCGGCTCTCCTGTGGTACGCATACCGCAGCGGCACGTTCGCGCACACGCAGTGGGGATGGAAAGTCGCACTCGGTCTGACACCGGCGGTGGTGTTTGTGCTTTCGTCGAGAGTGGCGGAATTTTTCAGGCGTCCGGCAGTTCGGGCCGAGCTGCAGCAGTATGGCCAGGTGCTCAGCATGGCCTTATTACTGGTGGCTCTGGACATCTGGAGTCAGTGGGTTTTCGGCAGGTCGTTCCTCGCCGATTTCGCCAACCTTTTTTAAGGGCTGCAACTGCGGGAGCGATTGCCTCAGTCGCTCCCGCGACCAATTAGGTGCGCTTCGTATGCTCCAGTAAGGAAAGTGTTTCGCTTTGCTGGACATAATTTCTCGCTGCGACTTAAGTTCAACTAGAACAGGAGCGTAACATGCGTTCTCTCTCCATCTCGATCGATTCTTTCTTCGACTGGCTCGGATGCCTGGTTTCGATTTTTATCCTGATTGGAATAGTTTCTGCGTTCTGCTGGTTTCCTGTAAATTCTGGTTCTAACGATGACATCGATAATAGTCTCAGCATGGTCGAGGCAAACAATGACTGCGATGTCTTTTATGACTCGTTCAGATACAGATGGCGGCACCGTTTTGACTGATACAAATAGTCAAGGCAATAGTCACCATGCTGGGCTAAGCATAATCACTCGTGCGAACCAGGTTCGCCCTGAAGAAAGGAACAAAATGCCATGACTAGCTGCTGTCGCATGGGGCGCAGTTACGTTTTGCTGAACGGCAAAATCGCTGCGCTCTTTGTCGATGTCGACGGCACCATCGCTGAGTGTCAACCCTACTATGACAGCGCCATCGAGCGCTTCGGCTTTCTGATGACGATGTGTGGGTTCGCTCGAGAACATTCCGTGACAACGCTGCGCGAAATCGACTTGAGCAATTCGCATAGTCACGGTTTTGAGCGCGACCGCTTCCCAAATTCGATGAAGGCAACATACGCAAAACTTTGCGCTGATGCTTCTGTCGAAGTAAAGCCGGAGATCAGCGACCTGTGCCAGGATATCGGCAACTCTCCGCTTTTCCGTCAACCCAAGCTGTTCCCCAACGCAGCGGCGGTGCTCGGGCGAGTGCACAACAACTTCCGCATGATTGCCGTCACTATCGGCAACCGTGAGGCGCAACAGTTCAAGATTCGCCAAAGCGGGCTCGACCCGATCTTCGACGAGGTCATCGTCACGCCTAACGACGACAAAGCCGTGCGCGTGCGGGAGGTGATCGCCGATTTGAACATCGACGCCAGGCTCTCAGCGTTCATCGGCAACAGCCGCCGTTCTGATGGGCAGTGTATGACCGAAACGAACTTCATCCATCTGCCCCTTGAAGAGGGTTGGCAGTTCGACCACTGCGATTTGCCTGCCAACACAGGCTTCCAGTTGTTCGAACCGACAACCTGGCTGGAGGCTGAGGAACGCGCTATCGAGCGTCTGCTGCGTCAACGCGAAATGCGCATTTGACTCCACTGACCACGGTTTCCTGAACAAAGGTACGGAAATGACCGAACAACCGAAGAAAGTTGTCGAGGTCGTCATCGACTTCAACGGCTTCTACCTTCAGTCGGGACCGCTTAGCGATCTCTCTGATGTGCCGTTGCCAGGACATGAGGTCTGGTTCGACGACAAAATCTGGCAGGTCGAGCGTGTGATCAGAACGCTCGAAATTCCCTGGCTGAGCAAATCAGACCAGCTTTCCAAACTGCTGATCCATATTTATGGAGGAGTGGCTGGGCAGAGGCTGCTGTCTGAGATGACTCAATTCGATCAGGCGTTTGCGGAGCAGTCGTCGATGATTCTCGCCGCGCCGAAACTGAGCAAACCTGGCGGCAAGATCTTCCGGTTTGTCTACATCAAGCTGAGTCGCGAACACGACTGAGTTTGCCGACATTCGCTCAGTCGGACGACTGAGCTCGCCTACATTTGCTCAGTCGGTAAACGACTGAGCAATCTCGAACAACCAACCACAAACGTGGAGACGAGAATGAGACTCGTTCAAGTCGACGGCAAGCCTGAAAAGGCTGAAACACCAAACTTGCTCGCGCCCAAAGTGCTTGGCAAGTTGATTCGCGATAGCTGGGAGATCGCAACTCCCATTTTCAAATCCGAACAGCGGCGCTCGGTGTCCATCCTTTACGCTGTCGTGTTCGCAATCACCATGATCTATGTTCAGCTCCTGGTGACCTTCAGCTACTGGAAAAAGGATTTCTACGACGCTCTCCAGGCATTGGACCAGAAAGCGTTCGGAGACTTGCTCCTCAGCTGGTATCCAGATGCGGACAACGGCGTCTTCGGCATCATGCCTGGTTTCATCTTCATCGCAAGCCTCGCTGTCGTGCTTCAGATGTATATCTACTTCCTGACGCAATGGCTGCATCAGAAGGGGCGAACCGAGTTGACGAAGAGTTTTCTGGACCAGTGGCTCGGCGATCTCTCGTTCTATATCACCAGCCTCACGCATGGCGAAGGAAGCGTCGGCAACGAAAACCCCGATCAAAGAATTGCCGAAGATTGTCGTGAGTTCGTTCGGCTGATGATCAAGCTGACGCTCGAGCTCATCGCCACGTTGGCGACTCTCGGCAGCTTCGCTTTCGTCCTCTGGACGGTGTCTGGTTCAGTGACGATATACGGCTACGAGATACCCCACTACATGGTCTGGGCTGCCATCATCTATGCGAGCGTGGGCACTGGTTTGACCGCCTGGGTCGGCAAGCCTCTCCCCGATCTGAAAAACGAACAGCAAAGGCGGGAAGCCGACTTCCGTTATGCGCTCGTGCGAGTGCGGGAGTTTGCACAGGCGATCGCGCTGAGCAATGGCGCCGAAAACGAGAAGGCGAAACTCTCGGTGCTCTATTCGCATTTGCTCGGCAACTGGTGGAACATCATGTGGACCACCAAAAAGCTGACCGGTTTGACGACTGCATATGGCCAGGCTGCGGCGGTCTTTCCGCTTATCGTCGCTGCTCCGCGTTACTTTGCGGGCGCCATCAAGCTGGGCGTGCTCATGCAGATTGTCGGCGCGTTCGACAAGGTGCAGGAGTCTCTCTCCTGGTTCGTCGACTCCTACACCGAACTGGCTGAACTCTACGCCATCGTGGACCGGCTGATGACGCTCAAGACCGCCATTGAAGCGGCGCGCGTTGCTCACCACAATGGCATCGAAATCGAATCGTCGAACGATGGAAAACTCAAGTTCGTCGCTCTGAACGTCGACTTGCCCGATCGCTCGCCGCTGCTGCAAATGGGTGGGCAGACCTTCATCGCACATCAGTCGACTTTGATCGGCGGCAAGAGCGGTTGCGGCAAATCGACTCTCTTCAGCGCTCTTGCTGGAATCTGGCCGTTCGGCTCGGGCGTGGTTAAGCGTCCGGACAACTGCATGTTCTTGCCGCAGCATCCGTACATGCCGCTGGGTACGCTCGCCGAAGTGCTGGCGTATCCGCACTCGGTCGACACGTTTGCGAAAGAAGACATTCTGGCGGCTCTCGAAGCTGCCGGTCTGGGCGAAATCGGACATGAGTTCGATGTCGTCGATAACTGGTCGCAGCGCCTGTCTGGCGGTCAGCAGCAGCGCATCAGCATAGTGCGCGCGCTTCTGGCGAAACCCGACTGGCTCTTCCTCGATGAGGCGACTGCCAGCCTCGATGTGGCGTCGGAAGAGGCTTTCTTCGCGGCGCTGCAGAAGTGGCTGCCAGATGCCACCATCGTGTCTATTGCTCATCGTCCCGAGGTGAAGCAATACCACAAGCGGCATCTGGTTATTGCTCCGCATGTCGATTGTGAAATTGGTCCGGTCGGCAGGCTCTTCGACATCACCGATTCGACGAGCACTTGCAAGTAACACGTGCATTCACTTTCGAGCGAGATCGAGTGGATCGCGAGAAGCACTCGTCGCGGTAAATGCTCGCTAACACTGGAGTAATTCCAATGAACCCAAAGATAGGACTGGCGGCTGCGGTGAGTTTGGGCTCTTTCGCGCTCGCCGTCAATCGAGCCGTCGCTTTGCATCACGCCTCCAATGCGACTGAGGCTGGTCTGAACTACGGTGGTCTGATCGCCATGATCGTGTGCGGTGTTGTTGCCGCATGGGTCGGCTTCTATCACTGGTACAAAAGCTAGTGCCTACAAGGCAAACGAGATGCGTTCGCGAATTCGCGCGCGCACTGTTCCAATCAGCCGCGGCTAAGATCAACTGCCGCAAGCAGTGATTGGATTCAATCGCAGGGAATCGGCGGATTCCCCAAAGCAAGCTGTTCGAGTCAGCGAACACGGAGAAAATCTATGACAGTGCAAGACAACGAGGCCAACGTCGCAACCGCTCAACGCGAGCCTGCTTGCGGACTTTGCGGCAAAGCCGATCCCAACATCAAGCCTCCCGACGACCAGACGCCGGGTATAGGTTCGGTTTCATCGTGGAAGGTGGTGCGAGTTCTCCGTTCTTCCGGAAACGCGCGCCCCCATTCATTCATGGTTCGTCTCGGCGCCATCACCTGCCGCATTCATCACACGCAGCTTGCGGTGGATTCGCAGAGCATCAGACAGCATGACCTGCTGGATTTGATGACCGTCGATATCGACACATTCGATCCGTGCAAGCCGCTGCCGGTGCTCAGTCAGAAGGGCGCTGTCTTCGCTGCGCAGAAGGGCAGAACAATCAAAGGTGTCGTCACCAGTGTCACCAAATATGGTGTCTTTGTCAGCAGCACCGACTTGCCGGTCTGCATCAAGGGGCTGATTCACAAATCGAAGCTGGCCGGGTTCAACAAGGTCGAAGCGCTCAAAAATATCTCCGTCGGCGCTCCGATATTGTTCTGGATCGACGACTTCAAGCAGCATCCCGACAGTGCTCGTCGTGTGGCAGGCGACTGGCAGGTCGACTGCTCTGAAGAGCGGGCTGCTTACGTGGAAGCGTTCCAACTGCTCGAGTCGGCCGGCGCCGATGCGAATGTGGCTTGCGCGATGGCGACAGTGGCCGGGCGCAGCCATCGTCACGAAAGCTTCCTCGTGGAGATAACTCTCCCCAGTGGATTGCCTTTCGTGGCGCGTCTGAAAGCACCGCCGACTGACGTTCTGCACAAGGGCGATCGTCTGCAGGTGCGCATCGACGCGGTCGACTGGGCCGGCGAACAACCGAGCGCGGAGGCGACTCGCATCATCTGACCTTCACAACTGAAAGTTCCCGACATTCGGTTGTGCATGCAACTCGGACGTTCGTGAAAACACAGAACCCACCGCTCGATGAAGAGCGTTGGCGAACCGCAACCAATGGAGCTCTCACAGAGAGCAGTAAAAGGGACAACTGTCATGAAAAAGATCGACAAGAAAGTTCTCCTCGGCTCGGTTGCCGTCGGTGCGCTCTTGCTGGGCGCGTTTGCATACTACATGCAGCCGACCCCGAAGGTGTCCAGCCATACGACCGAGACCGAAAAGCGGATTATCGAACTGCAACGGGCTCAGTCCGAAGCGAAGGGTTCGCAGGCGCCGGCTACCGTTTTCGCGCCTCCCCCGGAAGTGACCGAGGCTATCGACCATCGGTCCATGAAAGCTCAGGTGACCGGGCACCTGGACGGCGACGGTCAGTTCAAGGGCACCATGCAGATCACGCTGCCGCAGGAGCAGACGTCGTGGGGCGGCGGACGCAACTCGGAGATCGTGAAGACGCAGGCGCAGGAGACGTGGGACTTCTATTACGGCATCGCGCAGTCGGTGGCGTGG
>DATNPY010000047.1:0-117074 GCA_036702955.1 Drouetiella sp. | reverse complement strand
GGCCATTGCTACCTTTGCTTTGAACTCCGGACTATGTTTTCTTCGAGTACTTTTCAAGTGATGCTCCTTTCAAGCATGTGTCTACTTTAGGAGCAGAAGCCTCACTTAGCTAGTGGCCCAGTTTTTGGGGTCCACCTCTACCTGTGCGGTATTTCGCGGCGAATTGGTCACGCAAAGAAGAATTAGTTGGTGTGCTCCGGTCGACGCTATCGCTCTGTTCAAGCAGGTGTTTTTCAAGTTGACGAGATTCACGCTCGCATTTTTCGAAATTGCCGTCGAGCAAATTTAGGATAGCTCGTAATTCATCAGTTCTGTTTTCATTGTCAACACTGTCGACCTCGTTGTTTGCGTCGCTTTTGACTTTGTTGTCGTTGCTAGATTGTACTGTGTCGTTACTTTTGCTTGTTCCGTCATTTGTTTTTTTGTCTACGATTCGTACTGCCGGACTGTTCTTAAAGTGGGCACTACTCAAATCAGCGTTGCTGTTTGCATTCAATCGGTCTAAGTTTGCAAGAAGTACTTTCGCTGTCGTCAGATCTCCTGACAATAACGCAACTGCAATGCGTTTGTTTTGAAACACAGGTGCAGGGGTGTCAGTGCCACCAAAATTGCCACCAGATTCGTCGGTAAATTCGCTATGGCTTCCATTGCTGTTCTCGCTACTAGTCTCGCCATCTGATGTGCTTGGTGTAATGCCACCGGAACCGGTGAATTGTCTAAGGCAATATTTTGCAGGCACAAAAAATCCGTTGTCGATAAGTACATCGATATACGATGCTATTTTCTCTCTGCGCTTTCGATCAGATGATTCAGCAATTTTATTAAGTGCTGCATAGCGATCAGCATTCTGGATAGCTTGCTCATCGGAGTATTGAAAGCGAGCCAGATTTAGATACTCGCTGCTCTCATATTGCGCGTTCTCTCTTGCCGCGGTTGAGTCGAATTCGCTCAGTTTGGTTCGCTTTTGTGCAGCTTCGTGAGTCCGACCCAGTCTACTCAAGATTGCAATTTCCTGTGTCATCACCGTGTGGAGCGTTGGAAACACTTGTTGTGACCGAGGATAGCGCAGAGCCAGAGTTTGAATGTCGCCTAGATTATGGCTGTAGATCGCTTCAACAGACTCAAGCAGCCTCAATCCTAATTCATATTTTTTTTGTTCGACTGCGTTTTGTGCCCGGATAGCCTGGGCGTAAGCAATGAAGATATAGGCATCCTGATCCCGCTCGGGTTCGGTAACTTTTGCGATCTGGGATGCGAGTTGCTCGCATTGAGTATATTTCTTTTGACGTCTCAGGGCCTCGGCCAGAATAGTCTGGGAAGCAAGGGACATATTCGCGACATGCGCTCCACCGTGTAGCAAAGTTTTTTCTGCGAGCGCTGGTTGATCTGCTAATAAGTACAGATATCCAAGTTGTGCGCGCAGCAGGCTCTGCGTACTGGCGTCAATTTCATACTTGGCTGCCATGTCGCATACTTTCTTGAGTAGCAGTGCTGCTTCTTCTGGAGCACAACGGTTAGCTAAGTCGACAAAACAATTTTGAATTGAATCGAAACCTTTGCCTTTTGCGCGATTGATTACGTTCAGTGCGTAAATAAGTGTCTGTCCATAAATGTGGCCATTGGTGATGCGGGGAGGTGCCTCCTGGAAGTATGGCGAGAAGCTCAACATCACCAAAGTACCGACGTCCGAGGGAATATCTCTCTGGGCTGCCATTTGTCTGAGGTTGATTATCGCGAAACTTTCTCCGTAGCCACGAAAGTTCCGTAGCGATTTGTCAATGAGGCATATGGTCTCAAACTTTGTTTGATTATCATGTGATCCCGTAACCTTGAAGTTAGCCAAATGTATGCCGAGCTGGTACAGAATGTTAGCTTGACTGTTTGAGCAATCGCCATCTGTTTCCTTCAGGATTCGATCGACAATATTCAGATCGGATGTCGTCTTAAAGTGGAAATCTTTCAGGATGGACACCACGTCACTCAGTTTCAGTGCTACGGTAGAATTGCCAATTCTTGGAATATTCACAGAAGTAGTTTCAGTCGGCAGCTTCTGTTTGATTGCGTCGTTGAGACCAAGAAGCGCTTCTATCCTGGATTGTGGTGTTCCCGGAGTATTTTGGAGCGTATAAACATAATCTCGGGTGTTTTCGGAAAATTCGGAAAGGTCTCTATCAGAAAGATCGAGTGAGGCAATCATTTGATTTTTTATGTGCTCGCCCAGGGAGTGCAGTTCTGCTGTACTCAACCTGGTGGCTGCTGAACCAGTAGTTTTTTCGCCAGCCGATTGTGAATCTGCGGGACTCAAGTTCGCTGCAACATTTTGCACTCTGGGTAATGATTTCTGTGCGTTTTCAAACTTGGCTTTAGCAGACAGGTCATGCCCATTCCCGTAGGCGGCTGATGCCGAAAGCAGAGCCATTGCTAGCGCAGATGAGGTTACTTTCGCAGCCCATGCATATAGAATAGGTGAAGATATTCGATCAAAACTCCTGCTGGGAGGCTCGATGCGTAGAGCAATATTTTTCACTTTAGCTTGTCTGTTATCCTCGACACCGGCATTAGCGCTTAGATACAAAGTCATAGATGCCCATGGTAACACTGTTATACCGGCGTTGTATGACAGCATTCAGAAAGATGAGAAAGGTCGGCTGGTGCTGACGGAGAATGATAAGCACTTTATTGTTGACTTAAATGGTCGCAAAATTGCTGACGTAGTAGAAAACCGGCCCGGTGTGAATCTTCCAACCGGTTGTTCTGTCTACTACGAGCGCGACGGTTATCTGTATGTGCGAGGACCTGGCGGATGTGGCATTTATTCCCTTGCTGGCAAGGAATTGATTCCAGCGCGGTACGAGAACCCGACCTATCACGGAGAGCACATTTTTAGCGTCACAAGCTACGAGAATTCGACTATAAAGCTCCATTTGATAAATGATGCCGGCAAAGTAATTTCTGAACTCCCATCCTGGGCACGTCCAGAATCGAGACGTTTTGGCGACGGACTTCTCAATATATCTGATTTTAGCAATGCCAGATTTGTGGATACTTCTGGACACATAAAAACAATTGGTGACAATGCTTATCGTGAAATTGGAACCTTCAGCAGTGGACTTGCGGTGGCGAGCTATCGTGAGCTTGACAGTTGGTATGGCTGTTATATAAATACCGACGGAAAGTTGGTTTTAGGTCCGTTTAAAAACTGTATTTGTTCACCGTTTTCTGATGGTCTTGCTATTATTGAACGTATAAAGAACGATACCGAGGCTGGTGGCAGCGCCTTGCTGAAACGCAATGGTGAATTCGCAATACCGTTTGGAACGTACGATAGCCTGCGCGCGGTCTCTAATAATTACTGGTTTGCCACTAAAGATGAAAGTCGATATTTGCTGCGCCACGATGGTACTGTAGTGTGCAAATTCCCGGTAGGATGTATGCAAATCTCTGCTCCATCGCAGTTAAGTGCTGAGAGCTGGATACCCTGCCAAATGAGTGTTACGGCAGACAAATCGTCGTCGACTGAACTGTTGTGGGGATACTGTGACATGTCTGGACAATTTCGCATCGCGCCTGCATATTCAGCTTGCTCACAGTTCGAGGATGGTTGTGCTGAAGTCAGTCTCGTGATAAATGGGCAAGATGCGTGGGGCGTAATTGACCGACAAGGTAAGTGGATTTTGCAGCCCGCCTTCAAGAGTGTTGCCCATGTCACCGCGAACAGATTTATTGTTCCTGGTGCGTCTGGCGAAGATGGGCGCCTTTTGTTTGAGTCTGCTTCCAGCGCAGACCGTTGGAAAATATTTTGTAATTTCTTGAAAGATTCAGATTTAATCGGAATGACCAAAGTGGAACTGGAAAGCAATCTTGGTAAGGCATCCTGGGAGGGCTCATCGGCAGACGAAGACAAATCAATCTCTTATACTCTGACACCGAATGTGATGTGCGGAAATGCCAGCATGGCCATTGAATTTCGTCTCGATGAAAACAATAAAATTACCGGCTGGCGATTAAGCGAATTGATGACGCCAAAAGGACGACATTACATCACCGAGAATGTGAGGCAGGAGCGACTTTATGGCTCACTGTCACTTGGGAATTTGGTGCCAAAAGAAAATCCGTAACAGAGCAATACCAGCCGCCGTATACGAGGGCAGTGCACAAAACCTTGCAGGTTGCTTAAACTCTGGAGAGTTTTAACGCAGCGCGATAACGGCACTGCCTACATACTAATTCGCCAGTTGCTTTTCCATCAGTTTTTTTGCTGCATCATCATGAGCACCGAACTCTTCCTCTTTGCCCTTAGTTAAGTCGCTTGAGCACAGTAATCCATGCGCACTGCTGCCATCTTTTGCGATCAGGAAGACGACATCGTTGCCACCGCAATTGTGAGGCATGCAGACGCTTCCATAGTAACAATCCTTGCCTTTGAATTTTACGATAGACATTGGCGGAGAAGTTCCTTCAAGAGTGTAGATCCAGGGCATAGCCATATACCTGCCAGGAACGATGCTTTGATAGGCACGAAGCGCTTTTCGATTAGCTTTTTTAATTTCGAATGGATAATTTTCTGCGGCAGCCGCTGCCGATCCAATTCCGCCGACAATGCTGATTAATCCCAAAGCTGCGAGCATCTTTACTGCCTTCATTTTTCCTCCAAAAAAAAAACTTTCAAATATTGACGCGAAAAGTCTACACTAACGTTCAATTTCGTGGTGTGGCGAAAGAATCCAAGTAAGATTGTACGATTAAACATCCCAACAGGTGAGACAAGAAATGATAAATAGACCGCAACCGGAAGAGTACGCTCCGTATTATGCTAACTACATCAGCCAGGTGCCTGACGAAGACGTAACGGTGGTATTGAAGCGGCTGAATGAATCGAGCTACAAGTTGTTCAGCGAACTCAGTGATGAAAAGGCAAACTTTGCTTATGGCGAAGGTAAATGGACTATCAAGGAAGTGCTGGGACACATGATAGATGCTGAGCGCACCTTTGGATACCGCCTGTTTGCATTTTCACGCGATTATGCAGAGTTACCGTCGTTCGACCAAAACATTTATGTAAACAACGGACATTTCAACAATCGTACAATACAGAGTCTTGCTGAGGAGTTCAGGGCCACACGCAACTCCAACATTTATCTTATTGAGTCTCTCACTGATGATCAGCTAGATCGACGCGGCATCGCCAGCGGAAACCCTGCAACGGTGCGAGCGCTCATTTACATGCTGATCGGGCATGAGTTGCACCATTTAGATATTTTGGCTGAGCGCTATTCGTGCCGACCCAATTCTTGAAAGGATGAGACTTCGATTCCTTCTGCTTTTGACCGATTCGAGCGATCACAGGCTGTTTTCGAACTGAGCGATCGTAACCGCATGCCTAAACGTAAACAGGCGCGTCAAGTCTGGCTCGACAACCAGACTTGCGAAAGGATTGAGCAGGTGTTTCAACTTCATGTCGTATTCAATAGAATCTTCGAGCGTGCACTGCTTAGAACTGATGGGAATGAAACGGTGCACATGATGCCAGAAACCGAACGGTCCAGTTATCTGTACATCGTCGAACCTGCGGTTCGGCTCGACATTGCATTGTTCCGCCAGCCAATCTATTCGGATAGGACCTCTGGTTATTCGAAGCAGCACGCGATTTCCATCATAAATTCCATCTCGCGCTGCGCTGATTCGACAGTTTATCCAGGGCGGCGTCAATTTTACTAAAGCATCGGGTTGGGTGTGCCAGGTGTATACGTCTTCAGCGCTCGCTGGAATTGTCGACACTTTTTTGAACAGGTTTCGCTTACTCACCACTCAAAATACCTGACTTGACTCTCTAATTGTTTCCGTTCTGGTCTTCGCAAGATCTGTTGCTTACTTGATCGTCGAGACCGGTTTCCATAGTAGTTCTCACATTCAGAGGTTAATGCTCCTGCGTGAACAAGCCGTGTACTCCACGTACCTGTTCACACTCGATTTCAGCTTTTGTTGTGAGATATCCTCACATCCTCGACATCACTGACTGCGCACTGAGCGCGGAAAATTTTGTATTTACATAAAGCCTGTGCTTCGGAGTTTTTGCAGGGCATACGACTCTTCTTTGTCGTGTGCTCTGCCGGCTCTTTCCGACTGACTCGTTTCTTTTAGTTCTTCAATAATTTCTTGGACCGTCGAGGCTGTTGATGGGAACGCGCCAGTGCAAGGTGCGCAGCCGAGGCTACGATAGCGCATTCCGTCTCGTGCGAAGTATAACGGAATTGTCTCGACTGACTCTCTTTCAATATATTCCCATATCGAAAGCTCGTCCCAGTGCAGGATTGGATGAATGCGAATGTGAACATCTTTTGGTACATGCAAGTTGTAGTAATGCCAAATTTCAGCAGGTTGATCTTTGTAGTTCCAGTTACCGTTGGAAGAACGGGGAGATGCTATCCTCTCTTTGCCACGAGAGCCTTCTTCATCGCGTCTGATTCCGACCATCAACGCCTGAATGTTGTGCTCCTTAATGGTTTCTTGTAGTGCCACCGTTTTTAGTGCATTGCAGCAAACTAGTCTACCCATGTGCGGACCCATTCCATCAGCCAGAGCCTTCTTGTTCTGTCCTACTATCAGCCGCAAGCCATGCCGCTTGACGTAGTCATCACGCCAGTTGATCATTTCTTCTGGCTCGTAGCTCTCGTCGATGTGAACCAGCGGAAAAGGGCAATGACCCAGAAATGCCTTTTTCACCAGGTGCAGGAGCACTGTTGAGTCTTTGCCCATCGACCAGAGCAGCGCCAGATCCTTGCATTTGGCATAAGCCTCTCGAATGATGAAGATGCTTTCGTTCTCCAGGTCTGAGAGATTCTGTTGCATTTTGTGATGTTCCACCTCAAGGATTGCATTGTGAGCAGTGCATTGATTCGACGGAGGTGCGTCCGTCCTTTCGAGCCAATTTCTGCTGAAATTTGCACTTGGCACAGGAGTGAATTTCCAGTGCTGGAAATTCAGTAGGATATCCGCATTCGTTGCAGCGCAAGGCTCCTTCAGATCCGGTCATCCCGAAACCCGGCGTTTCACATTCCGGGCACCCCGAACACAATCTTCTGGCAAGATTGATGCCCAGAGTTCTCAGCACGCGCATGCGCGTTGGGTTCATGTGAGCTCGCATGTCGGTCTCGATGTGTGCCAGTCCGTCGAATGACAGTCTCTGGCTCAATGAGACGGCTTCTGCTAATGACTCCTTATCTCTAATTCCTTTAAAGATCGAACCGCCTGCAGCCGGTCTGGTTATTAACTCTCTGGCTTTTCCGAAGAAACTACGATCTGTTTTGTTCGGACGCACGATGAGCCCGTGAGATGGAAACCTGGCGCGTTGAAGAAAATCAGATATATCGTCTTTTGAGCTAGCCTGGATATGCGCGAAATTCGTTTCGGCGGAGATTATGCTTTCGACAATTTCCATTCCCAGCTCATCGTCAATGAAGACGATGACCTCATAGCAGCTCGGGATGAACGGTATGTCCGGGTGAGGACCAAAGCTGCCCTCGTTTGCAAGGCCGAGTTTAGATGCAACCTTGCGCATGCCGAGTCTTGCTTTGTTTTTCGCGGTCTTTACAGCACTGTCTGTGCGGTTGATCTCTCTTGTAAATGTACCGAGTTGATCAGTATTTAGATTAACTGTCGCCACTAAAAGGCCAGTGCCGACTTCAATCGGACGCGCTAACGCCTTATCTTTTTTGTGTTTGGTCGTAAGAACAATACGTCTACCTGAATATCTGTTTTGGTCTTTCGATGCTTGCCCAACTGGCATCTGCTTCACCATCGGCTATCTCCGTTTTGTTTGCGGCAGGTCGAGGTTCGACTTTCCGCCAGACACCGCTGTCTTCCGCTTCATAAAATGCTTCTGTAGCAGGATCGAGACCCACCAGTCGAATCCAGCGGTTTGCTACGAGCGTTCTAACTTCTGGATGACTGTTCAGGACGGCGTCGATTGATTTTAGAGGTGCCCTCAGAATCGCCAATAAACGCATCGGTTCGTGCATGCGAACATCTGCAGTCATAAGCGATTGCAGTGGCAAGCCTATCTGCAAGTCGCTCTGGGCCCCCTGCATGACTCCGAAGTCACCGATGACGTTGTGCAATACCTTGCTGCCGCTTCCGAATTTCTTATTGTCAACCGTGGAAAAGTAGTATTGCATGTTGATCCACTGCGCCACTACAAGTGGTGCGGTCATGATTAACTCCAGCACTTTATTGTCTTCGTCCAGGCTGTACTCGTAAGAATGCAGAAAAACCCTGCCTTCGAGGTCAGATTCTTTCGATATACTTCTCGGAGCTGCAATGAATGCCGCATTACCAGCCAGTCCCCATTCGGGAGCTGTTTGAGCCCAGTCGTGCGCTCTCTCGAGAGGATTATTGAACTTTTCGACGCAGCTTTGTGGCAGGGTTTTTACCCGAGCCTGCCGCAATGATTCACCAGCTGCAGCAAGGTCCTTCTTCAGTCGTTCAAAGATTACCAGTTGTTCTTCCGACAGGTCAGGTAGATCATAAAATTGAAATCGATCCGTAGTCGTGTCGTGCTCCGCTGCTAAAAATGTTGTGCCTTCGGGGATGCGGATGTCGTTTGCTAGCAGGGCGCTCCGAACATCTTTTGCATTCAAAATTTTTGCGGCCAGGCGTGCGCTGAATCCTCCACCGTTGCCTCCGCATGCGCCACAATCGAGTGCTGATGCAAAAGGGTTGTTAACTGAGGTGCTTTTGTGACCACATATCACTATAAGCTTGCCAAACTGCGTCAGTCCCATGCCTTTGAGGGCTCCCCGGGCTAGAGCGATTTTCTGTTCAAGCGAAAAGGAGTCTGTGTAGAGTTGAGAATTGATGCGCCCTGACATAGCGTTTTCCAGGTTTCGCCAGATAACATTTGTTTTTGAAGGTGCGAAGGTTTTTGCAAAAAGCGGCACCAGGGAGCAGAGCCCCATTAGCTCAACGAGACCAAAAGCACCGGACAGGTTGCACTTGAGCTTTTTCTTGAGTTCTACTGCGGAAGCCTTCAGGGCTTGCCAACTTATTTTTCTTGATGCGCTCTGAAAATCGGCATGCTCACTCACTGACTTTTCAGGCTTGAGTAGAACAGGACAGAGGTTTAACGGTAGAGAGCTTCCCAGTTCAGTGAGCCGCATCGACATTCCAAAGAAGCCGGCAAAGCCGTATGTCGAGTAGGGTCCTAGTTGCTCAAGTTCTCGTCTGATTGGTTCAGACCTCACATCGATGCAGAAGACAAGCTGACAACAGGCGTTGTCAGTTATGGGCGCTGAGCCTTTTTGCAAAGACGCCAGCAGCCTGTTGCGGTAGTTCAGCTCATATGCGTTTTGCCAGATTGGTGCGTAATTGTCCTGCACTTTTGATTTGTTATCTGCGGAGGTTTTGATATCTTCATCCAAAAGCAGTCTCAGCAGACCAAGATTGGCGCTTCCATGCAGCTTGTTTGAAGCAACTTGCGCCAGTGACTTTTCGTAGTGGAGCCTGATCGCTAGATAGTCCGAAAGAATGCCCTCTTCCCCGGCCTCAAACTGACGCCATTTGACATAACTGGCGAAGCCCGGTAGCTGAGCGATGTGCTGTGTCAAATATGGCACAACGTCTTGTTCTTTCAGATCAAAATCCTCGAGCGTTCTGCATATAGCTTCCGAAGAGTTGTTCGGTAAAGCATCTAGTGAGCAGGACCAATCATGAACTCCATGCCAGGTCATGGACAGGTCGTAGCGAGCGAGCTCTTTCCAGAAGCTGTAAAGTCCCTGTCCTTCTGTTTCGGGCTTCCACTGCGCCTGTGTTCGATCGAAATATGCGCCGCACCACTTCACAAGTTGTCTGTTTATTATTGATACCAGTGAAGAGCCACTGGTCTGGTCAAGCATTTGACACAGCGTAAATACTCTCGATTCCCTATCATGAATTTGATCGTGTGCGTGTTTGTTTTCGCGTGTTCGATCGCGGGCATTATTGTTTTCGTGAATTTGGCTGTCAGCGCAAGCGACTTTCTCGAATGCTTCTTGAAGGTCTCCCGGAGCGATGCGTCCAGACTCATACATGGCTCTGTATTCCGCCAACGGAAGATAGCCGGCACTGCCAAAGAGTTCAGTTGATCTGTTCAGTGCTTCTTCAAATGGGATGTTTTCCCAGTTCTTCAGAGCGTTGGCAGCAATGAAATTGGTGAGCGGATAGTAGGAATTTATGCACTGGCTTGCCTGTGCGATTGCAGTCTCGATATTGAAAGTACTAACATCCTTTGTAAACTTCATTGATCCTCCAGGGAAATTCAAAGTGAGAGCCGGGCCGCGCTTCGGGACCCTGCTGATATTTCGTCTATGTAGAAGCCGTTCAGACTGTGTACGTAAAGGGCTTTTGCCATTCGAGTTCGTCTTGCCATCCGTAACACTAGAGAGATGATCGCGAAAACCCCCAGGCATAGAGGCAAAAGCCAATTATTTACCGATGAGTGAAACTCGACTGACTGCTCGAGTCCGGTGCAGGCGAAACCCGCCACCAAACTCAGTGCGAGTATGGACATCCAGAAAACCGAAAGTGATTGAAAGTTGACTTTGGGAACCGTCGGGACCGCACAGAAAACTGCAGCAGCTGCTATAGCGGTCGAGATGCCTGATAAGCTGTAGTCTTTACACACGGCGTAAAGAGCGGCGCTAAAGGCGAATGCCCCGACCATTATGGCAATTTTGTTTTTTGTTGTGCCCTGCTCAGCTACTGTTATCTGACCAGCGCCACCGTATTTCTTCTTGTTGAGACCTTCTGCAACCGCGCTGCCTGACTGGAGAAACATGTGGCTCTTAAAGAGCCCGTGAGCGAGCAAGTGGAACAGAGCTGCTGCTATGGCACCTGATGCGCACTGTAAGGACATGAAACCCATCTGTCCAACCGTCGAATAGACTAACTTTCGCTTTACGTCGGGCTGCGCTGACATGCTCAGTGTGCCGACCACCGCTGAGAGAGCGGCAAGAGTGCCCCAAATGAGCAGTACGCTCTCATGCCCCTGAAGCATTGGCATCATGCGCCAGGCTAAAATTGCAGAGACGTTTACCACTCCGGCGTGCAGCAATCCTGAGAGAGGTGTCGGTGCATCGAGAGTCGCGAGCAACCATCTGTGAAAAGGAAAGAGAGCAGATTTGATGCTGAAAGCTAAAACCAGAAGCGAACATGCCATTGAACCGGTGCTTAGAGGAAGCGCATGACCGCAAATATTGACTGGATGGTCTAGCGATTTGAGCGCGTCAGGCAACTGACTGAACGCAGTCAAGCCAGTCGAACTAAACACTAAAATTAGAGCCGCTAACATTGCTGTGTCACTCAAAACATGATGTTTCAAAACAACGGATGCAGATATGCGACCTGACTCTTGAAGCCGCATCGTTTGCCATAGACCCAGAGAAAGCATGTTCCAGCAGACAAAGGCGACAAAGGTGTTGTCGGTTATTGCGAGCGTAGCCGCGCAAAATGATAAGAAGGACACGGAGCGCAAAAACTTCAACCTGCTCTCATCACCGCCAAGGTATCGTTCACTGAAAGTCACGATTACAGCTGCTATGAATGTGATGCCTACAAGCAAGCAACAACTCACAATATCGATATGCCACTGAAGAAAACCTTGACCTATGATCGGAGATCTGTTGGCTGGCTCGACGAGTGCACCACCCAGAGTGGCGATGGCGAAAAGAAATGCTGTTAAATGGCCGAATATAATGAATTTCGCAGCCTGCTTTTGTCCTGCCAGAAATGACCCAAACAGCCCTATAACAGGCAATAGCAGGGCTACTAGTTCAGTAATAGAATTGATGTCTTTACTCATAATTTCCTCTACTAAGCAATCTGCCGTAACGGACTTCCGTCGGTACCGGCATTTGTTTCAGCACTCAGCTCCAGGATTTCTTCCAGCGATTGTTTCGACAGTCCAAGGGACCTGGCCGCTTCCACCGCGCACCACAGCTGTGGCCGAGAGAGAGAGAGTCCGAGGACCTTTTCCACTTCGTCGCTCAATACCGTCAATGATTGATCTGAAACACGACTCTCTATGCCTTTTCCGCTGAGCGAATACTTCTGAGCGAGGAGGTTTGATAAAACTTCGTCTGAGCGCTTTTGCACAGCAGGATTGTCATCGTAGATAACAGCAGCCAGCCTATCTTTTGGATGCCCGCATAAGGTCTCGAGAACCTCGCAGTAGAGCGCTGCTGCGACTGTGTCTCGGTGTGGAGATGGCAGCGGATGACGTACAGGTGTCAGCACCGCCAGGTCGGGCTCTAAAGCTGTACCT
Source organism: Drouetiella sp. (assembly GCA_036702955.1). GTDB lineage: Bacteria > Cyanobacteriota > Vampirovibrionia > Obscuribacterales > Obscuribacteraceae > PALSA-1081. Next base: position 104,779 of record DATNPY010000047.1, on the reverse strand, counting down.
ATTTGCTTGATGATTCCGCGTTCAGTTGCTCCTGCTTCGAAGATGAGAATTTGCGTGTCGCTGGGAGCCTCAAGCACTCTTTTTGCACACCCCAACCATCCGCAGCTGTTCGCGAATGCTACGTGAGTTCTGAAATGACCTGCGAGCAACTGGTTCAGCAAAACCATGGTGGCTCTGCGTCCCGAGTTTCCTCCTACTGCTACTACCTTCGGGTGCACCGTGTGACGCCAGTAGCGGAGCATATCGAGAAGGGCTGCTTTAGTGTCCGCGACTGACATCACGAGCTTGCCTGACTGGGCCGATTCCTCACGTCGACCTCGGTTGACGATGATGCCGCGAGCGCCTTTACTAAATGCGTGTTCGAAGTTGTTTTGAGTTTCATCGAATTGACCGGGCATTTCCATAAACCAATCACCACTCGAAACTTCTTCAAGCTCCCAGACCAGTCGACCTTTGCCGTCATCTGCATAGCCACTGATTTGGATATTTTGGGTCGCGCAAAGTATTTCCTCTGCTGAAAAGACTGCTGACATGTTTCACCTCAAATATGTGCAAGTATTTGAATATTTGGATCTGTTGATATATGCAAGTATAGCGGATCGCAAGTGCATGTCAAATGCCAGGCAAGTCCTGGATCAGCCCCTGCTAGCTGGGTTTGCAGCCGCTCAACCCGATTCGTGCTTTGTCAACATGCATACATATGTTTTAATATTCAGAACTTTGCACATTTGCGTGCTGAGCTCTGCTCGGTTCTCATAGTTGCTTGTGATATATCAAGTCGCCGGGAATGAACGCAATACCGTCTGGGATCACGTTCGCTTTCGTTGACATAACAAAGTCGACGGACCTTTGTGTCGCTGCCGCAGCGGTGCAATTCAAGCTCCGCGTTTTTTCTTTTTTTCGGCGGGTTTTTCATCGCCCCATACAGACTTAACGCTTTGAATGGCGGACATCATTTTTTCCACCTCCGATGCATCCGGGGAAATGAAGTTTACGCCTTCCATAATCCATTGTGCTAACTCGGGTTTGCGAAGGTGATAGAAAACGTTTCTACCCTGTCGCATCTCGACTACCAGGTGATGGCTTCGAAGCACTGCCAGTTGCTGCGATACTGCTGAATGCGTTATGCCCAGGATATCTTTGAGCGTGCCTACTGTGAGATCTTCTCGTTTCAATTCCTCGACGATGCGAATTCTAATAGGATGTGAAAGAACTCCGAAAAGTTTGGCAAGCTCTGCGCTAACTACAGCTCTGTATGGCATTAAATGACCCGGTTTAATGTGTGCACAGTTTAGAATATCTATATATGTAGCAATCAGTCAAGTTGGCAGGAATTTTAAATCGCTGATGAGTTTGCCCGATCGTTTGTACGGCAAAACCTGCTGATGCCAGACAGTTTTCAGAGCTTGAGTTCCAACATCACTTTTTTCGCAGCAGCGGAGCCACTCAAGTATGCGCCCTCCATTCTTGCTCCGATGCACCAATCGCCGCAGTAGACAATGGAAGTAGATGGGTCATAGATGCACTCTTCCCCAAGGGGTGTAACAGTGCGGGCAAACTTCCATTTGTGTAACTTCGAAAAACAGACGGAGGGAAGATTTATTCCTGTCAGAGATGCAAACTTTTCAAACATGTGCTTTTCAATTTCACTGTCCTTAAGATGATAGTTCCGTTCAGACCAGTGGGGCGATGCATGGACAACCCACCGTTCCCCGTCAGGACGTCCTGGTTTGCTGGAGTCTCGAGCAATCCAGCTGACGACTTCATCGTCGATTTTGACACCATCCCAATTAAACTTTATTCGTTCGTCGAATGAAAGAAGCAGGGCAAAGCATGGACTGATGACCACACCACTCAGACCTGAGAATTTGTGTAGTTGCTGTGCTTGAGCGGGTGGCATGCTGAGGACGAGCAGATCGAAGTCTCCGATAAAAAACTGTTCTTTTGATGCCGAATGGTGCAATTCACCTTTGACCCTCCATTTACCGGAATCCGTCTTCGATAGCTCCGATACTCGATGTGACAGCTTACAATCGAGTGTGGCTGCCAGAGCATCAGCGATCGAGCGCATTCGCGGTAGACCAACAAATCGTTCTTCGACATCCGAATCTTCGGTTATGGTGCCTCCGACAACTTTTCCAAATCGACCAGTCCATTTTGCGACCGCTTCCGAGATAGTTGAACTATTTAGGAAGTTATTGAAGTTCGCTGAGCGTGCCGTGAAGTATTGGGCGCCGTAATCGAAGCAGTGCTGGTCACGGTTTCGTGAAGCGAGACGCCCACCGGGAAACCGACCTTTATCGAAGACGGTGACGTTTACTCCTGCAACTTCAAGAAGATGCGCGCAGACCAGTCCCGAAAGACCAGCACCTATAACTGCGACGGACTTTGTATTTAGTTCGTTTTCTAAATCAAACAAAAAATACCTCAGCGCAAGTTCTTGATCTGAAATTTGAGAAGGTCGCTTTGCCTGGATCAAGATACCAGCGCGAAAGTGAACTGAACGTGAACGGACCGTGCAACATCTAGAGCGAATAAATTGTGGCAGCTTTAGGATTGTCCCATTAAAAAGCTTTGTGGAAAGTGGTCCGCAGCTGCCAGCCCGTCGTGGCTCAAGCAATCAAGCTCAAACCAGAACTCGCAGCCTTCGCCGACTACGCTGGTGACACCAATGGTGCCACCATGTGCCTCCACAATTGCTTTTGATATTGCTAATCCCAGTCCCGTGCCCTCTTTAGCACGAGAATCGGAAGAGTCGAGTTGTTGAAATTTGCCGAAAAGTTTGCCCATGTCTCCTTCGGCAATGCCCTCGCCGTTATCAATGATTGCAAATCTAATGGCTTCAGAAGCCGTTTTCGAGACAACTACTTTAACTGTTTCGCCGGGCTCAGAAAATTTAATTGCGTTGGAAAGCAAATTTGTCAGCACCTGTATGATTCGGTCCTGGTCAACCAATATCGTTGCATCGATGAGAATTTCGCTAGTCATCGATATAGATTTTTCGTCTGCAAAGCCTTTGATCTCTGCCAGGGTCCGAGCAACCAGGGGAATGACGCGAGTTTCCGCCAGGCGCAGTTCAAGCTTGCCTGCCTCTATTTTCCTCATATCAAGAATGTCATTGATAAGCCGGATCAACCGGTCCGAATTACCACGTGCTATCGTCACCAGTTCCAAGACGTCAGGAGAAACTTCACCAACAATTCCGCCCTCGATCAAACCGAGAGAACCACGAATTGAAGTAAGCGGGGTTCTCAGTTCGTGCGACACTGTAGAATAAAATTCGCTTACTCGGCGCTCGACTTCCTTGCGTTCACTGACGTCGCGCACAATTACAGTGTAAAACAGCACTTTGTCACCGCCGATTTTGCCGACGCTTATCTCCACAGGTAATAGCGTTCCATTTTTTGTTTTCAGCACCATTTCTCGTGGTGCACCTTCAGCAGAAGCCAGCAGTTCTAAAAAATCTGCTAACGTCAGTTCGTCGGGCAACAGACATCCTGCGCTATTTCCAATTAGTTTGAACGGCTCGTATCCAAATATCCTGCTGAATGCCGGATTAAACGACTCAACTACTCCGCTTGTGTCGATAGTTATAATCCCATCGACTGCACACTTTACCATCTCTTTGAGTTTGCCTATGCTTTCGCTCAACTGCGTTTGCGCTGCCACACGCTCAGCAAACTCGGCGATCTGCTTCGCGAGGCCAAAAATCATCTTCTGAGATTCGGGGTTTGGATGGTTGATTGATGTGCCAAACAACTCGATCAGCCCAACGACGTGTTTGCTGGTCACGACCGGCAATGTCAGCCGACACGTCACGTTATGGTCAATCAGAACTTGTTTGCGGTCGGAATCATCCTCCTTCGAAGTCATAGACCAGACAGGTTCCCCGGTGCGCAGAGTCTGCTTGATCATCAAGTCATCAAAGGTTGCTGACAGTTTATGAACCAGTGCTTCGCAGTTTAGATCGTCATCCATGGAGACAATCGCAATAGTCAAAACGTCGTTGTCGCGGCTTCTCAAATCCCAAAAGACACCGCCCTGCCAGCCGAGGTTATTACAGATAGCCGAGACGATGTTGCCACCCGCGTCTTCCAGAGTGGTCGCCTCGCTTATGGACCTTGTCACTTCCAGCTGAGTAAGGATATTCTGTTCTGCGAGTACCCGCTTCGATATGTCCTCAAATGTCCAAACGAAACCATTGTGAATTCCGCCTGCATCACCCAGAGATGTGACGGTAGCACTCAGCCAAACGATTGCGTCGTCTGGCGAAGCAAGTCGCACGTCGGCTGAAAAGGCGTCATTTCCCGCAGCAGTATATTCACGCCAATCGTGCATCAACTGTTCTCGGTACTTCTCGTGAATGGCGGCTTGCCATCCAGTGCCCAGGCTTTGTCGACCGGTCAGCCCGGATAAGCGTTCCCATTTTTTGTTGACGTAGACTGCAAGGCCGTCTTTATTGGTGTGGATAATGCTAAGCGGGAGAGTATTGCTTAAAAGACGTAGCCTGTATTCATCTTGAGATGTTTCGACCTCAGACTGGCGAAGATTATCGAGGTTCGAAGAATTCTTCGCGTGTCCCTCTGTCGTAGAATCCACAATCCACCCTTCCACTTTTCGCTTGAGTCGGAAAATTTGACGCAAATTCACTAGGTTTTACACACAAGTTGATTGGGGCAATTGGATCACCGATGATGCCGCGGTCTACAATATACATGGCATAGCTCATCTTGCAATGTCCACAGCAGCATTACGTCACTTCAAAACTTTGCTTCAAAATGGTCTGCTTCTTGAGCGGTTCACATCTGGAACGCCGCGACTTTAAGCGGTCAAAATTCTCCACTATCAGCAATCTATAATTGTAGTAAATGCATCTGAAAAAAGCCTCATACCTGTGGGGGAACTTCAAGCCTGCATCTGTCCCTCGAGCGAGCGTTTTTTGGAAGTCTCGCGCCCGAGCATTTTTTTTCAACGCCGCTGCTTTGCCATAAATTTGCCAGATACCTCAGGTTATAACAGAAGAGGACCAGGAAATAAGGCTAACAACGGGTTAGCCACAGATTTGTGCACTTGAATTTCGACCGCAAATTCAATCGGTGACTTCTCAGTCTTATTGCTTTTACATCTTTCAACTACTGGGACAAAGCGTATTACAGGGGTATGGTTATGAAAACATTCGACTCTGGCAGTTCGCATGATTTAGTCACTCCTTATGTTCTGGTTGTTGATGATGATCGAGCGTTGCGATTTCTGATGAGCAAAATGCTACGGCTGCTCGGATTTGAAGTCGATCAAGCTGAAGATGGGATGGAAGCAATTCGACGATTTGAGACTAAACATTATTGCTTGATATTTATGGATATCCAGATGCCGCGTTTGAATGGATTGCAGGCCACTACAGCTATCCGTCTTCATGAACAACAGTTGCGACGAACGCCTACACCAATAATTGCAGTGACAGCGGGTGGCGCTACTCGTGAGTTATGCCTGGAGCTCGGTATGACCGATTATCTAGCCAAGCCTGTGGAAATGAAAATGTTGGAGATGGTGCTTGGTCGATGGAAGCGCAGTTCCAGTGAGAGTAAAGCAATTCCCTGATCGCATCGGCTGTCTGTGCTCTCGTCGTGGATTCCGAATACGCAATTTTTGTTGGGTATTTTCCCGGTCATGATTTCGCGGCAAGATAAACTTAGTAACCGCATATGGTGGCAAGGGCTTTCTGGCAAGCACATTCTCGCAGCAGCTCTAATTTGGATGAAGCTGACACTGTACAAACCAACCCTCTTTATATCCACAAGCACTGTAAGCCAACTAGCCCATAGGGCGAGCGCTTGAAAAGCGCTACGACGTCACAAGATGAACATCGAGAGCCTTCTCCGCACATCCCAAAGTAGATTATTTTGCTATACTTCCCGTGTGGTAGCGATGTCTATTGAAGGACTGCCTGTGTCTAATGAAACGTTGACAATTACTGACAATCGTACGGGGCGAACTTATGAGTTGCCGATAAGTGACAACACTATCCGGGCTAACGACCTCAGGCAAATCAAAGTCGACGCCGACGATTTCGGTCTTATGACTTACGACCCGTCCTTCATGAGTACTGCTGCCTGCCGCAGCGCAATTACTTTCATTGACGGCGAACGCGGCATTTTGCGCTATCGAGGTTATCCGATAGAGCAACTGGCTGAGAAATCTAGCTTTCTTGAAGTTTCCTACCTACTCAATCAGGGCGCACTGCCGGACCAGAAACAGTTCGACCGCTGGACTGATGAGATCAAGACCCACACTTACGTACACACGAACATTACCAAGTTCCTGGAGGGCTTCCGCTATGACGCGCATCCCATGGGGATGATGCTCAGTACTGTTAGTGCTCTATCTACTTTTTATCCAGACGCCAAGAACATTCACGATCCAGAAAACCGCTATTTGCAACGGGTGCGCCTCCTGGCAAAGGCGCCTACGATCGCAGCATTTTCATTTCGCCATTCACGCGGGCTTCCATTTGTTTTTCCCGACAACGATCTTGACTATGTGGGCAATTTCGTCAACATGACTTTTAGCATTGGCGGGCGTCACAAACCAAATCCCGTGTTGCAGCGAGCCCTCGAGGTTTTGTTTGTGCTGCATGCCGATCACGAGCAGAATTGTTCCACCAGTGCAGTGCGCGCCGTGGGCTCCTCGCATGTTGATTTATTTTCCGCTGTCTCTGCGGGTATTGCAGCGCTGTACGGTCCTCTGCACGGGGGCGCCAATGAAGCGGTGATCAAAATGCTCGATGAAATCGGTTCGGTGCAAAATATTCCAAACTTCATTAAGGAAGTCAAAGAAGGAAAAAGACTCCTCATGGGCTTTGGTCATCGAGTCTATAAGTCATACGACCCGCGCGCAAAGTTGATTAAACAAATCGCTGATGAAGTGTTCGATCAAACCGGTCTCAATCCAAAGCTCAAAATTGCTCTTGAGTTGGAGCGCATTGCTCTGGAAGATGATTATTTTGTCTCCCGCAAGTTGTACCCCAATGTCGATTTCTATTCCGGCTTGATCTATCAAGCAATGGGCTATCCTACTGATTACTTCACAGTGCTCTTTGCCCTGGGTCGCATGCCAGGTTGGCTGGCGCAGTGGGAGGAAATGCTGCTTGATCACGATCAAAAAATCGCGCGCCCGAGACAGATTTACACCGGTTACGAAGAGCGTCCCTACGTACCGATGGAAAAACGTAAAACGTCTGTCACGGCGTAAGTTTAGTGTTGCTGTTGACGCTCGCCGCAAGCTGCTTTAGTGTGGCTCCAAAAGTTTATCAATCCATTCTCCGGCGAGGGACGGATGGATAACGACACAGATCTTCAATCGTTGCTAAAAGATTGGCAAAGTGAAAACCTGGAAGTTCGGCGCCGGGCAACAACACTTTTGGACAAACTGAATAGTTGGAAAGCTGTGCATGACTGCGTCTCGGTTGTTAGCTGCGGTGAACGCGACCCCGAACCCAATCAACCGGCAATGCCCAGCGAGAGTTTCATTAGAGAAAGCCTGCGAGAGCAACTTGAAAATGATTCCAGCACGATGGGCACCACGCAATCGTCGCAAATACATCAGCCGCTGGAAATCAACGTGACGCAGGAGGCAAGCTTCCTCAAGAAACATACTTTGTTTCATGTCGGCATAAGGGAGCGTGCCTTTAAAGATTTCGACGGGCTATTCGCCTTTGATGGAGCGAAATTGATCCATTTGAAAGGTCCACATGCAGCGAAAAATCTTGCTGAAATTCTGCGCAGCGAAGCAACCAAACTCGATCAAGTCGAGCCGACATGGTTGAGTGACTTAATCCTTCGCGCTCTTCTTCCACTTTCCAGGCTGGGTTATTCGCTACGCGGACATTTTTTGGCTCAACCTTCTACAAAGCTCGAACAAGAATCAGCAGTCACAAAACCAGTTGTGCATGCCAGCGAAGATGGCGGATGGATATTACATTTTTGGTCGCTTTTTTATTGGGGTGGATGCACCGCTAAGACACCGTTGCTGTTTGAACATAAAGTGGTGTTCTCGCCTGAATTCGAGATTACATTCGAGCCGCCTGATCCTGAACTCACCTAGCGGAGGTCACTCGGAGCTATTCGAAATTTTGGTCGCACTCTATAGTTGATTGTATATTTCTCGCGCGTTGGTGGCTCGATTGGTGAGCGCTCATAAACTTGTCTCCAGAGCGTCTGCTTTCAAGCGGAAAGCGATTGCGTCGCAACCGTCTTAGCCTATGATTGCTTTTGAACAGGTTGATATGCAGATTCAGTCAGGTTCATTAAAGACGAAATAGCTGATCGCAGGATCAACGTCAGATTGCGGGTCAAGTTCAACGTCAGATTTTGATTTAAGTTCAACATTAGGGTCCGGTTCGAGTTCAGCTTCCGCTTCTAGTTCAAATTCAAGTTGAGGTTTAGGTTCTAGCGTGTAGTAAGCCACAGCTGCGAGTTTTCTGAATCTAGAGTTACTCGAAAATGCTTGAGAAAGGTCATGCCTAAAAGCCCTTCATCTGTGGAATTGCTCGGCATGTCATGAACGATTGCTTCGACGTTGCTCACTTTTGCTGTACCGACCCGCAAAGACGACAGTTTTACGGCTCGTCCCGAACCGCTTCCGGTGACGGAAGTGAAGTCTACTGTTTCCGCTGTTGAAAGATCAGGCACGCATTGCTTCGCGATTGCGTTTGAAATTACGACTGAAGTTGCGCCCGTGTCCAAAACCAGTTTAGTGCGCACTTTCTCGTTAACCACTACCTCGACGATGTTGCTGTTGCCAAGCTTATTTAGTTTGACCATATAAATTGGTTTACCGGCTGCTTGTGACAGCTTTTCCATCAGTTCTCGCGCAGCGTCGTCGTCTGGGTCTAGCTCAAGGGCTCGTTTGAGTGGCATTATTGCTGCTTTGGGATTCTTCGATCCCGACAAAATGAGCCCCATGGTGTAGTTGAGCTCGTTTGAATCAGGGATCACGCTCAAGCCCTTTTTGCAGACCTGCAGTGCTTCATCGGCTTTGCTCATATCGTTTAAAACGTTCGCGAGGTCAGTCCAATTTTTTTCTTCTTTGGGATTGATTTTCACGGCTTCTCTCGACATCGCGAGAGCGCCTTGCGTATCTCCTACTTGCGTGTAGAGCCACGATGCTTGTCGGTGCAATGCAGCGTCTTTCGGACTCAAGCTGACTAGTTTTTTTTCCGACGCAATTGCATCGTCGTATCGCTCCAGATCCTCGAGTTGCGTGACGTATTGATTCAAAATTTTGGGATCGTTTGGACTGAGTTTGAGCGCACTCTCTAACTCTCCGATTGCCTGATTAGACTTGTTACTTTCCGCCATTGCGTCGGCTAGAACAGCGTGTGCTTGCGCGCTATTTGGGTCGAGTGCAACAGCTTCTCGGGCTTCACTCAAAGCTTGTTCGAATTCCTCATTTTGCAAGTGATCTTTCGCGGCATTCAGATGCGTCTTACTTCCTTCTTTGTCTGGAGCGACGCTGTGAACATTGCATCCAAAGAGAATAGAAACCGCTAGCAAAAGCGTAAGAGTGCTGAAAAACTTTTGTTGATTCAAACTGCCAAACCTCAAACAAAGTTCGACGGAATATTTATCTTCGAACTTCCCATCTCTGTCTTTGTGATACTTTACACCAACAGTTAGGGATGTCGCAGTGCTCCTTAGCACGAGAGCTAAAAATTCTGCGATTCGTTTTGCTTTGCAGCTAGCAATCCCCGCACTCTATAATTGATTGTATATTTCTCGCGCGTTGGTGGCTCGATTGGTGAGAGCTGCGCTCCTTTCGTATTTTGACTGGAAAATTTTCGCTGCTTGTTCCGGAGTTTGCGCAGTCTTCAGAGCCGCATAGGCTCGTTTTTCAGTTGTGCCCAGTTCGTGCATGATGAAGTCTGCTTGCACATGCCAGTCGGAAACCGGCTTGCCTTGTTGTGTGGCGAATCTCTCTAGTGCGGTACGTCTGGAATCTTCCCACTGGCACAAGCCGATTGCTTTTTCGCGAGGATTGTATGCATTAGTTCGAAAGTTTGATTCTGTCTTCATGTTGCCCAAGATGCCAGCGGCCTGAGCCTTACTAAACCCGTGCTCAATAAAATAATCGTACAGTCTCCTCACCGGCACCTGTTCCCCAGGTCCTACTGGATCACCGTGGCTCTCGTCGCGCTGTCGAGTTCGCTCACCGCCTGATTTTTGTCCGCGATGATCAAGACTTCGCGCTTCCTGAAAATCTTTAATTGATCCGTCTTTCTCAAACCGCTGCTGGTGCATCATAAAAGAGCCAGCGATAACCGGTCGCGCATCGAATGATTGCGTTCCTTGCCCTTGTTGAAATTCGAAACAGAGAGTGCGACCGTCTGGGCTTACTGAAGCTTGTGGCAATTCAGCTGCTTGCATCGGTTGTGATGGATCGAAGCGAGTCGTGATCTGGTTCGAACTGTTGCGCTCGAAAGCGTCAAAACATCCAGTCGCGAATGTGTCATCTCGATCGTTCAAGTGATATTGTTCAGCGGTAAATCCTGAATTTCTTCTTTGAGTTGGACCAGTAAAATCAGCTTCCATGCCTGAATACTTCCCTGTGCGAGCAGTAGTTGCTGGAATGCAACGACCTGGACTTTGCCCAAGGCGCGCAATTTGTTTATTGCAAAAGCGGCTAGTAACTATTGCCGAACACTGCATGTGGTATCTATGAGAGCATATGAACCCGGCGTTACGTCATTGTTACGACGGAACGGCATAACACTTTCAGAGCTGGCAGCTATAATTCAAAGGCTGAAAAGTCAAAGCTGAAAAGTCATCATGGTTTATGATGTATCCCGACTGATCGAAACAGGAGAGAGTCTGTGCGCTTTATAGTCTCATCACTTGCAAGTCTTATTTTGTTTGTCGTTGTTGTCGTCGTATCCGCGGCAGAGCCAGTGCGTGGAGCGACTCAGGATGAGCCGATCAAAAGCCTGGGCACCTATTCTAATGTCACGCACACTCACGGCGGCGAAGATGAGCACGCGGTCGGATACACAGTCGCACTCTGGCAAAACCGTGAGCAGCTGATTGGTGTGTTTACGTCACAATATGGATTAGCAGACATGAAGCCTTGCGGACTATTGACTGACGTGAAATATGACGCACCGCGCAAGTCGCTGAAATTCGAGAGTAAGTTGTCCGAAGGAAGCACCTTCGATAAAAACAAAAAACAGGTTCCCACCCGTGACTTATTCGAGTTCTCTGGAACTTTGGATAGCACCGTTTTACGCGGTCGTCTCAAGCAGGTAAGCATGCTGGATTCTGAAGCGAAGCAATCAAATCAGCAAGTCAAAAATATCGAGTTGAGGAAGACGAATGGAATCGATGCTTCCAAGATTGATGCCAAAACCTTTTCAGAATGGAAGAAGCAGGTTGGCGAGCAGCTGAAGCTGGATGGTCCTAAGTGGTGAAGTTTTTGGTGCAATATAACAACTGGCAAAAATTTTCTAGACATACTACAAGAATGAGGAACTGAAGTGTTTGCAGTCATTTATCACTTTCGTGTTCACGAGGGTTGCGAGCAGCAATTCCAGGAGTCGTGGTGCCGCCTAACGGAGCAAATAAGGGATTCGCATGGCGGCTTAGGATCACGACTGCACCAAGCTTCGGATGGCAGATGGATTGCATATGCTCAATGGCCAAGTCGCGAAGCGTGGAAAGCTCTCAGCGCCAGCACGGGCGATATCACTGAGGCTCAGGTTTCGATGCGCGCAGCGTGTGAATCTGTTGAAACACTGTTCGAACTGGATGTAAAAATGGACCTGTTGGTCAAAGACATTCCTGGATGAGTTCGAAATTGGCGGAAGCAAAGGCAAGCAGCACCATTGCTAATCGAAGAATTGTACAACGAGACCGTGCATAACCACCTGCTAAGTCGTTCGGTCTGCGCTATCAGTCGTATATTCACTATTAACTGGTTCGCGAGTTTCTGCTAATTTGTCTAAGGTAAAGGGAAGCGGAAGATCGAACGCAAAATGTTGTGGCTATTGTCCTATTTCAGGATTGACCCTTTCAGCCGCATGACAGCGTTGCTTGCTTGTGGACTACTATTGATCACTGCTCGCTACCTAGAAACTGAAAAGTCGATACTGATCTCTGTCTGCCCACAAATGGTGTCGGTTCAGGACCGATATGTGTGGTATCACGATGAGTTAATGCACTCTCTCTGGAAGCACAAGTTTAAGAATGCAGAACTCTTGGCTGATAGGCTCGCTGCACTCAAAATGAATCCTTCAGACGCGCAGTCTGACGATGCTCTGTGGTTCTATGATCTTTTAGTTCTCGGAAGATATTCACAGCTAATGGCAATGGTTCAGCGGACTAACAGCCTGCCACCCAACTGTTACTACTGGCACTACCTGAAAGCGGAATCACTGTTAGGACTTCACGAGTATAAGAACGCACTCAACGAATTTCTTATTGCGCGACCTATTGCTGCCGAACAGCCATATCTTCTGATGGGATTGGTAAAAGCAAATCTTGCCGTGGGCAATCGAGCAGAGGCTAAGCACCTTATCAGAAAATTGTACTTGGAGGCATCATCGCCGTCGAAGCTGTATCCAGATTCTTCATCAGCGTGGAAGGATGCTTATTTGGCTCTTATCGACCTGAAACAAAACGATGAAGTAGCCGCTCAGCAAATAGCTAGCGAATTCGCCAGACTGATGTCAGAACCGTTGGACGAAATGGATGCAATCGCACAACTTGATTTTGTGTCGGAATTTATGCGTGATATGGGCTACGAGCGTCAGGCACTGACGCTTTCAGCTACGAGTGAGCGCATAAAGGAAAGGTGAGTGAGTTGAAACCCGTGTGGACAAAAATGTGCTGATATCGCGCTGTAAAACCCTGACCCTTTTCCTGATGCTGTTAGCCGTTTCAATCAGGGCGGCTTTTGACCCAACTATCCATGCCACTGAATTGGCTGATTCGGAGTTTCAGTGGCTCATTAAGACCGATGCGCAGCAGATTACCTTTGTTGAGCTTGGATCGTGGTCTAGTCGACTTCTGGGGAAGATCTATTCTGAAGGTGCGCCTTAGAGATGAACCTCAGATGCGATTCGTAGTCCAATCTGGGAACCTTTACGAACGAAATTTTATAATGCTTCGGAGACAGCATATTACTATAGTAAACGTCTGTTTGGATGTTACGCCTGCCTTTGAAATCGTGCTGTTTTTACTCTTAGGTTTTCTTGCGTTGGGTGTTCTCAGGCAGACTAGCATTTGGACTGACACCACATGTAGTATCGCAATATACTCGACACCTTTATAGTAAGTGTGAGTTTGTCCGGAATTAATGAGCACGAGATGGCTATCGAGTCTGTAATTCTTGAAATTCGCACCGGCATGAAAAGCTTAGAGGCAATGGAGATTGAAAGGCTAATCTCGACATATCCGAGCTTCAATAACCTTATCGTTTTTGAATTTGACGCAAAGCCACTCTGAATCGATGCTTATGAAGCCGCGCTCTGGACCTAGCCAGTAGACATAATCGTAGCTAGGGAAATACTGCGTCGATGGGGGCTTACCCAAAAGTTGTTCTATTTCCGTTCGCGTCATTCCAACAAGTTTGTATCGACGAAGCAGATCATCCACCATATTGATTCGGATTGTAGCGGAGGGAACCGAGCTGCTGTTAGACAGAAACGATTTCTTCCATTTTTCCGAGATGAAGATCGATGCAGACCAGTTCCACACAAGGGGCAATGCAAGAACGCCTGCGATGACGAATATTGTTATCTTCCTTGGTTTCATTTGGTTTTGATTTGACCGGCCGTCTTTCATTGTTTGTGTCTTGCCGCTGATGTTGAATTTTTGACTCATCGAGCTGGGTTCGTTGCGGTTGGCGGGAAGACCCGCATGATAGAGGGCGGGGCTATATCCCAGTATCTCCCGACCAAGGGTCAGTATAATGGCAAGTTTTGCGCAAAGTTTAGAACTGCTATGGCAACACTTGCCACCGCAGTAGGTAGAATCAATGAGAACACACGGTTACCAAATCGGGTGAATCAAAGATGGCTGATGGTGCTATCACTGTTTCGTCGAGCGGCACGGCAGAGCCGTACCGCTCCATGAGCATCGCCTTAACCGTAGAAGAACTTAGATCAAAGTCTTTTAGCTTTTGCAAAGGCCCGATTTCAACACCCAGGCCCTCTTTATACATTTTCCACACGAGTTCAGAGCAATAGATCCGATCATCGGACCATCCGAAATAAGCATCATACGGTTTGCCTTTAAACTTATCGCCTGTGCTCATAAGCACGGCACCTGCATGAAGCCGGTTTTGTTTTAAGCGCTTCACAACATAGTGATGCCCAAATCCTCTAGCCACCCAATTTTTCAATGGGGTTTCTTTCACAGGACCGACTGCTTCAAAGACCCACCAGCCGTTTGGATCTTGAGAGGACATGTTCGGATTGTGAAAGAGAATACCCATGTGTGAGTATTTAGAATGAGTCGCAAGCTGAATCGCTTTGCTTTGCCGTGATGTGGATGTTTGGAAAATTATGTCGCCATCGCGTAACTGCTCAACATTAGCGACCGGAAAAGCGATCTGTCCAAAGATCCAGCAAGCCGCCAGAGCACACAACCCGGCGGTCAACTTTAGTCTCAGGGAGGCAGGAGCAGACTTTCTTGGAAACATTGCTGTACCGATACAAGAATACGCCACTGTACCTTATCTACGGGCATCCTGGCTCATGAGCAAACAGTTCAGTAACTGTTTGTTTGGCTCCGTTTTTTTTACACTTTGGGGACGAATATGATCACGGTCAACAAGGTGAGTCCATTAAATCTTCCTGTAACCTACGTAGAACGAGTAAAGAAGCGCAAATTTACCGACTAGGTCAGGTTTTGTAGCATGCCCTAGAATTTTCACCATGACGTATTGATTGTCAATGCAGACATTTGGGCTTTCAAAGTCATAAAAGGAGACGAAGCCCAGTAAAGCATCTGGTCCGAGTGTTTTCTCGGTAGGATGCTCCCACTCAGGCGTCTCAGCGTTTTCTTTTATGAAAGCAGGGACATCAGTACTGAATCTTAAAACGACTTCGATTTTTGGTTGTACTTCACCATATGGGACCTTCTCTATTGAATTTGGTACCGTCACAAGTTGCTCGAACAAAACTGCTTCAACAATCTGAAAGCGTTCAACAGCCAGCCACGCCTCATGACCGTCTGATTCCACTGGGCGGAAATGGTTGTTAAACAGCTCTCTGGAAGCACGACGGAATGCATTCATGTCTTCGTTCATGAATGAGTCTGGGTCACTATTGATCGAATTTGATTTGGACACGGTAACGTAGAACTCCTTCGCAGCCAGTGTTCTGGTACTACATCATAGACTGCTAGCGGCGACTTTGCGAATGGATGATTGAAGTGCCGAGACCGGTCCAAACTTTAGTCCTGTCATTCCTTTTCTACTTCTACCAGGGTGTCGTAAAAGGTCGCTGCTGCGCCCATATCAGTCAATCTTTGTGAAGTAACGTCATTTGCATTAGTACCATCAGTGGTGAGTTTTTTCCACCAAATGGATAATGCAACCACAACACCCTCTCTGGCACGCTCTGATACCCTTGCTCTTGCACCGAAAGCCCCCCGGTCGTTAAAGATGCGCACGCGATCACCATCTTTGATGCCTCTCAAACCAGCATCGTTTGGATGAATTTCGAGAAACGGTTCCTTTTCAGATTTGAGAAAACTCGGCAAATTCGCAAAACTCGAGTTGAGAAAGTTATGCGCCGGTGGCGAAATCATTTCCAGTGGAAATTTTTTCGACAGTTCTGGTGCTGATCGCACTGATTCAGTTGGTGGAATGAAACAGGGCAATGGATCGACGCCCATTTTTGCCAACGTCTCGCTGTAAAATTCACACTTGCCAGACGGGGTCGGAAAGTTACCTTCCGCAAACGGCGCAAATGTCTCAGGAACAGATAGGCGCTGCCAGCCTCTTTCCTTCAAATGTTCCAGTCTAATTCCCTGCATGTGGGGATGACTGCTCAAAATCGCCTGTCGACCGATTTCTTCATCGGTATCTGCGAAACAGTCGTCTACAAATCCCATGCCTTTTGCCAGAAGACGGAAGACTTCGTTGTTCGGTTTAGCTTCTCCGATTGGAGCAATTGCCGGTGAGTTTGCCAGCATGTACAAATGTCCGTAAGATTTGTGCACATCAAATTGTTCGAGTTGCGTTGTGGCTGGCAAAATGATGTCGGCGTAATCGGCGGTGTCGGTATGAAAAATTTCATGCACAACCGTAAACAAATCTGATCTGGAGAACCCTTTTATAACTTTGGTCGAATCCGGAGCAACGGCTACAGGGTTTGAATTGTAGACAAACAGTGCTTTTATCGGCGGATCTAGCGGTGTAAGAGTCTGTTCAACATTCGTTTGTCCATCCGATGATGTGGATGTTTTCACTGTGCGGTTATAGCCCAGCAACGCGTCCCCGATTGCTGACATATTGATTGTGCGCGGGTTATTCCAAATCAGATCAGGGCGAAGAAGCTCATTGTTATCGATGCCAAAAGTGCCTGAAGTCGATAGCAAAATTCCACCGGAAGGATGGCGCCATGCGCCCACAAGCGCAGGCAGACAAGCTACTGTTCTGACTGCCATGCCACCACCAGTATGACGCTGCATGCCATAGTTCAATCTGATGACTGAAGGAGCTATCGTTGCATATTCTCGCGCTAAGCTGACAATGGATTCTTCGGTTAATCCTGTGATTTCCGCTGCTCGCGCCGGTGACCATGTCTTGATACGATCTTTCAGCAGTTCGAATCCGACAGTGTACTTCTGTACATAATTAGCATCAGTTAGATTTTCCGAAATGATTACATGCATCATGGCGAGAGCCAATGCACCATCAGTACCGGGTCTGATCGCCAAATGCTGATTGCATTTTTCTGCGGTTAGCGATTTGTATGGATCGATCGCTATTAGCTTGGCACCGTTACGTTGTGCTTCCAAAATCTTCGGCCAGAGATGTACATTTGATGTGATTGGATTCGAACCCCAGATGATGATGAGTCTGGAGTCGACAAAACGCTCCATATCAGTGCCGATGGTGGCGCCAATCGTGTAGCGATAGCCTGCACCACCTGCACTAGCGCATATGGTGCGGTCGAGCAGAGATGCGCCGAGTTTGTGAAAGAAACGGTGGTCCATTGATGAGCCCTGAACGAGTCCCATGGTGCCGGCGTAGCTGTATGGAAGAATGGCTTGGGGTCCGAATTCCGTGGCAATTGATTTGAATTTGTCGGTTATGATCGCTAAAGCGTCTTCCCAACTGATTCTTTCAAATTTCCGTTCGCCTTTGCCTCCCACCGATCTCATCGGATGCAAGATTCTTTCAGGGCTGTAAGTGCGCTCAAGATACCGATTGACTTTTGTGCATAGAAATCCGTCAGTGGTTGGATGATCGGTGGCGCCTTTTACACTAGTGGCTTTGCCATTCTCTACAGTGATTACAAGCGCACAAGTATCAGGGCAATCGTGAGGACAGGCGCCTCGCACGATGGACTTTGACTCCGGGTTCTTTTGCACTTCTTTCATTTTGAAAGCCTATCATGACTTTGTAGTGACCCCAAGCCGTTCATGTGCTGTCGCTCCAAGATCTCTAGTGTCCTAACTTCCGTGCATATTCATCGCGCAGCGCCTGGATTCTCTTTTCTGTGTCGGCGTTGATCGCTTCGATCTGCCGTTGACACTCCTTCCGTATCTCCTCGTTGGCGTCGGCAGGATCGTAGTAATATCGTCCCCTTGCACGTAGCGCACGCCCGTTGCCTTCGATCTCGCCCTGCATCTGTGATTTGATTTGGCCAATTCGTCTTTGTGTGTCACTTTGAATTTCAGCTATCTTCGAGTCGCGGTCAGCGTTCAATCGTTCCTGATCGGAATTGACATTTGAGTTCATCTGATGTTCGGGAGGTCGTTGCTCCTGCGCAGATTTCGCGCTCTGACCACTCACTGAATTATCTGCGGAAGGAACTGCCTGAGGCGTAGCGCTTGGGTACGGCACCGGGTTTGCCAGGTTGCTTAATCCCATCCTGGCGTATTTTGCTACCGCCCCTTGCGGGTTCAATGCGGCTGCTTTTTCGTATTCCTTTTTCGCGTCGGTGTTCCGTTTCAACGACACAAATACATTGCCTAAAAGGTAATGTGCCACTGCGTCTTTGGGATGTGTTTTGATTTGCGATTTCAGGCATTGCTCGGCTTTTTGCAAATCACCGCTTTGGTATAGCTGTTTTGCCCGCGCCAAAAGGTCATCAGCAGCCTGTGATGGAACAGCCACTGCTATCAGCAGAACTGGGATGCTCAGAATTTTCAAAGTGAATCGCATCGAGAGCGAGTCCATGATTCGAGTGACGCAACTGCGATAATCGATTTGAGTGTGTTCACTTCCTGTCGACTTTTACTTTGTTATACCATTCTGCGCCAGTCTCATTCAATCGTACACATGATGGACGATTGGGTCATTCGAACTCTTCTCTCTGAGCGATCATCTGTGGACGATGTGTGCAAGTTGTTCAGTCCGATCCAAATCCACCTAACGCGGGCATGCACGAGAATCCAAAGTCATAATATCGAGGATTCCAAGGGATTACAATTGGGGCGTCATTTGACAAAGCAATTCAGGCTGCAATGTAATCGGAAGTACCATCGTGGATTCTCAAGAACATCGGCGGCAACTGTTGAGACTGCTTAGACTTGCTTATTCAGGAGAGTTGGCTGCAGCACTTGCTTATAGCGGTCACTGGCGCTCTTTACGTGATCCTGCTGAGAGAGCAACAATTCAAAAGATCGAGAAAGAAGAATTAGAGCATCGTGCGACGGTAGGCGAGATGCTGAAAGCTCTGGATGAAAAACCGCAGCGCTGGCGCGAATGCATGATGTGGACAGTGGGGCGAACGGTTGCAGCTGCGTGCTTTGTAATTGGCTACTTCTTGCCGATGTATTTCGCCGGTAAGCTTGAACATGTAAACGTCATGGAATATGAAGGGGCTGCCGAGCACGCAAAACATCTTGGGCTGGAGAGATTTATCCCCGAGCTGCACCACATGTCTGCGACGGAAAGAGAACACGAAGTGTTTTTCAGTTCTAAGGCTCTAAATCATCCGATGCTGCCAATCGTGAAAGCGATTTTTCGCTGGGACCCGCATGAGGTCATGGCGACAGAGCCGACGATTGCATCGGTAGATGAAACTAGTGAGTTTTAGTTGCAGATTTAGTGTTTGTGGAAAGTGGGTGAATGCGGTCCTGAAGTGCATCATCGATTTCGCTTTCCAGAATTTTTTCTGTGATACCTGGAGTAAATCCGTTTAGTCTGAATTTGACGATGTCACCTTGACTGATAACCAACGTTTGAGGGGGACCAAGGGTTTTGCCTACTGTCACGGACTGAAACTGCACAAACTTCTTGCAGAGTTCATCAGAAGCAAGGGCTACCAGGAACCAGGGGCGGGACATTCTTAAAAAGGCCGCCGTGTTATCAACCACTATTTTCGGATGTTTATCAACTGTCCATTGCATGGCTGCTGTACTCGCAGGTGGAACTATGTAGGTTGCGAACGCCAAATCGTGGTATGGATACTTCTTTCTCAGTTTTTCAAGAACTTGCATTTGCTGGGCACAGCCAGCATCGCTCGTTGAAACGAAGCTCACGATTTTGAGCTTGGACTTCAAAGAGCGAATCGTAAATGCACCTTCAGCCTCGTCGTGCGCAGAGTAATCGAGAAGGTCCGGAGATAGCGGTCTGTTCTCTTCCACGGCGGGTGCACGACTCTGCCACCAATTGCGGTGCGCTTTAATTTCCGCATCGATATCCATCGATTTCCGGTTTAATCGTCGCCAGTAAGAAATGAGGACGATGTCGAATAAATCTCTCTGGTCTGAAATGCCTTTATCTTCGAAAAATTGTTCAAGCACAAAGTGGTCCCAATTATTGTAAACGTCATACATCATCGAATCTGTAAGTATTGAGCCTCCGCCAAAAACACCAAGATCATCCTGTTTCGTATTCTTGAAACGATCCCGTTGCTTACTGGTAAGTGATCGGTCGAACCCGACAAAACATTGCTCCAGATTAGCGGGGCAAAAACGACTTTCCCACTTGGGTGCGCCTGGATGACCGCCTTCTATGCAGCTACGTGTTCCAAGACCAGACAGCCTTACCTTCAAAATCCTCGGTGCCAAGTTGGTACCAGACACCACGATAGATTTGCCGTCCGGCGTCCAACGCGCCCTGTTCGAGTTGGACCAAGAGTAGTACCCCATCGCCTTTCCCGTCGTTAGCTGAAAGATCGCAACAGTTTTGTTCTGTTTGATAAGCAGGTACTTTTCGTCTGGAGATAGGTCAAAGGTAAAAAGCGTGTTTTGGGGTCCCTGAAAATTATGAGTTTCGGACAGCGAATCAGGGGTGAGTATTCGCACCTTGTCTCGGTCCCTGAAGACAAGATGAGTTCCCCTGGGAGAGTATGTCAGGGAAAAACAGTCGCGCCCCTGGACGGTTTTGGTGATGGCACCAACTCCAGTGTCAAATACCGCGATTCTCTGAGGAGCACTAAGGAAAATTTTTCGACCGTCTTTCGACCAAAACAAACGGTTGATGCTGTGTTTGCGTTGACCAAAGGGAACATCAAGAGTTTTAGTGCAGGTTAGAGTATTGCTGTTCCAAATCTGAATACGATCTGCGCGATTTATTCTGAACGGCAGATTGGCGAACGCAGCTATCGACGCTCCGTCCGGCGACCAAGCGGGTAAATTCCAAATCATTTCGCGATCGGTAGTCGGCAGCCGTGATTCGACTTCGCTCTGAAGGTCAAATATGGAGATTATATTCTTCTGTGTGATTGCGAGCTTGCTGCTGTTTGGGGACCATGCGAGTCTGCAGTCTGAGTATTTTAGAGCGAGTTTCCTGAACAAGTGACCTGACGAAGCCTCGAAAACAGCTGCGTACTCGCCGGTAGGACTGTGCACTACAGCGGCGAAAAATTTGCCATCGGGAGACCAAGCTGCATTCATCGCACGCCCCACAAAAGCAATTACAGAAAAATTCTTCGCATCAAGAATTAAAGTTTGACGGTCAGGATTTGCATTAATGTCAAAAATTGCGCTGTTTTTAAAGGCAGACGGAACTTTCGCTGCTGGCGGAGATTGGACGGCAAGCAATTTACCGTCCGGTGACCAGTAAGGTAAACCCCACCACTCACTTGGTGGGTATACTCGCCGCGCTGCATCGCTTGGATTTTGGATGAACAAGAACGTCATGACCAAAACCCAGCAAACTAAGGTCTTAATGCAGTTTTTTCGGTTTGATAAGTCAATCACATTTACAGAATCCTCTTGCAAGCAGCTGACCATCACAACCTCACGATAAACCTCTTTCGCGCGCTTGTGTAGGTCGGAGTGGCGATGTCAGCCGTGGATCCCCCCTCCGCGAGGTTCCCTACAGTGCTTATTAAGGTTTGCAAGCTTTGGTTACTGAACTAAGCCGTTTTGAGAGAAACATCTCAATTCTTTGAAAAAATCTTGAGCCTGCGGCATTATCGAAAGCTGAATCAGTTTTTTCTATCACGCGGACATTTGTAGAAAAAACGAATGGAACCAAATTGCGCACCTGGCTTGTTCTTGAGCACCGCAGTCGGTGCACAGTGAACAAGTCGCATATTTCAATTTGGTAGTGCTGAATTGCAGGTTTGATGAACTAGACGGCTGCGGCCAGCCTGGGTTTCAAATTCCGGATAAGGTGACGGAAAGACGCAGTGGCACTATACTAGTGAAAGAGGATTTAGCGCGCACGGACGTGAACTTCCTCACACACCGAACTGTGGCTGATAGGAAGGGTCTGCGATGTGATGGCTAATCTGAAAGGAAGCTGGACTAAAGTTAGTACGGTTGCGGCAGTTATCTGTTGTAGCCTCGGCATTATTTATGGTTACTTTGAGCAGCACCCAATTCGATTCGACTGCAGTTCGACATGTGCGCATTTCCACTGGCATGATGGACAACGCATCGGATTTTTCAAGATCCACTTCGACGATTTAGAAGATCTTTCCCAGTCAGTGACTGTGCTTCACCCTGACAGTCAGGGTTTCGTGAACTATACAGAAGACCGAAATTACGTAATTCAAAGAATGTCGCAGCGCGGCACGTCAAGGCCGCAGGATGGTCAGCCGTAAGCTTGATCACTCTAAATGTTTGGTAGTGAGAGCGATTTCTCGCTCTCACTACTGCATTCGGATATGCTGTTAAGAATCTGGGGAGAAGGAACTTCAATGAAAAAACTGCTGTTCGCTTTTCTTATGACCTTGGTGAGCTTGCCTACTCCAGGAATGGCGATCGCTGTCACAAATTGTCCTGGATTATCTAGAAACATGGCTTTATACCCATGGACGCAGTACTTAAAGACTCTCACTCCGCGAGAGAAGCATTGGCTGAAATTGTCTATGAAGCGAATCAATGCACAACGAAGGCACTGTGAAACAAAATCTAGCGATCACGCTATGTACGCTTTTAGGGTTGATTCATCTGGTAATGTGAGTGACATTGAGCAAATCTACGATAAATCGCCTCAAAAAAAACAGGATTCTTTGAGTCATCTTAGTCTCCCTTCTATACAGCTACCTTCGAATAAAAAAGCATACGTGCAATTAAAATTTGAGCAGTATCCGAAACTAGACATGAGAATAGATTCGAATGGTGAATGACCATCTCGCTCGGTTCTTCCGTGTTGTAGTCTATCCTTTGAACCTTCTTTGGGTATGGAAGAGATGCTGCCGGACTGTGCGCGGACAGTGCAGACAGAATGCCGCCGTCCGAAACCGGGAAAAGTATTTCGAAGTATTCCTCAGAGCAGCAACTAGAGCCATGGTTAAGCAATTGTCGTCGTCGCATTCAAAAACTGCGAGTCGCGCGATAGCCGTAGCGAACTACTTGAAAGGATCTTGCTTGAGTCGCTTGCAAGTTTCAACGATGCTGGCGAGGGATTACAGCAGTTTCACTGCCTGTCATTATCGCTACCGGCGAACATCCAGTTTTAGCGTACGACAGCAATTGCGCGCAACGCATTTTGGCTAATCGTTGTCGATCGTGAGATCGCCGTCGGTTGTGTAAGCTTGCAGCGCATCCCAAATTTTTCATCGTGTAATCGCTCAGGCTTTCTTGTACTACAATCGGAGCCTACTTCAGGAGGTTATAACTGCTGTGCGTTTAAAGTCTTGGTTTCTCTATATAGGACCTGTGCTATTAAGCTCGACCGTTTTGTTGACTGCAAGCTCCACAGTTTTAGCAGATGCATCAAATATAACTTTTGACGTCGTGCTCGATCAGTCCGTCGAGGGCAGAACTGGTGGTAATTTTGGTGCGCATTTGGTTGAAAATTTGACTGTCAATGATGTACGTTTACTGCCTGCAAATACAAAATTGGTCGGTGAAGTTCTCGAACCCGACTTGAAGTACGAGCATCCTAACCTGCGTTTTGATTTCAGTTCTGTTCAGCTTGAAACTGGCAAATCTTGTGAGATAGTGCCGCTCGTCAAGCATGGGTATTGGCGGATTTTAAGAAACGGTACTCGTCTGGCACTACCAGCAACTCTGGATTCTCCGAGAAAAAATGGTAAATCGACGTATTGGATAACCACCGTCTTTGCCAGTCAAACGAAAGATGTGCATCTTGAACGTGGTGATGTGTTGCCTGTACAGATCTTGGAAAAAAATTCTACTCCGCTCTACTACACATCGGGCTGTCGCTTTTAGAGGCTGTTAATCGCGCGATCATTCCATAGCTCTATTTCATTGGCCGCGTCCGGCTTCATACCCGGTAAGATAGTTGATAAAGGCGGGGCAGCTCGTTATGCGACTTGGGTCCTTCACAGCGATAGTATATTCCAGATTGGTATTGACAGAGCCGTCGACAAGAAACTGTGTGCAAGTTCGAATCAGACCAGCTTGGAAAGGTTTCTAAATTGCGCGCCAAATTTGACACTATCGACGATGACCTGAAACGTCCGAAAACCAAAATCGATTCCGGGCAAAACTTCGTCCCAGTCTGGTCCATTGAGTGATAAGAAACTAGATACACCAGTGGATCATGTTTTTTGTCGTTCATCAGCGATGTTTTGAGTTTAGTTGGTACAAGGTTTTAGGAGCAGGTCAGGTGGCATATGATTCGATTTGCGTCCCTGGTGTACTTCGCTATTTCCGCAGTTTGGTCATTTTTGACTTGGTTTGCGTTAACAAGCATGATTGTGGTAGGGGAGTTCGAGAACTATGACCTGGCCGCACCCTGGTTTGGCGCGTTTGAGATTCTCTCATTCCTAGGCATGTTCTGGATTCTCGTTGCCATTTTGTTTACTGCTTATCTGAGCGACAAGGAACTCTGGCAAGGAATTCCATTACGTCGAAATTGGGCCGCGTTGATGGGCTTTGGTCATTGCGCCTATTTTAGTCTTTTCTTTGCGGGCGGTCTGTTGCTTGGTAAGGCTGCAACTGGCGCTATGCAGACTCATTTTGGCGCGGTCTGTCTCTCCGTGCCAGCCATATTGCTACTGCTGCTCACAGCAGGGAACGTTCAGGCTTTTCGGTTCGCAGTCAAATCACCACCACGAAATTCGCCACCATAGTTTCTTGGAAGAATTACCAGTCCGTCAAAGTATGTAGGTAAGAAGACTGTCGCTCTGACAAACTAGCGGGAGATTTTGCCGAACAACAGTCCCCAAACGATGCCCACAAAAACCATCAGTCCAGTAGTCATAAGTCCGCTTAACCATAACGTCAACGACCCTCCACGATTCAGCTTGTTGATATGCACCGCACCAAACCGCTGAAAGTAGCCGACAGCCACACCAATAGCCACGGTGGCAAGCGGCAAAAGAGTTGGAAGATTCGGAATATCTGGATCCTTCCAGTCCAAAGCCAAACCAGTGACCCAAAGACTGATAGCACAAAAGAAGAAAGCGACTAACAAAACCAGTTTTCGAAGCATAGGGAATCAAACATTCCAGAATCTCATTTGGACACTTTAGTCACGCTTGCAACACCCGCGACTTTGTATTTTGCAATGAGCGCATCTGCACCTTTCGCGTCACCCTTTTTGCGCAATAATTTCGCATACTCTGTGGCAATGAACTCAGTCACATTCGGATCTCGCTCACTTCTCTCTGCTTCTCCCAGTGCTTTTTGAAACTCGATTTCAGCCAGGGTCATCTTCCCGCTATCCGCTAATTTCAGCGCTTTACCAAAAGCATTGTTGACCGATAAGCCGTACACCGGCGGCATAGACCTGCGAATTAGATTGAAAACATTGGTGTCCGGAATACCAAGCTGTGCCAATTGCTTAACGGGCTCCGGCTTATCGAAGGTCGGCTCAGTATGACCGTTTTCACTCAGTGTCCAGTCTATGCGGACACCACTCGCAACCGGCTTGCACTCGTCTTTTGCAAAGGCAGCCACTGATGCAGCCACACACGCAACTATCGTCGCAACCGTTGCGTTTAAAAACTTCGCGGTTGTTCTAATTTGGTCGCGCAATTTGCGCAAACCAACCGGACAATTGTCGAAGATGATAGTGCCGTCCAGCCTCCGGAAGAGCTTAATGCAAGGTACCGCTGCAGCCGTCACGAACAACTGCTCGACTTCCGACTCACTCATAGACGAGATGTTGTAGACATGCTTGTCACATTGATTGCAGAAACGCGTTTGCTCATCGCCCGTCATTGCGTCCCACTTAACACTGCATGGCGCGGCTATGGAAATACGATGAACTTCAGAGAGCATCTATCAAACCCTTTAACAATCACCCGAAACGAAATATCAATGGACCTAATTGGGTTGGGCCGGTCTTGGGGTATTTCTTATACCATTTTCTGGAAACCCGTTGTACGGTGGTGTTTAACACTACGAGGAAAGTATTATGTCTGACTCTGATAGCGGAGAATTATTTTGGTTTGACGGTCAATTAGGAATGACCTACTAAAACTAGCTTGAGATGCATGCGAGAAATAGACTGTGATTATCTGTTTCGCGATTGACGGACTTGCCAATTTGAATGTCTTTCGCCGCATCGGCGTTGCCGAGCGCTTCCTGCAAACTGGCTACAAATTGCCAGCTTCTGGTGATGTTTCTGTGAGCAACTCAGAGTGAGCCGACAGTGTGAAGCACAGTTGGAAAAGTGTTGGTAGGCGACCTGTTCGTCAGTCTTGAAAGCGCACAATGCTGTTATGGAAATGTTTCAGGTTTTTTTGAATGTATACTGCGGACTGGTGTTTTGTCTTGTCGCATTCACGTTATCTGGAACAATATTGTTTTGTTTCATACCTTACATCCCCGTAAATCTTGTACTATTTCCACTTCTTATTGTTGCAATCTTTGTCGAGGTCCCAGCCGTGACCGTTGGACGAGCGCTAAATCTTCCCATCGAATCGGGTGGTGCAGCTTTTATGTTGTACAATCTGTCGCCATTTGGTTATCGGTATGTTTCTATGTTCTGGCTCGCTGCCGGGCTTATCTGCAAGGTATTGCTTAAGTTCCGACAATCTCATAATCCTACTTTGGCGATTAGATGATTGAAGGTTGTTCGATGTTCTGGGTAGCCGGGCACATGGTATCAGGCTCGGTGTTGCCGCAAGCTGATCGTTCAATTAATAGTTGTAGAGGATCCGAGCGAGATTTTCGGCGTGAGTAAAGGCTATTTCGATCGAAAATAGAATCATGGTCACACGCAGCCGAGTTGCAACTGTTTGTTTCCTTAGTACAGTGCGGCAGCCTTTTCCAGTCATCGTCGTGTTTCTCAAATACCGATGTATACTGAGCAAATCACCGGCGTGATGAGCTTCGAGGCGATGGCGATTGAAAGGACTTGAGGTCCATAACTTGATGACCAGTCGGCGGCTTTTATTGATCTTTGGATTGGTTGTTGCCGTTCCTGTTTCTGGCCAGCCCACCAACCCAAATAGAATCGGTCCTGGATCTGTGCCTGCGACCATCTATGACGCAGTGGAACCGGCAAAGCAACGTCAAATAATCGACGAATGCCCACACATTCGTGATTTCCGAGAGGCGCCAGTGGTCCCTGGTTCGATGAACTCAGTTTTCGGAAAAACTGGGAATTCTGGTTCTAGCAACGTTCGTAGAGGCGACAAGAGTGCCAAGGATCTTTTGAATGCAAAAAGGTATACGGACGCACAACTCATGTTTGAAAAGCTTCTCCAAAGCGATAAAACTGCCGAGAACTATGCAGGTCTTGCGGAATCGCTGGCCATGCAAAATAAAGTTCATGAGGCAGAGGTGGTGCTGAGAGAAGCGAGAGCAAATAATTTTTCCAATGATGCAAGTGTAGAAGCAGTCACTGGACACGTGATGTATATGCACGCAAGCGACGTTTCGTACACAAAGTATAACCTTTATCTGGAAGCATCGGTGACTCTTTGCAAACGCGCACTGGCTGTAGATCCGCAAAATCAAATTGCTTTGACCACGCTGAAGAACGTCAGGTCAATGAGGCTTGAGAAAGCTAAGGAGTTCGAAGAGAACGGAGATTTGCTTTTAGCGCAGTTTGAATACGAAGAGCTCTTGAAAGAAAAAAATGACGATGATGATGCTAATTCAGCGCTGGTCAAGCTCAAGCTAGAGATGGATCGGTTCAAGCTGCTCAGCAAAACGCTGGGAAGACAAGTTAGCTTGTTCGATGGCAAGTTCAGAGAAATTCCGGCACGTACAAAAGTTGAAATTGCTTTTGACACGCCTTTGAATAGTGATACGAGTAAACCGGGAGATAAATTTTCGGCACGAACTTTAGAACCCATTGCCGATAAGGATGGATACGTCGTTTTGCCAGTAGGTGCAACAATTAGAGGTACGGTGTCTCAGCCTACTGAGTCGACGTCTGAACAACATATGTCGGATAAAGGCATGGTGCAACTCAGATTCGACAGCATAGAAGCGTCAGGAATTGATCCGATGTTATTGGTCGCTAGACTGGTGACGCGGGATGGTATCATTCACGGCACGCGCAATAATCAAAATATTAGTTATGACACGTCGGTGGATTACCCTCGTTTTTTGTCCACCTTATTCTTGGGCAAGAAGGGCAAGGCCGTCGACGTAAGAGTTGGGGATCAATTCTCCCTTGAATTTTCTGACGGTCTGCGAGTGTTTCGAGAACGATGAGTCGGAGCCGGTCCTGAGCCATTTTGTTCTAAATTGATTAGTGATGCAGTCACTTCAATTGTTAATTTGCGACGTTGACCTTCACGGGTAAAACCTTGCAAAGAAATTCATTCATCAAATTACCTATCACTTCTCCATCTTCTTCCAGAGCAAAGTGTCCAGTATCAAGCAGGTGATACTCTAGATTTTTCAAATCGCGCTTGTATGGCTCTGCTCCTGCAGCCGGGAAGATCTGGTCGTTTTTACCCCAGACGATTAGCATGGGCGGTTGGTGCGTGCGGAAGTACTCCTGCCACTGAGGATAAAGTGACGGATTTGAGCCGTAGCTATAAAACAGTTCGAGTTG
Source organism: Drouetiella sp. (assembly GCA_036702955.1). GTDB lineage: Bacteria > Cyanobacteriota > Vampirovibrionia > Obscuribacterales > Obscuribacteraceae > PALSA-1081. Next base: position 76,219 of record DATNPY010000047.1, on the reverse strand, counting down.
GATTTCTTTGTTGCCTGGTCTATCCAACCCCGCTTGATCGTGCACCCAGCCGTCTGGGCTGACTTTTTCTATATTGCGCACACCTGTGTGATACTGCCATTTCGTCGCATCCAGCTCAAACAATTTTTTCAAGGGAGCGCCGTTGCTCTCTGATTTGTCCTTCCAGAACGGTCTAAATGGCTTCCAGAAGTCATTATCCAACCCCTCTTCGTAGGCATTACCGTTTTGAACGACGAGTGCCTGAATGCGCTTGGGATGTTTGGTAGCGATTCGATATCCTATCGGTGCGCCGTAGTCCATGACGTAAAGGGAAAATTTGTCGAGTTTCAACTCTTCAGTAAACTTATCCATAACGCGAGCTAGATTGTCGAAACTGTATTCGAATTCCTTCACGTCAGGAGTCGAGCTGCGCCCATAACCAGGGTAGTCTGGAGCTATTACATGAAAGTTGCGGGCTAGGATTGGTATTAGGTTCCGAAACATGTGTGAATCTGTGGGAAAGCCGTGCATCAAAATTATCGTGGGTGAATCTTTGTCGCCGGCTTCACGATAGAAAATATCCAGATTTTCAATTTTGACGGTGCGGTAAAAAACCTGATTGTGCGATTGGCCTGCTTGTATTTGAGTCATTTTGTTTTTCCCAAAGAGAACCCTGTGAAGGGCTCAGTGACTGATTCGTTTAAATACTTCTCGGCATTATAGGAGGTTGCACTTTAGTCTACAAGAAAAACTTTGGTCGAACTCAGCAGTTTGGTTGAGCAACTGCTGACGATTTAGTCATTCAGCTGAGTGAGCTGAGCAGATGAAGCGATGTGCCTTTTATTTATTTCCGTGACACGCTTATAATGCCTTGCTTGCTTAAAGCCCCTTGCGCAATCAAAAGCAGGGCACCACCTGCCACCAAGAATCTCGATAACCCTCTTGCAAAACCAAATTTGGTGTCGCACGGTTCGCCCTTGGTCTGCCACCACATTTGCATTTTTGAATTAAACTCTTGGTCAAACCGATACAAAAAGCACAGCCATTAGCATTTTATTGTCAGATCGATTCACGTCCAGTCGCCTACTTATTTTTCTTACCGTTGCCTGCTGCTTGCGCCGCCATAAACTCGGCAAAATCCTCAACAATGTTGGCTTCGATTATCCGAATTTGATTGTTCACCAGCCGCGCATCAAAACTATCCGCATCAAAATCGCTGCCAACCCAGATCAGATTTTCCTCTCTCTCCTCGTGCTCGGGATCTTCTATGATGTCCAGAAATCTCTTGTAACCACTTACGCCACCAACATCCTCCGGTGGACAGGCTCTTTTCCCTGCTATACATCTGCCCAGCATCAGGTCGTTTTCAGCGTATGGCAAGATTTTTTCAAGAACCAGTTCATGGTCCCAACAATCCCCGAAGTCGTACCTGTAGAGCGCACTTTTTTCGCCATCCTGGAAAAGAACATCCAGGTTGTGCTCGCTTTCATCAAGCAATTCTGGATCTTCTTCAGCGAACTCCATCTGTCCGTATCGCTTTTCCCGAGCAGTAAATTCATGCAAGTGCGAATTGGTCCACCCGAAGGCCACTTGTAATAGCATATGCACCAGCTCCAGCTGCGTATCGGAAGGCACCTGCAGTCTTCTCCAGATCGGAAGTGGTGCGTCTACTAATGTAGCCCTTATCTGATAGAGCCCTGGTTTGACTTTTTTCTTTGCCATCACTCACCTGCCAGCCAAATCGCAATCATACTACAATCGCTCACGTCCCAAACCACATACAGTCTGCTTGCTCCCCGAATACACACACACGGTCTGCTTGCTTCCCAAACGACACACGGTCTGCTCACTTCTCAAGCCGAGCACCACCCGCTCACTTTTTTAACTTCTCTCACTGCGTCATCATTCCACCGTATTACTTTAGTCCAGGCTGGGATAGCGTATTTAGCCATACCCGCCTGATTTCGCTTGCCCCTCTGTAACTTGGTTCTATAGGACTTGGCGCGAAGTACCAGAAGTCCGTTGCCGAACCGGCATTAGAACCATGTCCAAGAAAGTGTTGATGAACGTCCGCCAGAAGCGCTCCGGATTCGGATGCGTACTTTTTCACGAAGTTATTGAACTGATCAAGAAATTCAATCGGCAATTTATCGCCGAAAAATCTGTCACTTGCCATAACGCCAGTCCCATCGGTGGGATCGAAAACGGTTGTGAGAATCAGCTTTGAGTTTGGCAGCAATTTGTTGATAAGTTGCACAACTCGAACGTAGCGTCTCTGTAGCGCTATCATCGCGTCAAGAAGGGCGTCGGTATCAGAAAGTTTCGTGCTTGTATAAATCAACAAAAGATCGTTTCCGCCCAGCGTCAGGGTGATCAAGTTTCGTTTGCCAGAGAACGGTTGAAGTTCCGCTTGCCTCTGGTCGGTGAGCAGATGTTCTGTAGTCGCCCCGTCGACTGCATGATTTGAATACCCGATATTTGCAAAGCGCGTCTTTAGATCGTCTCCGCCGAAGTCCGGGAAAAGCAACGGTTCATTCTCGAACAACAAAGAAGCAGCTCCAATCTCCTTTCGTCCCGCGAATCCTCCGTTACACGCATCTTGATAAGGATAATGATCGATGCTCATCGAGTCGCCGAGAGCCAGATAAAAGTCATACATCTTTAAACCACAACTAAGTTTTCAACTGCCCCAGTATAACCGCCACTGCGTAAGTACAACCCTTATGAGGAGACTTTCAGAGTGCCAGTTGTCGGCAGTCCAGTTCTATGCGAGGGCTGGAGCCATGGCGCGTCAAAAAGAGTCTGCAATTCCTTTGGTTAGCTTCGCAATAACGCAGCGATACTATTCAAAATCTGGTCATCGAATTCCAATTGCTATAGTCACAATTGCATTTATTTGGATAGCAGGAGGCTGAGATGTACTCAGGCATCTATAATTTTACCTCAACGGAAGTGCCAATTATTTTTGTTTCTTACCGAATATTGTTCATGGACAACTGGCGTTGAAATCCGTCACCTCAGGTCGTGCATAAGTTGCTTTGCCAGGTAAGATTTTGGCTGCTTTCGAAAATACTGCATCAAAATCTGTCTTGCTTGCGCCTTGTCATGAAGTGCCACCAAACATAGTGCTTGGGTTACTGCATGATCTTTGTTGTTTTTTTTCAATTTTGCTCGCAGAATCATTGTTTCGGCTTTGCTGGTGCTCGCCGCGCCCCTTATTATGTGCTTTAAAGCTATTGCTAGTGTGTTGCGACTGTCCATATCAAGTGCCATCAGGCACGCCTGCAACGCATTGCTTTTTTCATTTTTCAAATACCAGCACTCGCCAAGCATCGCAAAATTCTCAGCCGTAGGCTTCGCTCTCAACGCAGCAATGATGATTTTTTCTGCTTCGGTCAGATTACCGGCATCCAATTGCTCAAAACTTTTTTCGGCTAAAGTTCGCCCATCAATCAGAATTTCGATTGTATGACCCAAAGTCATTTCGTTCGGTCCCCTTCCAATTATTCCTCGTTCTCCAATTTCTATGTAGTTTTCAATTGTCTTATCGGGCCCAATTTCGCGGTAGATTATTTCGCCGTGGGGTAGGTCTAGCTTTTGCAATGCAGGATATTTCATGGCAATCAGCCGCCTCACTGCCATTTTCGTCTTGGAGTATAATTCTGGCACCGTATCTTTATCAAACCGATGTGACTCACATTCGACAAAAAGCTTATCGGCTCTCTCCTGGTATTGGCGAGTCTTTTCTTTATCCGACAATGCTCTTTGATGGTTCATTAAAAGCTCCGCAAGGCTGAGTTTCAGTTCCAGCGTTGAGGTCGGCTCAACCGACTGAGCCGGTGCGAGCTTATCCAATACTTGATCGTAAGCCGATTCCGCAAGCAGAAAGTCATGATTTAGTTCTGCAGCAGAGCGTAGGCTTTCGAGCGAGTCTATAAGGCAATCCAAATTGGTATCAGGCAGATTGCTTACTGCTTCATGAATGCAGTCGGCTGCTAGCTTCGGCTCTGATTTATGAAGATAGGTGTTCGCAATCGCTAACGCTCCGGAAAAGCGCAGCATTTGTTTTAGTGCCGGTTCGCAGTTTAGATCATGAACAAAGTTGCGCCAATCAGCCAGCGAACTCGTATTGCGTTCTGAAGCGCTATCGAGTTGATGTGTCAAGTGTTCCATAGTGGAGATTGCATCGAGCGACGTATCAAACTGTTCGGATATGCCTGGTATGAAGCGGTTACTCAAACTAAGTCGTCTTGCGCCTGAAGAGTTGGGTCTTGAGACAGCAGCTGGATTTTTTGCCACTTCGGTTTCAACGTATTGAAGTCGGTCCCGCCAAAGCTTTGATGAAATTTTTGGACTTTTGGATTGTCGTTTGCGAACTTCTATCATTGTTTGCAGTAAAACAATTTGCTGCTCTGGTTCATACTGCATTATGAGGTTGTTAAAAGCAGCGTCACGATTTTGTTGAAAGTTACCTACACCGTCATCGCAGAACGGTTCGGAACGCATTGCGACGGTGCGCAGGCGTTCGCCTATTTGCTCATACGGAAATATGTTTAGGTTATTTATCAGGGGAACCGTGCCGCCATCATATTCTGAAAGCGGTCCGTAACTGCAATATGCTCGTATCGCTCTATCGATTAACGCTCGGGCAGCTGTAATCTGCTTCATCTCTGTAGCGGCTGTTGCGAAGTCGACCAGGGAATCAGTTAGCTTTAGCGGTTTGGTCTCACTTTTCGACATGGCGATCAGTACATTCTTGCATTTCTCATTTATCGATGTTTGTTGACGGCGCAGAGTCTCGGCATTTTTGAGCCGACTTTCAGTGTCTATCTGTTCTTTGAATTTCTTTGCTCTGTTGCGCTCATCTTCAAGACTTTCGGACAGTGTCGCGACGGCGGCACCATCGATATTGTCGAGATTTTTTTCGCCTATTTCGGCGAGCAGCTTGCGTACTTCGTCTCTACGACTGATGCGCCCCCAAAAAAGATATCTCTGAGCCGCCTCCGACAGATCTTTTTTTGCAGATTCATACTGGCCAATTCCGATCTCTGCTTTCGCCCTTTGGTAAAGTTGATCTGCATCTGGTGCTTTTGGATAGGCTAGTTCAAAAATTGTCAAAGCCTCTGCAAATTTTTTCTGTTCCAGAAGATAATTTCCTTTGCTGATGAGAAGCGTGTTACCAGTGTCTTTCCCGAATCGAGTTGCATTCTGCGGCTGCGCGGATTGTAATGTTATTGCTTGATTTATGGCAGTAAGAGCTTGCTGCAGGTTGTGTTGTCTTGCTGCGATTTCGGCTTTGAAAGTGAGTGCTTGCACATTGGCTGGATCCCGTTTTAGGGCCTTTTCAACGAGATCCGCGTAGAGTTTTAAACTATTTTCGTCAGCGCGGGCAAGGGATGCCTTAAAGAACGGGTCTTTTAGACTTTCGGCTGTAATAAATGGTATCGGTAGCCTGGGTTGCGGATAAGCGGTGCCGGCGGAGTAAACCTGTGCTAACCATATTGCGTTGAAACCGCCCTCTCTAGAGACCAGCACTAGTAAGCCCGCGGGTACTTCGTATACTTTGGAGCCTCGGTATTCGATATGCCGTTCGTGGTACTCAGGTAGTGGACTACCTAATACATGTGTCAGTTCATTGCTGCTCACTACACAGACTTCTGGTTTGAGCCACATTGAAATTCGCATTCCGTTGTTAGCGAGTTTTTCGATTACAGGCTTTGGTATTTCACTAGAATCGCGAGCTGTCTGACGTTCTGAAAAGGTATTTTTTCTGCCAATGCTTTTTGCATCGTCGGAAGACAAAAGACCTTCCAGTACACCCTTTTCAAAAATGTCTTTGCGGGTAGCAAGAGCTTCGAGAAGATGAAGAGTTGCCTTGTGATTTGACATAGGTGGAGTCAGATCGCGGATTGAAATTTTGGTATGTCTGCTTTTTTTGTCGAGGTTGAATGCCGCATCCAGGCACGCCTGTGCACAGTCGGTCGAACCGTCGACCGCAAACAGCTTGGCTGCCTCCAGAAACGAACTTAGTGCCGTGGAGACCTTTCCATTTTTTCCCTGGACAACTGCCAATACATACTTGAAAAGCGGCTTATCGTGTGAATTGGAGAGGTCGCCAGCCTTTGACAGCAGTGCTTCAGCTAACCTATTTTCTTCTAAATTTATCGAAAGCAATGCTAGTCTCAGTCTATGTTCGTCGTTCAAATTCGTTAATCGAGACCCTTCTTGAATATCAGCTAGTGCCTCTGATTTCAGCCCGAGATGCTCATACAGGCGTGCTCTTTCAATTAGAGCGAACGCCTCGTCCCTATCGTAAACGAGGTTTGCTGATTGTAGTCTCTCAATTACTTTTGACCATTCTCTGATGGCTTCTGCAAAATGTCTGTTGTTCGCCAAGTTCACTGCTCTAGATTTATCTGCGTCGAAGCCGGTGGCGCACCATCCCTGGTGCTGTTGCTCAGAATCTTTCGGTAAGGGTGTGGTTGGGTCCCAGTGGTCGGGCGCAACGAGTTGCGTGAAATAGGCAGACTCGGACACCCTCTTATCGAGGGCTTGTTCGGCGGCCGCGCAGCTAGTTGCTGATGAGGTGATCAGGCTCAAAATGAGTATGCGCCTTAATCCGTGCGCTATCAGCGTTTTTGCAAACGAAATCATCACAGTTACCTTCGGTGCGCTATCGTTTATGGTGTGAGGAGGACTTGCGCAAGGTCAGTTTCGGCGCGTCTCACCCTACCAATGCGAGAGCAAAGAAGATTGACTGGTTTTGGCTGGTCTTAGATGAATTTTGCCAAAGTCACAGCTGAAATGGGCCCCAGAATGACCTAAAAACTTTGACGAAACTACTGGACACCCGAAAAACTTAGCCGATGAGGGGATTCGAACCCCTGACCTACGGTTTACGAAACCGTTGCTCTACCGGCTGAGCTACATCGGCAAAATGCGTAGAACGCCGGACAGTCATTATAAGGGATGAGCTTAGCCGGGACGTCGAATCTTTTCGACCTATCTTAATGGTTGAGCTGCCAATAGGTTCATCGCCTAAAGAAAAGGTCCTGCTCGGGACCGTATAGCAGCGCATCATCGACTCGCCACAGCCCGATCAGGCGCCAGAAGCCCTTTACCCGCATGATGTCAGGGTCGATGTCTTGCTGCTTAAATTCATCTTCAAAGCTACTGATCCGTAACCTTGTCTCATTTGCGCAGTCACTTCCGAAGTGCCTTTTCATCAGAGCTAACAAATCTGCTTCGCTTTCGACAGTCGTTAGTTCATCAAACATTTCCGAACTTGTGTCTCTGAGTAGATATTTCAGAAATTCATAGAAAGCGTGAATGTCAGGAATCGAGTTCGTTTCGCCGAGCACGGAAATTGTCTCGAACTCATTGTCGACCATCTCCACATCAATCTCCTGGTCGCCCATCTGCGGCGTTGAGAAACTTTTGATGGATTCGAAGGGAATGTATCGACCTTTGAAATCATAGATTGAAAAAATACCGTTGTTTGTGATGAGTAGGCAGTCCAATCTTTCGATGCTGTTGACATAGACTCCCAGTGCAATATCTTGCGGTTGGCTGCGCAATACCTCTTCAATAAATGGTCTGTGCATTGTCAGCACTTTGTCAGTGGAATGCCAGCCCTCGCCGAGAAAACTGTCGCTTACCCTGAGAATGTACAGGGCGTCTCGTACTGTTTCCGGTCTCATGTTTTGCCACCAGCTATTTAGAAGTAACGGAAATTGAATAATAACAGCACTCTGTTTGGCTGAGTAAAATTCGTAATTGCGCTATCGGTGCCGATTGCGAAAGCCACGCTCTGCACTGACGCAATTTTGCCAGGAACCTTCTCGATTTCATCCCCGTCGAGCGCTCGGAAGGCAATGAAACAGAATCACAATTTAAGGGGAAAGAAAAATGGCCACTATCATTGAACAGCAAGATACAGGAAGTTCAGCCGTCGGAATGATTCTCGGAATTCTCTTGGCTGTTGCGCTTATCGCAGGCGGTCTCTACTACTTTGGCGGCGGCGTATCGCACACAGAAACTAACACCACCATTTTGCCTGCTCCAAGTGCTCCAGCACCGCAGGTAAACATCAGCGCACCAGCACCAGCTGCTCCCGCTGCTCCTGCTGCTGATTCTTCATCGCAGTAAACGTACTTAAAAACAAACTTTCGATTTGAAGCGCCGGGCCACACGACCCGGCGCTTCGTCGCTCAAGTCTCTGTTTGAAAGTAAAGCAAATGTTCCATCAATCCCCTTGACTTTACCCAGGCTTTACTTGATGTTAAACGACCGGTCGAGCGCTTAGCGTGCACGCGATTTCTGGGCTTTACGAGCCAGTTTTGGCGCATTGCCGTTATTGATCGATCTGAAATGCGAGCGTATGCTGATTTCAGTATCAAGGTATCGCTGTGCAACAAATTAATTCGCGCAATGAGCAAGATTGGCTCGTGCGCCTGCTTTGTGCAGCCTAAGTAAGCGATGAAAATGAGAAGAAAGACAATGAATTTGCGTGCAGGAAAGTTAGCGTTTTTGCTATCCGCCCGCAAATCCCGTTTTGTGGAGTGAGATATGGCAATTGCAACCAGTATATTGATCGCGGCTTTAATGGTGGGTTTAGCAAGCGATTTGCTTTTCCACGACAGCATTGTGCACTCGACGCCAAATGGATTCAGTGTTCTGGTCTGGTCCACCACTTTGAGCGTGATTATTTCGTTGATAGCTGTGATGAAAAAGCATGAGCTCAGTCGCCGCTGTCTGTGGTGGCTCGTGCCGGTCAACCTGTCTGCGTTCGCCTATATGTGGCGCGACTCGGCGATCTTGCATAGCATCGATATGTATCTGATGTTTTTCAGTCTGGTGATGCTTTCCTTCACGATGAAGGGAAACGTCGCGCAGGCAAGTGGAATATTTCACTACGCTGCAGCGGCGCTCAGCACCTCGATTGACGCCTTGATTGAGGCTGTGAATTTGATCAAGATCGATTTGCCATGGCGGCAGCTCGTTCCCGCTGAGATGCGCGGAAAGGTGCCGCAACTGATTCGCGGTTTCGCTGTAGCGATTCCCTTGTTGGTTGTGTTTTGTGCTCTCTTCATCAGTGCTGATGCAGCGTTTGCCAGCCTGGTGAACAAAGGATTGAGCTTCAATTTCTCAGATTTGTCTGTGCACACAGCCTTCCTGCTCGCGTTCAGTTGGTGCACGGCGGGATATCTGCGCCCCATGTTTGTCGCAGATCGAGGAGCTGGGCTTCTTGCGGAGATGCAGTCTGACGACGATGGAATTCAGATGGACAAGGACACCGTCAAGCTCAAACCTGCCCTCGGACGTTTCGAGTTGAACGTTGTTCTCGCTCTTTTGAATTTGCTTTTCCTCTCTTTCGTTGTGGTGCAGTTTCGCTACTTCTTTGGTGGCTCGCATGTAGTTGTCACCACTGCTCATCTCTCTTACTCCGAGTATGCGCGCAAGGGATTTTTCGAACTGGCGACGGTATCAGCTCTGGTGCTGCCGCTGCTTCTTGTCGGCGACTGGCTCTTGCCGCGGCACGGTGATAAATTCGACAAAGTGTTTCCTGTCCAGGCCGGAATCCAGATTGCTCTTCTGTCTGTCATCATGCTATCCGCCTATCAGCGCATGAGTCTCTATCAGCAGGAATACGGGCTGACTGAGCTTCGCTTCTATGTATCCGCCTTCATCGGTTGCATGGCTGCTCTTTACGGAATATTCGCGGCGACCGTGTTGCGCGGCAAACGTTCGCAGTTCGCGTTCGCGGCGTCTGCTGCGGCGTTCTGTGTGGTGGCGGTAATGCAGTTCGTCAATCCAGATCGAATCATCGTCGCTGCCAACATCGACAATGCCGTCAAGGGGAAGCCGTTCGACGCGACTTATGCGTTGTCGCTATCCAATGACGCCACCGCATATCTGGCTGAAAACGTTCAGAAACTGCCGTTCGATGCTCAGCGGGAAATCGCTGCTTCGCTCGTCTCCCAAAAGAGCGGCGCCTGGCACTACGACGTTCGCAGCTTCAACATCGCCAGGTTCGAGGCATTTAACGCAGTGCAAAAGAATCTTCCTCTGTTGAACGCAATTAACACGGTCGGCTCGATTGCGAATCCAGCCACCCACTAGGTTTTCCGCGTCCTCCTCGGAAAGGGCTCGCCCTGCCGCCTTGCCAAGGGTGGTGGGGCAACGCTCTTCGCCGACGCCAGCGGTGTTAAAATGTAGCGTGCGCCGGAGAGCCGGTCTATACAGGAAATAGCGCGATCGCATATCAGCTTGCGTCGCAGGGGTATTGAAACAAAATGATTCGAAAAACTACTTTGCCGAACGGAGTGCGCATCCTGACCGAAGTAGTAAATGAAGTTTATTCAGCTTCCATCGGCGTCTATGTCGATGTCGGCTCGGAAGATGAAAACGAGCAGAACAATGGCGTTTCGCATTGTCTCGAACATATGTTGTTCAAAGGAACTTCGAAGCGCACCGCCCAGGAAATATCGCAAGAGATCGAAGACGTTGGTGGCAGCCTCGGTGCCGCAACAGGAAAGGAAAACACCTGCTTTTACGGTCGAGTCATGGGCGATCAGCTTCATGTCGCCGTAGATTTGCTGCTCGACATGATCGTCGACGCCAATCTCGACAAGGAAGATTTCGAGTTGGAACGCCAGGTCATTCTTGAAGAAATCAAAATGTATGACGACGATCCTGAAGATTACGCGCATGAAACGCTGATTCTCAATATCTGGCCCAATCATCCGCTCGGGCTGCCGATTACAGGAACTGTCGAGACTGTTTCAGGATTCAACGAAAAGACAGTGCGCCAACATGTCGATCAGTTTTATCGTCCCGAGCGTCTGGTGATTTCCATAGCTGGAAATTTCGATGAGCAGAAAGTCATCGATCAAATCGCCAAAGCTTTGTCTGACATGAAACCCGGCAATCATCACGAAAAAGTGGGCGCTCCGAAGATGCAACGTTATCGCGCCGTCAAACATCGTGATATCGAGCAGGCACACATATCTATCGTCAGCAACGGGCTCAGTATCACCCATGAAGACCGATACGTGTTTGCCATTCTCGACCTTTGTTTGGGTGGAAATATGTCATCACGCCTGTTTCAGGAGGTTCGGGAAAAGCGCGGACTGGTCTATACCATCAACAGTTTCCGCGAAAGTCATAGAGCCAATGGACTCTTCGGTGTTTATGCCGGGGCGAGCCCGAAACAAGTTGGCACCGTCTTAGACCTGATTTCGGAAGAATTCATGCGCACCAAGAGCGAAGGCTTCACCGAGCAGGAAGTGACTCGCGGCAAAATTCAACTGCGCAGCGAATTGTTGCTCGGGTTGGAGTCGATGCGCAATCGCAGTGCCCGCAGCGCTTATGGTGAGCTGTTCTACGGAAGGCAGCTGGAAGTCGATGAGATCGTTGCTGATATCGAGCGAGTGACAAGCCAGCAAGTGAAAGAGCTGGCGAACACTCTGATTAAGCCCGACTTACTCTCGATGATTGTGGTCGGACCAGGATCTGAGCTGCAATCTGAATATGAGCTAGCTTGTTGACGGAATCAAACAGTGTGAGCTGAACACTGACCAGACACACATACACAATCTGAAAAACAGGAGGATCGATGAGCGAAGTTGTCAAATTGAAGGTGAAACGGTTGCCTCATTGCAAGGCGCTTCCCTCATACGCTACTCCAGGTTCTGCTGGTCTTGACTTGTCGGCCGCCATCCCTGAACCAATCGAACTCAAGCCCGGAGAACGCATGAAAATGCCGACCGGAATCCAGATCGAAATTCCTGAACGCCATCAAGGGCAAGTCGTGCCGCGGTCGGGTCTCGCCGCCAAAGCCGGAATCTCGCTCACCAACAGCGTCGGCACAATTGATTCTGATTACCGAGGGGAGGTTATAGTCCTCCTTATAAACCATGGCTCGGAGCCCTATACATTTGAGCCCGGAGAGCGCGTCGCCCAGCTTGTCGTCATGCCGATCCCCTATGTCGAAGTCGAAGAAGTCGAGGAACTGTCGACCAGCGAAATCCGCGGTGCCGGCGGCTTCGGGTCGACAGGCAGAAACTCGCGAGGTGCCGAAGCGCCTGCAAAGGTCTAGCAATCATGAGCGAATCGAGCACTTCAAGCAGAACTGTAAAGGTAGTTATAGCCGGAATTAACGGCAGAATGGGACGCACTGGCGCCCAGGCGGTCTTCTCAAACCCTGATTTCAAGCTGGTCGGCGCGTTTGGCAGCGCCGCCGCGCCTTACGTCGGCACGGACGTGTGCTCGATCTTAGGTGTGTCGGACCCCAACAACGCTGGTATACTTGTCAGCAACGATTTTTCGGAATCTGTAGCCCGGAGCAAGCCTGATGTTCTTCTGGACGTCACCCGCGCCGAGGTCGCCGTCGCCAATGCGAAGCGCGCCCTTGAGCAAGGAATTCGCCCAGTCATAGGCACCTCCGGCATCTCTGCCGAGAGCATGAAGGAGCTGTCTGAGTTGTCGTCCAAATTGAAAATTGGTGCCATGCTGGTGCCCAACTTTTCGGTTGGCGCAGTTCTGATGATGGAATTCGCACGGCAAGCCGCTTGTATCTTTCAGAATGTTGAAGTCGTTGAAATGCATCACACGAAAAAAGTGGATGCACCGTCCGGCACTGCCATGCACACGCTGCAGCTGATGTCTGAGTCTGGAAGCCACTTCAATCCGCAAGTCGTAAAAGAAAAAGAGCTGATGCCAGGCGCACGTGGTGCCAAAAATGACGCGAACATTCGCGTGCATTCCCTGCGATTGCCCGGACTGATTTCTCACCAGGAAGTTCTGTTCGGCTCTGATGGTGAGCTGCTCAAGGTCACTCACGACAGCTTCAACACCAGTTGTTTTACAAAAGGTATTTTGCTTGCTCTGAAAGCGGTTTGTGATCTCGACCACATGGTTGTTGGTCTGGATAGCATTCTGATGAAGAGCGTGGTGCCGAGGTAGCGCCAGAAGGCTAGAAGAATTGGCAGTTTAATGAGAACGGAAATTTATCAAACGATATCAATTTTAAATGTGCGGATTTTTCCGCTTCGAACATGTCCAATAGAGAGGAACGAGGATAAATGAAAAACTCAAAGCGACCCATCAACGTAGCCATCGTTGGGGCAACTGGTAGAGTCGGTCAAGAGCTGTTGCGTGTTTTGGAAGAAAGAGACTTCCCGATCGGCGAGTTGAAACTTTTGGCGAGCGCACGCTCGAAAGACTTGACCATCGCATTTAAGGGTAAGAAATATCCTGTTCAAGAGATGAGCCCAGAAGCTTTCAAAGGCATCGATATCGTTCTGGCTTCAGCTGGTTCAGACATCATCAAGGATCTCGCACCGCAGGCTGTCGAACAGGGCGCCGTCGTTATCGATAACTCGAATGCTTTCCGTATGGACCCATCGGTACCGCTTGTGGTGCCGGAAGTGAACGGTCACACCGTCAAGAATCATAAAGGCATCATTGCCAATCCAAACTGCTCTACAGCCCAGCTTGTTCCTGTGCTGAAGATTTTGCACGAACTGGGCGGTCTCAAGCGCGTTATCGTATCAACCTATCAGTCCGTAAGTGGCGCCGGTAAGGAAGCCATGGATGAACTGGAAAATCAAACCATAGCTTTGATGAATGATAAGGATTACGAGCCGCAGGTTTTCCAACGGCAGATTGCTTTCAACCTCATTCCTCATATCGATGTGTTTTTAGACAACGGATACAGCAAGGAAGAGATCAAGGTCGTTCAAGAATCTCAGAAGATTCTGGAACTGCCGGAGCTTCCTGTCACCTGCACCGCAGTTCGAGTGCCCGTATCAATCAGTCACAGTGAAGCTGTAACCGTCGATCTCGAGCGTCCTGTAAGCCCTGCTCAAGCGCGTGAAGCACTGAGCAACAGCTCAATCATCGAAGTCTGGGATCAGCCAGAAAAAGGAATCTACCCGACGCCGCTCGACGCTGCCGGTAAAGACCCAATATTCGTCGGACGCATACGCCGCGACACATCATCTGAAAACGGATTGAATCTCTGGGTGGTCGCCGACAACTTGCGCATCGGCGCCGCACTAAATGCAGTGCGCATCGCTGAATACGTTGTCGAACACAACTTGTTGAGACAACCGGTCGCCAACTAGAACTAGCGGTGGTGCTTAATCCAACAAGCCGAAATCGAGGAAAACCAGTGATTCAACTAACGAGCCGCTAAGGAGGACAACCAGTGATCCAAACTGACGCGCCGCTGTTCGGGCGTGTAATGACAGCGATGATAACTCCTTTCGACGATAAATCGAACGTCGATTTCAAAGCGACCGAAAAGGTAGTGAAACATCTGCTCTCCACTGGCACCACTACATTTGTTGTGGCAGGCACCACTGGAGAGAGCCCGACCCTCGACGACGCCGAGAAACGCGACCTCTTGAAAGCTGTTATCGATGCTGTCGATGGCAAAGCGAAAGTCGTGATGGGCACTGGTAACAATTCCACCGCCAAGTCCATAAAGTCCTCGCAAGAGGCGGAGAATCTTGGTGCGGATGGTTTGCTGGTGGTCGCCCCCTATTACAACAAGCCGAGCCAGGCAGGGCTGATCGCGCACTTCCACGAAGTCGCTAAATCAACCAGTTTGCCCATTATCGTCTACAACATCCCTGGACGCACCGGCATCAATATCACACCTGATACCATGCTGGAAATCATCGCGAATGATGGCAACATTCACGCCATCAAAGATTCGACTGGCAACGTCGAACAGTCCGCTGAAATAGCTGGAAAGGCGCGCAACACATTCAAAGTCTATTCGGGCGATGATTACTTGACGTTGCCTTTTCTGTCGATTGGAGGTGCTGGAATTGTCAGCGTCGCCAGTCACATCATTGGTCAGCAAATCTCAGACATGATTGAAGATTTCTTCGCAGGTCGGCATGATGCAGCTCGTGAAAAGCACTACAAGTATTTGCCGCTCTTCAAAGGTTTGTTTGCAGCGCCTAATCCGACTTGTGTGAAGTACGCACTTTCGGTGCTGGGCGTGTGCTCAGAAAACTTGCGCCTGCCGCTTGTTCCACTCACGAGCGCGGAAAAGCAAGCGATGGACAGACTTTTGAAAGAAGCTAATTTGACCGCTCAGAAGTCAGTCGTTTAATCAGGAGTTCCACGGTGGCAGTCGAGAACAACGAAAACGGGAAAGTGCAGCTTGGCACTAACGTACTCAAGATCATTCCCATAGGCGGTCTCGGCGAAATCGGAAAGAACACACTCGCCATTTGCTACGGCGACGACATCATGCTTGTCGACGCAGGTCTGGCGTTTCCAAACGAAGATATGATCGGCGTCGACCTGGTGCTTCCCGATATCTCCTTTCTTGTAGAGAATCAAGACCGCGTCAAAGGACTCGCCGTTACTCACGGTCACGAAGATCACATTGGTGGCATTCCCTTCATTTTGAGGGAAATGAGCATTCCAGTCATCTACGGACCCTCGCTAGCCATCGGACTTCTCGAAGGAAAGCTCAAAGAAGGTGGGCTTGATAGCCGCACCGTCATGCGTAAGGTGCGACCGAGACAGAAGGTGAAGATCGGCTGTTTCACCGTTCAATTCATTCGCTGCACACATTCGATTGCTGATTCGTTCAGCCTGATCATCAACACACCGGTTGGAACTTTGATTCACACTGGAGACTTTAAATTCGACTTTACGCCGGTTGATGGTGAATTGTTCGATATCGCCAGCTTGACTAAAGCCGCAGAGGAAGGCGTTCTTCTGTTGATGAGCGACAGCACCAATACTGAGCGCGAAGGATTCACTCCGTCGGAAAAAACGGTCTGGCGAAAAATCAACGAAGTTTTCGCCAGCGCACCAAAGCGCATTATTGTCACCACTTTTGCCAGCAACGTCCATCGCATCAGGCAAGTTTTGCAGGCAGCGATGAAATACGATCGCAAAGTTTCGATTCTCGGGCGCTCCATGCTCAATCTGGCTGGTATCGCTCGCGAACTGGGGTACATGACTTTTCCTGATGGATTGCTGATTCCAATCGATCAGATCAGCAAACTTCCGCATAACAAAGTGGTGATTCTGACTACGGGCAGTCAGGGCGAGCCGCTTTCAGCGCTGACTCGCATTGCCAATGACGAGCACAAGCAAATCAAAATCATGCAGGGCGACACCGTTGTTATCTCTGCCACGCCGATTCCCGGTAACGAACGCTCCATTGCTAACACCATCAACTCGCTTTGCCTGCGTGGTGCCGATGTTATCTACGGGCGCGATGCCGGAGTGCATGTGTCCGGGCATGCTTGCAGAGAAGAGCAGAAGCTCATGATCAATCTCTGCAAACCGAAGTTTTTTATGCCCGTGCATGGTGAATATCGCATGCTTGTTCTCCATTCTGAACTGGCGCAAGAGTGCGGCGTGGAGAAGCAAAACTGCTTCGTTATGGATAACGGCGATGTTCTGGAATTGAACGATGATCGCGGTGTCGTGAATGGCAGAATCAAGTCAGGAATTATCCTTGTGGACTCTTCGCGCTCGTGGCACATCAACGAGGAAATCGTAGATGAGCGGCGTCATCTGGCAGATGATGGGCTGGTCGCCGTTGCGCTGACGCTCGACGGAAAACGCGAGATCATCGCTGGTCCAGACATCAGCTTGAAAGGAATTATCTTTCCTCGAGGCATGACTCCTGAAGAGTTTGTCAGCAAGGTGCGGGACGAAGTAAAAAGCATTTTGCTGGTCAAACCGACTGTTGATGCGCTCGCCGAAAAGGAGCTGTCGCATTTCATTCAAGGCGCGCTGCAAGGATTTTTTGCTGAGAAATTGCGTTCGCGTCCTCTAGTGCAAGTTTTAGTTCATCAGGTAACCACTTCGCAATCGTCGTCTGCAGCATCGCAGACATCCCCGGCTTCGCAGGCGTCCCAGTCCGGCACACAACAGACAGCGCAATCTAAAGAACCAAGATGACGTGGCGAGAATTATCTCCTGACCGTTTGTTTGAACTGAAAAATTTGCTAGTGCTCGACGTGCGCTCGCCATGTGAGCATCTTGCCGAGTCGATTCCGGGCTCGATCAACATCCCGCTTCTAGAGGATGACGAGCGTGCTTTCATCGGCACCATTTATGCTGTCGAAGGCGAAATGGTTGCACGTCGCAAGGCCTTGAAGATTATTTCGCCCAAGATACCCGATATCGTGGATCGCATTCTTGAGCTAAAGCAGCCCGGGCAACATATCGTGGTGCACTGCTGGCGAGGCGGCTTGCGCAGCGAAACAGTGGCGAGCTTTTTAACAGTGGTGGGGATTGATTGCTGGCGTCTCACCGGTGGCTTTAAGGGTTGGCGTCGAGTAGTAATCGACGATTTTGCCAGAGATGAGTATCCATTCTCTCCGGTGATTCTGCATGGACGAACAGGCGTTGGTAAATCGGATGTTTTGTGCGCTCTGCAAAAGCTCGGTGCACAGGTTTTGAATCTAGAACAGCTAGCCAATCATCGCGGCTCCGTATTTGGTGCGCTCGGTTTGACCTCTCAGCCTACCCAGAAAAACTTTGAAGCGGAGCTTTGGCTTCAGCTTCGCGACGGTTCTGCGGGACCAATTTTTCTGGAAGCCGAAAGTCGAAAAGTTGGCAAAATCGCATTGCCGGATTTTTTAATTCAGCGAATTGCCACTGGTCGTCGAGTACTTATCACTGGCTCTCTCCCCAGACGCGTCGAGCGCATCACAAAAGAGTATGCCGGATTGTTCGATGCCGCAGCACAGGCATCAGCCGTCTCTGCCATGCAAGGTTTACGTGTCCGCCTGGGAGCGAAACGCACTGACGAGATTTGCGAGCTGGGATTGAACGGCAAACTCGACCAGGCAATTGAGGCATTGCTGGCTGAGTACTATGACCCAATGTATGACGGGCATCTGGAGAAAAATGCTCCCTACGAATTGACAGTTTCTGGTGACGATGCACAGGATGCCGCCCGCCAACTTCTTGAGTGGGCGAAAAGCGCGATTCAAGCGATGAAATCAGCTCAAGTTTGACGCTCCAAAATGTGATGCTGTACTAATGGCAGTCAAGTCGATATCATGTGTCGCGGGCTGTGAAATACTCATCCGCAGCAACAAAGTGATCCTTCGAGACAACTGAATTCAGGCAGGTGCAACATGGCAAAAATTCTCCAATTGGTGGGCGATTTCGTTGAAGATTACGAAGCGATGGTGCCTTATCAGATGCTGGTTATGGTCGGTCACCACGTCGACACCGTTTGCCCCGGCAAGAAAAGCGGCGATAAAGTGAAAACGGCGATTCATGATTTTGAAGGCGACCAGACTTACACCGAGAAGCCTGGTCACAATTTTGCGATAACTGCTGATTTTGAAAAATTGCGCGTCAGCGACTACGATGCGCTCGTTATTTCTGGCGGAAGAGCTCCAGAATATTTGCGATTGAACCCAAAAGTTCTAGAGTGTGTCAAACACTTCTTTGACGAGAACAAGCCAGTTGCCGCTATCTGCCATGCGGCGCAAGTATTATCTGCCGCCGGTGTTTTGAAGAATAAGTCCTGTATGGCGTATCCAGCCGTGTCACCTGAAGTCACTGCGTGCGGTGGCAAGTTTATCGAACAGAATCGAGATTTTTCGGACGCTCACGTCGATGGTAATCTGGTCAGCGCTGCCGCCTGGCCCGCTCATCCTGAGTGGATTCGGAAATTCTTGGAATTGCTGGGCACGAAAATTTCGATTTAGTTCGCGGCATCTGCCGGGTCTAATATTGTCTACAATTCACGGCATTTAACGGTCTAGATCAACACTATTTCTGCACTTTTCTCTGCTATTTTGGATCCGAGATCCAGATCAGAAAATTTTATCTGTCCATCTGTTGATGCAGCAGTATACTAGACGTCAATTCTAAACCGTTTGGTCGTAGAAAGTTCGCATGGAAGCCCGTCCTCAACGTTCAAAAGCAGCATTAAGCTCTGCCATATGTGCCACCACAATTGCGCTGCTCGCTTATGTCGGCTGCTTTATGAAAGTGCAGTCTGGACCGCTCTCCACGAAACTCGACAGTGCCGGATTTCCGAAGTGGCTTATAACCGACACTCAAAATATTCCAAAGATTTTAGATCGTAAACGTTCGCCGGACGGCTTACTGATGGGTTCTTCATTGGTTCTCAGTCCGGCTTATAAACTGAATGCGCGTCACTCAGATTTTTCTCTGGGCTTTCTTGAAAAAGAACTCAGAGACAGACTCGGCACCGCGGTTGGTGTGTCGAACGCCGGAGTGGCGTTCGCCATGGCTTCCGATCAAAGTCGACTATTAGATGCGTTGCTATCAAGGAATATCAAACCTAAGTTTGTCGTATATGGACTCGCTCCCAGAGACTTCGTCGATAACTCCGCAAGTGTCGATAACTCGCCCACACGTGTGACACTTGATGCGCTCGATCCTCATTCAGGTCAGTTTTTTCCACGATCGTTAAGACTTCCAGCATTCGAGAATGCAGTCAACGCTCATCGATTGGTATTACGAGCGATATCACATGCAGGGCGAAAAACATTGGTTCGTACTCTGCGACCGATTTTTAAAGATACTAGCGTTGCAGATGCTGCCCCTGTTCATTCGAAAGCAGAACGCGTGGCGTTTGATTTGAACGTCTATCCAAAACGCTACAATCCTCCGAACCAGGACCGGTTGCAGGCACAGTTGCGAAGTTTCGAACACATGTTGCAGGCGTGCCAGGCTAATCAGATTACGGTTCTGCTGGTAAATATGCCTCTGACCCAGAAGAATGTGGATATGATCGATCCAGAATTGCTTGCATCCTATGAACATGGCGTGACTAGCATGGCGGAAAGATATGGTGCCGAGTATGTCGACCTGGAGAGCGATCCAACTTACGACAAACCCGAATATTTCGACGACACCGTTCACCTCTCGGCTAGCGGCGGGCGTAAGTTTTTCGACGACCTGTCTGAGATCATCTTTCAAGACAATGCAATTGTGCGAAAGCTGAGTTCGAATAGTGCGCATCAAATGCAAAATGGACGCTCAGTAATTTGAACGGTGAGTTGTGCCGTTATCGTCCACTCAACTCACTCGGCGTAAATCCAATATCCTTGGAACCAAGTAGCGATTTGGTCAAATTGCCACCAGCGACTACCATCTCATGCATTGCATCATCAAGGTGTCTGTCTGTGACGACGATCGGGTCGCCATCTGGAGCGGCGAACAGAGCCGCTTTGCGCATCAGCTCTCCGATGAAGGCACCACTTGCCCCGGCAGTTCGCTTGATGAACACGTCCATGTTGTCCACTTTAAGTGTCAGCCCTTTCGAGTAGACATCGAACAAACGTTTTCTGCATTCAGCATCGGGAAGCGGCACTTCATACGCCTGGTCGACGCGACCTGGACGCGCAGCTAGAGCTGGTTCCAGTATCTCCGGTCGATTTGTTGTAAGCACGAATAGCACATCAACGTCGTCAGACAAACCGTCCATTTCATTCATCAATTCCAGCAACAAATGCTGGTTACCGTTGTGCTGGGTCCGGTCTTCTGCGATCAAGTCGACGTCTTCGATAATCACCATGGCTGGTTCCAACCATCTCGCAAAAAAGCAGGTGCGATTAATCAAACCCTGACCACGTCCTGTTACCAGAAGCACTGTTCGCTCTTTCATTGCCGATGCTAGATACATTGCAGTCATAGTTTTGCCGGTGCCAGGTTTTCCGTGCAGAAGAATCCCTCGCTTCAACTTTCTTCCCGCCTTCTTAAGCGACTCGCGGTACTGGCCGACTTCTGTGGTTTGCCTTTCAATCCGTTTCAACAATCCTTCCGGCAAAATTATTTGATCGCGAGTGACCAATGGCACTGAGTGAAACTTGAGAGTGCCACCACCTCCGCTGCTGGCGGACGGCGTGCTGCCATCCATCACAGAGAGCATCTTGCCGCGGTAGATGTTGTTCTTGCCCATGTGGCGCTGAACGTCTTTGATAAATTTCTCGGCTTGTTCCCGCTTCTCCGCCATTACATCGATAACCAACGGTGCAGCATTCGCGAAATCCATCATCGAACCCTGCCGCAATAGCAGAGTTAGTTTCGGATTTCCGTTGATCAGATACAGACCACCTTGCACGCAAGCTAGCTTCTTTCCGGCATCCAACTCCATGTTGAGATACTGAACGGTGCCTTCCTTTGCACCTCCGAGACCTACGAAACTTGCCACCGACTGCGATGCGACCAGGTCAGAAAGAGATGTGCCGGTCAAATTGTTGAGGAACCCGCCCTGTATTCCGAGAATCGAACAACTGCGACCATCCTTTGTTGTCATGTCGTCGAGAGCCAGTTGCAGGTTAGCCTGGTTGTATCTGTCGAATTGCTCAGTCACGATTGAAAGACTCGATGGATCTTTGCCCATGTGCTCGTTGATCTTTGTCCTGAGATCTTTCGGCAACAAATTCGCGGGCACGAGATCTTTCATATTGAAACCAGAGAAAGTCATGATTTTTCCTCCAGCAAAGGTGAGCACAGTGTCTGAAAATTACTTCCCATTACAACCCTGTTTTTACCCGCGTGCCGCTAATGCACCTGATTTATTAATCAGCTGTCATAGTGGTCGAATAAGGGATTCCGCATCTTGAAAATGGAGCGGTAATCGATAGCTCCAAAATGCATCCGTTGGATATATACGGCAGTTCGCCGTTTCCTTAAATCAAATTCCTTGTTGTGTCAAGTGCTCAGTCTGTTGACAGCTCAAAAATAAACCTGAAAACGCACATCCCTCCCTGGTAAGGTGGGAGGGATGAACTAGTTGTGGTGGATTAGGTAAGGAGGAAACAAGGCACCTGACGGGAATCCGTCTTGCGCTCTGTACTTACATAATACCAGTGGATAACTGAGTCGGCTGTTAAAAAACTTGAAGTGCCGCTTGTCTAACACCCACCCGCAACAGGTGAGAATTCATTAATTAATTGCTAATGAATTGTCGACCAGGTGCTGCTCGTTGATGAATCGTACTGTGTCGGTGTTGGATAGAGGAAATCAAGTGCTCCGAATCCACCCAACGCAGAGGATGATGAACCAGCGCTAGATGCCGAAACCTTATCGAATTCTTTTCCCGGTGCTGTGATTTTGATGTTGCTTGGGCAGAACAAGTAAACTTGCTCGCTCAGCTTGTGGAAATCTCCATCAAGAGCAGCTGATGCACCAGCTACGAAATCGACAAGGCGATTGGCATCGATCTTCTTCATGTTTTCGAGTGAAATTGTGGTGGCAGCGCGTCCGCGGAGGCACTCTACAATTTCAATCGCTTCTTCGAACGAGACAGGAGCAAAAATGGAAATCTGCGTACCAAACTTTGTCGGCGGCGTACGCAGCGTGCTCAGCGTTCCCTTCCGATCGTTCAAAGCTGGGAACAGATCCACATCTTTCTTCGCGTTGCGGCCGCTGTTTACGGTTGGCTTTTCTGTCGAAACATTTTTACTTTCGTCTACCATAGTAGTCCTTTGCAATTATGCCTGGTGCAAGTATCTGCTGCGTATATCCTGCGCCTATTTTTTATCAACCGATCGGAGTGCCATCTCAGATGGTGCACGCATGTTGTCATCAATTCTAATCAATTCGTAGCAATAAGCAAGTACCGATAACGTGAATTCTCTGTCCCTGAGCTGCTTGCTAACTTCGTTGAGTCAACACTGAAGCCAGAGATTGACATACGGACAGGTCTTCAGGGTTTGTAATTTTAAGATTATATGCTGAACCCGTGACAATATGCACTTTATGTCCACCGTACTCCAAAATTGTGGAATCATCTGTGGTGACAAAATTTTCCTCATGAGCTTTTCGATGTGCATTTAAGAGCCACTCGAATCTGGCTGCCTGTGGCGTTTGTATCTGTACCAGCTCGTTGCGGTCGAGTGTGTCGCCAACGATGTTGTTTTTCGCTCTCTTGATTGTATCGGTCACTGGCATGGCAACTGTGCAGGCACCGTTGGCGGTTACAGACTCAATGACCTGATTTATCAACCTGGCTGTCAGCAGAGGCCGGGCCGCATCATGCACCATCACGAAGTCAGGCGGGGCGCTCAACCGCGCCAGGCACTCAAGCCCGTTGTGAACGGAGTTTTGTCTGGTTAAACCGCCGGCGGTGACCAATACCTTCTGTGATTGTTCTGGCGGCAACAAATCTTTGACTTCGGCTTGCACCACATCCAGTGACAACTGCGGCACACAAACGACAACTACGTCTATCTGGCTATGTGCGGATAGCGTAGAGAGCGACCATAGATATAACGGGCGACCATCCAGACCTACGAACTGCTTCGGCGCGTCTGCAGGACTGTGCTTGAAACGCTCACCGGCCCCAGCAGCTGGCAGTACCGCGGCGATCATTCTGGGCTGGAATTTGATTCGGCACTTTTATCAGTCGTTTCGGTTGAACCACTGCTGGTGCTGTCGGATTTACGGCGCGCAGCAGCAGCGCTTTCGACGTTGCTCGATAGATCTGGGCTGACACTGACATTAATCGATGGAATGTCGTCTGCCTCGCGGGCACCATCCTGGGGGAAACGAGTCGAGCTAAGGTCACCGCCACCGATGTCATCGACCATGACTGTGATGTCGTCGTCCTGGTCTGCTCCCGCTGGTGGCAGGGTGCCGTCAAGATCTTCCGGGCGAAAAACGAGGGTCGAATCTGGACTGGTGTCGAACAAAACTTCGAGCTGCTTGGCTTGACCGAGTTCGATTGATTCAGGATGCAGGTTTGGCGCGACGCCCTCACCATCGTTGGCGCCGTTGCCGTTGCCCGTATAGCCAGTGCCGCCTGTGGCGCCGGTGCCGTTGCCCGTATAGCCGGTGCCGCCTGTGGCGGCGGTGCCGTTGCCCGTATAGCCGGTGCCGCCTGAGGCGCCCATGCCGTCGCCACCTTCGGTGCCATCGGCATCTTTCGTTAGGACGCGCTCTTCTTTACGAAGCTGAGTTCGCAACGACTTGGCATCATGCGACAGTCTGAAATATTCCTGGAACTTTTTGGTCGTGCTCAGCGTTGGTGAGCGCCCTTCTTCCTTTTTGATGATCAGTTCGCGCGTCATCAATTCTTTTATATGGTCGTAAGCGCCAGCGCCTCTAATTTTGATAATTTCAGACTGCGGTACTGGCTGCTTGATGGCAATAGCCGAGAGTGTACGAATCAGCGCGACAGGCATTTCCATCGGCACGAATTCGTCGATGATCGATGCATATTCATCCTTGACCTGAATGATATAGCCGTTGTCATCGGCGATTTCAAGACCGCTCGCACGTTCTTCGTAATCGTGAATAAGATCGAGAATTGCTTGTCTGACAACTTGCACGTCTTCATTGACGATGCGCGCGATGGCTTGCGCTCGCATCGGTTTATCGGTCAGGAATAATATTGCTTCGACTTTTGACTTCAGCATCACTCTGTTCTCACATCGCTACGTTTATCGATTCTGCGTTCATTGGTTGCACGTTGATCGACTCCGTATCCTCTGATTCCTTCACTGTTGGCACCGCACAAGGCGTTTCTAAAATTTTTTCCTGCTCTTTTATCGGATCTGTTGGGACTGTTTCAAGGTTTATCGGCTCTGCATTCGTTGGATCAGTATCAATCGTCTCTAGATTTATCGACTCGGCTTCCGTCGTATCGTCTTCAACGGTCTCACTGGTTACCAGTTCTGTATCTGCTGCATGTTCATCCACCGCTGTTGCGTCTATAGATTCCGCATTTACCGCATTCGCGTCAACAGATTCCGCATCTACCGCATTCGCGTCAACAGATTCCGCATCTACCGCATTCGCATCAACAGCTTCCGCATTTACCGCATTCGCATCAACAGCTTCCGCATTTACCGAATCAGCATCGACAACATCCGCACTGATTGTTTTAGACTTCGCTTTTACCGATTTGGTTTTAGTCGGTTTTTTCCTCTGCTCTAAATTTTTTGATTCGGCGGTTTTCGCTGCGGTGTCACTCGCTTCAGAGCTGGCAGGCTCTTCGCTATCTGACTCTACCGGAACGTCGCCGCGAACAACATACAAAGGACCGTAGAAATCTTTCTGTTCCAGCGTTAGTTTACCGGCATTTGATAAGAAAAGAACAGCCAGAAATGCGTCGACCCAATCACCATGTCCGCCCAGGAGTTGAATTATGCGCAGCAATTGCACCAATTCACCCTCACCAATAGCACTTTTGAGTATACTTTCGACGCGACTGATAGTATCTTCGATATCCTCATCGTGAGCCAAATCTAAGAGATCGCCGACGTCGTTTGCGCTGTGTTGTCCCGCTAATTCGATACGTTGACGAGGTTCACGTGCCTGTCTCGTCTTCTCGATTTTTTCCGCTTCTCTCAATGCGTCGATCAGTTGATCGAGTGTAACTTTGCGCTGGCGATTCTGGCGGTTGTTGGCTTTGCGCACCAGCGCCCGTTCCAGGTCAAGCAAAGTCAACTGACGCGGTTCAGATTTGCCGTCGAATGAAAGCGAACCGTCGTCTTCCTCGAAATCTACAAAGTCATCGACCGCGTCGGCAGCCACTGCTGCAGCCAACATCGCTTCGGCTTTCATGCGCAACAAGACGCTGGCGTGGAACAAGATTTTTCCACTCTGTCTCAAATTCTCTTTTGGAACGGCAGCAATTGCCTTCAAGAATTTGTCGGTGACGTCGATAATATCTATGTTTTTCGGATCGATTTCGCCTGCGGTCGCCATCTTGATCAAAATTTCGATACCACCTGCCTGGTCGGCATTGGTGGCAGCAAATTTGACTTCAGTGGTGACAACAGTTGGTGCAATCGAAAGCTCCACAGGCGCCGATTCGATAGCATCAAGCATCGCCTGACCGATGCGCGTGGCGTCTGGCTTTCCGCCGAAACGAGCAGCTTCCTCGCTCTGTTTAGCCAGTTCACCGTCGAACAAACCAAGTTCATTGTCGATCAGTCCGTGACTGACTCGGAACTTGGCAGACTGTTTGCGCGTTTTAGGTTTTGCAGGTTTGTCGGTCATAAGTACCTACACGCTAACAGGCTGTGGCTCTGGCTTTTGTTCTTCTTCTGGAATGTGAATTTCGCGAATTCCGACGACTCTCGAATAACCGTCTGCGCGCAGCGAGACACCGATGGCATGGTCTGCATTTTCGATCATCGGACGACGCAAGCTGACTGCAACGAATTGAGCTGTCTTTGACTGGCTCTTCACCATGCGAGCCAGGCGCTCGGCGTTGGAACCGTCTAACATCATATCGACCTCGTCGAAAGCATAGAACGGAGCCGGAGCGAAACGCTGGAAGGCGAACACGAAAGATAGCGCCGTCAGTGACTTTTCTCCACCCGAGAGAGCCTCGATGCGTTGCATCTTCTTGTCGCGCGGTTGAGCACGAATAACAAGACCGCCAGCGAATGGATCGTTTGGATTTTCCAGTTCGAGCTTGCCGTGCCCGTGCGAAAGTTCGGCGAAAATATCCTGGAAGTTCTGGTTGATTTGATCGAATGCCACCATGAATTCCTGGCGTTTCATCACGTCATAGCCCGAGATACGCTGCTGAATCTCTTCGCTTTCGTGAGTCAATGTAGCGAGCTGCTCAGACATTTCTTTCTGACGCTCATCGGTCTGGTTGTACTCTTCCAGCGCTTTCATGTTGACGGGCTCAAGAGCACGCATGCGCTTCTCGAGGCGATCGGCCTGGTGTTTGAGCTGCTCGACCGTTCCAGCAGATGGTGGCTCGTAGTTCGGATTTTCTTCCAACACTCTGGCTATCTCTGCGCGCAAAGTTTCGAGTTCTTGCTGCAAATCGAAGTGCGCCAGTTTGTGTGCCGTGCGCTGCTCGGCGACACGCTTCAGTTCCTGGTCCGCTTTTGTCTTTTCGACTTCGGTGGCAGTAACCTGTTCGTGAATTTGTTCTTTGGTATCGCGCAGGTTTTCCAGTTCGTCTGAAATTTCGCTGACGCGCTTTTCCATGTCGGTAATCGACTGGCGAAGGGCGGCAATTGTTGATTCGTGAGCTGGCTTCTGCGTTTGAATCTCTTCGATTTCGGCTGAAACTTCGTTCAATTGTGCAGTCAGCGTCTGATGATTGGCTAACTCCAGGTTCTCCTCGGTTTCGGCTTTGTCGATATAGCGCTGAATATCTTTGTATTCTTTGTCGACTGTTTCCAGGTCGGCACGCAACTCTTCCGACTCGTGGATTAATTTCTCGATGGCAGTTCTGGCGCCCTTGTCGCGCACTTCATTGAGTGCTTCTTCCAGATTGGTGATCTGTTTGATCAGATCTTTCAAGTGGAATTCCAGGCTCGCCAGCTCTTGGTCGATCTGGTCGATTTCATCGCCGTTGTTACGCAGCTTCGGCTTGACGCTTTCGATTTCGTCGTCGAGATCTTTCGCCTCTTTGATTTTTGCTTCTAATTCGGCTTGTTTCTTTCCGAGATCAGCGCGCGCGGCCGTGGACTTGTCGCGCTCTTCGTTCAAGCTCGATTGCAGCTCTTTAAGCGAATCCTGCAGATAGCGAATCTGATCGGCGAGATTTTTGCTTGTCTGTTTCAAAACAGAAAGGTCTGTTTCGCCTTTAGATGAGAAGTGAAGTTTGTTTTTGTTGTCTTGACCGCCAGACATGCTGCCTGACTTGTCGAACAACTCTCCTTCGAGAGTGACCATGCGCGCCTGATTGAGCAGGCGACGGGCGTTTTCCATGCCGTCCATGACAATTGTTTGACCGCAAGCGTATTGGAAGGCTTTGGTGAAGCGCGGATTGAAATCGATTAAATTGTAGGCGAAGTCAATTACGCCCGGTCTGCTCGGAAGCAAGCCCGGAGGCTGTGCTGCGATTTTGTTGAGGGGCACGAAGGTGGCGCGACCAGCCTGATTTTTCTTCAGAAACTCGATGCAGCGCTGAGCGATTTCGTCATCATCAACGACGACGTGGCTGAGGCGGGGTCCGATGCAAGTTTCCAGCGCCACGACATATTTGTCGTCGACTTTGCCGAGCTGACCGATGGTGCCATGCACGCCCGACAACCCGGAGTTGGCGATTGCTTCGACTGCTCGTCCGTAGCCGCTTTCGCCCGCGACTTCTCTTGTAGTTTCGACTTCGATCAAACGACGGTTCATCTGTTCTAATGCCAGTCGCTTCGATTCGATTTCTTCTCTGGTGCCTTCGAGTTCAGCTTCCAGCTGCTGAATTGTTCTGTCGATTCCAGCTACTAACGCTTGCTGGTCGACAACGCGGCGCTCGAAAGCGGCGATTGTACCTTTCGAGTTGGCGGCTTTGCCGATTGCTTCTGTGGCGGCACTGCGCAGCTTCTCCAGCTCTTTCTCGATCGCCGTTCGGCGCGTCGACAGCTCTGTTTTTCTCACTTCGAGCTTGTGCCGCTCGTCGCGAAGCTGTTGCAGGTCTGTGTGAATCGTCGTCACTTTGTCGGATGTTTTGTCCTTCTCCTGACGCATCACTTCAATTTCAGCCATGACGGCGCTGAACGCACCTTGCTTCTCGAGCAAGCCCAGATGCACCGTTTGTTGGTCTTGTTTATGCTGTTTCTTCTGCTTTTCGATATCGGCTAGATGTTTATCGACAGTTTTGATTTGCGACTGAATACTCTTGAGCAGTTTGGATTTTTCGCCAATGACGCCTGTCAGGTTGGAAAGTTTGTTCTCTTCACGAGTCAGTTCACCTCGTGTGTTTTCGAGCTCCTGGCGCAGCAACAGTTGCTCGTTGCCGCCTTTCTCGCGAATTTCTTGCTCGATGCGACCCATCTCGGAACGCATCTGGAATAGAGCGACTTCGGCAGCTTCCAACTCTTCTTGCAGCTTTTCTTCTTTGGCGTTCAGCTTTTCGATCTGTGCCAGTTCTTTATTTGTTTTTTCTTCGACTTCCTGAGCGCGAACGAAGACCAGGTCTTTCTCGACGGCTTCTTTCTGAGTTTTCAAATCCAGATATTTGAGAGCCTGATCCCTGTCTGTCTTCAAGACTTCGAGGCGGGTCAAAATTTCTGCCAGGATAATTTTTTGATGTTCTATCTTTTCGGCGACTGCCTGAAGTTCCGTCCCGGCTTGACCTATCAGACGGTCGAACTCCGCCACACCTGCCAGTTCATCGATGATTTTGCGTCGCTCGGTGGCGCTCATGGTGACGATGCCGGTGACGTCGCCCTGCATGATAACGTTGAATCCAGTCGGGCTGACGTTATATTTCATCAGCTCTTCATGTATTTCTGTCAGGGTAGCAGTCTTACCATTCAACCAATATGTGCTGGTATAGCTGTTCTCTTTAACCTTGATTCTGCGGCTTACTTCGAGGGTTTCGTTGTCGCTGTTCAGGAAGCGAACCGTAACTCGCGCTTCATTTTTGCCGCTCAAATTATTTAGAAGATCGGGAAGTCTTTCTGCTCGCATGCTTCGTGTGGAAGACAACCCGAGGGCAAATAAAAGACTGTCGATAATGTTTGACTTGCCGGATCCGTTCGGACCAGAAATTGTCGTAAAGCCGTCCAGTAGCGGAACTAGAGTGTGCTTTCCGAATGACTTGAAGTTATCAAGCTCGATTTCTTTTATTCGCAACAGGAACTCCCGCTACTGCACTTCCAGCCCGCATTAGACTACACACTAGATGTGGTGTCAAGATTTTTTAAGTGCAGAAAACTTTTGAATCGCTCGAACCACACAATACACCAGCATTGTACGGGGTCTGATAGTTCCTTGTCACCACTGCCGGTTCTATACCGTAAGGTGGTATCAGTGCTAAAGAGTCATCGATTTGTCGATCGATCAATACTCTCCAGATATCTGATGTGGTGCAAAATCGTTCTGGTATCAAATCTGGAACCACCGCAGCGCCGCGGAATTACGGACTTTTTATGTGTGTCGCAGAGAAACTCTAGGCTGGTTTAGTTTCCCAACTAGCACTTCCGGACTTTTGTTATGCCGAGCATATATCGACCAGCTATGCCAGAAAATTGGCACCACAAATACTTGGCATCCAATTTGTAATTGTATCCCCGAAATGCCTATTTATCAGACGGTATACACAGGAAAACACGGTTTGGTGTTAACTTTTGCCCCGGCGGGAATAACAGATCAGAACTTGTTAGGTCATCCCGGCGGGGGATTAGCTTCATCGCGGACATGTTGAAGAAAAATGGGACGACAAAATCACTGCCCAGGCTGCCCAGCACGCCAGGTCTGGCGGATATTCACGCGTATTTGCAGAAAGCCCTCGAGCATCGCGGCACGACCATAGAAATTTGCTGGACGCCAATGGACGGGTTGAGCGAATACTCGCTCTCCATTGAATGCTCTCCGAGAGGCGGAGACGCTGAGTGGCGCATGTATGCAGGCAGCGGCAGTCGCTCGCAGTTGCTGTGGAACTATGTCAGTTGCGACGTTTTGCTGGTCTATAACCTGGTTTGCTCGTCTTGTGGAGATGGTTTTAACTCTGTAAGCACCCCTCCTGAACCGATTTCCGACACCTGGCGCGATTCGGGCAGCGGACAGGACACCTACTACAGACTGGAAGCTTTGAACGTTCCGAGCAACCGCGACCCTAACATTCCGCTTACCCCGACTCAGGAAAATGCGGCACTGTTGATGCCGAAACCCACCAGCGCCCTGACTGGCGACCTGGCTCACGTACAGATGCCGACTTTGCTGCAGTCTATTCTTATGGCGCAGATGAACGGGCGTCTGAAAATTGTCAGCAACAATCGTGGCGCCGAAGTCTATTTCAAAGACGGCATTCCGGTGCATTCGTTTACCAATGACACTGTCGGCGAAGAGAGCATTTTCGAAATTTTGACATGGAAGGAAGGTGACTTCGCATTTGAAGCGAAGGTAGCGACTGACGCTCGCACGATTCGGCAGAACCTCGACAGCCTCTTGCTGCAGGGCATGCAGTTGATCGATAACGCCACCTATTTGCGTAACAGCGGTTTGCGCCCTGAGACTTTGATTTCGCGGAAATACCAGAATCTGAGCGAGAAAGATTTCGAGTCGATGGTGGCATCAGGCGCACCAATTCCGATGCCGTTTCAGAAAAAATTCTATCGTTCCATCGATGATGGTAAGACCGTGCAGAGCTTGCTGGAAAAGTTGCGTTTGCCGCGCAGCCAGTGGATTCCGCTGGTGTGCAACATGATGCGATGTGATCTGATTACGCTCACACAAGCGACTGGAGCAGCGAAAACCGCGCGACCTGCTCTTGAACCAAAGAGCATCGACAAGCGTGCTATTCAAAACGTGATGATGAGTTTGCGCCGCCCGGAGACAGGGTTGTTTACCTATCCGGCCTTTCTTTATTTTCTCGAGCAGGAATATTTCAGAGGATATCGCTCGGCCAGCCCCATCTCTGTAGTCGTATTTCAAATGAGAATGGCAAGCGGCAATCTCGACCCGGTCAGAGAACCGTTGCCACTGGCGGCTGTCAGCGAAGCTGTTCGGCGTATCAGCAGAGTGAAGCGACACGTAGATATGATGGCCCATTATGAAACCTTCGATTACGCATTGCTGCTTCCGAACACTAAAACTAGCGGTGCTGCCGTGTTTGCCAACCGCATAATGAAGACGCTGACTGCTTCCCCGTTGCTTCCTGGAATGGACATGGAGAAGCTCACATTCGCGTTTGGAATCGCGTCAATTCCCGAAGATTTTCTCGATTTGAGTTTGCTTCTGTCCGCTGCAGAAGTGGCGAAGAACGCCGCTATGAACAGCCCTTCGCCGATTGTCTTGTATAAAGATTTGAAGTAACCGGCTGAAAGTAATACGCTGGCACTGCCTGCAGTGTGCGGGTCATGCACTGTGCGGGTCATGCAGTGTGCGGGTCATGCAGTGTGCGAGTCATGCCGTGTGCAAGTCATGCACTGTGCGGGTCATGCGGTGTGCGAGTCATGCAGTGTGCGGGGCACTCACTGTTATTCCGCTCCAGTCAATGGCTTCAATGTTAAAGGGCTTATCGCCGTTTCGATCACTGCGATTCTGAATCAGTTTTACCCGTGCTCTCCGATTCAATCATGCGTTTCACTGCAACCACTTCGCTGCGATCAGCGTCGCCCGGAGCCAATTTCAGGTAAGTCGACAATTCCTGGCTGGCCGCATTTTTGTCACCAGAATCCGCCAGAAGTAAAGCAAGATTCAAGTGTGCACCGGCTCGCTTCCCGCCCAGAGATATGGATCTGCGGTATTCCGAAATAGCCTCGGCTTGCAATTTTGCTGATGCTTTCGCGTCCGTTTTTGGTAATTGCGAAAGAGCCCAACCCAGATTGTAGTGGCAATCAGCGTCTTGGGGGAAATCGTGAACTCCTCGCCGCGCAGTCTTCTCCAGTTTTTCGCACTGATTCTGATGTCTCAGCAGCCTTAGAAGCGGTCCATAAGCAGCTTTCCTGGTTTCAGGCTCAGCGTCTTTTATTTGCAGCGCCATCTCAAATTGTAGAATCGCTGCTTTATCCTCACGATTGGCGTCGAGAAAATGCCCGAGAGCCACACGCGCACCGGCATTATTCGGCTCGAAGACGGTCGCTTCGCGGGCGCGGTGGATAGCTTCATCCAGGTCTCCGGCTGCTTCGTAAGCCCGGGCTGCTTTGATCAAAATACTGACATCGGACCGGTGCGTCGCCAGAGCCAGCCGGTATAGCTGGCAAGCCGCCTGGAAGTGCCCTGCTTCCATCTCTCTATCTGCCCCCTCTGACGGCGTTTCAGCGAAAACTGGCGCTGCGTATGGCATTCCAGTTGCCATGAACAGTAGCGCTGCAGCCAGCGCCCATAAATTTCGCCCATCCATATATAAAGACTTTCGTCGAACTTTCAATGTCGATGTCTCCCGAGCACTCAACACCGTCAACGGCGCGCCTGTGCCTGTGTGACTCCTGCAATCGAGCCTCCGAACCACCATCAACCTCGCTTAGAGCCGCTGTCAACAACGCATCTGAGCCGCCGCGCGAGCCGTTTGGTCTTCCTCGTGCAAAACTACTTGCTTCTCGAAATACTCTTTGAACGTGCCGTTCAAAATCGCTTGCCGACACTCAACTGCCTGCCGAATCAAATGATGAATGTTGTGAATCGAAAGCAGCGTGCCACCAGCTTGCTCCCTTACTCTGAAGAGATGATGCAAGTAAGCCTTGGTGTGCATCTTGCAGGTGAAGCACTCGCAGTCGTCTTCGAGCGGCGTGAAGTCTTTGTTATACCTGGATGTGCGCAGCGAGATTCGTCCCTGTCTGGTGAATGCGGCGCCATGTCTCGCCAGTCGTGTTGGTGAGACGCAATCAAACATATCGATACCACATCTGATGGCATAGGAAATATCCCACGGCGTGCCGACACCCATCAAGTAGCGCGGCTTCTGCTCAGGCAGAAGCGGTGTAGTGAATTTGACGATGCGCTCAATGGTACTGCGGTCTTCTCCTACCGCTACGCCACCAATGGCGAAGCCTGGCAGATCGAATGCTGTCACAGCCTGCACGGATTGAGCTCGCAAATCCTCATACATGCTGCCCTGAACGATGCCGAAGAGTGCCTGCTGATCGGGGCGGGCGTGATGCTCGACGCACTTGTCGAGCCAGCGGTGAGTGCGTTCCATCGACGCCAGTGCTTCATCATACGTGGCTGGATTCTTGACGCAATCATCAAACGCCATGATGATGTCGGCGCCTATATAGTTTTGAATTTCCATCGACTTTGCTGGTCCGATGAAGTGCTCTCGCCCGGTGCGATGGTCTTTGAAGAACACCCCTGCTTCGGTGATGCGGCGCAGCATGTCGAGACTGAAAACCTGGAAGCCGCCTGAGTCAGTCAATATCGGCTTTTCCCAGCTGATGAATTTGTGCAATCCGCCTGCTTCGCGCACCAGTTCGTGACCGGGCCGTAAATAAAGGTGGTAGGAATTGCTCAAGACAATCTGAGCATCGCAATTTCGCACCTGGTCGAATGTGACGGCTTTAAGGGCGCCGTTCGTGCCTACAGGCATGAAAACCGGCGTTTCAACGACACCGTGAGGGGTGGTAAAACGTCCTGCGCGAGCCCCTGACCAGGGGCAAACGGCTTCCAGCTCGAATTGGAGGGCATTGCTCATGGCGTAAATATACAAATAAAGTGGGCGCCGTTTCCAGCGCCCATTAAGAGAGTATGCGGTCTCAAAGCCTAAGCTTCGTCTTCTTCTTTGACGTATTTGGCATCGAGGGTCACGTCTGCATCGTTTTTAGTTTCGATTAAGACTGGCTCTTTGACGCTGATTTTGTTGTCTTTGCCCATGGATTGCTTAAGTGCGAGCAATTCCATATCGATATCGGACTTTCCTTCGAAATTCTTGAACTGCTTATCGAGGCTGTCTGTGCTCAACTCTGCCAGCGCTGCAGCTTTGGCTTCGCGCTCTTGCACTTTAGTCTCCATCTTCTCGATCACAGACATAGCACCAGACGAGGTCGTCTTCGATAGAATCTCGTTTGCCTTTGAAGTCGCCTGAGCCGCCTTGTCGCGGGCGATAAGAACCTGTTTCTTGGTGTAAGCCTTCTGCACTTCAGCTTCGAGGTCTGTGAGGCGCTGGCGCAGCGTTACAGTCGATTCTCTCTGTGACTTGAGCTGTGTTTCCAGGTCAGTCGCGGCCTGCACGTACTGCTGTCGTCGCTGAAGGGCTTGTTTAGCCAGGTCGTCGTTGCCCTGTTGAACCGCCATGGCAGCGCGATTTTGCCATGTCTCCGCCTGGTCTTTATTCTTCTGCAGCTGCTGTTCGAGCTGCTTCTCAGTGGCAATTGCTTGAGCTACAGCCTGACGCACCTGAATCAAGTTGGATTGCAGATCCTGGTAGGTTTGCTCCAGCATGATTTGGGGGTCTTCCATCTTTCCCAGAATCGCGTTGAACATAGCCCTGAATAAGTTACCGAGGCGTTCGAACATTGATTGACAACTCCTTCCGAGTGGACTTTTTCGCTAGGGTCTGATGAATTCAGTTGTTAGCATTAGTTAAATAAGCATAGCAAACCCTAACTTCTCTTATGCCCACTATTGAGCGCTCTGATCCTCTTTTACACCTCGAAAATAAACGGACGCTTGCTGGAACTATCCGACCGAGCCATTTGGCGCTTGCAAAGGGCAATTGGTGACGAAAAACGTACAAAGTAAAGAATTTCGCCTAGGATAGTAAATAAGTAAGCGGCGCAAGCTACGAAACGCAGCTTTGATCCTTTCTTTATCAGCAGTTGAAGCACTCGAAGAGCATTCGAAATAGTCTAAAAACAATAGACAGAGACAGGTAATGGCGTTAATTCCAAAAGATGTCGCAGATCAGTTGGCAGGAGCAGGTGAGTCGGTGCTCGCCATCGCGGTGCTGGTCGGGCTCGGCGCCTGGGGCGGTTTCTGGCTGGATGGGCAATTGCACACTGCGCCGTGGCTCGCCATCGTGCTTTCCTTGCTCGGTATGTGCCTTGGCTTGTGGCGTATGGTGGCGAAGGCGCTGGCTGCTGACAAACCCGGGAAGTAAAATCTCTGCGAAATTTTGAGCAAAGAGATTGCGATTGATTTATAAGTCGACGCGCGGTTGCAAGAAACGAAATAGATTCTGATAGCCTTTACGTGCTGCGGCTTTCATCTGGTATCATGCCTGGTCGAAGCAGCCTGAAGAGGCGGCCTCATGGCAGCGTGGCTGCAAAGACGATCCTGGGATATATAGACAATTCGGCGGGACCACTTCTAGATGTTAGGCAAGAATCTTTTTCTTTATCAGTTGGGCGTAGGCACTCCGACAGACGCAATTGGCGTCATCCACGCAGACACGATCGGGCTGAGCGCTCTGTGCATGGTGGGAATTCTCGGTGTGGGATCGCTGGTTGCTGGCAGCATGAAAGTCGACGGTCCGGGCGGAAAGTTGCAGGCGATCGTTGAAGGTCTGTACATCTTTGTAGACGATCTTGCGCACGGACAAATTGGTCATCATTACAAGCCATTCTTTCCTTTAATCGCCGCAATATTTATTTTTGTATTAACTGGAAATTTCCTGGGCGTCGGTCCTTACAAGCTTTTCGAAGAGATTATTCCAGGCTGGCCAAAACTGCATGGTGAAACCGGACCTCATGCTGAAGCCTTCGAAATCGCTTCCCCGACAACTGACATCAATGTCACTTTAGGTCTGGCCCTGGTCGCCTTGATTGTCTACCTCGGTTCCGGTTTCTGGAAGCATGGTGGCAAGTATGCCAAGACCCTCTTCCTGACTCCGATGGCGCCGATTGAAATGATGGACATGGTGGTTCGACCTTCCACACTTGCTCTGCGTTTGATGGTTGTAATTACAGCCGACGAGTTGATGCGAGGTGCGTTCTTGCTTATGTGCCCGATCTTAGTTCCGGCCGGGATCATGGCCTTCGAGCTCTTCATCGGTGTCATTCAAGCCTTCGTATTTGCGCTGCTGACTTCGATTTATATCGGACTGACTGTCGCAGAGCATCACTAAACAATTTCATTATTTAGCTGAAATTCGGACAGGCTATGTGTTTCCGCGTGCGCAGTTTCAAAGCGCCACCATCATCGCCTTAACGTAAATACAGCTTTTATTAAGGCAACAAGCGCCCAAACAACGCATCAGCGCTGTTCTTACTTGTTATAATTTGAGGCGGCTTGAGGGGAGACTCTCAACTTGCGTGACAACGCAAGCTAGTTGTCTCTAGCGTGATTTGCATGCGCCGCGCTCAAGTCGTCACTCTGTGAGTTCAAAGGAGAACGTTGTGGAACACCAACTCATTGCACAGGCAGCCACTGCTGCTGTAGACCCAACCACTATGGTGAAATGCGCCTCGCTCGTAGGTGCTGGTATCGCTGTTGTAGGCGTTTTCGGTCCTGGAATCGGAATCGGCGTAGCAGGTGCTCGTGCTCTCGAAGGTATGGCTCGTCAACCTGAAATGGCTGGTAAATTGCTGGCAAACGCCATCATCATCGCCGCTTTGATGGAAGCTCTTGGGCTGCTCGCTTTCGTTGTCGCCATTCTTCTTTACCTGAACGGCACCAAAGTCTAAGTCTTCTCAACAAAACAGTAGAATCCAAGATAATGTTTGATGTAAATCTCACCCTCCCGATTTTCGTTGTTATGTTCTTAGGCTTCATGGTTCTTCTCAATGAGATGGTCCTGAAGCCTGTTGGCAAGGCGCTTGCAGAGCGACAAGCCATCATCCGCGGCAACATCGAAGCTGCCGCGACCGCCCGCGAGAAAGCAAACGAAGTGGTGACTCAGTATCACGCTCGCATTCATGCCGCTAACGCTGAAGCGCAGGCTTTGATCACCGAGACCACCACTGCAGCAGAAAAGGCTCGGGCTGCCGAAATGAAGAAGGTGCAAGACAAAGGTCAAGCAGAAATTCAAGCAGCAAGAGAACAACTCACAGCCGAAAAATCTGTTCTCATCGAACAGCTAGTCGATCAAGAGAAAGTGCTGGTTGAAAGCATTACTAAAAAACTGATTGGCGACAGCGCCTCCGTCAGTTTGGATTCAGGCACCGTCAAGCGTGCGTTGGAGGAAGCTAGATAATGTTTCTGTTTGCAGTTGAATCAGGTGAGTCACTTTCCGGTTATGCGGCAATTGCCCACCTCTTTGAAAACAACGTCATCAACTGGCTCGTGCTGGTTGTTCTGGTAATTATTCTCTGGAATAAAGTAACACCAGCGATGTTTGCTAAACGCGAAGAGAGCATCAACAACTCTCTGCGCGAAGCAGCTGAAGCCCGCGCTCAAGCAGAAGCATTGCTGAGAGAACAAGAAGCAAAAGTTGCCAACGTCGAAGAAGAAGTCGCGAAGAAAAAGGCTGACGCTCAGGCGTTGGCTGAAGAACTGAGAGTTCAACGCAATCAACAAACAGAAAAAGATCTCTCCGATCTTGCCCTCAAGCTGCAAAATCAAATTGCTACCGAACGTGCCGTTGCGGTCACGGAGTTGCGTAGCACTGCAGCAAAAGCGGCAATCCATCTGACTGAAAAAGCCTTGCCTGCAATGATGAATGACAGCATCAGAAGCAAGCTGCTCAATCAGTTCATGGAGCAACTTGATAGTTCTACTTCGCAGCGATCGAGTCTTTCAGATCAAGATCGTTTGCAGATGAAGACGCACTAGGCGACTGGGAAGCAAGGAAGAGCAATGAAAACAGAATTAGCTACAGTTGCCAGCCAATACGCAGACGCGGTGTTGGAGTTAGCCATCAAAGACGGCGGCGATGCTCTGGCAGACAAGGTACTCAGCGAACTGGTGGCAATCAACAAAGTCACCACTGACGTGCCTGATCTCGATTTGATTCTCGGTCACCCCGGAATTCAAAGCGAAAAGAAAAGAGAGCTGCTCACATCGCTTTTCGCCAAGTCGATTAACGACCTGACGATGCGCCTTCTGGAGTTGCTCCTCGACAAGCGACGTTTGAATTTGCTTCCGGAAATTGAACGTCAATTTCGCCAATCACTGAACAATCGCAAAAATATCGTTGGTGCAAGCCTTGTTTGCGCTGACAAATTGAGTGACTCGGCAATCGCTGATATCAAGGCAAGATTGACTGAGCATCTCGGCAAGAAACTGGAACTCGAAGTCAAAGTCGATAATTCCCTGATTGGCGGAGTTGTCTTGAGACTTGGTGACCAGGTTATCGACGGTAGTCTCAAAGGCAAATTACAGAGCATCGAACGAGCACTACTTTCAGTTTAGATTTTATTTCCACCGCAACGAGACCGCATCAATACAAGAGGTTAGAACAAAATGGCTATTCGCCCCGATGAAATCACTTCCATCCTTAAGCAACAGCTCGATACATATAGATCGACGCTGAACGTCTCCAACGTCGGAAGCGTTCTCAGCGTAGGCGATGGAATCGCCCGCATCTACGGCATGGAAAAAGCCATGGCTGGTGAGTTGGTCGAATTCGACGACGAAGAACGCACCGCTGGAATGGTTCTCAACCTTGAAGAAGACAACGTTGGTGTTGTAATTCTCGGTGAAGGCAGAAAGATTTACGAAGGCATGTCGGTGAAGACGACCGGACGTATCGCATCGACACCAGTTGGTGAGTGCATGCTCGGACGTGTTGTAAACCCGATCGGACAGCCACTCGACGGCAAAGGACCGATTACCGCAACTGAGTTCAGCCCGATCGAAGTGAAAGCTCCTGGTATTGTTCAGCGTAAATCGGTGCATGAGCCTCTCATGACCGGTATCGCAGCTATCGACGGAATGATTCCAATCGGCCGTGGACAGCGCGAACTTATCATCGGTGACCGTCAGACCGGTAAAACAGCTATCGCCATCGACGCCATCATTAACCAGAAGACCCAGCCCAATCGCCCGATCTGTATTTATGTAGCGATCGGTCAGAAAGAAAGCAACATCGGTCGTATTCAAAAAATTCTCGAAGACAACGGCGCCATGGAGTACACAGTAATTGTGGACGCTCCAGCGACATCGTCACCTGCGATGCAGTTCCTCGCACCATATGCCGGTGCTGCAATCGGCGAATACTTCATGCAACGCGGTCAACATGCTCTTTGCGTTTATGATGACTTGTCGAAGCACGCTGCTGCGTACCGCGCCATGTCACTTCTGCTCCGTCGCCCACCAGGTCGTGAAGCGTTCCCTGGAGACGTTTTCTATCTCCACAGCCGTTTGCTGGAACGCGCCGCAAAATTGAGCGATAAGCTCGGTGCCGGCTCCCTGACTGCTCTTCCGATTATCGAAACACAAGCCGGTGACGTATCTGCATACATTCCCACAAACGTAATTTCGATTACAGACGGTCAGATCTTCCTTGAAACAGACTTGTTCTACGCCGGTGTCAGACCAGCTATCAACGCAGGTATTTCGGTAAGCCGAGTTGGTGGTGCTGCTCAAACTAAAGCGATGAAACTGGTGGCAGGTAAGTTGCGACTCGACCTGGCTCAGTTCCGTGAGTTGGAAGCATTCGCTCAGTTCGCATCAGACCTCGACAAAGCCACTCAAGACCAGATTCGCCGCGGTCAGAAATTGACTGAAGTGTTGAAACAGCCACAGTACGCTCCGCTGCTTCTCGCTCAGCAGGTATCGATTCTCTACGCCGCGAACCGTGGATTGTTGGACGATGTCGAACAGAAAGATATTCCGCGCTTCAAAGAAGAGTGGTTCAAATATCTGTCTGCTCAGGCCAAAGAAATCGAAGCCAAACTCAATGCCGGTGACAAACCGAGCAAAGAAGACGAAGAAGCGCTCTACAACGCAATCGCGAAGTTCAAAGAAACTTTCTTCAACAAAGCGTAATCGAAGCGCAACTCATGGAAGGCGCAATCTCGAAAGCGCAACCATGAAAAGCGCATTCACGAAAGCGTAATCACGCCAGTCGGGCAATCAGGTGAGCAGGTAAATGGCAAATCTTAAGGCGATCCGCAACAGGATCAAGAGCGTTCAGGCAACACAAAAAATCACTCGCGCCATGCGACTTGTCGCTGCGGCGAAGGTGCGTCGCGCCCAGATGAGAGTGGAGGCCGCAAGACCTTTCACCTCAGCTGTCGTGAAGATGTTGCAAGAAGCGGTTTCTGAGCTGGCGCCGATTGATTTGCAGGGAATGGATATTCTCCAACCGAGAGAAGTCAAAAAAGTTGGATTGATCGTTATCTCGTCAGACAGAGGATTGTGCGGTTCGTACAACACGACTGTCTTTCGTGAAACCATGCAACGCATCATGCAACTGCAGCAGGAAGGCAAGGAAGTAAAACTGATTTTGATCGGGTTGAAAGCCGCCGGCTTCTTCAAGTCGGTCAAGATCGAAAAACTGAAAACCTACACCCTGTTGCCTGCTGTTCCAAGCATTCAGGAAAGCGAACTGATCGCTGATACTGCTGTGCAATTCTTCCGCGATAAAGTTGTTGATTCGATCGAAATCGTTGGAACCAAATTCATTTCGATGATGCGTTCTGAAATCATAAAAAACAACTTTATTCCGGTCAGATTGCCGGAAAAAGCTCAACACTCAATGCTGCGCCCTGAGCGACTCTTCGAACCATCAATCGAAGAAGTAATGCAAAAAGAGTTGTTGCCGAAATATCTCCAGAACGTTATCTATCAAACTCTTCTTGAAGCTTCTGCTGCTGAATTGGCCGCAAGAATGAAAGCCATGACTGACGCGTCGAACAACGCGCGTGATTTGATTGCATCGCTGAGCCTCGTCTACAACAAGGCACGTCAAAGCAGCATCACGCAAGAATTGCTCGAAATCGTCGGCGGTGCCGAAGCGCTGAAGGGCTAGTAGTTACCTCGGTTTCACTTCGATTTTGCAGCGATTTGTTCGCTTGAAGTTTTTAGTGCGCGTTTTTCACTTCTGCTCAAACAGCGCCTCTGTGAGGGGCGCCGAGATCGAGCGCTGATGCCGCTTGACAGCCCGTTTGGCAACTTTGAATAAAAGTGTAATTTATAAGCGTTGTGAAGAAGTATGGCCGTATGATTCGCATATCTAAAGCGGGTTCTTTTCCGATTAAGGATTGCGACAAAAATGTTAAACACCCTTTCATCTCAGACCAACGTGTCAGTAAAAACAACATACAACGTGAAAAATCTCAAATTAGCAAAATGGGTCTCAGAAGCAATCGCACTATGTAAGCCAGACAGAGTGCACTGGTGTGATGGATCTCAAGAAGAGTTCGATGCGCTATGCAAAGAGATGGTCGATAGTGGAATGTTACTCCGACTTAATTCGGAACTCCGCCCTAACAGTTTTTTAGCTCGTTCTGATGTCTCTGATGTCGCCAGAGTCGAAGAAAGCACTTATATCTGCTCGCAAAATGAAGTCGATGCCGGTCCTACAAACAACTGGATGGCACCCGCCGAAGCAAAAAGCATCTTGAACAATCTGTTTGATGGTTGCATGCGTGGTCGCACGATGTACATCATTCCTTTCAGCATGGGACCACTGGGCTCGAAAATTGCTCAGATTGGCGTAGAAATTACTGATTCACCATATGTGGTTGCAAGCATGCGCATTATGACTCGCATGGGCAAAGCAGTCATCGATGTGCTCGGTGAAGGCGGTGAATTCGTTCCATGTATGCACACGGTGGGAAAACCTCTGTCTGCCGGTGAGAAGGACGTTGCCTGGCCTTGCAATCCTGATGTGAAATATATTTGTCACTTCCCAGAAACTCGTGAAATCTGGTCATATGGTTCTGGATACGGTGGCAATGCTCTGCTTGGTAAGAAGTGCTTTGCTCTTAGAATCGCCTCCACGATGGCTCGTGAGGAAGGCTGGTTGGCTGAGCACATGCTCATTCTCGGTCTCGAGTCTCCAGAAGGCTTGAAGAAATACATTGCTGCTGCTTTCCCAAGTGCCTGCGGTAAGACCAATCTGGCTATGCTTGTTCCACCTGCTCAGATGAGCGACTGGAAAGTCACCACAGTCGGTGATGATATCGCCTGGATCAAGCCTGGCGAAGATGGCAAGTTCTACGCTATCAACCCTGAAGCTGGTTACTTCGGAGTGGCCCCTGGCACTTCAATAAAAACCAATCCAAACGCCATCGCTACGTTGAAAGAGAATTGCATCTTCACAAACGTTGCGCTCACCCCAGAAGGCGACATCTGGTGGGAAGGTTTGACAGACACACCACCTGCGGTATTAACCGACTGGCAGGGCAAGGAGTGGACTCCAGACTGTGGCAGACCAGCTGCTCATCCAAATGCACGTTTTACCGTGTCCACAGCTAGCTGCCCATCTCTTGACCCGAAGTGGGATGACCCAGCCGGTGTGCCTATCAGCGCCTTTGTTTTCGGCGGACGCCGTGCCACCACTGTTCCGCTCGTCGTTGAGTCTTCAAGCTGGGAGCACGGTGTCTACATGGCTGCGACCCTCGGCTCCGAGACAACTGCTGCAGCTATCGGTAAAGTCGGTCAGGTACGCCGCGACCCAATGGCGATGCTGCCATTTTGCGGATACAACATGGGCGACTATTTCACCCACTGGCTGGAAATGGGCGCTCAAGTCGAGTCAGCCCCTCCGATCTACTGCGTCAACTGGTTCAGAGTTGATGAGAAAGGCAAGTTCATGTGGCCCGGATTCGGTGAGAATTTGAGAGTTCTCAAATGGGTCTTCAACCGCACCGAAAACAAAGCCGATGCGGTGAAAACCGAGCTGGGTTGGATGCCAGGCTTCAACGACATGGACTGGACCGGTTGCTCTTCAGTCACTGAAGACAAGTTCGACAAGCTGATGAAAGTCGATTCCACGCTGTGGTTGACTGAAATCGAATCTCACAAGGAATTCTTCGCTAAGCTTGCTGACAAGCTTCCCAGGAAGTTCGAACTGTTGAGAGAGAAAATGTTGTCAGTCTTCAAGGCTTAGACAATTCGCAAAAATAAATTCGGGACGAGTGGTTGGTTCGCACCACGCTCGTTCCGTTCTTCTGAACTGTTCTAGAGAAGTCTCATATTCTTCGGAACTGGGCAGTCCTATATGCTCCGGATACGTTCGGAGTGTCTGATAGCAAACCGATTAATCACCTTATCAACAGGAGCAATGTCTGGTAGCCTAGGTCTTACGCAGGTATCACTTTAGCTACTGCAGACCCACAGTTATAATG
The DNA here is from genome assembly GCA_036702955.1 of Drouetiella sp. GTDB lineage: Bacteria > Cyanobacteriota > Vampirovibrionia > Obscuribacterales > Obscuribacteraceae > PALSA-1081. Next base: position 32,726 of record DATNPY010000047.1, on the reverse strand, counting down.
TCACCATGTTGCAGAGCGGCTTGAACATAAAATCCATAACCCCAAAAGTTCGACCTGCTGAATCCCGCGATGAGGCTGAAGTTGTCGCCTGCATTGCTGCTGTGCAAGCCTTCCTTGACGCGGAGGCTCTGGAGCTACTGGCGGCGAGTGCGCAACCAGCCGATTCAAGGCAGAATAACTGGCAAAATGCAGCTCGTCTGGAGGCTGCCGGCATCAAGAAAAAGCGCACTGCCACAGGAAACCTCTGGCGCTTCAGCGGACTGTCAGTGTTTATGGCGCTGTGTTTGTCGATTTTGGCAGCCTCTCCGTCACTTTCCGCTGAACAATTATTGATAGACCAGTTAGCCTCAAACAGTGCTGTCAGCACTCGCTACGTGCCTTTACAGACTGCTTCGAAGCATACATTCATCAAGATCGCTCTTGCTCTCAAAGCCAGTCGCGTTGATATCGAAGCGCTCGATGGCGCCGAGGTGCGAGACGCCGGAAGCGGCGCCATGGTTGCTTCTTTGCCGGCGCAGAGTCAGTGGACTTTGAATGTCGATAGCGCAAAAAACGTTTCATTCAACGGCAAAAATAACGTTGATGGTGCTGTTTTAGCTGGAGCTCCGCCAGTACCGCCGCCTTCTACGATCAGTAAGGTCGCATATTTCCCAACGGCTCCGCGCAGTGACACTAACAAATTCCTCTTGCCATCGCAGTCTAAAGCTGATACTGCCGATGGTGTCAGCGGCTATATGGTTATTCCTAATAATGATAAGAAGGGCAATCAGGTCGTTGTCGTGAACGGCAAGCTTTATCGCGGTGCCCTGTGGCTGAAACCAGGCGTTCAGGATGCATCAAGCGATTCGAGCGGCATCACAGTGATCAATATTGTCGACCTGGAAGATTATTTGCTGTCTGTATTGCCCAGCGAAATGCCTTCCAGCTGGCCGCTCGAAGCCCTCAAGGCGCAGGCTGTAGCCGCTCGCTCATATGCGATCGCTAACATCGGCAAACATTCGAAAGACGGTTACGACTTGCGAGCAACGATCGACGATCAAGTCTATGCCGGTATTTCCAGCGAAAGCGCCAGTTCGAATCGTGCTGTGGCCGAAACTGAGGGATTGATCCTCAAGCATGAAGGCAAGCCTGTTTCAGCGTTTTTCCACAGCACCAGTGGCGGTAGCACCGAAGTGGCTGAATACGTCTGGGGACGTCCAGTGCCTTACCTGCGCATGGTTCCAGACTATGACGATATGTCGCCTCATTTTGCCTGGAGCCGTAAAGTCAAAGTTGATGACCTGGCAAGAGCCGTCGGAGCCGACCTCGGGCCGCTGACTTCATTTTCTATCGTCACCCGCACTCCATCTAACCGTGTCCAGGATACCGTCCTGGTCGGGGCTAATGGCTCGAAGACCGTCTCGGGAGAGACTTTGCGGAAAGTATTTAAACTCCCCAGCACCAACTTTAATATCGTTTGCAAAGACAACACCTTAGAATTCCTCGGACGCGGCAATGGTCACGGTCTCGGGCTGTCTCAGTGGGGCGCCAGAGCCCTGGCTGAACATGGGTATAATGCAGCTCAGATTCTGACGTATTACTATAAAGACGTATCCGTTGATTATGTGGCCGATTCTGTCGGCATCTGAGGTTACTTTTGTTGGTCCAGATTTTTGCAGTCTTTGTCATGCTCGCGATTTTGAGCACGCTCATCATCGTGCACGAGTGCGGGCACTTCTCTGTTGCCAGGTATTTCGGTTTTCAGACGCCGGTGTTCGGGTTTGGATTGCCGTTTGGACCGCACTGGGTGGTCGGGAAGAAGTGGGGCACAGAGTTTCGTATCCATGCCTGTCTGTTGGGCGGTTATGTAGCTATTCCTGAGCTAGGCGATGAGTCTGCTGCATCTGAAGACGCTTTTGGCGTGCCCCTCAAGCCTTTCCGAAAATTTCCGATCTGGCAAAGAGCGCTGGTCGCGTTTGCAGGTGTGGGCTTTAACATCATTTTTGCCTACCTGGTCATGCTTGTCATGTTCCTGACTCTTGGTCAGCAGTCGCAGCCAACTGTCGTGACCAAGCTAATTCCAGCCGATTCAATCGCCGCCAAGGCAGGCATCAAAGTCAACGACACGATTGTTGCTATCAACGATAAGCCGGTTTCCAGTACTGATGAGACCGTTGCTGCGCTCAGCTCGCACCGCAGTGAGCTGGTTCACGTTCAGATTCTGCGCGATGCCAGGCCGATGACTATCGATGTCACGACGAATGAGAAAGGCAAAGTCGGAATGCAGCTCGAGGGCAAGGGACCAGCTACCTACAAAAAGGTAGAAGGCAACTTCTTCGACGTGGCGCGCCAGGCGCTCGTGAGGCTGTGGACGCTGACTGCCAGTATGATGAGCGCGCTCGGGCAGATGGTAGAGGGTCTTCTCGGTGGCGGCGAAAAAGCTTCGCCAGGGCATCCTAAGGTGAGTCTGGGCGACCTGCACGGGGTGTTCGCCGTCATCAAAATCGGTGCCGACATCGCGCAGCAAGATTGGACCCAGTTATTCCTTTTTACGATCTTGATCAGCATGGACCTCGCAATCATCAACCTGCTGCCATGGCCGGCGCTGGATGGTGGTCACCTCGCCTTTATGACTTTCGAGGCGATTCGCGGGCGTCCGATGGGCGAGCGCGCCCAGGGCGAAATTGTTAAATGGGGATTTGTCAGCCTGATTGTGCTGATGGTTGTCATAATGGTTAATGACGTCCGTGCACTGGTCACGGGACAGCTGGAGTACAAGAAGGACAAGCAGGAAGACAAAGCCGACAAGAAATCGTCGACTGAGTCGAGCGATAAGTCGACCGACAAGGCTTCCGACAGTGCTTCCGACAGTGCTGCGGGAGATGCTCAGAAGGCTGCTGTGGATGCTTCAGGCAGTGGAAAGAAGGAAGAACCTTCAACTCCACCTGACGCCTCCAAATCTGAATCTGAGAAGGCTTCGGATTCATCTAAGCCTCCAGAGGCAGTAAAGGCAGAGTCTGGCGCGGAGAAGACTCCAGTTGAGCCGACCGCTGGTCATTAGCTCCGGGAAAGGGAGTCATTAAGATTCAGCCCCGCAGCCTCTTTGGAACTTAGAAGTTGGATCTGATCAATCACAAAAAGAATCGAGTTTGAGGAATCACGCGCATGCCACTATATGAATACAGATGCCAGGAATGTCGAGAAGTTTTCGGTGTTGAACGCTCTATGAGTGAAGTATCCGAGAAAGAAACATGCACCGCCTGTGGTTCATCCACAGTCAATCGTATTTGGAATGCCACCATTCGCGCTGGTGGCACAACGCCAGATGTTGGTCAGGGCGCGTCACGCGCTTCTGCTGGTGGCGGCGGCGGCGGTGGCTGTGGATCTTGCAGCACTCATTCATGCGGCACTTGCCACTAACTCGAATCTCTGATCTGTGAATTCTCCCAGCGTGTCTTCCCCGTGCCGCTGGGATGGTCTTGTCGTTGACTGCTCCAAACTCTTTTTCTATTGTGTGCTCTGCCGTCCAGAGTTGAATCTCGAAGTCGGTGCTCAAGCCTGCCCCATTCTTTTCCGATACCGACGTGCCGCTTCAATTGCTTTTTTGTTTGGTGCGGGTTCGTTTATGAAAGCTGCGGCAAGTGCCACGCTATCTTCAAGGCAAAGTTTCAAGACCATCTGTTGTTCGATCACCTGTGAAGCCTGGCTAAGAGCAGCTGCCACCACAAAATCTGATACGCTTCGCCCTTGCAGCCCGGCAGCTCTCTCAATCTGTGATTTGACTGCTGGTGGCAGACGCAGTTCGAGGCGCTCTTTTTCAGTTCGGATGACATGGTCCTTTCTTCTTGTCTTATTCCAAGTGTACGGTAAAACTCGTACATAGCAATAGCCTGCTCAGCCGGAGCTGTGAAACGACGCTTGTTTCGAGAGAAACCATGCCTGCCCTGACTTTTACGTCAGCAAGTAAACTCGCCGCGCACCAGATCTTCTTCGTCCATTAGACTGCGTAGCTCTGCTTCTTCATCTGGCGGGAAAGTAAATGACTCTGAGTTGTTCGGAAACTCTTTATTCGTAACATCTTTCGCATAGCTCATGATGGCTTCCTGACAGCTTTCTGCCAGATTGGCGTAGCGGCGAACGAACCTTGGTTGGAAGTCTGTGTATTTTCCGAGCAGGTCATCGGTGACGAGAATTTGTCCGTCGCAGTCGCTACCCGCACCAATTCCGATCGTCGGGATCGAGAGTCGGTCGGTAATCAGCTTCGCCACCAGGGACGGTACCATTTCCAGAACGACAGCGAAAACTCCGGCTCGTTGCAGCGCCATAGCCTCATTGAAGAGTCGGGCGCCTTCCTCGGCAGATCTGCCCTGGACGCGCGTTCCGCCAAGACCGTGGACTGATTGAGGTGTGAAGCCGAGGTGTCCCATGACGGGGATTCCCATTCCGACCAGTCGTTCAACGATTTCAAGATTGAGTTTGGTGGCGCCTTCCAGTTTGACTGCTTGAGCTTGCGCTTCCTTGATGAATCGACCGGCATTCGTGATCGCCTGAGTGACATCGACCTGGTAGCTCATGAAGGGTAGATCTGCGACCACAAGAGCTGTCTGCGCACCTCTCGTCACTGCCTTGGTGTGGTGCAGCATCTCTTCCATTGTGACTGCGTGAGTGGTGCGGTGACCCAGTGCCACCATAGCCAGGCTATCACCAACGAGAATCAGGTCCACGCCCGCTCTGTCGAGAATTTGTGCGGTCGAATAATCGTAAGCAGTTAAGCAAACAATTTTGCGTTTTTCGGACTTGTACTTCTGTAGCGTGAGAGTCGAAACTGGTTTGCTCATATTGCTTGCTCGTGTTTCCGGAGTATAGACAAAATGATCATATCAAGTATTTTATGTAATACGTTTTGATATTCTCATCGTTGCTTGAAGTCGACAGATTGGGCGTTTCTATGCTCAACAGTGTTTTACGAGCAGTTCGCGCAGCGATAAGCAGAACCAGGCCAGTTCCATCTATCCGTAGCTTTCTCAACCGACCAGAGCTGCCTCAAGCGATCAGAGCTGCCTCAAGCGTCAAGCGACCAGAGCTGCCTCAAGCGACCTGTAGTTGCCTCAACTGACTGGAGCTGCCTCAAGCGACTATAAGCTCTTTTACCGATTAGCAGCTGTGTTGAAACGAAATGCGGTCATGTCTAACCGATTACTTCCGATCGTATCTAACCGATTAGCATGGTCGTCGCATCGACTAGTAACCGCGTTTCTTGATTTGCTCTTGCCGTGCCCGTTTGCGAGCTTCTTCCTGCTGCAACGAGACGATGTGCTTCGGATCGTAGGGATACCGACCAGCCAGTTCATGGAACTCCTGATACTTTAACCCTGCATCAGCAGGAAGCCCCATCTTCTCAAGCAGGTAAGCGAAGTTGTAAACGCATCCATCGTACTTCGGTTGCAGAGCCATGGCAGCTTGATATTTTGCCGAGGCACCATTCAAATCGCCCTGCGCTTCAAGCACTGCACCCAGGTTCTGGGTACCGTCGAAGTTTTGCGGGTCTAGTTCGAGAACGCGATTGAATGTCTGTTTTGCGCCGTCCATGTCGCCGTCGTCGACCTGACCCAGGCCTTTCCTTACCAGTGCATTAACCTCTTCGGGGTCGAACTGTGTGCCCTTACGTTTTTTGTTTGCGTTGGCGCGCAGTACCTTTTCCATGTCTGCAATGTGCTTGAGTACTTCGGAATTGTTTCTAGTCATCCCGGCAACGTCTTTCCACGCTTCGACGCTGTCGATGTTTCTTCCTTCGAACTCCAGACACTTCGCTGCCATCGTTCGCATGGCTAGCGGGTCCACATGCGGCCACTTCTTTGTGTCGGTATAAAGCGGATTGATTTTCGACGCTTGTTTGATTTCGTCGAGGCAGCGATTTGGATCGCCTCGATAGTAGCGAACGCGCGCCAGCTCCCAGTGAGCTGGTGCGCACTTCACATCATTGCCGAGCGCGGTTCTGAACTCTGCTTCCGCTTCATCGAGCTTTCCATCAGCGCAATAAATGTTGCCGAGGTGATAGTGAATAATTGGATTGGTCGGCATCAATTTTTCTGCTGTCTGCAATTTTTCGATGGAGTCATCGATGGTGCCACCCTGACCAGAGGTGTATCTTTCATAAATAGCCAGACCGAGGTCTTTCTGCGCGTCTACGTAGTTTGGATTTTTGCGCGTAGCAGTTTCGAAAAAGTCGATCGCTTTATCTAAATCACCTTTGTCTCGGTAAATCTCTCCCAGGTGGTAATAAGCATCCGGATAGTTTGGATCGATCTTGTTGCATTCCTCAAACATGCGCATGGCTTCGGTGTCTTTGCCAGTTTTCTTGAGGAAAATGCCGTAGTTGTTTCGACAGGGCACAAAGTTATAATCGAGCTGCAGTGCCGCACGAAACTTGATCATGGCGTTGTAGTTGTCGCCGCTTCTGGCATAGGCAAGTGCCATCAAATGGCAGATATTTTTGTCGCCGTGAGAATAGTTCTCCGCCTGACGACATAAATTGATAGTCGCGTTGTCGTCGCCCATCGAGAAAGCTTGCAGCGCTTGCTGGTAAATTCCGTGCGCCTGCCGCAACTGTGCCGGAGGCTCTGTCGGACGATACCATTCGCCTTGCTGAGCCGAAACTTGTGAAGTGGTCAAACCCGTAGTCAGCAGTAATGCCAAGGTTGGCAAGATCTTGCGGGGCATCAATTTACTCCGAAACCTAGCAGAATTTCATAATAACCTATTGGTTATTCGGCGGCACGGGAAGCATGGCAAGTGAGCCAAATTGGGTGCAACGCAGGCACTGGCGACCCTTGTACTGGCGATGGCAGATTGGACAGATAAGCACCGGCAAGGGGGCGTTTTCAGCGTCGACGGTTTCAATGATTTTTTGAGCTTCTGTCAGCCACTTATCGGGGTCGGGCGGGCGGTCGAAGGGTTTGCCCTGATCGGCGTAGATGCGCTCCAGCTTGGTTATTACATACATGGTTTCGTTGTGCCATCTGCCAAAGTGTCTCATAAGAATTGGCAGTGCCCGAGCCAGCAATGTTTCTACGTCGGCAATTTTGCCCTGATAGTACATGGCGTTGCTAAGTTTGCTCAGTCCAAAGGCAACCGCTGCATGTTCTTCGCCGACCATCTCAATTTTCGTGATTAGAGACTCGGTGTAGACGACTTCGGCTTCCGGATAGCGTTTCAGAACACAGTACAGGTCGCCCAGACCATCAAGAGAGACCGCCCTCATTGACTTATTGAGCTGGTAATCGGCTTCCTCGAGCGCCTGCCGCCAGTAGTGCTCAGCTTCCACGTAGATGCGGTTTTCAACAGCTTTCTCGGCGGCGGTTTTCAACTGCTCCCATTTTGTCGGCCCGAAAGTTTTTTGCGCGACTGCCTGCAGGTCCGAGACGCGCACTTGTTGACCCTGAGGAATCAAATTGGCGGCGGTTTTCCCGATAGCAAACTCAGTGCTTGGCACACCGTTTGGGTCGTAAGCCGAATCTGGCATTTTGAATTCGTCCAGTAATTCAAGCGTAATGACGGTTCCCGGACGGATATCTCTTTTTGCACGAACTACGAGAATCATTTTTGATGCTCTTCGAAATTCACTTAGTGAGGAACGATGATCTACTTAGATTATAGGATGACATTTCTCGCGTGGCCCATTTGAAAGCTTTCAGTTCGTCGAATTGTAGTTGTGAAGTTTACGTTCGTGTCACAGCGATGTCACAAGTCGGTAACTATTCTCTAGAGGCTTGAACTGCCCGTTCAGCATATAAGCGAAGACCTGCTTCTGCAGCGATAATCGCGACTGCTTTACCAATTCTCATTCGACTTAGTTTCGACCGGAGTCCTCTGCGGTAGCTATTTGATGACCAATTTTATAGAACAATCCAGACCGGAAAAAACAAACCTTCAAGCCTTTGAACAGTCAAATCAAAATTCATCGCAGCTCAATCTTGTATCACTGATGAGGGAAGGCTCGTCACCTCGTGGAGGCACGGGTCACAAGCGCGCTGCTAACGAAGAAATACTGCACGTTTTGAAGTTGGAAGTCGGACACGAAAAGGGACGAACACCAGATTGGGTGCCGCGCGAAATGCGCAATCCAGATCCGAGAGTGCAATGTGCATCGACAGCATCGAATATTTATCGCGAAGCGATGCTCGCCAGCCACGTTATCAATTCAACCAACAGCCCCAGGTATCGTGAACTCACTCAGGTGCAGGTGCCGAATTGGGTGAATGCAATGGAGCGGGAAGGATTAGCGCAAGAAATCCCGCGCAGTCAAATTCGCCCTGGTGATGTGGTCGTGGGCACCGGTGGTTTTGCTGGCAAGCCAGAGAACAACGATCGACACATTGGTTTTGTCGGTGACTACAATGAACGCACACATCGCTTTGCCGCTTACAGCAACTCAATGGGAACGTTGCGAGAGCAAGATCTCGACGATCGCTTTGGACACTATCGAGACGAGCATTTCTACAGAATTTATTTGCCTGGTTAGGCGACTCAGACTGTACTCCGCTACCAATTTACTGCTGCGCCATTGCATTGTGGCGGCGGATGGCACGTAGTTGATCGAGCACTTCCGTAGATGACCTGAAGCGATCTGCGACCTCCACGGCAGTGCATCTCGCCAGGAACGGATTTAGCTTCGTAGAAATATTGCTATTGTTTTTTACTTGCGATGGTTCGAGCGGTCGCGGATCTTCACCAGTCAGTAAGAAGTAGATAGTGCCACCAAGCGAAAAAATATCGCTTTGCGGAACGGATTTACCGCGCAGTTGTTCGATCGGCATGTAGGACTGTTTTCCGACCATCGTTCCGGTCGCTGTTCCTACAAATGCATTGGCAGCGCCAAAATCGATCAGCACGAGTTTTCCGTCAACGCGTAAAACAAGATTGTCTGGTGTCAGATCTCTATGTATGACGGGCGGATTTTGCGAGTGCAAATAGATAAGAATTTCGCATATTTGTTCTGCCCAATTTAAAACAAAGTCTTCTGGTTGTGGTCCCCGTTCTTTGACGAAGCGTCGCAAGTCAAGCCCGTCGATGTATTCAAGGACCTCGTAATGATGCTCGTTCTCGACAAAGTGGTCGTAAACTTTGGCGATGTTTGGATGATTCAGTTGTGTAAGAAGAAGCGCTTCACGGTTGAACAATTCAATTGCCTTTGTTCTCAGCGCCTCAGAAGAATTTTTCGGGATCACTGCTTCTTTCACAATAATCTGGGCACCGGAATGATCTTTAGCTGAATAAATTGCTGCCGATCCGCCGCACGCGATCAACTCTTTGATAATAATCCCTCCGCTCCTCAGTTGTTGCTCAGGTTGCAGCGGCACGAAAAGAGTTGGAGAGTATCGAGTAGAAAATTCTTCATCCCACATAGTTGTAAAGTTACTGAAGTTCAAATGCTTTATTCCGGTGACAGTCGGAAATTCCAGTGCCACAGTTTCTAGCGGTGGTTCGAACTGCACATGCGATGCGTTAGTGGCGATCGAGTAAATCATTTTTTTCAGGTCGAGCTGGTTAATCTCAGTAATCTTGATGGTTATGTCAACGGGTTTTTTTTCGCCCTCGAATCGAAAGGTGATTTGGTCGGGCCAGCTCACATCAGAGTTGGATCTGCTGAACATGACAGCAATCAATTGGTTCCAGGTCCAGGACAATTTAAATGGCGCGGCAAATCTGAACATGTACGGAAAGGTAATACCCCAACGGCGCAAAACAAAGTGAGTATTCGCGCTGCAATCGATCAGAAAGTAAAAAATAGAGAGGAAAAATATTGCCGTGACAAAACCCGCAAAATTCGCAGGAACGATGTGCCCAGTGCAGATCAGATATGCAGAGTTGAATGCGTTAACGATGGCGAAAAATGCAACTGGCGACGTCACTTTTGCGGCAAACGACAAGTATTTAGCTATGTCGGGCTTATATTCGAAGCGAAAATCTTCCAGCGAATCGGCGCCAACTTTAGCAATGTCGACTCTGGCGATATCAGTCGCGGTTGTATCGACTTTGTCTGCGTCAATAGGTTGTGGCAGTTCAGATTTGCTCAAGTTGATTTCTCATTTGCTGAAGATCGCCGATTCGTTCCGTGACACTAAGCTTGGTGGCATTAGACACGATTTGACTTATCTGTTCACTGACGCTTGAGCGCACATCGCGAGGACGCGATTCAGTCATCGGTTCTGGGTCAAAGCCTGTTAACAGGTAGTAGAGCGTTCCGCCCAGAGCATAGATGTCACTTGAATCGCTCAAGTCGCCTTTAAACTGTTCAGGAGACATGTAGCAGTGTTTGCCTACCACCGTGTTAGTTTTATTGCGAGTCAACTCGGCTGATGCATCGAAATCCATCAACTTTACAGTGTGGCTCTTGTCCAGCATTATATTTTCTGGCGTGACATCACCATGAATCACCGGTGGTGACAGTCTGTGTATGTACGAAAGAGCGTCGCAAAGTGCGATGCCGATTTGCGCGGTCTGCTTCTCATTAATGGGACCGTTTGCTTCAATAAGCTGGCGCAGATTTACGCCATCAACGTATTCGAGTGCGAAGTAGCCGCGCATGTCTTCTATGAAAAAATCATATAGACGAACTATAAAGGGATGATCGATGCGGCGCATGATCGACACTTCTTTGACGAGACCGTCGGTGGCTTTTTTCAAGCCCCGGTTATTAGCCGGCAGAATGTATTCTTTTATAACCACTAATGGCGGCATGTCGTGCACTTCAGCGGTCGCCATCACTCGGGCTAGATAAGCTGTGCCCTGACCTCCACCGCTGAGCACTCTCTCAATTGCGTAGCTATTGTTGCTCAAAGTTGTGCCGGGAGAAAGTGTCTGGTCTTCCCGCAGCCGTCTCTCTAAACTGGCAGCGCTCATGTCTTTCAGCCAGAGTTCGGTGTAGGTTGCTATTGATTCAGACCTGGTAAGTTTGGCGTCTCCGACTATCTGTGCATTGGGCGCCCACGTTCGAACGCAGGAAATCAGGGTTGTTGAATCCATTGTTTCTTTCACGTCATCCCAGAGTATGAGAACGTCGCTTTTATCTTTGAATTCGAAGTAAACATAGTTTGGAATGATGTTAAAGGAGCGCATTCTTAGCTCTACTTTCGCTAGTCTATCCCAGGGCATGATCGCCGCGAAGTATCGGTCTTTTATGTCGAGCCCCTTTGCTTTGAGATAAAGCCTGGTGCGGAAGGCCGGACGCATAAGAGAGCGCTGAAATTCGGTGAACACAAGCGCAACGATGACTGCAAAGACTTGTGCGCTCGGATGGAATCTCAGTATTACGCAGTAAGTGAACCACAAAGACAGTGCAACAATAAGCGTCAGGATGTATACAGCGCCAGCCGTGTCGGAGCTGCACATTCTTCCCGGAATGATGACGGGATATTTTGGGGCATCTGCTTTTGCGATTTGAGTCACAGATTTGTCCCTTCGACTGTAGCGTCAAATCAGTATGATACGCGAAATCAGTACGATAAGCGAAATCAGGAAAATTCTGCTTTCAGTTAGTTGGGTCGGTAGTCATGATCTGGTTTGACGTCGTGGAAATCTACGCATGGTCTGGTTTACGCAGAGGAACGCCACGCATTTCTGTGTGGCGTCCGCCCTTTTCTCCTAAATCTGCAGGTTCTTGGAGCTCTGACAATACGCTCCCAAGTAAATTAGCCTCGTTCTGCAAATGCGATTATTTAAGGCGCACTATCGGAAAAGTGTAGGTGTTTGAGAATTTCAGTTTGCCGTCCTGGAATTGAGCTGTGCCAAAAAATGTCAGAGGTTGGAACGGCAAAGTAACTTCGGTCGAGGTAGTTAATTGCACATATGGCGATGATTGAGGACCAGGTGCTCCATTGTAAGTCTGGTAGACGATGGGATTTTGCAATACAGGTTTGCCTACGAAGCTCACCGTCTCGTGTCCCTTTAAAACGGTTTGAGCAAGTTTCGTAGCCTGGCTGATATCTTCGCCTTGAGCAGCTGCTCGTGCAGCGTCTCTGCAAGCAGTGTCATTGGCGTATGCACCAAATATAATGGCGCTTAGATGCACAGCAAGAATAACGAAAACCAACATCATAAACGAGCAGCACGAGAGTTCGACCAGAAGCGATCCTGTTTCTTTTCTGGCACGGGTGGCGGTTTCTCTTATACGAATATTAGCTATTTTTCTAACACTCATGGCGGTTTCTCTTACACGAATATTGGCTCTTCTTCTGACACTCATGGCAGTTTTTCCACAGATTATTCTTACTGAAGTTGTTTGACTCATGACCTTCCTGCCTTTTATTGAACTGTGTTCCGTCTTCAGTGATGGAGCGATTTGGTGTTTGGCTCTGGACTATTGAAAGTCACGTATGCAATCGCTGGATGACTGTAGCTCCTAGACATCAGACGTCTCGTGGGCGATTAATCTGACCAGATTGCGCGCAATTTTTGCGAACGCCGTTCTCAGGTCTGCACTGTTGGTGACCTCTGTAAACGTGCCGCCATGACCGGCAATAGCTGCGATGCCGCCAGTCGCTGGGTCACTATTCTTGTCATTCAGAATCGCTGTCTGCTGAGGAATGATGGCGGGGTTTTGAGCCAGTCCGACCGTGTAAACAGCAATGCCTGCGTCTCTCGCTTCAGCTGCGGCCAGACGCGCGTTTCGCAACGGGTCGCTTGTATCGAGCGGTCCACAAGGCAGTGTTGGTTCGCCGTCAGTGAAAAGAACGATAGCTTTGACGCTGCCCAGACGCGACTTGTTTTTGATATCCTGCACTGCTTCGTGAATAGCACCACCAATGTTGGTCGAGCCCATCGCCACGCATGATTTGATGGATTTGTTGACCAGGTTGTAGTTGTTTTGATTGGCTGCGTTGTCTATTTTGACGTGTGGCAGAGGAAATCCCTGTTTCTGTCCATAAGCCGAACTGTCATCGATTGAATACCAGTTTTCGGTGCTGTTTTGGTCGGCGCCAATTGCTGAATCGAATGACACTAATCCGAAGTGTGTATCGGCGTCGGTATTGAGAATGTCATTGAATGTAAGAAGCGCGTTTTTAGCGTCGTTCATTGGTTGCAGTCGGTTTGCAGCAGCTTCAAGATAGGCTTTCTGATATCCGGCTTTAGGGCTGACTGACACTGAAGTGTTTGCTTTGCTCGACTTGTAGACTGCGTCGTTTTCGAGATTTCCTCTTGCTGCCTCAACCAGGGTGTTGAGATTGGGAAAGCTGTAACCTTGATAGTCGAACGCTGCGAAAGTCTGATTACCGTCAATGTTCACAACCATATCAGTGAAGGCGGGGAATCCGTCCCATGTGTATGCGGTGCCGGGAGGATAGTTCCCTGGAGGTTGCCCTGCATCCGGGTATCCGTTCAGCGAGCGCAATCCCGGCACGTTGTAGATCTTAGCCAGATACTCTGTGAAGTACATCTTGCCGTTCCAATACGATTCGGTCAGAAGTTGTGGAGCAACTCCGTTCAAGCTGGTGCCTGTGACGTCTGGCTTGACGACATCAAAAAGTTTTCCGTTTGCGACTCCGTTATTGCCCGAAATTACTTCGTAAGAAATCGATCCCCCGTTCAAGGTTGCATCCCACTTTCTCTTCACGCAAGAAATCGGCGTCTGGTCATCCATAGAGCCTGAGATATCGAAACAGATGGATACATCGAAACGCGGTACTGCACCGGTAGCGATGGCATTAACCGAAAGCGAGTTGATTCCGACGAATTTCCCAAAGGCAAGTGTATTGACTAAACTGCCGTAGACGCGAACAATTTTTGCGTTTGGACTGGAGATGTCCTCGACGGCGTTTGTGATTGGATTCAAAAATTCAAAGAATGCTTTCGATTCACCAACATTTGTCGCCGTATCATTTTTGTTGCTCGCCAGCTGTGTCGATGTTAACTTGCTGCCTAGCACGAAATTGCTCTGCATTATTTTGAGAGCTGCCTGAATTGCGTTCTGGTGCGCCAGGGTCGTATTCGTATTGTCCGAACTTGCCAGTGTTGCAACAGCCGCCAGTGATGCTGCGTCGCAGGCATTCTGCAACTCTTGTTTGGCCAGGTAGAGTCGAGCTGCTTCAAACGAGAAGACCGCTAGAAGTGGCATTACGAAGAAGCCGACGATCGAGACAAGGGCGATTACGCCCTGACCCCTGTTGGAGCGCAAATGTTTTGGTGCGACCTTGGACGTATTCATGATATTGAAGAAACCTACTTGGATATCGGTCCGTAAACTCAAAGATTGAGTCCATCTGGACTTTCGCAGTATTGACGATCAGAGAGCGTGAGTTGCAGTGGAGCCGAAAGACCCGCGATTTGCACGGGTGACGGTATCGGAAGAAATGGATCGGCTGAACAATCCAATACCACTTCTATCTGGTAAGTATTTTTGCTCACGTCTGCAGGCTTTGTAAGTGGGCTCACTGTGCGGCTCTGAATTCCTGTGTCAATGCTGGTGGTCAGTATCTGAGTAGTGATTTTCGAAACATGGATTCCGGTGAATTTTTGCGTTACGTCTTGCACCGCCTTATTTGCGAGCATGACGCATGATGGATTATTTTCTACCGCTGTCATAAACGTTTGACCGCGGCAAGCTCTCAGGCAGGCGGTGTGAGCTGCTGAATATAAAAATGTGAGCCGCAGACCGATCGTTGCTAGATTGATTAGCGGGAACGTCAAAACAAACAAAAAGATCCAGACGACGAAAGGCAGTTCGACAACACCCGATTTGCTACGCAATTTATTGTGGGATGCTCGGTGGGTCGCTACAACTTTCTGTAATGCTTGGTGGGTCGCTACAACTTTGGGTAATGCAGTGTGCCTGAATCCTGCTGAGAGTGGGCATTCACCATGATTTTTTGAGATTATGTTGGTCCCGGCCCTTAGATCAAAACCATTAACTAATTGCACCTTAGCTGCATCAACTTTAACGTCGCAAAGCGTCTGCCAGTCTTGGATTGCAGCTTTAAAGTCACGTTGAGAAGGGTGCAACTATTTAATCCTTTTTGTGTAAGGGCGTATCGACATGTACTCTGAATTTGATGCTCGGAGCAGTCATCACCTCTCGACCTGAATGGACGAGTGGGCATCTCCTCGCATTGCTGGTGGTAGGGGCATGGATGCAATTTTCAGCAAGACTTCCAGTTGTTTTCGTGTCTGCGGTGCGGTCACAGATCCGGCTGCCTTCAGGCAGGCGTCGTGCGCTTGCATCATCTGACGAGCAGCGAGCAGGCTCTGCACCAGGCCCAGATTGAGCGCATCTGAGGCGGGTGTGAGTTTCAAACCTTGCTGAAATGCAGCGGAAGCTTCGGCAAACATCGAAGCGTGCATGTAACTTTCTCCGAGCCAGTAAAAGTCGTCTCCCGTTACTCCGGGCATCTGGCAAACTTGTTTGTAAAGCTGCTGGGCGACACGGAATTGCGAGCATTGATAATTTTTCTGTGCCACTATCCGTAGATTCGTGGGATCGCAGGTTGGTGTGACCATAGCCAGTTGGGTGCCTGCCATCTGGGTGCTCGAGTTGTAAGTCTGCGCCGACACTGAATTGGTTAGCTGTGAGGATCCTGCAACTAACGCTGCCATGGCTGCTATGTAGGCTTTGGAAACGAGGGTTGACATTGATGTGAGCTCGATTTGTGACGCTGTTGCTAACCTGATTTG
The DNA here is from genome assembly GCA_036702955.1 of Drouetiella sp. Lineage (GTDB taxonomy): Bacteria > Cyanobacteriota > Vampirovibrionia > Obscuribacterales > Obscuribacteraceae > PALSA-1081. The sequence goes on along the minus strand of DATNPY010000047.1, from coordinate 17,081 downwards.
TGACGCTGTTGCTAACCTGATTTGTGACACTGTTGTTGACCTGATTCGTGACACTGTTGTTGACCTGATTCGTGGGACTGCATCGACATGGTTGGAGTATTTCATCAACCTTGCGGGGTCGAATTCTGTTGCAAAGTTTTGCCTGCCTGGACTTGTGCTTGCCGATTAGCTTGAACTTGCGCTTCCCGCTCGGCTTGAGCCTGCGCTTCTCGCTCTGCTTGAGCTTGTGCTTGTTTGCTCAGTGCATCAACGCTGATAATTTTTGCTCCAGGTTGTATTTCGATTGCACCGCCCGCATCTATTACGGTGGCACCTTCCATCACTGTTGCTCGAGCCCCTTTGAAAACGAATCCGCTCGAACCTTTCTGAAGAATGGCTTGTCCACCAGGATGTACTACAACTTTGCTGTCAGCTCCCGCGAATACTAGATCGCATTTTTGTGCAGTCGTGACTGTTCCCGGCTCTGCAAATTTCCATGTTTGATCTGTGCAGACGCCACTGTTGTTTCGATCCTTGCTGTTCGTAATGGCTTCGGTTGCTGGTTTGGCAGGTGTGCCTGATGTGCCTGGTTGAGCCTTCTCTTCAACCGTCAGAATCATTCCTGGTTCAAGTCGGTGATCTTTGAGCTTTGGATAATACTTGAGATTCAGTTCGACTATGCGATCGATTTCTTTGAAGATTGAGCGTCCATCTGGATGCTCGTTTCCGTGAGCCAAGAGAGACCGCTGGGCAATCTTGTAGAGATTATCTCCTCTGACTACCCAGTAGTCACCGTTGGTCGGCATAAACTTTCCGCTGTCACTTGCATGTTTGTCAGTTGCGCCTGGACGTTTGTCTGCTGCACTAATGTGACTGTCAGCTGCGCCGCTCTGTTTCGCGTTCGGTCCTGAAAGATGTCTGATAGCTTCACTGTGCAGGCTGCTATTCTCACTAGCCAGCTTCACGTGACTTAAATGGTCGCCTTCCACCGATGCAGGTTTTGGGCTGTAATTTCGGGTTTCGTATGCAGACATCTTCCAGACTCGATTCGAATGGCGCTGTGGTTTCCGTTGTTCCGATTATTTCTTTTGAACTTCGCAATCTACGTCTTTCTTAGCGACATGATGCGTGATTTTGTGGTGCACAATCGTGCGCTGGTGTTCTACGACTGGAACTGGTGCCGGCACCGGTTTTGGTGCTTCGACCGGTTTTGGTTGGGTGCGGTCGATGTCACTCTGGTCGATCTGCAGCGATGGCAGAGGTAACGTTGTATCCTTTCCTGTGTAGACCTGGGCGATTGCATCGCATGAGCCTGCCTGTCTGAGAGAACTTCCGGCGAATTGAGTCGCGACCGCGCCTGCCAGCTCCGATACCGGCCGAGCTGCAGGGTTGGTGTTATATTCGCGACCCGCCTGCAAGACTTTGTCCATCATGTTGCTTGCTACCATTGCATCGTTCACTGCTGAGTTGCACACGGTCTGCTGTTTGATGACTTCCTGTCGTTTTGCCATGCAATCGGCATCTGGTCCAGATTCGCCGCCACTAGCTCCGATCAAACCTAATATGTTGACTCCCGTCGATTTGCTCTTCGTGCACTCGCCGCCGCCAGCCAGACCAGGCGCATAGGCGCTGGAATTAAGGAACACCTGCCGATTGGAAATCGACCCGTTACTGCTGGCATTGGCTGCAGCGTCTGACGAGGCGCTCGAGCCTGGCACTGGCGGTCTGCCGGGTGGTTCGACGGGGTTGCCGGGCTGATTGTGGGGCTCAACCGGGTTTGTGCCTCGCGGACCAGACATTACGTCGCTATACGCGATTCCTTGCCCCTGTGGTGCAGCTTGCCGGGCGTCACTCATCTGCAATCTATCTGACATACAACGACTCCTTGTGTCTCTATCTCGATTCTTGGGCGGCGTTTCACTTCGAAACTTATGCCGACATAGTAGATAGGCGTTTTGTCACCGGCGGTTCAAAAGTTTGTCAAAATTAGACCACGCACATTAATCTCTAAAAGGACCGTGGCGTGGGAAAAATTATGTCGGTCGGGGGCGTGATACCCTAGCAGCAGGCGTCAATGGATTTATGAAACTCACCCTTCCACAAAAAGCGATGATATTAGTGGCGGTGCCGCTAGTGTTTGAGCTTGCTTTTTTGGTTGGTCTGGGTGTTGTGCTCGACCAGGCTGAGCGTGAACGCGTCAGGGAAGCGCATGCCCGTGACGTCAGCGCCCACCTCGGTGCTCTGCTGCGCCTGCTGCTGGAGCGCGAAACGGCGGTGGTTGTTCGACATCTTTCGCAGAACAATCAAAACTTCAAAGTCGGCTTTGAAGAGTTCAGTCGAAAAATTTTGGTTGAGTACGACATCCTCAAAGAAATTACTAAAAACAACGAACGCGAACGTGCTCAAATAGAAGATTTCGAGAAATTACGAACCAAGCTGGACGAGCATTTTCTCAAGGCCAATTATTTGATGGATCATGATGAGAAAGTGGCTGCTCTCAAGGAGTGGTTGCTGCTGCAAAAGTACATCGGTGAAATCCACAACAGCGTCGCCAGGCTTGTCGAAGAGCAAGAGACGATTCAGCAGCAGAGAAGGGCGGTTCTGAGCCAATACAGGTCTCAGATCAATGCGATTCTAGTTTCTGGTTTTCTGGTCAATATTTTTCTTGCAGTTGGATTGGCGAGTTATTTCAATCGAGGCACAACGAAACGATTGAAAGTTTTGATGGATAATACCTATCGTATGGCTGTCGGTGTCCCGCTCCATGAGCCGCTCTCAGGAGAGGACGAAATCGGACGACTCGACACCACATTCCACCAAATGGCAGACGAATTACACGATGCGGAACAACAACGTGCGCATATCGAGCAGTTGAAACAGGAATTTGTGCAGATGGTCAGTCATGATTTGCGCGCTCCGGTGACGTCATTGCAAATGTTTCACTCGATTCTCGCCAAAGGTGATTTCGGGCAGTTAGATGAGGATGGGAAACGGCATCTGGCGGCAGCAGAGGAGAATACAGAGAGGATGTTCACTCTCGTTTCTGATTTGCTCGAAATGGAAAAGCTCGAGTCCGGCACGGTGACTCTGGATCGGCGCTCAATCGATGTTGATAGTGTACTTGATGCAGCTGTGATTGCCGTGCAGGGATTGGCTAAAAAGCGCGGTGTGGAAGTCGATATCATGGGACACGACAACCCAAAAATTCAGGCGGACCGAGAGCGTCTCATTCAAGTAGCAGTGAATTTGATCACCAATGCAATTAAGTTCTCACCAGACGATGGATCTGTTCTGATTGCGGTGAAGGAGTTGCCGACGCAAGTCGAGATCAGAATTTCAGATCAGGGATCTGGCATCGCACCTGAACTTCAAAGTGAAATTTTTGAGCGATTCAAACAGTCGGGCTCCAGGGCGCAGCAATCTAAGGGCGCTGGACTGGGGTTGGCGATTGCACGATCGCTTGTTGAGTTGCACGAAGGACGTATCGGTGTGGAATCGGAAGTCGGAAAAGGCAGCACTTTTTGGTTCCGTGTGCCGCGCGCTGCCGAACCGCCCGTGGTATAAATCTTTTTGCGCACATGATCCGAGCATGGTGACTATCCAATTGAACCATGACGGACCCGACGCGACAGAACGACACGACGCTAGCGATAAGACTTAGCGAACACCAGGCAAGCGAGTCGATCGAGGACTGACAGCTACAATGGCAAAAATTCTTATAGTCGAAGACGATGTCGAATTGTCCCAACTTGTCAGTCGCTGGTTGACGAGTGAACATCATCTGGTCGAAGTCGTTGGTGATGGCGCCGATGGGTTGTCACGTTTGAAGACCTATGACTACGACCTGGTGGTTCTGGATTGGAATCTTCCAAATTTGTCCGGGCCGGAAATTCTGCAAGAGTATCGACAATCTGGTGGCACCTCGCCAGTCTTGATGCTGACTGGAAAAAATACAATTGTCGATATTGAAAGTGGTTTTAAAGCTGGTGCCGACGACTATCTGACGAAACCGTTTCACGCTCGGGAATTGACTGTGCGCATTGCCGCTCTGCTCAGACGCGGTCCCAATTATCTAGGCGACGTGCTTAAAGCCGGTACTTTGGAGCTGGACCGCGGCAACTATCTGGTTCGGCGTAACGGCGAGGAAATTCAGTTATTGCCGAAAGAATTTAGCCTTTTAGAATTTCTGATGCGCAATCAAAATCGCGTTTTTTCGTCCGAGATGCTTCTGGGCAAAGTCTGGGTGAATGACAGCGATGCGACTGTTGATGCGCTTACGAGTTGCATGAAAAGATTGCGCAAGAAAATTGATGTTGAGGGCGCTCCGCCGCTGATCAAAACTATTCACGGTGTTGGCTATAAATTGGTTGCCGACCGGTAGTGGCCTCGCGTTTGGTCAGAGGGAATGTTTTAGCGTGAGCCTCATCGAGTCAGTCGTCACTTCCCGAATTCTTCCACAAGAAAGAGTCTGTTACCGGCATACGCGGCGCCGATTCCAACGAGGTGTGCTTCTGAATCCATGATGGCGGGTCGATGTCCTGGCGAGTCCATCATCTGTTGATGCAGAACTTTGACGCCCGCAATTCCGAGGTTGCCAACGTTGCGCCCAATATTTTCGTTGGCAAAATTGGTGATTCCAGCTTGCTGGGCGCGCTCTAATGCTCCGCGACCGTTCAGGTCTTGATGCGGGTTGTTATTAGGATCCTTCACATCGTATTTGCTCGCATTGGCTGCCAGATAATCCGCGTAAGATTGGGCGTAACGGGCCAGGCTTGAGTCTGATTGCAGCTGCGACAAGCCACCTGCAACGCGGCTGCCGTTTATTAGTGTGAGCAAGTATGGCGCGATACCACCCCCGCCACCGCTACCGCCCATGGGCATCGACAAAACATCGCGGCTGGCTATTCCGTGGGACGCTGCTGAAGATGATGACTTTGAGGACGACGAACTTCCTGGTGGCGCGCTGGCCGAAGCGCTGTCAGCTTGCACTGATCCCGATTGCACCAGAGCTTTGCCATTGTTGTCCGTAGCATAAGTGAACGAAATCGGACCTCGTTTGGAACGATGTGATAACCAGCTGTCCACGGCTTTTGCAGATATCATCGAATAATTGTCGACGGTGAGTAGTACCGTGCCTGGTGACAAATTCATCTTCTTTCCGAGTTCTGCCGTTGGCGCCGAAACAATAAAAATGCCTTGATTGGCGATTTTGTTTATCAGCACGTAGGCAGGAACGCAGTTCACTCCAAGTGTGGTCGAAAATGTTTGAGTGCTCGATGTTCGGTAGGCAAAAGATTTTGGCTGAGCTTCTGCAATTGTGCACAGACAAAAAAACTGCAGGGCAATCGACATAAGTGCTGCCGCGATAGTTGACATAGGCGCTGCCGCGACAGTTGACATAGGCGCTGCCGCGACAATTGATTCAAGTGAATTTTGGTTTTTCATGGTCGCCAGATACCCGTGAATTTGTTTATTGTATCGCTTTCGCCTTCAAACATAATGCCGCGCTTCTTTCCACAAACACAATCACGCAACAGTGCTTTGCTGCTGCGTGATCGAATGTCTTTTCGTTTTCAGACGATGGTTTATTGGTTCGAATTGAGAATTTCTTCTTTCTTCTTCTGCATTCCCATCAAGTCTTGAATTGCAAGGCTGCCACCGGCTGCGGAAACTGGAATCGAATTCTTGCCGAGCCAATCGCGCAGCTGATACTGATTTGCAATCGCTTTGCCGATTCCATGGCTTGCCATTTCTGGGAAGCGCGCAATAGTTGCCGCTGGAGCCAGTTGCAACTGCTTCAGAACTGGAGTCTTGACCGGGTCTACGTGCGGGTCGCCAGCCAGATACTTGTTGCCGAAGAAATCAGAGAACTGGTTGACTTTCGTTTGCGCTTCCATCGGGTCCATGCCACCAGCGATCAACTTAAGCATTGTTGGCTGACCAGCACCATAAACATGCGTCATCTTTGTGCTGTTGATATCGAATGGAACATTGTCAGGTGTTTTGCCATTGTTGATGGCATCGGTCCACGAGTCTGACAGGTTCTCAATCTTGGCGTAGTTCTTTCTCAAGTCTGGAAGAATTTCGAAGAATGTGTGACCCTGCAATCTTGGCAGCGGAGTGTCTACCTGCAGGTCTACCAGCTCAGGCAAGAATTTCTTGAACGATTCGAGAGGAATCGTGATTGATTGACCCTGTGCATCTTCGCTGGCGATTACGATGTCGCCTGGCTTTCCTGCATTCTTGGAATATGCCTCCAGTGCATCGGCGTGTGCCATCAAGGCGGGGTCTGAAGTGCCATCTTTGTTCATCGCCATCTTGCGAATTAGAGCGGCCTGGATCAGTGGGCGCACTTTGTCTACAGGGTGAGCCTCGATACCCATTGGGTTTTCCGGCGATCTCATACTTTCGGACATCACTGTTCCGTTGTAGAGCTGTCCACCTTTTCTCAGAGCCTGGAAGTAAGGCGCTGCTGATTGTCCGGTTTCTGCAGCTGCCAGCCAGTCCGCCACTGTCTCGTCTGCCCATGCTTTTGCCAGGTTGACGACGATTTCCTTCATCGGCATCTTATCTGGAAGTGGTGGCATGTCGGTTTCGACTGGTTCTGCTGGGGTGCCATTTTCGCCACCAGCTTCAGGCTTCGCCTTTGGAATGTCTATCATCTCGTTGGCTTTGCTACCGAGTGCTTTTTCGGCTGCCTGAACCAGTCGTGCGTCTCTTACGTCTGGATCGAGTTTACCCAATTGACCGAACTGGTCGTGACCGAACTCGTGACCGTAAATTCCTGACGTGAGGTGACCTCTTGTGCCCAGGTCGCGGACAGGATATTTGACCAGGTCGATAGGCCAGACCTGCTCTCCGTTTGGTCCGTAAATGGCGCGAACCGTGTGTGGTCCCTGGTGCGACGTGATTACTTTTCCAGTCTTGGGATCGCGCCCAACAACCATCTGGTCATCACTCAGTTCAACCAGCGCCGGCAGTGGCTTTTGTGCCATTGCTTTGATCGGGTCGATGCCTGCTGCGATCATGTTGCGTACATAAGTTGTCTGATTTTCTGCGGCGTAAATGTTCATGCGACCAATGTGCTGGCCGTCCATGCCGTTGTTATAGCCGTGAGCCTGGCTGGTGGCGTCGGAAAGGCGCTTGAACAGTCCTTCGACCTGCATCCAGTTGCGCGGATTGTCGCCAACTTGATTGGCAAGATCCATCATGGCGTTTCTGGCGAGCAAATATCCAGGGTCGAGTGGCCTGAAACTTTGTTCGGTAGCGGCGTGCACAACTGCTGTTGGTCTGCCCACGGCATCGCGCACTGCACTGGCTGTGTCGCTGACGCTGCCTATCTGCGTTTTGATCACGCCAGCAAGCTTGGTCATGTTTTCGGCAGTCATCGCTTCGGCCATAGTGAAGGTCTTCTTGCCACCGCCACTGGCGGCATCGGTGCCGGTCTTGGCGGCTGCATCGGAGCCTGCTGGAACAACGATTTCTGGCTTGGCAGTACCTTCGGTTAGACGATCTGGCACGAAGATACCGCGCTGTTGCGTCCAGCCTGCGATCTGCTCCATAGGACCTGTTTGCAGTGGATTCGCTGATAGGCTCGGTTTAGCTGCTGGAATTTCTTTTGGATTCAATCCAGCCAACAGCGCATCGACTGTTCCGTCAAGACCGTGAGTGTGTCCGTCGCTGCCAATTGCACCCTGGGAGAAAATTTTGTCGCTGTACTCGTGGCGTCCGTGAGCCTTCTCGCTATCAACCAGCGTGCGCATCACGTCTTCTGTGGACATAGAGGAGACTGACGGTTTAGGCGGATTCAATTTATCGCCGAAGTTGCGCATGGCGCCGTCGACAGTGCCGACGAGATTGCTCAGCCCGATGCCGATCGTTGAACTTGTGCCGAGATGGTCTGTCTTCCAACCTTCCAGCGCTTTCCACTGAGTCGGCGCGAACTTTTCACCGACGACTGGAGTCATGCGTCCTGTGAAACCGGCGATCTTGCCAGTCATGTAGCCGTCTACAGCGAACTGACCGAGCCCGTTACCCATGTTTATAGCCGAATTCATCATCACGTCGTCACCGCTCTTGGTGGCAACGTTTTTCCATGCCTCGAATACTGGAATAGCCGCATCTTTGGCGAAGTAAAGTCCCATCGCGGTTCCTGCAATGGCTTTGAACGCACCTGACTCAGGTAGCGCAACACGCAGGGCCACACCAAGTGCGCCTGCGGTCAAAACTTTGGTTCCTGTTTCCTGCCAGTTGGCGGGGTCTAAGTCGTGCTTGACAGCGTTTATGGCACCGGGAATCGAGTAGGCAGCGCCTTCTAACGTCACTTGCCCCACGCGCAGGGCTTTCGTGCCGAAGCTCATGTCGTTGGTGGAGTCCGCTCGCAGCTTGTTGCTGGCGTCCTGGGCATCGGGCGCATGCGCAGGTTGATTCTGTACTACATCTTTGATCCCGTTTTCGCCCATTTGACTTCCTCCAGTGCTCCGTGGTTCCTACACGCCGTATGTAACGGTGAGTTAAGGCGAGCGACTATCCGTCGCTTTCGTCGTATTTCCGCTTTCGCTGCAAGTCGGAACCGATGTCATGAATTTAACTTAGAAAACCTGCCGAGTCACCTGGGAGGATTACGTACTCAGTGGTGAAACTCCCATGCTGCTCTGAGATAATTGGGAACTTCTTTTACCGATGGGCTTCAAATTTGGAAGAGAAAGGCACACAGACTGCGGCTACTGCCCCCGTCTTCGACGAACAGGTCAACGATCGGATTCGTGGATTAATTCTTGGCGCCGCCTGTGGAAATTCGCTCGGCGGTGCCAGCGTCGGGCTGAAATATCGGGATACTTCCGGATTCCGAAGTTCTGGAGTGACCGGTCTCAGGGATTTTGCCGACGCGCTGGCAAAAAGTGGCGTGCCCGATTACAAAGCCGGTGACCTGCTGGCTGACTCCTTGCTCGGTCTGGCGCTGGCTGATTCCTTAATAGGGTCGAAGGGACGGCTTGACGAAGCTGACCTGAAGAAACGTTTCGGGCAACTGCTCGAGGACGATTATTTCCTCAAATCATCGCCAGGTGCCGCCTGCCTGACCGGCTTGCGAAAAATGGTCGACGGTGAGGCGCCGTCAGAAACGGGCGCTGAAGCCTTGCATCCGAACGTAGCGGCGCGTGTTTTTGCGGCTGGCGCCCTTCCGGGTGGTTCAAAGACTGAAGAAGCCCTCGACGTTGCCGTCAAACAGGCAAAATTAAGTCATGGTGACATGCGTTCAGTGGCTTCGGCCGCTGTGATTGCAGACAGTGCACGATACTTCGTTGCCGGCGGCAAACTCGAAAACACTGACCAGGTACGGGCTTACGTCAGCCACGAATTCGCTCTGGCTGAGAAAATCGACGAAAGATTTGCTGAAAATTGGGATGATGTGGCGCCAGACCTCGATTACACGAATCCACCGGAAGACCTGCCCTACTCACTTATAAATGTAGAACCGACAATCACCGAACTGGTGCCGACAGCTGTTGGAATATTTTTGATCTTCCGCCATAACCCTGAAGAGGCAATCTGTGCAGCGGCGCGGTCTGGCGGCGACACTGATACTGTGGCGACAATCGTGGGGGCGCTGTCGGGAGCGTATCACGGCGCCTCGAAGTTGCCGCAGCGCTGGCTCGACAAAATCACTGCCAGAGAAAGATTAGAAGATGTGGCGCAGCAATTAGCTGGGCTCTGGACTTAGTTGGACGTATTACCAGGAATCAAAACGAAAAGGGTGAACATTAGATGAGTAAGTTGGCTGATAAAGTCGCGATTGTGACGGGATCCGGTAGAGGTATTGGTAGAGCGATTGCAGCTGCGCTGCAAGCCGAGGGCGCCAAGATCGTCATTAGCGACATCAACGAAGAACTTTGCAAAGAGACAAGCGCAGAGCTCTCGAAACATGGGGACGTAATCGGCGTTGCCTGTAACGTGACCGATTCGGAAAGCATCGAAAAGATGGTTGCGCAAGTTATGGAAAAGTGGGGACGCATCGATGTTCTCGTAAATAATGCCGGAATCACCCGTGATGATTTGTTCATGCGTATGAGCGAAGACAAATGGCAGGCGGTCATCGACACGAACCTGACTTCGGCGTTCAAAGTAACGAAGCCTGTGCTCAAAGTCATGTCGAAACAGCGCTCCGGTCGCATCATTAACATTGCCAGCACGACCGGTGTGCACGGCAATTTCGGGCAATGCAACTATGCTGCTGCAAAAGCGGGCTTGATTGGTTTCACCAAGACGATTGCGCTTGAATACGCATCCAGACAGATTACCTCAAACGCCGTGGCTCCGGGCTTTATTGACACGCCGATGACTCAGGCACTGGGCGAAGAGAACATCAAGAAGTACGTCGAACGTATTCCACTGGGCAGAATGGGCACACCTGACGATATCGCCGGAGCTGTGGTCTTCTTCGCCGCATCTGCGCCGTATGTCACAGGCACAGTGTTGGAAGTAAACGGCGGTCTGTACACATAAGCTGAATCGCGGTTTGATTTCGCCGGTCAGAGCAGGCATGGGGTGTTTTTGCCACCCACGCAGGCTTTGACCGGTTGCCATTTTCAGTCTCCTGCTTTGGATTTTTGCCGATATGGGAATAAATTCGACAGTTATAGAGCCAAATTTTTGCCGATATCGGAATAAATTCGACAGTTATAGAGCGAAATTTTTGCCGATATCGGAATAAATTCGACAGTTATGAGCGCAATTTTTGCCGATATCGGTAAAAATCAGCTGTCAGAGACCCGCTAATTCTTTGTCACAACCGCTTGTAAAGTACAAGCGGAGTACATATGCTTGGTAGACCCAAGTTTAGTCGGCCGGAAGCTGGCAGACCTAGCCGTACCTCAGCGCGGCGACCAATGCTTTGCGCTTCTTCCGGGGAATTCCTCGTTCGGTGTGTTTTTTACTATGGCAAACCTGATTCCACTTCTAGCAACTCTCGGTTCGATCATCTCGTTGTGCGTAGGCACGTCGTTTGGAAAATCGCTTTTTCCGATTATCGGTCCAGGCGGCACTGCCGCCCTTCGCGTTATCTTTGGGGCGGTCGTACTGGTTGCCGTTTTTCGTCCCTGGAGACAGCCTCTTCCGCGCAAATCGCTTAAAGTGATAGCCCTGTACGGGCTAGTGCTTGCTGTCATGAACTCCACGTTCTACGAGGCGATCCAGCGGTTGCCTCTGGGAATCGCCATTGCCATTGAGTTTACCGGTCCACTCAGCGTCGCCATCGCCTCTTCACGCCGCCTTATTGACTTCGTCTGGATTGCCATGGCCGCATTCGGACTCGCGTTGCTTCTTCCACTGGCACCGGGTGCGGTGGCGCTTGATCCACTCGGCATTGTCTTCGCATTCACCGCGGCCGTGCTCTGGGCGCTGTACATCATCCTTGGTAAAAAAATGTCCGACCTGCCTTCAGGTCAAGCGACCGCGCTCGGTGTGGTCTGCGCCGGGCTTGTGCTTTTGCCTGTCGGAATCATCAAAGCCGGCCCACATATTCTCGAGCCGCAGGTGTTGATGGGCGGCCTGTGTGTGTGTCTGGCGTCCAGTGCTATTCCTTACTCGCTTGAGATGTGGGCGATGAAAAAGCTACCCAAAAATACTTTCAGTATTTTGCTTAGCATGGAACCAGCTGTCGGAGCGCTGTCAGGGATGTTCATCCTGCATGAATCTCTGACGATGCTGCAGTGGATTGCTGTTTGCAGTGTTATGGTGGCCTCCATCGGTACGACCCTGACAGCTAAAAGTGCTCCGTCTAAAGGCGGCAAAGAAGTCGAGATGGTCGCGATTCCCGCGGATATCCTTTGAATTACTTCTAGAACGAAAAAATTCCAAACACCTTTCTTTGATTTCGAATCTCCTGTTCAATCACCCGTTCAATGTAATCAGTGCATTCACTGCATTCACTGCATACACTGCATCCGGTGGCGCCATGCTGTGGCGTAGGATTCCCCCTCACTTCTGAGTCAGACCGCAATTTCTACAACTTTTATATGTTCGATGCTGATAATGCCGATCGTAAACGCAGTAGTTTCAACGTGGTGGCATTATGGACATCTGGCTTATTGTGCTTGTTTTAACTGCTATGGCCGGCATCATGGGATGGGGAATGACCGCTTTTGTAAATACGGTCCTGTGGTATTGCGACTGGTCCGAAGGTACGCCGATTAACTGGGGGCTGGATGTGGGGCTCAGCGTAGCTGTACCGTTTGCCTGGATTTTTGCTCTTGTTGAGATTGCCTGCTTGTATTGGAAGTAAATTGTTGACAACCTGTTCTATTAAATCTACGAAAAAATAACGTCATTGTTGTCTGGAATGACGCGCTTGAATTCCGTTCACTTGACGTCCTGTGTCCCAAACCAATATCTGCTTTATGTATAGATTCACAAGTGATTGCGATTCATTACTTAACGAAAGTGTGCATGCTTGGCAGTTTTTCGCATTGATCATCCTTAAAGCAAAGAATGTCCTGACGAACCGACCTTTGTCGATTCGACGTGATATCCTAGTTCGCCTTGACACAAGTGTGGCCAGCGCTTCTTGTTAGCGTTTCGGTTAAGGGGGATAGAACAAATATGGATGAGAAGGAAGCCTTCGAGAGAGTAAAGAAGGTGGCCGTTGCCCAATTGAATGTGAATGCTGACGAAGTCACGATGGAAGCCAGTTTCACCAAAGACCTTGGTGCAGATTCCCTCGACACAGTCGAATTGGTTATGGCTTTGGAAGAAGAATTCGGAATGGAAATTCCGGACGAAGATGCCGAAAAAATTACCACCGTCGGTGAAGCTGTCAAATATATCTCGTCGCACATCTAAGATGTCCGGACGTTCCCAGGTGCTTTGCACTGCCAGTGGAACGGCTGGATGCGGCACCATATACTGATTGCTTCGGGAAACTCTTGAGGAAAGTCCAGGCAGCTCGCTGCTTGACTTAAACAAGCTACGAAATGACAAAAGAACGCGTCGTTGTGACAGGTATTGGCGCAGTCTCTGCAGTAGGGACTGGCATTGAAGAGTTTTGGAATGGCATCGTTCAGGGCCGTTCTGGAGTCAAGCGTGTCACTACCGCCAGAGTGAAAGAGGAGATGCAATCGGCTTGCAAAATCGCAGCTGAAATCGTCGACTTTGATCCTTCAAAATATTTAGAACCAAAACAAGTTCGACGCACGGATCGCTTTATCCAGTTTGCCGTCGCCGCCGCTCAACTGGCTGTTGATGATGCGAAATTGGATATGAAGCAGGAAGATCCGACACGCGTCGGCGTTGTTGTTGGTTCGGCTGCTGGTGGATTCGACACCATCGAACAGCAATATCGTGTTTTGATGGAGCGTGGACCAGATCGTTGTTCACCATTCACGGTGCCTATGTTAATCGTCAACATGGCAGCTGGATGGGTATCGATCTTGCATAATGCCAAAGGTCCTAACTCTTGTACTGTCACAGCGTGCGCTACTTCTGCCAATTCTATTGGTGACGCTTACATGATGATCGAGCGCGGCGATGCCGACGTTATGTTCGCTGGTGGAAGCGAGGCGCCCATCACCGCATTGTGCATGGCAGGATTTTCTTCTGCTCGCACTCTCTCGACCCGCAACGACGAACCAGAAAAGGCCAGTCGTCCGTTCGACAAAGACAGAGATGGCTTCGTCATGGGCGAAGGCGGAGCGATTCTGATTTTGGAATCTCTTTCTCACGCGCAAAAACGTGGTGCAAAGATTTACGCTGAGTTGGTTGGCTATGGTATGACCGGCGATGCCTGGGATATCGTTCAACCTTGCGCGGACGGCAATGGAGCTGCGCGCGCTATGCAGGCAGCTCTCAAGCAAGCCGGCATGAAACCCGAAGAAGTTAATTACATCAATGCGCATGGCACATCGACACCGCTGGGCGATCGCGCTGAGACGACAGCAATCAAGACCGTGTTCGGTGAACACGCTACCAGGCACAAACTTGCAGTCAGCTCGAGTAAGTCGATGACCGGTCATTTGCTTGGTGCTGCTGGAGCCCTGGAAGCGGCAGTTTGCCTCATGGCAATCAATGATTCTATTTTGCCTCCGACGATCAACCTGGACAATCCTGATTCTGAATGCGATCTCGATTATGTTCCCAAAGTGGCTCGCAAAGGCGTCAATATCGACGTTGCGATGTCGAACAGCTTTGGATTCGGCGGACATAATGCTTGTTTGTTGTTCAAGAAGTTTAAGAGTTAGCCAATCTCATGACTGCGACCAAGAATGAACTAGTCGGCAGAAGCACCAGTGAGCTACGCAAACTTCTCAAAGATAAATCAGTTTCGAGCTTAGAAATTTTGCGCGCTCATCAGGAGCATATCGCGCTTCAAGAGCCGAACATACAGGCTTTCATTACACTCACCCCTGAACTTGCAGAGGCGCAAGCTAAGAAGGTTGATGCAGCAATTGCACGCGGCGAAGAGCTTCCTGCACTTGCCGGAATTCCCGTTGCTATCAAAGACAACATGTGCGTGCCGGGATACAAAACGACCTGTGCCAGTTCAATTTTAAAAGATTTCGAGTCGCCGTATCAAGCGACTGCCGTGACGCGGCTTTTCGACGCCGGAGCAATTTGTGTCGGCAAAACAAACATGGACGAATTCGCTATGGGTTCATCCACCGAAAACTCTTCCGTCAAACCGACTTATAATCCCTGGAATAAAGACTATGTGCCGGGCGGCTCCTCAGGCGGATCTGCAGCAGCTGTGTCAGCGGGATTTTCTGTACTAGCTCTTGGCTCCGACACCGGTGGATCGATACGACAACCGGCATCACTCTGCGGAGTCGTCGGCATGAAGCCTACATATGGTACCGTGTCTCGGTTTGGACTGGTCGCTTTCGCTTCCAGTCTCGATCAGATTGGTCCGTTTGCCAGAAACGTTGAAGACGCTGCCACCACCCTCAGTGTCATTGCCGGGCACGACAAGCGTGATTCGACTTCCCTGTCTAAGTACGCATTAGGCGAGATCAACTATGCCGATGGATTGAAAAGTCGCTCTGCTGAGGAACTCGTCGGCGGTTTGAAGATAGGTATCATCAAAGAATTGAACGGCGAAGGAATCGACGCCGACGTCAGAAACACCGTAGCTGCTACTGCCGAAATTTTTACAAAGCTGGGTGCGAAGGTTGACGAAGTGTCTATTCCTACAGCCAGACACGCGCTTCCTGTCTATTACATCATCGCCACCGCTGAGGCGAGCGCTAACCTATCGCGTTATGATGGCGTCAGGTATGGTTTCAGAGACGAAAGTGCGCAAGACATCCTTTCAATGTACATGCAGACGCGTTCTCAGGGCTTCGGGTCCGAAGTTAAGCGACGCATTATGCTCGGCACGTACGCGCTCAGCTCGGGCTACTACGACGCGTATTACAAGAAGGCACAGCAGGTGCGCCGATTGATGAAAGATGACTTCAACAAGGTGTTCAGCCAGTACGACCTGGTGATCTGTCCGACTTCGCCGACAGTCGCCTTTAAAGTCGGCGAAAAAACCGATGACCCACTAACAATGTACCTGACAGACATTGCGACCATCCCTGCCAACCTGGCTGGATTGCCCGGCATCTCGGTGCCGGCTGGATTCGGCGCTCAGGGATTACCAATAGGACTTCAGATTCTGGGTAATACATTATCAGACGCGCTGTTGCTGAAAGCCGCAGCAGCTTTTGAGAAGACCACGGAATTCCATAAGAAGCAGCCACCAATGCTGCTCGCCGCAGGTAAGTAATCGGAGAAACGTCAATGAAGAAGAAAATTGAATTGCTTGGAGTCCTGGCTGTGGTTGTTGCAATGGCGACGCCAGCACTAGCTCAAGGCAATTTCTTCGGTGGAGGACCAACCACTCCTCCTGGAGCCGTTGGCAATGTTGATGGGGACGACAATGGAAATTCGTCGTCATCTGGTTCGTCAAAATCTTCATCGTCCTCGTCACCTTCACCTGGCATGGCAACAGGCACTGGAAATGGTGGCGACTATACATCTGATGAAAAACGGATGCAGAAAAAATACAAAGACAACGTCAAGCATGCAAAAGATCTGATTGCTAAAGGCGAATCGATGATGAATGGCTGCAAAGGCAACACAAATCACAAAGACTACAAGAAAGGAAAAATCTACAAAGAGATTGGCGAAAAATCTCTCGCTGATCTTTCTGCCAATAATCCTTTTCCAGAAGTAGAAAAGCCAGTCAAAGCTGGAAAGCCTAAAGACGGCAACAAGCAAGAACTATAAATGCCTGTGCGTGCCTGTAGATTGCATGCCTGTGAGTGCCGATCGTCTGCATGCCTGTGATTGCCAATAGATCACTTGAGTGCCTAATTTGATTGAACTAGTGCTCGAACCACTTTATTGATTCGAGTGCCCACCGCACCTGTCTGTAGTACGACTGATATGCAAGTAGTGGTGCCTGGAAGAAAACTTCCTGCACTTCCTGTCCGCCACGATTTACGTTGATGTAGACGTTGAGAAACTTCGTCACCTCCTCGTTGTGTGCTGCAAAAATTCCTTCGATCATCATGACTGGACGCTGCTGCACGTTCAAGATTCTTCCCTGCGAAAGATTGCAGCGTGCTGCATAACGACTATTCGGCGGGTTTAAATTGACATACTGATTATCGCCGACAGTGGGGCCGAGAACGTTTTTCAGCGCGATGATATGCTCTGCTTTTAAGGGGATAACTTGATTGGAAGCCTGGTGCAACAGTGTACTGAAGTAAGTTGCGTCGCTTATTGTGACTTTGTCGCCCCGGCAAAAAATGCGAAGTTCGATTTTAGGACTGGCGAGCGGGCTGAATGTGGTCAGCATCCATTCGCCACCATGCGAGAAAGAAGTACTTGCCACGCGCCATCCGTGTGGAAGTTGAATTGTATGAATCGCTCCCAGGTGTCTATTGCGATATCCGGAAAAGATCATTCCGTCGCCGATAAGCTGGTCATCAGCGTTTCGATAGACTGTCGATTCGGCAAAATTTATTAAATCCATAGCAAAATTACCTGAGTTCGCTTACTCACGCCGTTCAACTTTCAGGTTGATGAATCGATGATAAATCATAATTGTGTTCGAAAAGTGACTT
>DATNPY010000036.1:0-8715 GCA_036702955.1 Drouetiella sp. | reverse complement strand
ATTCGCTGCCAACCCGCTTCTCCACAAACGATTAGACGCATTGTCGCAAGATTTCTCTGCAAAAGTTCCTCAAAAACAGTTTCTCTGTGCTCTATTTGGACGGTTCCTGTTCCGTTGGATCTTCTTCGTGAAGAATGCGGGACTCGTGAACTTGCACATTTCCGCCTCTAATGTATTTTTTGAAAAAAAGAGATACCGAATTAGAATCATTTTGGACAAATTATCAGCAAGTGAACGAGAGGAAAATCGACGGCAAAAATCCACTATGTGCCTGCAGTTGCTTTGCGCAGCACCTTATTCGCTCTCATCCGGGCATCGGCGCGTCGTTTCAATTCATCGGCAGACTCTACGAGTCTCGCTCCTGAAACATCGTTTGGAGCCGATGCCTGCTTGAGTTCAGCGACGCCCGTACTGACAGTGACGAGCTGTTCTTTGCCGATGGTCCGTTCGCTCGGCCACAGCAGGCGCACTCCGGTAGCGCTCAATCTCGGCGCCATGACTGGATTGCCAACAGGTATGTCTGTTCTGAAACCGATGGCTATCACATCCAATTCCGGCATGCTTTGCCTTTGGAATTGCTGAGGACCGATTACAGGCAGTGGTGCCGGGGCTCTTGTCGATTGTTCGATGATCGAGTTAATAAGATTGCGAGACTCATTTTGCTGTTCGAAAGCAGACCTGACTTGCGCTTCGGTGGCGATACCCCGGTCGGTCAATATCTTGCCTAGCAGAGGCTCCTGACCTTTTGGAAAGGTCTTTTGATATGCAAAAGCATCTTCAATCTGTTGCTCGGTCGCAATGCCCTTCGACACAAGCACCTGACCTATTTTTGGCAGAAAGCGGAACGACGTGTTTTTAGCGAGTGCTGCCATGTCCTGTTGATCGTACACTGTCACTTCGCCCGGTCCTGCAAATCCGCTGGCCATGCCAGGCTTTTGCGACAACCGTTCAACCTCGGCATTGACTGTTTCCGGCGTGAACTTTTCGCCCGTGATTGCCATACGCTGTTTGATTAAGTTCTCAGCCAGCGACTCCACACTCTGTGTGCCTTCCAGCGAAACTGTTCGTCCGAGTCCCTGCAACTTTTGCAGCTCGGAAGTAAAGCTACGGGCAAAGTCTGAAGCAGTCGGCGGTTTGTTGGAAACCCCAAAGCGAGCCTCTGCCTCTACTTTGCTTGCCAATTTCGTCGCATCTGCCATCGGCGTATCTGGAGTGATAGCCATAAGTTCGTCGCCGTGGTCGCGCACCACAACATCCGCGCCCCGATGATATTGTCCTTTAACAGCCCCAGCAACGGCTTTAATGAGATGGTCACCCACTTCATGTCCAAAGCTCTTATTTACCTGACCGAATCCATCGACATCCATGTAAGTCACTGTCAGCGGTTGCCCGCTTCGCTGTGCGCGTGCCGTCTCGGCAGACAGAACCTCTCTTCCTGCGATACCGTTGGGAAGCTGCGTCAATGCGTCTGTGCGCACGAGTTCATTCGACTTGGCGGCGAACCCCTTAGGATTGATCTCCACCGGACCGATAGTAAACAGCGGCTTTCCTGCTCGCATGCGAGCAGCCGCATAATTTTCGCCCAGTCCTTTCGCCAGTCCCGGTCCTGCATTCAAAGACTCGAACATAGCGCCGAAAGCTGCATAGGAGCCGATGTTCGACAGCACTTGCCTTCCCTCGAGCGACTTGTGATTCAAGCTTGCGTCAACCAGAGAATTCGAAAGACCGCCAACGCCGCCCGCTATCGTTGCGATACCAATCTTCTTGCCTGCCATTTGCAGTCGCTGCAAACTAGAGAGCGCTTCCATTTTCGACGCTGGAGTTGCCAGTTTGGAAATTCCGCGTGTAGTACCATCCATAGTGGCAAAGGTAACAAAGCTTGTCGCCGCCCCGCGCCATTTTGCGCCCGCGAAATCTGCATTCTCGTCGACAGGCATAGCCAGCTGGTACGCAGCTCCTGTCACACCCGCCTCGAGAAGCGGAACGCTCTGACTGATTCCTGTCAGTGACTGCCGCGCTTTGCCGACGCCTTTGCTGAGCAAATAAAAGTCGACGACATCTCCGGCCTTCGACCCGACCCAGGTCCAGCCATTTGTATGTTCCGGTGCCGAAACCAGATTCAAATTACCCAGATGAAACTTAGTCGCAGGATTCACCGCACTGACCGAGTGATTGGCCCATTGAACAAGCCCATCAGCCGGTTTCTCTATGGCGCTATACGCGCTCGCCTGCAGCAGATCTGTGCAGCCCGACCAGATATTTCCCAAAAGCCCATGATGCTCCTCAGCGGCTTGAGTTGGTCGTTTCGTACTCTCAATGTGGGTCGTGTCATCCGCCATGGAGTGTAACCTGAACAAGTTCCGCGAGCCGCGCGCGAGTCAAAGCTCGCACTAGTAAAGACAAACCACCAACAATGTACCCATCAGAACCCCTGCCGACACCTCAAGCCGCAATCCAAGCCAGTTGCGCCCAGGCGGATTGTCAAGCGAGGCTCTTCGATTGGCAGAAAGACGTTGCCACAAAATAAGGGAAGGCGGGAGGAGGGAGGGTTTTTGACCTGAGCAGCCCAAACAGGTCAAAAACCCTCCCTTCCCCCGCCCGTCTTTTTAATTGCGATTAGTTGCGTAAGTTGTCGGCGTACCCGTGAGCGGCTAAACTAGGTGCAATTAGATTCTTAGCCAAGTACACCACGACTGAATATATTTCCTCGATCTGACAAGTTGGCATTAACAAACGATTCTGCGGAGATTCCCAAGTCACGCTGCGCTAGCGCAAATTTGAAACCGACGTGTCAGGGTAAATCCAATCAGCATTAATGAGCGCCATTCCTCTAATGCGATAGGCGGAAACATGAATGTTGTCGTCGGTTCTGATGTCTATGTGATACAGATTTTTTTCTGCTTGGTTGTCTCCGATTGTTCGCCCGAACACGTCAAAAGTGATGTATCCGCTATTTCCGACTTTATGTGCGTGACTTTTTCCCCATAGTCTGTTGGCATCGGCTATCGATAAGGGCAACCAGCCAGGATAATCAGGACTTTTTTGGTCTCGCGGTGTCTGCTCTAAGTAGCCAACAGATTTGTTCGTGACATGGAAGTAAAGATGTGCGCGGTTACGTTTATCTAGCAAGCCGTAGTCGCAATTGACAACATAATCCGGGCGAGTTCCCCAATCGGTAGCTGCACTGGAAGTGCATCCAGGGACTTTTATTGAGCTGTTAAGAACGTCCCATCCTTCTCGCGTGGAAAAAGCTGGCTGACTTTGATTGAGTAAAGCAACAAGCAACACAAAAATCTTTTTGTTTCTCACATCCATTCCTCATAAACCGCGAGCTGCGCTAAGTTTCAAATATAACTTGAATCTTCTTTTCCGGTTTGGCTCGTAGGCTTTTCAAAAAGCCACAAAACCAGCTTAGGGGGGATAATAATGCTTAAAAGATCTATACTAGGCAAAGTAGCCAACAAAAGCAAGCGACTGCGAAAGAGGGTTTCCCCACTTTCCCACAGCCGCTTGGTCAATCGATGATGTGCCGACAAAGCCACGACCTATCCCTGCAGGATGGCCTCATCCCTAACAGCATCACCCACTATGAGACGT
Source organism: Drouetiella sp. (assembly GCA_036702955.1). Lineage (GTDB taxonomy): Bacteria > Cyanobacteriota > Vampirovibrionia > Obscuribacterales > Obscuribacteraceae > PALSA-1081. The sequence continues at coordinate 5,118 of DATNPY010000036.1, read as the reverse complement.
TGGAATTGGAAGAATCAGCTCACGCGGCGAAGCGCATTCTGAACCTTCATGCCGTAATCCCGCTGTTCGGCGGTCACGATGTTGCGGTCGACGAGAATCTTGCCGATGAAGCCGGGGTCACGACCTGCGTCGCGCTCAGACTTCTGCCAGGCAAACGCCTCTTCGACTTTTTCGTCTTCGGTGAAACCGAGGGCGACGAGGATGCGACCGATCAAGCTCTTTTCATTGAGTTCGACCAGGTTCGTGGTCCGCTCGTGGGTGTCGCGCAGGTGCTTCTGCACTTCCAGAGCGAATTCGCGCTGTTCGACGCTGCAAATGCCGCGGTCGACCAGAATCTTGCCGATGAAGCCGGGGTCACGACCTGCGTCGCGCTCAGACTTCTGCCAGGCAAATGCCTCCTCGACTTTCGACGCGTCGGCATAGCCGAAGGCGACGAGAAGACCACCGATGAGGGTCTTGGCATTGATGTTGTTGGTGGTAGCGGGTGTGTTCGTTTCGTTGCTCATAGTGATCGCTTTCGTTTTGATGATGTTAATGGTGATGTTTTATCGCCAGTGCTTTCCCTAAACCGCATACGGTGCAAGAAGAAGTTCGTTCTTGGTGCGTCGGACTTGGTTTTGGTTGGGCTTTTCCTTAAGGGAGTGGGGAAACTGGTGATACCCAACCATGCACATGTTTCAGTGTTCAGATCCACGTAGTCTCATAAAAATGGTGCGACTTTGGTGGTGAATTTACGCACCATTGGCACTTTCGCTGCTCTGCTAGATGGCGCTAGCTGTCACCCGCATGCAAGGGGTTCGCCATAGTGACCAAAGTTATGAGTGGTCGGATGTGCACGATCGCGCATCGAAATTCTCAAGCGCGAGTATTTCAACGATGGAGATGTCGCGATAGAGATGTCGAACTGAGTCAATCCAGGACATAGGCGTTTCACTTGCAATGTACTGAACCGCTGGACGGCTCCAACCGGGCCCTCCCTGCGCTTTCCTCGCGTATTTGCGTCAAGACCCTGATTTTCTGCTTTCCCGCATTCTTCATGAATGTGAGATAGAAATGCATTGAAAGACCTCTGGAATTGGCTCAGAATCAGTCTTACCACAGAACGATTCAAGTCAAAAAAGAGATCCTTCTAAATGCAAAATTGTACGGAAAGTGCAGCGGCAGTGCAACTGAAATTTAGTTTTTCTGGACTAAAAGTCATTTCGGGGACTTTTTGTGATCTGGGCATAACGACGCAGCAGCTACAGAACTGGGTGAACAAGCATAGGCGGGACGTAAAGCTCGCCTCGGCAAACAATCAAATGTCCTTGGTGGAGGAAAATGCTGAACTGCGAAGACAGTTAGCCGAAGCCAAGGAAGCCAATGAAATACTAAAAAAAGCAGCGGCGTACTTTGCGAAAAGCCTGTAGTCAAGTACGCCTGGATCGAGCAAAACAGCATGAACACCGTACGAGACGAGACAGGACATGGAATCCGGAAACTCGGACCGCTTGGAATTTTGCGGTCAGATAGCGCTTGCAGAAGTACGGTCGAAGTATGGAAACAAATCTGTCGCGAGAAGGGGGGCAGCAAAGTCCAGTTTCGTATCATCTGTGTTGAGGCTTGTTCTTAAACATTGAGTGCTACTTAAACGCAGTTATGGTGCAGCGGTTAGGAATACCGCTGTGACTCTTAATGCACAATGTTTCATCGTAACAGAGCCGGAAAAGTCAGCCCTGTCCTGATTTCTACTTAGCTGCAGTTCTCAGTGTCCGATAGGAAAGCAGGCCAATGGCTTTTTTGGGGCACCCTGTGCTCACCGTTGCCAGCTAACAGATGACTGCAAAGTTTGGCATGAAGCTATAACTAATTTACGACATTACAAAGACGCAACAAAACCCAGCCTGGTAGTCAAGTTCGGGCATCCCCATCTGCGTGGTTAGCGCCAATCAATAGAAGTGTGAAGCGACCTGAAACCTTTCATATTGAGGATTTCCATGTTGTGCAACCTTTGTTTTATTTTTCGGCGCGAGCGTCAATTTATTAAGACCGGCTTCATGCAGGCCTTTTCGCTTGGTTCTCCGCATTTAAGTTGCTAGTGTGCGACGTTCTTATCTATCGACCCACATTCAAGAGACCTGCCCGAAAAGCCAACCAGCACGCCAAAAAGAAGCAACCGGCAAGTCACTTATTGTGGTGAGAGCGATTAAGGACAATCATCAACTTTGGAGAACTGAACATGAAGCGTTTTATGATTGCGGCTATAGCTACGCTGGGCCTTGCGCTCGGAATAGCTTCCCCTCAAGCAGCAAAGGCGGCAGAAACCGTTACCTGCGCAACGGTGCCTGGCTCGAATCTGGGCAATCTCTTTAAAGTCTGCAACGGCAACAGCTCACCGGCGGTCGACACCGGCAACATCAATGATATAGTGGCGGCGTTCGATAATCTTCCGCAGTCCTCCAGTACGGCAGTCGGTACCATTATCAAAAATGCGATGACGTCGCTTTATAACAATGGCGTCGGCACGTCCCACAAAGGTAAGGGCTATTACGGAACGATCTACCTGTTCCACAGCCCCGCGCAATGGACCGCATGGGCGAATGCCAACGGTGTGGACGATATCAACCCAAGTCCGACCGCAGTAGCCTATACCCTGGAAGACAGTACGAACCACTTTCAACCGTACTACGGTGTAATCTTTGAGTTCACCGCGAACGGCATTAACAATGGTGGAACATCGGGAGGTCTGGGTGTGCTACAGGCAAACCAGGTCCATGAGTTTGGACACTGGGCGGACTATTTGTATCGAGGGGTGGCCAGTCAGACGAATGTGCTATCTGACTCCGGCGCATCTGGCATGTTCTCAAGAGAAATTGCCCGAGATTGGGCGCTCTTGAATCAAACAGCAAACTATCCGTGCACCCCTCAAAACATGAATGGAGGCATTTTTGCTGGGAGAGCGGATTATTGGGCACTGGGAGCTCCGGGACGTAGCCCATATTTCATCTGCAATGGCAAAGACATCTTCGGTAACATTACGACCGGAACTTCCAGCAATGGCGTTGGTCCCGGTCTCAATACGGCGCCGAATCCAAATCCGAATAAGCATCCAAACTATGTCGCCGACACTGGAGCCACGGCCAACCAGAAAGTTCTACAGCAGGCTTGGGGATATTTCTTCCTGCCTGGTTATCTAGCGGGATTTCCTAAGTATCAGGAGTTCTTCGCCGAGGCATTTGCCAATGCGTGGGGACCTGGTGTAGGCACACCCGGAATGAACGCACTTTCCGTAAACTATGATGCCTATTTCAGGACAACTGACTCCTGGCCGGGCTTCTTTTGCTCCATGAAGTGGGTCAACTATGTAACGACGTTCAACAAATTGCCGACCGCAAGCAGCAATTATTTCTCAACTGCGGACGGACCCAACCCATACAACTGCCCAACGAACTAAGTCCCTGACACCGCTTGGGGGGCTCTTAAATTGGGAGCCCCCTTTTTTTGGGAATCCTACGATTGACAAGTTACTTCCATGTTCTCATAGTTCATATAAATCGGTTGTGTAGGGAATGACAATGCTTTTAAAATCTGAATTTCACCGTGGTTTCGTCACACTCGCGGCAACTTGCGTTGTTGTAGCGCTCTGCGTAGGTCTTGTCTATGGCGGATTGGGATTAATAGGCGCACGAAAGACCACGCCTGGAATTATGAATCCCGCTCCAGTTCCACCCGCAGAACATGCGTCCGGGCACTTAGTCGGCTCTTAATCGCTGGGCGTGGCACTTTTCGAGTGTTTTCTGTGTTGTATTTTTGTTTTTGCATTTTACCTAAAATGTATTTTTTCCGATTATAAAACAACGTGGGGCATTGTGACAGGCGCAGTGATATTCAGCTGGTACTTCCGGCTGAACTTTCTTCCATTGATTTTCGATTTCCTCACGGGCACAGTAGTACCAACTCCCAAGTTCTTCGTCCACAGTTAGTTTTCGCTGCGGTCCGACGAGAGCATGTGGGATGGGTCGGTAATGTGCAGGTTCAAGATCTTCGGACTCCGCCACTAAAACAGGACTAATCGCGTAAACAGCAATCAGAGCAAGCAAACCAATAAACTCGACAGCGCTTGTGTTCAAAAGCAAACCTAAAAAAAGGGGAGGAGGATGTATAAACACCCTCCTCCCAGGGTAGCAGATGTCGTCAGTTATGACTAATGACCAAGCAGAGTCCTATACCAGCTTGGTACCGAGTTGCAAGCACCAAATCCCTTTGAACTGGGATAAGGAGCGGGAGGTGTAGTCGGAGGTAGGGGCGTCTTCGCAAGCAGGTAATCAGCCCAATCAAGAGAGCAGTTAAACCACCCGTTCTTCATCACATTGTCTGACGTGTAGGAGAAGTAGTAGCTGCTCTGAGTGATAGTTTTGACATAGGCTCGGAAGGCAAATGCTTGTGCGTAAGTCTCTGACCACGAATTGTATCGAACCGATTGTGAGAAATGACATTCCCGCTGATTATGCACTAGCTTCCCGCTTTGAGACGCGGACGTTTGCTTTTGGTTGATCAAAACTATCTCCGAAACGAAACGATCACTGCGGCGAATGCCCAACTAATAGCAGCTCAGAATCATATACCACTTGTAAAAAGCTGGGGCAGTGGTGATGTTGCATCTGCTGATGGTGTGCGATTTGTGGTTCCTGTCAGCACCGTACATGCCGGTCCTAACCTGAAATATTTCGGTGAAGGCAGAGGTATCACCTATTACAATTTGATGTCTGATCAATTTACCGGAACCAATGTCATTGTCGTTCCAGGCACTCTCCATGACGCTCTCTCGCTTCTAACAATCGTTCTTGAGCTGCCGACTGAATTGAATCCGACAGAAATAATTACCGATACTGGCGCCTATACCGACCTGATCTTCGGGCTTTTCTGGTCCCTTGGATATCAGTTCAGCCCTCGTCTTGTGGATGTCGGCGGTGCTCGACTGTGGCGCATTGAGCAAGCCGCAGACTATGGCAGCCTAAACAGTTTATGTCGTGATCGAATCAATCTCGATTTGATCCGGCAAAATTGGGACGACATGCTGCGACTTGCAGGCTCACTCAAAATGGGGCTTGTCCATCCAGGCTCGGTAATTCGGAATCT
>DATNPY010000011.1:0-35177 GCA_036702955.1 Drouetiella sp. | reverse complement strand
CTGGGGCGGTCCTACCATGATCATGGGCTTCATGCACATGGCTGCTGGAACACAAGATGCTATGAAGAGAGTTCTCTTCGGAGCAGCAGGTGTCACCGGTGGACTGGCAACACCAGGTTGCATCAACTGGCTCGTAGCATCTGCCCGCGACGCCAACTTGTTCAGCTAATCCAAGTTTTCCCCCGCCAACGCCAGCCAGAGACCTCCCGCAAGGGGGGTTTTTGGTATTGTGGGTTATTCTGTTTAGTGTGGGAAGTGGAGAATAAGCCGTTTCAAGTTTCAGTTCATCGAAAAAATCTGCTCAGGAAGCCGCTCTACCAGGATTAAGCCCGAAAGCGCTTGAGCTCATTTCATGCGGATCAGTTTTGATTGCCGGAGTTCAATTAAGCGGATTGGTTGCGGCCAGACATCTCGCGCAAGCTGGAATTGGGAAACTCAACTTGATTGACGAAGATCCCAAAGCCCTGTCATCGGCATACAAAGCACTCGATGGTGTTTCTCAAACTGAGATTCTGTGCCGGGCGTGGAAAGTCGATGGGCATGATGCCGAATCGATCTTTTCCGACACTGACGTTGTTATTGATGGGCTGACGAACTGGCAAGACAAGCTGCTGGTAAGCGACGTTTGTATGCAAATCGGCAAACCGCTCGTGCATGCGGGTGGGAGCGGTTTCAGATATCAGCTATATACGATGCGACCGAATCGATCCGCATGCTTACGCTGCGCTTTTCCAATGGCTGGAATCGATGATGTGCCGCTGCATCCTCCTGAGCACAAAACCATTTCTGCAGTGCTTGAGATGATTGGTGCATGGCAAGCCGTCGAAACTATCAAACTGATCGCCAGGATCGGTGCCAGTCCTGGTAATGAACTCACCAAAATCGATTGGCTGAGCGGAGAGTTTGAAACGATAAGAGGTCTTGACCCAAGTCAAGATTGCCCTGACTGCGGGCGAAGCAAGCGCTGAAGCCTGGATTCTGATAGAGCATGATTGCCTGGAGAGCCCGGTACCTCATGGAGGCTTCCGACTGAGCTGCCTCACATCTCGTCTTCGGGAAATTTGTCCAGGTCTTGAATGTATGGGCAACTCGATTCTTTTATAGAAGTCAAAATCGCATTTGCCCGCGCTGCATGTTTTAGTTTGATCAGTGCCTCAACAGACTTCCACTGACGCATCGACTCTTTGACGGCGAGTTCTTTTGCCACTTTGAAGTAGTTGGCATTGCCGATGGCAATTTTTCCTTCAGTGCTGTTTGGATCGTCTTTGTATATTTCGTGAGAACTTTTCAGGGGGTTGTTTGTTTTGGTCGCTGCCAATCTAGTCCAATCCACAAGGTCCATGGAGTAGGGATCTCTCAAGCCGATCGGGCTGTCTTTCAGTCGCTCCACCGTCAACTCGATGTAATTCGTGTGACTGTAGAAGTCCTGAGCCGTGTGCAGCAGCAAGCCCAGGTGATACAGCGCCCTGGCTCGGTCCATCGGGTTGGTATCGGCAGAAGCGGCAAAATCTATGATCAAGCGCTTCTGCCTATCCATATAAGAGAGCGCTCTGGAAAAGTTGTCATCGCCGAAGTGACGCCTTGTTTCGCTTGCTGCTTCGCTGCCGGGTTTGCACTGGCTTTCGCAGGCTCGTTGCACCAGGTTCAGATTCGCCGCATTAAGAGTGGCAGCCAGGGCGTCGTGGGTTATCTCATCATGCATCGGCCCGCAGGATGCTTCGTCTGCCAGGGTGGTCTGGTTCGATATGCAAACGAACAATGCTGCGAGCGCGGTGGCTAAGAGTTGCTTGGACATGACCAATCCAGAAGTTGCTCTATCAAATCTAACACGCATATAGAAAGTTCTGCACCTTTGAAAAAAGTTTGGCAAAACGTTGAACTTTTTTGGCACTTTTCACGTTCTACTTTATATAGGGATGCGCAAAGATCGATAGCTGATTTGTATACCACCGTGCATGGTATCACTTCAAAGTATATCTATCCTTCCGAAAACCGCATAAACAGTAGCGCTCATAGTCATGAGTTGAATTTTTACTCAGTCGAATCTAATTCGCGGATCGCACACATTTTTAGTGCGAGAATCGTATCGATGCATCCAGTGTCTTTGCCTTCGAACCCGCGAGGTGACTGCTTTTGAACACGTTGAATACTGAGCGCGTATCGATTTCTGATGCGTTCGAGAATCTGCTGGATATCGAGTTTGTATCTTTCGATACGGAGACGACAGGGCTTTCTCCTATCGCTGCCAGGTTGGTTGAATTGTCTGGTGTCAAATTCAGATTGAGCGACGACCGGGTGGAGACCTTTTCGCAACTGATCAATCCAGAATGCGATATTCCTTACGAAGCGACTGCTGTGCACGGAATCACGCAGGAAATGGTCGCCGATTGCCCGACATTCGCTCAAGTTGTGCCTCAGTTTTTTGAATGGATAAACAATGGGCAGGCAGTACTTGTCGCTCATAATGCGCCTTTCGACGTTGGATTTTTACGCGTTGCTTTTGCAAAACTAAAGCTGGAAACACCGCCCCATTATGTGCTGGATACCTTGACCCTGACTCGCCAGTTGCTGACAGACGCTCCAAATCATCAGCTCGGAACGATTGTTCAGTACCTTGAACTGGAGGAAGGGGGCTACCACAGAGCCTTAGCTGATAGCCATCATGTTCGAAATATTCTCAAAAAGATGATGACGATGAACGAGTCACTAAAGGCCTGGAAAGACTTCTGCGACCTTTACTCGGTGATGAAATTAGACGAAGAGCTTGATTTGCACCCGCCTGTGCCTGCATTCGTTCAAGAGTCGATTGATTTGATTAACGCCTCACTCGACCGAGATGGAGCCGTTGCCTTCCGGTACAACGGTCTCGGGCGCGAGCGCAAAGTGAAACCACTGGCGCTGATTCAGAATCGCGGCATCTTTTACCTGACTGCTTATTGCTTTCACTTCGCTGCCGAGAGAACATTCAGACTGGATAGAATGTCGAACTTGCGGCATCATGAGTGAGTTTGGACGGTAAAACTACACGATCTTAGACTTTTCACCTGGCTGGTGTTAGATTTAAAGAGTGAAACCTGACTTCCGTACCTATTTTTTGCCTGTCGCCTTGACGGCGCTGATTTCAAATGGAAATCAGCCGGCCTCAGCGTTTCCGTTCCCTGGAAAATCCAGACCGAGCACGACAATCAAGAATGTCGTCAAACCGGGCACACAGGTTGACACAAATGTCACCACAGGTGGTGATAAGCATGCCACTGCTCCGCCGCCGCCGATGGTGGAGAAGATCGATCCGCTCAAGTCAGACGTTCTGCCTGCCGATAAAGCCAGAGCGACAGAAAAACATATGAAATTGGGCGATATGTTTTTCGAGCGACACGATTATACAAACGCACTGATTGAATACGAAGAGGTCGTAAAAGTCGACGCCCGCAACTTCAAAGCTCACTGGATGCTGGGCAAGGTCTTGATGGGCATGTCTGATTTCGAAGAGGCGCTGGGCGAGTTCGAAACAACGATTTCCATTCGTCCTACCAGCGGCGATGCGCACTTCATGAAGGGCGAAGCACTGCGTATGCTTGGGAAGTATCAGGAAGCGGATGATGAATACTCCAATGCGCTCAAAATCGATAAACGCAACGCGCTCGCTCACGCCTACCTGGCTGAATGCTACAGAATGCGCAAAGACTGGCGCCCTGCAATCGCCGAGTGTAAGCGTGCTATCGCGCTCGACCCGAAACTGGTGGTGCCGCATTTGATACTAGCTCAATGCTACGCGGCAGACCGATTGCCTGGTCCGTCAGACGAAGAGTATCGTAACGCGATCGCGCTCAATCCCAGAGATGCTGTGGTGCATGCACGCTACGCTCTGGCTCTGGGAAACAGCGAGAAGTGGCAAAAGTGCATTGATGAGTTCAAGGAAGCGATCAAACTCGACCCGCATTACTCAGAAGGTCACGTGGGTTTATCCTGGGCTCTTGCCAGCACCGGTAAGCCAAATGAGGCTGTGAAAGAGGCTCACATAGCGGTAAGCCTCGCTCCCAATGATCCAGACACTCACTCGAATTTAGCCTGGGTCTATGGAAAGAAGGGCGACTATCAGTCCGCAGTGATCGAATACAGACTTGCTCTCAAGATCGATCCAAAAAACGCTAAATTGCACCGCGCTCTGGGCCTGGCTCTCAGCGATAACGGCGATGTGAATGGCGCCATCTCAGAACTTTTAACGACCACGAAGATGCTTCCTCGTGACTATGAGTCAAAGCTTGCATTGCAATCTTTGATGCAGAAGAAAGTTCAAGACTGAGGGCGTCAGGCGGGTTTCTTGCTGCTGCCTGGTTTGACGACCGGCACTCCGTCCTGGCACAACGGGCATTTTGCCGGCTCGAATGTTTCCAGATTGAGAGTAATTAGCTTATGAAATGGAATGCCAAAGTCGATGTTGGAACCGCTTCGGTCAACTACCGCTCCGACTGCAATCGGAGTGGCTCCCAGGCTGCGAACCAGGTCGATAACTTTTTTCGCTGAGCCACCAGTCGTAGTGACATCTTCGACGATGAGAACACGGTCGTTTGCAGTTAGCTCAACGCCTCGTCTGATCGCAAAACTGTTTGCGTCACCAGATGCATCTGTGACGCGTTCAGCGAAAACAGCCTTGACTGGCGGACCGGCTGGGTTCAACTCTTCAAATGCAGAGGCTACAAATACTTCCCAGTGAATCGCACCCAGCGCTGGACCTGCTACTACTGATGGTGTCAGATCGTTATCCATCAATTCTCTGGCTAGCATACGCGCCAGTTGCATTCCGAAGCGCGGATACTGCATAACGCGCTGACATTGCATGTATTCTTTGCCGTGTAATCCGCTTGTTAAGAGGAAGTGTCCGGTCTGCCACGCATCCACAGATCTGAGTAAATTCTCAGCTGTGCTCTGGTTTGTTGTTAACTCCGCTGCCACTGTAAACCTCGCTGAGGGCTAAGAACTGCTGCTTCACTTGTGTTCACGGAAGATTATACGAGATAGCCAATTTCCAATTTGTGATCTATTCTGAAAACATGAAACCAATTATCGGCATCAATCTCGACGTAACCACCGGCACCCCTCCTCAAGCGTCAATCCAGACGACGTATTACGAGGCGATACAAAAAGCTGGTGGCATTCCGATTTTGTTGCCTCCGATGTCAGATTCTGACTTAGATGATGTGTTGCGCAGTTTGAACGGTGTTCTTCTCATCGGTGGGCTCGACTACTGTCCCAGTAAGTATGGTGAAGAGACCAGCGAAACCGTGGAAAAGTGCGACAAACAGCGCGAAGAATTTGATTTTCGCTTGATCGACCGCACTTTGCATCAGACCAGTCTTCCTATTTTAGGAATTTGTGCTGGCGCACAACTTCTGAACATTAGCCTGGGCGGCTCGCTGATTCAGGATATAAATAGCGAAATACCAGGTACCGATGTCGTACACACCATCAATAAGGGATGGCAGGCAAATCCGCATAAGCATCCAGTCAACCTGCAATTGAGCAGCCAGTTAGGACGCATTTATAAGTCCGAAAGGTTCGATGTACCAACCTCTCACCATCAAGCGGTCAAGAAGCTTGGCAAAGGCCTGGTTGCTGTCGCTCACGCTGACGATGGGGTGATTGAGGCTGTCGAACTTATAGATAGACCATTTATCATTGGCGTGCAGTGGCACCCAGAGCGTGATTTTGCTGGTAACGCGAATCTGTTCCAGCATTTTATTCAGGCTGCGGCGCACGCGAGCTCGCCAGCTTCTGCTGCGCTGACATAAAACAGCATTGACATGAGCTGCATTGACAAAGCTGCATTCTTTGCAGTTCGGGTTTTTCGGCTCTGCCGCTTAACATCTCCATGTCGATGTTCGGTCCGTCGTTACCACGACCACGAAGATCTGTGTAAGGCCCAGCGCAGTCAAAATTCGGTCCATTGCCCCCCCTGAAGGTTTTGCGGGCGATCGCAGCCGCCAATTTGTGTTCAACTGTTGCTAGTCGCTTGACACTTTGGGCTAAACATCTGGATAATCAACCTAAGTGGCACGGTAGCTCAGTCGGTAGAGCACGCGACTCATAACCGCGTTGTCGGCAGTTCAATCCTGCCCCGTGCTAAGTTTTAAAATGAAAGTTTTCCCTGGGGCTGTTCTGCACGGTTGGAGAATCCATGAAACGAAATAGATTGGGACTGGTCGTCTTGCTGTCGATTTGTGCAAGCACGGCCGCGTACGCACAGGCTCCTTCTGCGCAGCCTGCTGCGCCTGAGATGTCTGTGGACGACCTTCTGCGCTCTGCTCAGACCTACGAAAAGCGCAAAAACTGGAAAGAAGCCGAATATTGCTACGAGAAGATCGTTCAGAAATATCAAAAAGAAAAGGTGAAAAACTTTCCGTTTCTTTATCAAGCGTATTCGGGGCTCGGCGGTGTGGACCTGAAGCTGCAAGATTTATCGGGCGCTGACCTGAACTATCGAGAAGCTCTGGCAGCTGCGGTCAATGTTTATGGACCAGGCAACGCGGAGCTGATCAAGCCGCTGACAACGCTGGCGCAGGTCTGTTATGCGCAGAAGAAGTACTCGGATTCTGGCACTTACCTTAGACAGGCGCTGGCCTTAGCTGAGCGCAAAGGTGGTCCGGAAGATGTCGAATCCATTTCCATCAGAGAAAAGCTGGCTGAAACATTAGAGCGCTCTGGAAACTACAAAGAATGCGAATCTTTGATCAAGCAGTCGCTTCTCTTGCGTGACAAGATTGGCGACCATAGCAGTGCGCAGGTGCTGGCATTACTCAATTGCTACAGCGATATTCTGCACAAAACCGATCGAGCCAGCGAAGCTGAGCAGATTGATTATCAAGTCGATCAGATTCATGCAGGAAAAGTGCCGCCGACCACTGTGTGGAAACAGTAAGAACATTGAGTTAGTCTGACCTGGCTACGGATTCGGCACGCGATACTTTTCGATATCGCCAAAATGGAAGTATTCATTTGAAGACTTAGATGCTGTCTGGATTCCAGCCATCTGATTAACTCTGTGTCGTTTCGATTTTGATGGAAATCGCAGAATTTCGGTGCCGTTCAGTGCGGCTACAGCGTCCATCACAAGCCTGTCGTAGTTCGGAAATCCGGATGATTTGACCAATTGGAAATTGACTATCTTCAGATCTTCTCTGATGTCACACTTGAACCAGGCTGTGGTGCCAAGCGGGAATTGCCTGATTACTGTCTGGCTGCGCGGGTCCCAGCGCGACATAGTGTCTTCAGAGTTATTGAGATTGCTCTGTACATCTGATTGCACAGCTCTCAAGAACCTGTTTCGCCAGGCGTCCCACTCGACCATCAGTTGCTGGTCGGATGTGTCTGGGTCTTCGCTGGCTGAGCCTTCCAGCTGTTGTGCGCTGCCCTGCAACACCTTGTTATCGGCTTGTCCGTTCAGACCTTGCAGATTTGCAGACTCGTCTTCCGCCTGTCCTTTAAGGGCGTTGCGACCGCTTTCGTCAGCTTGCCCTTCCAACTTTTTCTTTGGAACAGGCACCATCATCGGAATCTGATCCTTCAAATGTTCTTCTTTGTTTGGCAACACATTAGTGTCTTCGACGCCGCCTTTAAGCGGCTCTCTTGAGCCAGGCGAATCGCTGTCGGCCATTGCGACGTGCGCTGATGCAAGCGCAATTAACGAAGAGAGCGCCAGCTGACGTGTGCAATTGCTTCTAAATTTGTTCGAGATAGCTTGAATTTTCATCATTCCGTCTCTTGGTCTCATTAATTGGTAGGATAACCTACCCAGCCAGAATCTTTTGTGAAGCGCATGGACCTCCATTTAAACACGCCGAGCCAGCTCGTTGCCAAAGTAGCGACAGCGTTCCAAAATCTGCCTGGCGAGGTTCAATTTGCCGATAACTCGACTATCGTTGTGGCTATCTCAGGCGGCCCAGACTCGACTGCTCTGTTAGTGGCGCTGCACTGGCTTTCGAAGGCTGGTAAAGTCTCAATTCGCGCCTGTCACGTCAATCACAAACTGAGAGGTCTCGAATCGGAGCAAGACGAGGATTTCTGTAAATTCTTGTGTGAAAAGCTTTCTGTGCCGCTGGATATTTACAGGGTTGAAGGCGCTGCTGCCGATTTGAACGCTTCCGAATCTCACCTGCGTGCCACCAGATATGATTTCTTATTTCAATGCGCTCAGGCTAGCGGCAGTCGCCTGGTCGTGCTGGCACACAATTCCAACGACCAGGTAGAGACGGTGCTGTTCCGAATACTGCGCGGAACCTCTCCGAAGGGTATGACTGGCATGAAAGATGCTCATCAGATGAGAAACGGAATCTGGCTGCTGCGCCCGATGCTGGCCTGTTCGAGAGATGAAGTGCGCGACTTTCTGGATTCTTGCGCAATTGTCGCCAGGCAAGATTCTTCCAATCAAAACAGCAAATACGCGCGCAACTTCTTGCGCAATCAAGTCATTCCTTTGTGTGTGACTCGTTTCCCGACCATGGACCGCCAGATTGAGAGATTGCGAGAGCTGGTTGTTCACGACCAGGACTTTATCGATTCGGCAACCAGGGCTGTAATAGCCGAACTTGGCAGTATAGAAAGTAACACATGGTCGGTTCGAAAATTTGCTGAGATTCACATCGCATTGCAGCACAGACTACTCGCTGAAGCGTTTGCGCTGCGTAGTATCGAAGTGTCATTCGAACGAGTGGAAGTGGTACTGAGTATGATGGCATCAGGGAGCGATGGTGAAGGGCGAGTCTCGCTCAACAGCCAGTGGGACATTGAAGTCGACGCTGAAAACATCAAATGGATCGATAAGCGGGCGCAACCCGACTCTTTCCACTTCAGCCCCGTGAATTTAAAATTTCCAGGTCGCACAATGGTTCTGCAGCTGGGGCAGGTTTTCAATATTGAGGAGTGGGTCGGGTCTGAGCCTGCATACTATCCTGCGCGGGCAGACCTGGAGGCATATGTTGATCTGAGCCAGGTTGTTGCGCCGCTTGTGTTACGCGCGCCTGAAGACAGCGACCGCATCACACCTCTGGGCATGTCGCAGTCGGTCAGCCTGAAGAGATATCTGAAAAACAACAGCAACGAGTCACCCAGCGGCGTCAGGCGAGATTTGCACAATGTATTGTTCGCCGATTCCCGGGAAGTTTTGTGGGTGCCAGGCGTCGGTCTTAGCGAGACTGTTCGGGTTCGCATAAAGCCGACTCACCATCTGTCGATTTCGGCAATCTCTGCCGATTTCACTTCGGCTTGAGAGCGCATTTTGTAACAATTGCTTGATAATCGGCAAAAGAATTCGTTCCGAGTTACAACTTGATTAGATGTCGACTGGCTAAAAAGAGGCTGATAGCCGACGAATTTAAGAGGGAAATTTGCCTCGCAAATGGATGCCAAGCGCTGTGATTGGTCATATAGCTTCTGCTTTGCAAATTATAAATGAATTGCTGCTATTGCAGAACGCTCGAAAGCCAGGCAGGTTCTGGGTTAGAGCTCGAGTCGCAGCGTGATATAATCTGATGATGAGGATTCTGGAGTAGAGACGATTATGCGGAAGTACGGAACGACCTGGGCCGTTTTCTTTTTACTATTAGTGTTGGTCGTTTTTGTGTTTTCACTGACAAGCATCAGCAAACACGACGAGCCCCTCACTTATTCGCAGTTGCAGAACATCATTCGAGAGGGCAAAGCTGATGCCATTCAGCGCGTCACGATGACGAATGGTGAGTCTATTATCCAGGTCAAAATGGCTGGCTCTGAGCGCGATAAAGCGGTTACAGTGCCAAATGAATCCAAAGAAGATCTGATCAAAGAGTTCAATAAAGCCGGCATCATGCTCGACATTAAAGAGCCGGATAAGTCTAGCTTCTGGTTCAGCATGATCAGCTCTTTCTTCCTTCCAATTCTTTTGCTCGTCGGCTTTTTATTCATGTTCAGAAGCGCCCAGTCTGGTGGCAACCAGGCTATGAGCTTCGGCCGTAGTCGCGCCAAGTTGATGGTCGACAACAAAGTCAAAGTTACTTTTGCAGACGTGGCTGGTATTGATGAGGCAAAGCAAGAGCTGCAGGAAATCGTTGATTTCTTGAAGAGTCCTGAAAAGTTTCAAGCCCTCGGCGCGCGCATCCCACGCGGTGTGCTCCTGGTTGGCTCGCCTGGTACCGGCAAGACATTGTTAGCCAAAGCAGTGGCCGGAGAAGCTGGCGTTCCATTTTTCAGCATTTCAGGTTCTGACTTCGTTGAAATGTTCGTAGGCGTTGGTGCTTCACGCGTTCGCGATTTGTTTGACCAGGCCAAGAAACATGCTCCATGTATTGTCTTCGTAGATGAAATCGATGCAGTCGGGCGTCAGCGTGGAGCTGGTCTGGGCGGTGGTCACGACGAGCGCGAGCAGACGCTCAACCAATTGCTCGTCGAGATGGATGGCTTTGAAGGCACCACCGGCATCATCGTAATCGCCGCTACTAACCGCCCCGACATTCTGGATTCGGCGCTTCTGCGTCCAGGTCGTTTCGATCGTCAGGTCGTTATCGATAGACCAGACGTGCTCGGTCGCGAACAAATTCTCAACGTGCATTCGCGTGGCAAACCGCTTTCACGTGACGTAGATTTGAAAACCCTTGCACGCAGAACCCCCGGTTTCACTGGTGCAGATCTCTCCAATTTGATTAATGAAGCCGCTTTGATAGCTGCTCGACAAGACAAGCGTGAGATCGAAATGCTTGACCTCGAGCTGGCAATCGATAAAGTCATCGCCGGTCCTGAGAAGAAAACCCGCATCATCTCAGGCAAAGAGAAGGAGATGACTGCGTATCACGAAGTTGGACACGCGCTCATGTGCATCTTGTTGAAGAACGCACATCCGCTGCACAAGGTCAGCATCATTCCACGTGGTTTCGCTCTGGGACTGACAATGTTCTTCCCGGAAGAAGACATCCTCACTCAGACGCGCTCCCAGCTCATTGACCAGATCGGAGTAAGCCTCGGTGGACGTGTGGCAGAAGAGATCATCTACGATGAAATCACCACTGGTGCACAAGACGACCTCGAAAAAAGCACCAAGCTCGCTCGCCGCATGGTGACTGAGTTTGGTATGAGCGATCGCCTTGGACCGATGACTTTCGGCAAGCGCCACGACCATGTCTTCCTTGGACGAGAGTTCGGTCATGAGCGCGATTACGGTGAAAACGTAGCCACCATAATCGACGAAGAAGTGACGAGACTTGTCAGCGAAAACTACACACGCGTGAAAGATTTGTTGACTTCGCATCGTCCTCACATGGACGCTATCGTCAAAGTGCTGCTCGAAAAAGAAACTCTGGACAAAGCTCAAGTTGACGCCATTATCGAAGAGGTCAATCGCACCACAGGTAATGTCATCACTACAGGCTCCAACGACGACAGCAACGCTCCGCCTCCATTCCAGTACGCGCTGGATGGTGGAAAGGTCGTGGTCGACGCAGAGAAAGAAAAGATCCCAGCTGAGAAAAAGCAGGACCCACCTGATGCATCTCCAGGTGGCTTGCAACCGAAATTCGCCTAGAACGATCGATGGAGGCTCCTATGAATCGTACTGCCCGTATGCTGGGCGCTCTTGCGCTGGCATCAATTGTTGGGAATTCCGCAGGATGTTTGACTGAGGCTGCTTTCGCGCAGACCGCCAGCAACAACTCTGGCACCTCGTCGAGCTTCGGCGCCAATAGGGGCTTCAGTTCATACACTTTCAGAAATCCGCAGAGCTTTAACACTCCAACGTTTCCGAACCCTGCCAGTCCGCTCCTCTATCCCACCGTGCGCGGTGGCACAGGCGCGTTTGCCAACCAGATCAATAACACGCCCAACACAAACATCCAGAGCTACAGCGGCACGAATGGTTTAAATGCTCAGGGCAAGAGCATCAGCACGATCAACCTCCAGGGGTTGAGCAACAACAGCCTCAATCTGACGCCGTTGTCGCAATCGACCTCGAACGTGACGACTAACCCGGCGTCGAACAACCCCGGTTTCAACAACCAGGGAACAGCCACAAACAACACGACTGGGATCATCAACCAGGGATCTGGTTTGAGATAGTCAACAACCAGAACTCATCAACAATCCAACATAGTTAGAGCAAGCTTAAGAGATTAACAATCCGTTGCTTTATAGAGGATCATTATCTAATCAAACGTGAAGCTCGGCTCCTTTGAGCGTGCTTTTGCGGAATGCTTATCAACACTCTCTGGAGGGTCTAACTGTGGCCGTCGTTGAAAAAGAATTACTGTGCAAGGAATTCCTCACTAAAGACAAGCAACTGCTCATTGATGGAAAGTGGGTAAATGCCGAGTCTGGCAAAACCTTTGAAACAAGGAATCCAGCTAACGATCAAGTAATCGGTAAGGTTGCTGAAGGTTCGAAGGCCGATGTTGACAAAGCAGTCAAAGCTGCTCGCAAAGCCGTGGAGGAAGGCAAATGGCGCAAGATGACCACTGCCAACCGTGCCAAGCTCATGTTGAAGCTCGCTGACTTGATCGAAAAGAACGCCGATCAAATGGCGCAGCTGGAAACGCTCGATAACGGTAAGCCGATCAACGAATCCAAGTATGTCGACGTTCCACAGACTATCGAAACTTTCCGCTATTACGCTGGTTGGGCAACCAAGCTCGAAGGCGAAACCATCAACGCCAACCCGAACATGTTCACATACACGCTGCGTGAGCCTGTTGGTGTTGTCGGTCAAATCATTCCATGGAACTTCCCAATGCTCATGGCAGCATGGAAGCTCGGTCCAGCTCTCGCTTGCGGAAACGCAGTCGTACTCAAGCCAGCTGAGCAAACTCCTTTGACAGCTCTGAGACTGGGTGAATTGATTCAGGAAGCAGGCTTTCCTGAAGGCGTTGTAAATATCATCACCGGCTTCGGTGCAGATTCCGCTGGTTCCGCGATTTCCAACCACATGGATATCGACAAGGTTGCGTTCACCGGCGAAGACAAGACCGGTCGCGAGATCGTCAAGGCATCGGCCGGCAATCTGAAGCGTGTTTCGCTGGAACTCGGTGGCAAGGCTCCAAACATCGTTTTCGCTGACGCTGATATCGATGCTGCTGTAAAAGGCGCGATCACAGGTATCTTCTTCAACCAGGGTCAGGTCTGCTGCGCTGGTTCAAGACTCTTCCTGGAAAAATCAATTCACGATGAGTTCATGAGCAAGTTGCTGGATCGCGTCGCTAAGATGCAGCAGGGGCCTGGATTGGATGAGAAAACACAGATCGGTCCTCAGGTATCGAAAGATCAGCAAGACCGCATCTTGAGCTACATCGATATCGCTAAGAAAGAAGGCGCTTCGGTCGCCTGCGGTGGTGATGCTCCAGCCGGAGACCTGAAAAATGGCTACTTCGTCAAACCGACCATCTTCACTGGCGTCAACAACGACATGCGCATTGCTCAAGAAGAAGTCTTCGGACCAGTTCTTGCAGTAATTCCATTCAATTCTATGGATGAAGTCACCGAACAGGCTAACAAGATTACTTACGGCTTGTCTGGTGCTGTCTGGACCAGCGACGTGAAGAAGGCCCACAAACTTGCTTCCCAAATCAAAGCAGGTACTGTCTGGGTTAACTGCGTCAACATGCTTGACCCAGCCATCCCATTCGGTGGCTACAAGATGAGCGGCTATGGTCGCGAACTCGGTAAGCACTCAATTGAGTTGTACACCAACATCAAGAGCGTCTGGGTAAATCTGGCGTAAGCGAAAGCTGAGCGAAGCGCGAAAAGCGCAAGCAATCGACGCAACGCAATATGCACAAAGCCGAATGATGCTCGGCAGAGCCTGAGTCTGAAAACCGCCCGTTTCTACGGGCGGTTTTTTGCTGTTAGACTTTAAATGCGTTTGTCTGTGGGCGAGGGAGACGGAAGTGAACTGCGGGTGGTTTGTGATTGGCATGCGAGCAGCCACGTGCATGCTGAGTTTAAGTATGTGCATGTCTGCTGCTTTTGCCCAGGCAAAAGCGGGTAAGTCAGCGTTTGCTCGAGGCTGTGAGCAGATGATAAACAAGAAATTTTCCCAGGCGATTTCCAGTTTTACCGAAGCGATTGCTGACGACGAGAAGGATGTGAACTCGTACTTTCGTCGTGGACAAAGTTTCTTTTGCCAGGGTAACTACAAAGAAGCGATTGTGGATTTTAATCGAGCCCTGGCCAGGGGCGCGATGGATTACAACGTCTACCTCTGGAAAGGCACTGCTGATGCCAAGCTGGGTAATGTGGACCAGGCGACATTCAATTACGAAAAGGCGATGCGCTTGAATCCGAAACTTGTGGAGCCCTTTCGAAGCAGCTCTGCAAGCGACTCTGGCAGTTCAGGCAGTGAATCCAACGCCTTAGTTGCAGGGCAAGCAAAGGCGGAAGCTGGTAAAGCGGAATTCGCAAAGTCAGAGGCTGGCAAAGCAAAACTTATTAAAGCTGACGCGGGCAAGGTGGAAATCAGCAAAGCGGAAGCGGGCAAGGTGGAAGTCAGTAAAGCGGAAGCGGGCAAGGTGGAAATCCACAATGCGGGAGCGGGCAATCTTGAACCCGCCAAAGCAAGCACCAGCACAATCAGCCTGAGTGGCAGTAGCGAACAGTCGGTCGATGCTTACAAAAAGGCTGCGCAGCGGATTCTCCAAAACACGAAAGGATATTTTCGCGCTGGTACTGCATATAGTGGCTTATTGAATATCGCCAACCAGCCCGTTCCACTGTCAGGTTTTAACAGCCAGCTGGACGGAGTTGAGAGCACTCAAAACGGTCATGCCTACTTCTCGTTGAAAGATGCAAAACGAGATCTGCGCGAACTTGATGCACAAATTATTCTCCACCCACAGGACGCAACTCTGTTTTTCCAGCGCGCCAGCGCCTGGCAGCAACTGGGGAAAACGAAGGAAACGCTCGATGACTTGAATCGCGCCGTTGAGCTGGATGGAAGTAACCCAAACTATTTCCTGGCGCGCGCATTCTATTACCATCAGCAGAAAGATATCACCGCCGCTGCTACTGAGGTTCTGCGTGCTCAAGACGTTGATCCCCTGGTTCCTTCAGAGCTATCGTTCGATGTGCCTCCTCCGACAGTTTTGCCCAGTAAGGAAAGTGTGCACTAAGTGATGAAACCGATGAGATGGACCATTTCGCTCGGATTATTGATTGCAGCCCTTTCTTTTATTTCGACCAGTGTGTTGGCTAATGAGATGAAGACTGTGAACGATATCACCAGTTGGAAAAGTCTTACACCGTCAGACCGTTTGGCGAAGACTCAGGGGCTTCAATACTTCGAATTTAAAACAGACAACGGCAGTAATGCATTTTTGCTCGTGGTTGATTTGAAAAACAAGCATGTAGTTCTGAAGCCGGTTGTGAACAAGCCTACTGCGTCGACAACGGCGACTACTGAGCGGGTCAAGGCGCTGGCGAGTGTGAATGGCGCTTTTTTCAATTTGACCAACGGAGAAAGTACAAGCTACATTACCGTTGACGGACAGCTAGTGTGCGACCCTGCGAAGAATAAGGCGCTAACCGAAAACCCGAAGCTCAAGCCATTTCTCAACGCGATTTATAACCGTAGCGAGTTGCGCTTTCTAAAAGTCAATTCTGAGCGTATTCAGTTGAGCATCGTGCCCCACTCTGCTCCTGTTGTTAAAGGTGAGACGATGTTGCACTCTATTCAGGCTGGACCCCGCTTGCTCCCTGCTATCACAGACAAACAGGAAGCGTTTGTCCGCACTGAATCTGACGGCAAGGTGGTCGACTCAATAGGCGTAAATAAGCCGGCTTCTCGCACCGCTGTTGGTATCACCAGAAACGGTGAACATGCTCTGATCATATGTGTTGCCGGCAAGCGGCAGGACGAGTTCTCAGCTGGACTTACTCTCGCTGAATTGGCAGCTCTTATGAAGAAACTTGGTTGCGTGGAAGCGTTGAATTTAGACGGCGGTACTTCCACAACGCTGTCGCTCCAAACCGACGATGGCTCTGCCCGCATGATTTGCGGTCGTGACCCCGAGACCCTCGTCAAATCGACTCTGTCAGTGTTCAAAAATTGATGATAGGAACGAAACCGAAAGCTATCGCCCTGCCTTTTGCAGCCCTCTGGTAATCTTGCCGTCCCATTCTTCTGTTTCATGATTTGAAGGGCATGAGACCGTGAAATTTTTTCCGTCAGGCGTAACGGTGACAACAACGTCTTTCACTGCTGGCGTTACTACCAGAGTGATAAACGGAGTCTTCGCTCTCGGCTTCCAGTCTCCGTTTGCTAGA
The DNA here is from genome assembly GCA_036702955.1 of Drouetiella sp. Classification (GTDB taxonomy): domain Bacteria; phylum Cyanobacteriota; class Vampirovibrionia; order Obscuribacterales; family Obscuribacteraceae; genus PALSA-1081. Next base: position 18,908 of record DATNPY010000011.1, on the reverse strand, counting down.
AACTCTGTCACCGTGCCCATGTAGCGGTGCACCAGATCCCATTCAGCGTTGGTGCCTTTCAAATCAGCCTGCAGTGTGAATCCGATTTTCGGTTTGAGCGTATCAACCATTTCATAGACGTGTGCTTTATTGTTGGCGCGGTCGTTATTGTTGGCTGATTCAGCTTCTTCCAGATCTCCCCAGCCATTTTTCTTGGCGAACTCTTCCATGTTGCGAGCCGCATTGCTGGTAGTGCTAATTCCCCAGCCATCTTTTTCAAGCATTTTCGTCCATATGCCAGGCGATAACTTGAAGTTCATCAACTTCATGACCATATCTTGAGCCCAGTAGCATTTGTTGTAATCGTAAACGGCATCAGCTAAATCTGATTTGTTGTCAGCCATAGCGGCAGGCGCAGTAAGCAGAAGACACAAAGCTGCTGTCAAAACTAATCGATTTTGCACTTTCATTTCTCCAGATGGACGAACGCGTCTATCGAGTTGGACCTGCGAGGATCTCACGAACTGAGGGCATGAACAGGGCATGAGCTACGGGCACAAACTGCGGGCCCAAACCGACCGCACGCGATGCCGGTGTCTTGTTATGTATGGTGTTTGCGGCGACGTTGTTTTGAAAGCTCGGCAGCTTTCAATCTGGCAACGGCGCGAGATACAGCCATTTCTGACAGGTAAATATCGAGTTTGTCGGTCTTTTGAGTCTTTTCGGCTTCTGCTCTTGCCTTTGCATCGTGGGCACGGGCTTCGTCGATTTCAGTATCGAGTTCGGCGACGTCGCTCAGCACTGTAACCTGGTTTTCACCGACTTCCATCAAGCCGCCGATTACCGCTGCAATGTTTTCAGCGCCGTCGACTTTGTAGCGCAGAACGTCGATGGCAAGCGCTGTGATCAACGGTTCGTGGTTTGGCAAAATGGAAAGTTCGCCGTCAATGGCGCGGGCCGAAACTTCGTCGACTGATTGTTCAAGCACGACTCGCTCGGGAGTAATGATTCTTAGATTAAGAGCGCCTGGCATTTTTGCTATATCTCCTATCTGTCCTTACCGTTTTTTTGCACGGGCAGGTGTTTTGCTGGTTGATTTGGAGCCTGATTTCTGCGAACCGAGGTGAGCCGCTTTGGCACTCAGTTTTTTGCTTGATGTGGCTCCAGATGATTTTTGATTGCCGCCATTTCCGTTTTTCGAACGTTCATGGGTGAGAATGCTGTCGATGATGCCGTATTCAAGGGCTTCTCGCGCCGACATATAATGGTCACGCTCGATGTCGCGTTTGACGACAGCCCTGTCTTGCCCCGTGCAACGGTGCAGCAATTCAATCTGTGCATCACGAAAACGCTTGCCCTGAGCGGCTTGAATTTCCAGATTGGTTATATCTCCATCAGCTTCCCATAGAGTCTGGTGAAACATCAGAGTCGAAAATTCGTAAGCACTGCGCGTGCCGGTGCCAGATGCAAGAATCTCACAGGCTCCCGAGAGCGCGTGTCCAAGGCAAATAGTGTTAACAGACGCTTGCAAAGAATGCATGACTGCAATGATTGCATCAGCGTTATAACCGTTGCCGCCAGCTGAATTGATATACAAATTGATCGGAGCTTGAGCGTCAGACTTGTTCAGTTTGATCAACTTCTTGATCACGGGCAAGGTGACTTCGTTTTCCAGACGCCCGAACAAAAAGATATCGCGAGTGCCTGGTTTGGCTGGAGTCTCGATTCCTTGTGTTGCGGGCGTTGCTTGATTTTTCTTTTTCATAGCGCCGAATTTAGCTTTCAGCCAATTCCTTGGCTTTCGCTCTTGCTTCGTCGATGCCGCCGACCATGTAGAACGCCTGTTCAGGCATGTCATCGTGGTCGCCGTTCAAGATCTGACGGAAGGCTTCAACCGTATCCTTCACTGGCACGTACTTCCCGGACAAGCCAGTAAATACTTCAGCTACGAAGAAAGGTTGGCTCAAGAACTTCTGAATTTTTCTTGCGCGTGTAACGATGATTTTGTCTTCTGCAGAAAGTTCGTCCATACCCAAGATGGCGATGATGTCTTGCAAGTCTTTGTATCTCTGCAAAGTCTGCTGAACGCCACGAGCCACTTCGTAGTGAGTCTGTCCCACAATTTCTGGCTTCAAAGCGGTCGAGGTGGATGCAAGCGGGTCTACAGCTGGGTAGATGCCCAATTCTGCAATCTGTCGGCTCAATACTGTTGTCGCATCGAGGTGACCGAATGTGGTTGCTGGAGCTGGGTCGGTCAGGTCGTCGGCTGGTACGTATACAGCCTGAACTGACGTGATTGAACCGTTCTTGGTGGATGTAATGCGCTCTTGCAGTTCACCCATTTCGTTGGCGAGAGTCGGCTGATATCCTACGGCTGAAGGCATACGTCCCAACAGCGCTGATACTTCAGAACCTGCTTGTACGAAACGGAAGATGTTGTCAACGAAGAGCAACACGTCCTGGTGAGCAACATCGCGGAAATATTCTGCCACTGTCAAAGCTGACAGACCGACGCGCATTCTGGCGCCTGGTGGCTCGTTCATCTGACCGTAGACCAGCGCTACTTTGTCGATAACGCCAGAGTCTTTCATTTCGTGCCAGAGGTCATTTCCTTCACGTGTGCGTTCGCCCACGCCGCCGAACACGGAGTATCCACCGTGCTGCGATGCGATGTTGTGAATCAATTCCATGATGATAACTGTCTTGCCTACTCCGGCTCCGCCGAATAGTCCGACCTTTCCACCTTTGATGTATGGTGCGAGCAGGTCGACTACTTTGATACCAGTTTCAAATACGACAGTGTCTGTTTGAAGGTCTTTCAGTGTTGGAGCAGTTCTGTGAATCGGCCAGCGCTCAGTTGTAGTGAGTGGACCAGCTTCGTCCACGACTTCGCCGAGAACGTTGATGATTCGACCGAGGGTGCCGTCGCCGACTGGCACTGAGATCGGGCTGCCAGTGTCGATGCCGCGCACGCCGCGTGTCAATCCGTCTGTGGAGCTCATCGCAACCGATCTGACGCGGTTGTCGCCGAGCATCTGCTGCACTTCGCAGATGATTTTGATATCTTCACCGGTCGATGGATTCTTACCGATGATCTCAAGAGCGTTGTAGATTTCTGGCAGACGGCCGTCTGGAAACTCAACGTCGATAACAGGGCCGATAACCTGGACGACTCGTCCTTCTTTAGCTGTAAGTACTGTGCTCATTGAAACTCCATAGCTTTGGACACTTGCATGCAGCAAAGTGCTGGCGCGATCTGACTGAGTCGGTTGAGTCCGACAACGAGGTTAGATCTTAACAGCTATAGGATAGACGGTGCGGGCAGCTTTGCCCCTGTCGTTTATGATACTTTTCGTATGCGCGCGGTGACTGGCTTTACTGATTCTTGGAAGATTCCCTTTTACAACGTTTCGTTAACGACATAGTTCGGCTCTGGGTCTTGATCCTGGTCGGAACGATCGGCTTTATGCTGGTCGAGCATTGGAAATTTCTCGATGCTCTTTATATGACGGTGATCACCGTTACAACCGTCGGGTACGGTGAAACGCACGCCCTGTCTGAGTCGGGGAAAATCTACACAATCGTCTTGATTCTGGTCGGTGCAGGTATAGTTTTGTATGTCCTGTCAGACTTGGTCGAAATCTTTCTAGAGCTAAACATTGGTACCAGGCGCATGAAGCACAGAATTGTCAAGCTTACCGGTCACCAGATTGTCTGCGGATATGGTCGTACTGGTCAGGAAGTAACGAAACATTTTCGACAAAACAAAATTCCTTTTGTCATTCTCGAGATGGATCCCGAGCGTGTAAGAAAGGCTGAGGGAGAGGGATTGCTCGTTCTGCTGGGTGACGCTTCCAACGACGACACTTTGCTGGAGGCTCAAATTGATAAAGCAAACGGCATTGTTTGCTGCCTGCCAGACGACACCGCCAATACATTTATTGCGCTTTCTGCCAAGGGTTTGAATGAAAACATTACTATCGTCTCAAGAGCCGGAAACCCGGGCTCAGAGGCGAAGTTGCGGAGAGCCGGGGCGAGCATGGTAATCTCGCCTTACGTCATTTGCGGTCGGCGGATGGCTACAGCCGTGACGCATCCACTTGTAACCGAGTTTCTCGACGTGGTCATGCACAGCTCTGCCTACGACCTGCGCATGGAGCAGATAACTCTTGACCAGCATTCAACTCTGGTAGGTTCGACTTTAAAGGACGCCAATATAAAACAAACATCAGGCGCTATGATCCTCGCAGTGAATCAAAGTGGTAAGCTGATGACCAATCCGTCTCCCGATCTGATCTTCCATGACGGTGATGAACTAATAGCCTTGGGAACTGAACAAGAGCTAAAAACACTTGCCGCCCTGGCCAAAAAGCAAAAACTCGAGGAATTGCAATGAACAACGAAGCACAGACCCAGCAAGATGAAGCGATGATCACGCTCGAAGGAGAAGACGGACATTCTTATTCGTGCCAGATCCTTGACATTTTCGAGTTTGAAAATCAGGAATATGCTTTGCTGCTGAAGATGGGCGACGCCAAAAGCGACAGTGTTGAAGAAGAAGAAGGCTCGCTTGTAATCATGCGTTTAATTCAACGCGAAGACCAGTCGATTTTTCAAACCATCGAAAGCGACGATGAATTCGAACGCGTCGTAGCTCATGTTGAAGAACTTGCTCGTCAAAGCGAAGCTGAGCACGCAGGCGAAGACTGAGCCATTCTGCGTCGATAGAGTTTATCGACACTTTCGACGCGGCTGACCCTTTCGTTCTTTGTCTTTCATGCCATCGCCGGTGATACTAATTGTGGTTGAGCGGTTGGTATTGATTTGAAGACGGCGGAAAAATATTTACTTCTAATTACCAGGCCGAGCAGGTTTTACGCGTCCATCTTGATGGAGCAACGAACTGGCTGGGCTGTTTTCTTTCTCTTCATTCTATCTTGTTTTTTTTGTCTGATTCGCGCCGGGCTCGATGGAGCTCTGGCGTTGCCTGCAACTGTATCAACTCTGGGGCAATTCATCGTTACTGTAACTGTGGGCGCCTTCATCTACTGTGGTCTCTACGCACTGATAGCCGTTCCTTTTGGGAAAAAGCTAGGAGGCAAAGGCACGGTTGAACGATTGTTTCTTGTCGCCGCGTATTCGCTTTTGCCCGCAATTTTGTTCGCTGCGCCGCCTACTGCGCTGATTGGGCTGATCTGGTCATTTTGTCTGGCTGTAATCGGTTTGAAAATCGCGCATGGAATCCCCCTGGGACGCGCGATTACACTGCAGGCAATGATGGTGGCACTGACTGCGATGGTGGCGGGAGTAACAACGTTTGGACTGATGAGAGGGATGCAACGCCATTACCAGTGTGAAAAACTGATTCATCAGGCGGCTCCGGCTGCAATGCTACAACCATTTGAAGGCGAGCCGTTTGCGCAAGATTCACTGAAAGGCAAATCGATTGTCGTTCTGGATTTCTGGGCGACGTGGTGCTCGCCTTGCCGACACAGTTTGCCCGCGCTTGCTGAGGTTGCCAGAGAGTACAAAGATCGTGATGTGGTTGTATTCGCAGTCAGTAACGACGATGATTGGCGCACCGCCAGCGACTACTTAAAATCTCAGAAGCTTGATTTGATCGGCACTAGAGGCTCCGCTGAATTAAACCGCAAATTCATGGTGGAAGCAATTCCAGAAACTGTCATCATCGGCAAAAACGGCGAGATTGCGTGGGTTCACGTGGGTTCGGCGCCAAACGAAAAAGAAGTTTTACGAGCAGAGCTGGACCGTTGTTTGGGTCAATCGCGCTGACTGGTATGTCAGCGAACCGAACTTCTGGCACCGCCGCTGCCCGTTAACGCAGGTGCGGGAAACTCGACTCTGATTGCGGTGCCTCTGAATGTGGAACCGCTTGCGATATCGACCACAGCATTGTGACTGTGTGCTATCTCCCGAACAATGGCAAGACCAAGTCCTGTTCCTGGTTTATCTGTTCCCGGCATACGATAAAAGCGTTCGAATACTCGACCTCTTTCGGCCGGTGGAATGCCGGGACCGTCGTCTTCAACTACAACAGAGGCTCTGCCGTTTTCGTTCAAAACTTTGACGATGACACTGCCACCAGTCGGACCATAAACAACCGCATTCTCAATCAAGTTCGATAACAACTCCTCAACTGCGTTTGGTTCTCCATAAACAAGTGCTGGCTCATCGGCAGACAGGAACTCTATCTCTATCTTTTTTTTGAGAGCTTGCGGAACATGTGCCGCAGCCATTACAGATGCCGAATTGTTTAGATCAAAAATAGTGTTGGCTCGCGCGGCTGCCACCTGGGGTTCTGAGCGCGCGAGAGAAAGCAATCGGTTGACTAGCTTCGTCATGCGATTTATGCCATTGTCGAGATCATCGAGCACTGCGAGCAGAGCCTGGTCTGAAGTCATTTTTCTGGCCAGGTCGCTGTAAATTCCAAGCGCTGCCAGCGGAGTGCGTAGCTGGTGCGCTGCGTTAGAAATAAAGCGTTCTTGCAAATCGAGGTCGTCTTTGAGTTGTTGAAACAGTCGGTTCAGTGCTTTGATAAGCGAGTTCACTTCCACAGGCGCAACTACTGACAGCGGACTCAAATCACCAGGCATGCGGGACTCGACTGCTTTCTCGACATTTGTGAGCGGTAGCAAGCCACGGCCGATTCCAATCCAGATCGCTATGCCACCGCTGGCGATGAGCAATAGTTGCGCAAACAATATGCTCATAGTGATCTGCCCTGCCAACTCTGAGCGCGTATTTCGCGTCTCTGCCGCCTCTACAATAACCTGATTGAGCGAATAATCTGAAACTGGTGTTAGCAGGCAAACAACTCGCAGTTGCTTATCACCTAACTGAATAGTTCTGAAAGTCGGCTCGCTTCCTTCCTCCATCGGAAGTTTAATGGGCGGCGGTAGTTGCTCGTCGCCTGTAATTCGTTGGCCTTCCGGAGTAAGAATTTGAAAATAGAAATCGTCCTGGTTGTTGTGCCTCAGGATTGCCCTGGCCGCAGGCGGCAAATCCACCCGCAATATGGCATCGTGGACTTTTAATCGCGCCACCACTGAGTCTGCAGAATTCAACAACTGTTTATCGTAGATGTTTCTTGCAAGATTTACCCCCAGCATATTTGCGAGGATTGTGCTGACGATGGCAAGACTCAGCAGTGGTATCAGTAGCCACAGGAGCAATTGACGTCGTATCGAAGCTGATTTTTTCATCTGGGCCTATTCAATAATGAAACCAAGCCCTTTCACTGTTTGAATGATGCAACCAGAGTTTTCAGTCTTTTTTCGCAGCCTGTGAACTACTATGTCGAGTGCGTTTGTAGTCATGTCTTTTTCGAGGTTGCTTAAATGGTCGAGCAGGTCGTTTTTGAATACAACCCGGCCTTTACGCTGTAAAAGCATCTCTAAAACTAAATATTCTCGCGATGATAGATCAACAGGTTTTTCATCGATGAACACTTTATTTGCAACGGTGTCAAAACTCAGCGCACCAACTTTGATTTCTGTTTTATTAGCCCATTTGTCTTTACGAAGAAGGGCGCGAATTCTCGCCTCGAGTTCACCCATATTAAATGGCTTGCACAGATAGTCATTGGCACCGCCATCGAGACCACGTATTCGATCATCAGTTGCATCTCTAGCGGTCAGAATAAGGATCGGTATGGCTCTGCCTTCTTGTCTGATGTTCGATAAAACCGTCAGTCCATCAATGTCAGGCAGACCCAGATCTAAAATAACCAGGTCATAGGAATTCGCCAGTACTGCTGCTTCCGCTTCCAGCCCTGTGGGCGCCTGGTCGACTTTATATCCGCTGTGACGAAGAGTGCGCGACAATCCGTCGGAAAGAAATTGATCGTCTTCAGCCAATAGGATGTAGGCCATGTTCTGGGTGCAACTGCTGAGATGGTTGGTGGGTTCTACTTGTTCTGACATTTTCATTTTAATCCACTCCAGCGATGATGCGTCACTTGCAAAATCTCTCGGTTACTGAAGGTGTATAAAGTCGAATCAATCTCTGCCACCATCCGCGAATCGTACTACTATCCAGTCTGCATCACAGGCACCTTGTCTCGACAGTCGCGTTCCCTCCGGGCTGCTTATGTCTATTGAAAGGCAAACAGTTAAATAGCGAGGGCTGTGGCGCATTTTTGCTCTGTGCTGAACCGGTATTGTCTTTTGTGGAGGCGCCGATCGGATATGCCAGAAATGGCTGTCGCCTCTTCGTTTTTGTCTCGTTCATTTGTTTATTCCTCTGTCCTGATTACAGAGTAATAAATGCTTTTTTCAAACGCGTTTCGTGAAAATTCAGCGGCGGTGAGACGAAAACTCAGTCTGGAAACGTTAACCTGCCCAAAAAAGACTGATCATGAACTTTATCTACTCTGTGCGCGGAGTAAATCTGTCGGACAATTGAGTTGTTCTATTTTTCGTAATTGAAGGTTACACGACAGTGGGTTCAGAACATACACATCTTCCTGTGGACACCTTGTTGTCTTTACTACTGATTGCCTCTGCCACGGCCGTAGTCGTCAAATGGGTAAAAGTCCCTTACGCCGTCGCTCTGGTTATCGCAGGTTTGAGCATAGGCATTTCCAAAGTTTTGCCACCAATAACTATGACACCAGATCTGGTGTTGCTGATTTTTTTGCCGGCGCTATTGTTTGAAGCTTCATGGAACATGGATGTTAAAGCGCTTAAGCGAGATTGGCTTTGCATCACGGTTCTGGCTACCATAGGTGTTGTGGTTTGCATGTTTGCCGTCGCTGCGATTTTGCATTTTGTCGGTGGAATGAATGTGCAAACTGCGCTCTTGTTCGGAGCCATGGTGTCTGCTACAGACCCCGTCTCTGTCGTTGCTCTGTTCAGGCAAATGGGCATCGACAAGCGTCTGACGATGATTCTGGAAGGAGAGAGCCTGTTCAACGACGGTACCGCGGTCGTGCTCTTCCGCATTGTGCTGGCTATAGTTCTTTCCGGTGGTAACTGGTCGATTTCAGATTCTATCGGCAGTTTCGTCTTTGTCGTGGCGGGTGGTGCGGCTCTTGGAATGGCTCTTGGCTACGCTGCTTCTCGAATTACCAGTGCCTTTGACGATCATTCTTTGGAAATAACCCTGACGATGGTTACTGCTTATGGCTCTTTTCTAATCGCCGAGCGCCTGGGCGTTTCACCAGTTATTGCGGTAGTTGGTGCTGGCATTGTTCTGGGCAATTATGGTAGCCGCACCGGTATGTCGGTGACCACACGTCTGGCTGTTAATTCATTCTGGGAATATGCAGCCTTCCTTGTGAATTCGTTGCTTTTCTTACTGATAGGCTTGCAGATTGATCTGAATCTTATTCAAAAACACGCACAGCTCATCGCCTATGGCGTCCTTGCAGTGATTGTTTCGAGAATGCTTGTGGTTTACGGGTTGTGTCCTTTTGTCTCCAGTAAAAAGCTTCCTATTCCGGATAATTGGCGGCATCTACTCGCCTGGGGAGGCTTACGTGGTGCTCTGGTCATGGCAATGGCGCTCAGCCTTCCGCTTAATTTCCCTGACCGAGAAGCAATCATAAACCTCACTTTTGGTGTGGTTCTATTTACGCTGTTAGTGCCCGGCTTGACCATGAATCCACTGGTTCGGATGCTCGGCATGATGACCCGTAATGCAGAGCTGAAAGAATACGAAAAGTGGCAGTCGTTGTTAAGCGTTTACAAGGCTGAAGCGCAAAAGCTTGAGTTGATGCATTCCTCGGGCGAAATTTCCAGCGATATCTATAATAGCTTGAAGGACAAAAACATCGAAAGTACAGTAAAAGTAGAAGCAGAGCTGGCCAAAATATCGTTGAATACTGCCTCGGTTAATGAATTGCATCATCGGCAGGCGCAGCTTGCGCTTGTAGAATTCCGAAAAGAAAAACTTGGGCAACTTGCAAAACAGGGCAGGCTTTCTGAAGAGACGCTGCATGCTTTGAACCTGGATATCGATAACGAAATCGAAAATCTGCAAACAAATTCGCACGCAGATAGTACTGAAGCTCCGCCCTCAAGAGAAGCACCGCCCGCCTGAACTACGGTGTTCTATCTATTTCTGCTCCTGAGCTGGGTTTGGACCGATAAATAACCGCTGCAAATTTTTCTGCGTCGATAAATTGAAACTCGCTAGAAACCTCTGGTGCCTACCATCAAAACAAAGCAAATTCGGGGATTTCACTACGTCAGAAATATCTACTACGGCCAAGAACTTTATCCAGCAATACATCAAGTCGGTCTGGCAGTTGGAATTGCTCTTGTTGGTCAAAGCAAGTGCACGCTCCATTAGCGCTGTTGAGGCCAGCCGATCGTTGCACATAGAGGCTAGAGTTCTTGAAGAAAGCTTGAAAGAGTTTGTTAAAAACAATATTTTGCGCACGGATGACAACCAGAATTTCAAATATTCTCCAGCCCTGAATTTTGTCGACTCTATTGAGGAGACCGCCAGGATGTATAACGAGCGGAGGACGGCCGTTGTCAACTTTATCTATGCAGCGCCGCTGCGAGGTTTTTCCGACGCTTTCAAATTCGGCTGTGATGACTGACGCCTGATCTTCGTCGTTGGTGCGAAAGTGCAAAGACCGCTTGCTACAGTGGTCACTGGCGGTATTCTTCTAGTTCGAGTATGACACCGGGTCAAACAGGTGCATTTTTTTGTCTGCTCTTGTATTCATTCAGAGCAAGTTCCCAGTTCAATGCCAATTGAACCAGGAAGTAAAAAATTGCAAGATGTGGTGCTAAGAGAAGACCCATCAGTTCGACAACGAAGGCACCACAACCCAGTCCGTTGTAGAGTATTTGAACGACGTCGTGCAAAGAAGCAAAAGCGAATAAGCCGATGATAAATCCGGAAAACCAAACTATAGTTAACAAGACAAGCACGAACCATACGGTGTTCGCAATGCATCGAATCAGCGTGTAAGTTTTGCCTGCATCAGTTAAACGAAGCAGTGCACAGCCTAAAAATGCTGGTACTGCTATAAATGTGAAACCGGATTCGCAGAAAAGCGCGCATATGCGAAGCCAGATTGCCTGCCGCTCCAGCATCCTTACTTGAAGAACGGCTTTGTCTGCGAAATGCAGTTGGTCCAGGTTCGGAATTCTCCAGTCACCTGTATGGAAACCGAACAGACCCCAGGACACCAGTACAAGGCAGCCGATAAACATTCCTGCTGAGGCTGCAGCGATATAATTTCGCGACATCATTGGAGCTCCTGGTATTCCGATTATACTGACGCACTGGTTTTCGCGCTCGTGTTTTTTCTGCAGGATTCGCCGGTTAAGACGGAAGATTAGGTCGCCGATAACCGGAAGCTCGCTCGAATGGGTTCAGTTAAGTGTGGTCGAGGTTTGCTTAACGTCCTTACTGCTAATCGGGTCGGTTCCTCTCAACAAACTGTATCGTTAAATATATAAAAATTCGCTTACAAGTTTGGCTGGCGAATCGGATAATTGTGAGCGTTTCTAATAGTGCAGGAGCGGGATATGGCCATTGCAAATGACGTCACTCAGGTGATTGGTAACACTCCTCTAGTAAGGCTGAATCGTTTGACCAGTGAGCTTCCTGCCGAGACGGTGATTGCCGCGAAGCTGGAGTCGCACAATCCGCTTGGTTCTGTCAAAGACAGAATCGGAGTTTCGATGATCAATGAAGCCGAAAAAGCGGGGTTGATCAAGCGCGGTCATACAACTCTTATCGAACCAACCTCAGGAAACACTGGCATCGCGCTGGCTTTCGTTGCCGCGGCCCGACAGTACAAGCTGATTTTGACTATGCCTGACACGATGTCGCTGGAACGTCGCAAGTTGCTAGCCGCTCTGGGCGCAGAACTCGTCTTGACGCCAGGCACTGAAGGGATGCGTGGAGCCATCAACAAAGCGACTGAACTGTTGAAGTCGACGCCGAATTCCTTTATGCCGCAGCAATTCGATAACCCAGCCAATCCTAAAATTCACAGGGAAACGACAGCCGAAGAAATCTGGCGAGATACCGAAGGCAAGGTTGATATCTTCATTGCCGGTGTTGGAACGGGTGGCACCATCACTGGTGTCGGTCAGGTTTTAAAAGAGCGAAAACCAGGAGTGCAAATCATCGCTGTTGAACCGACAGACAGCCCGATTCTCACTCAGACCTTGAAGGGCGAGCCTCTCAAGCCGGGTCCGCACAAGATTCAGGGAATTGGCGCTGGGTTTGTTCCCGGTGTTCTGGACCTTTCGGTAATCGACGAAGTATTTCAAGTCACCAATGATCAGGCGTTGGAATGGGGACGCCGTCTCGCCGCAGAGGAAGGTTTGCTCTGTGGTATCAGTAGTGGTGCGGCTGCTTACGCTGCTGTGCAAGTAGCGAAGCGCCCGGAGAACAAAGGCAAGACAATCGTGATCATCTTGCCTAGCACCGGTGAACGTTATCTTTCCACGGCACTCTTCAACGATATCGTTGCCGACGCAACATCCAGCTCCGCCGGTGAACCTGTCGCCGCCGGCACTAAATAAATAAGAAAGCTGGCGGGCAGCTTCAACAAACAAGGTTAGACTTACACACGGAAGCACTACAAGCCGAGGGCAAAAGTATGAGCTTGAAGGAAGAGGTCGAAAACATTCTGATGAAAGACCCGGCTGCTCGCAGTCGCGCAGAAGTTTTCCTCTGTTATCCTGGCTTTCATGCGATTTTGATCTATCGACTGGCTCACAAACTCTGGCAAACAAACAACAAGACTTTGCGAGTTGTGGCTCGCAGCGTCTCGCAATTAGGACGCTTCCTTACTGGTATCGAGATTCACCCCGGAGCGAAGATTGGTCAACGATTGTTCATCGATCATGGACTGGGCGTTGTGATCGGTGAGACCGCGGAGATCGGTGACGATTGCGTTCTCTATCAGGGTGTAACTCTGGGGGCCCAGGCTGCAGCTCGAATGGGAGCTCTTTCTCGCGATACGAAACGGCACCCGACTCTGGGTGATTCGGTCGTCGTTGGCAGCGGTGCACAGATACTTGGTGGATTCACCGTCGGCAACAATGTGCAAGTCGCATCAGGTTCGATATTGCTCAAAGAAGTAGCAGATGACTGTATCGTCGTCGGCGTGCCGGGGCGCGTCATCTACAGGCAGGGCGTGCGCGTCAGCGATCCCGTTCCAGACATCGAAGCAGAAGCAATCAAATGCCTGCGCGACAAAATTGCTATGTTGGAAAAGCAGGTCGATCGAATTCAAAACGTTCCGATTTTCGAGCCCACTTTGACCGGCGCGAAACGTCCGACTGCTGGAAACGTAGTGCAGATGGGTAATGTCGCAACAGTCGGCGCTGCCACTTCTGATGCAGTCGACATTTTCTTGCACGGCGCTGGTATATAAGAGCTCGCCACTCTATTGAATATGACGAAGCCAGCTCTCCGAGTTGGTGCATCTCGAGCTGGAGTTGATGGCGTTGAGCTAAATCCGATCCGAGAGTGTGCTCGAGTTACACGGTTGCGACAGTATTTTTCGCTGCGCGTTTTGCGAACAACTGACTGAGGGTGTCAGCCGCTTTTTCGCACTCTTCGAGGGTGTTGAAACAGCCCGCGGTGATGCGTGCAGAGCCCATCACTTCCTCTTTCGGAAATCCTATGCAACTGAGTACGTGCGACGGGTCTACACCGGCTGAAGAGCAAGCCGAAACGCTGGATATGCAAATTCCTTTGAAGTCAGCATCGTTTACGAGCTGTTCACCTACAGTGCCATGCACAATCACGCTGACGTGGCCGGGAATGCGTTTGTCGAGGTTTTTCGCGCCGGTCAATTTCACGCAAGCTTCTTTAGTCAATCGATTGATCATTGCTTCTTGAATCGCGCGCAGCTTTTTCGAATTCTCTACAAGTTGCTGCCCTGCCAGCTCGGCAGCTTTGCCGATGCCGACGATACTTGCCAGGTTTTCCGTGCCAGGAAAAACTCCTTTCTCCTGTCCGCCGCCAAAAATAATTGGCAGCATCTGCGCATCTTTTCGAATATAAAGAATGCCAATGCCTTTAGGTGCGTGGAACTTGTGCCCCGACAAACTCATTGTCTGCGCCGGTAGTTGCGTGACGTCGAGTTTGATTTTGCCTGCGGCTTGCACAGCATCTGTGTGATAGAAAATGTTTCGGTCGTGGGCGATTTTAGCAATTTCATCAATCGGTTGCACGGTGCCAACTTCGTTGTTTGCGTACATAAGTGAGATCATGCTGGTTTCGTCAGTCAGTGATTCGCGAAGTTCATCGAGGTCGACGAAGCCCTCCTTATCTACATGCAGGTAGGTCACCTTCCACCCGCGTGCTGCCAGGTGTTTGGACGGACCCAGTCCAGAGGAATGCTCGATGCAGGATGTAATCAGGTGTCGGCCGAGCCTGTTTTCTTCGACATAACGGGCTCGACCGAGGATTGCTACGTTGTTGCTGTAAGTTCCGGCGGGTGTGAAGTGAATTTCCGCGGGCTGGGCGCCGATCAAATCTGCGACTTGCTGTCTTGCGGTGTCGATTGCAGCGCGTGCCTGCCTGCCGAGACGGTGAATCGATGATGGATTGCCCCACTTGTCGGTGAGATATGGTTGCATCGCCTCGAGAACTTCGTCTCTAACGCGAGTAGTCGCACTATTGTCCAGGTAGACACTCATTGACAAACGTCCTCATCGATAGTCGGAACCGGTCACCAGCAGGCGCTTTGCTGTTGATGTTATCATGCAAGTTCACTTATCGAAACATAATCGCTCTTTCATCAAGCAACCGGAGGAGCGCTGAAACTTTCGGCGATAGCTTTTTGTCTGTCATCCTGCTTGTCGGTCTGACGATCTAGAATAGGGATGTAGGCGGGGAAACTGATTCTTAATGGCGCTAACCGAACAGCAGTCGGCCTTGTTGCTGAGTCAATACGAAGGAGCTGAGGCTCTCTTCCTGGAGCTTTTGCCGGTTGGAGCCGATTTGAGTGCCGACGGAATTTTGTCCTTCTACATCTCGCGATTCAAAGCCGTGACAAGTGCCGATTCGCAAATTGACAAGTCTGTCGCTGACGCTTTGCAAGAACAATTCAAAATTAAAGCGTGGAAAATCATTGAGCTGGTAAAGCGCGCCCAGGAGTGTGGTGATCTCAGCGACATGATTCATTTGCTGCGTATCGCCGCTTCGATTTCGGGTCAGGAGTCGGCGCTCTCGCCTGAACTCGCGCGCGCCTGCCGGTGTCTTTTGACTACTGGGGAAGTGCCTCCTGAAGATATTCAGCTTCTCTTTGAGCCGCTCACCGAGACTGAGGCGCGAGTATTGATTGGCGCATCTATTTTTTCTTTCCAGCAAAATGAACTGCTGCCGATTCAATTGCAGCGAATTTTGTGGCATATCAAGTCGCAGGATTATTTACCAGCCAACGATCCATTTGTAATCGCAGGTGATTTGGCTATAGAGGCGATGACTGTTGGCGCGTAGTTGTATCTAACGACGCCTGTGCATCCAAACGCGTATCTGCTTTAGAATCGTGGCTGCTGTCTGAATTATTGGATGTACTTAGAGTGGGCGCTAACTATGGCTTGTTCTCGCTGGCTTCTTGTGGTTTCGCCGGCGGTGCCAACATCAAACTGGTCTTCGGTCGATTAGCTTCAGGCTGTTTGACCACGTCATCTGCGACTGCACGTGCGATCCAGCTGAGTGGGGCGCGGCTCGCGAACTGCCGCAAGTCGGTATTGTCCTGTGTCCACATGCCATCAGGTCCTTTGCCGGTTCGATAGACGGATATGTACCTGCCGCCGACGTGGATGGTGTACATGACTGCAGTTGTCTCGAAGGTTGACCACTTGGTTATGTTCAAGCTTTCCAGAATGGCTGAACCTGGCTCGTCGGATCGCTCCGGCGTCGGCACGAGCGGGTTGCCGTGCACGAGGCGCTTGTATAGAGCCTCTCTCCATTTATTGATTTCGTGAATTTCAAAGACGTCGACTGGCTCCATGTCAACATAGAAACCGGCTTCGGTTTCTGCGACAGTGGGCAAGATCAAGCGTTCATGGCGAACGTAAAGGCGAATCAGGCTCATGCTTTATGGGTGCGCTCTTCGTCATCTTTATCTTTGTGGAGCGGTTTCATCGTCGGAAACGCGATAACGTCTCGAATCGAAGCCGAGTCTGTGAGAAGCATTACGAGTCTGTCTATACCGATGCCGATACCCATTGTCGGCGGCATTCCGTACTCCATCGCTGTGATGAAATCCAGATCAAGCGGCATAGCTTCTTCGTTGCCGGCGGCCTTTTTCATTGCTTGAAGCTCGAGGCGTGTGCGCTGATCTTCTGGGTCTGTAAGTTCGCTGTATCCGTTGGCGAGTTCCCGTCCGAAAACGAAAACTTCAAAACGTTCGACTTCATCACGGTTTCGACGATGAGATTTAGTCAGCGGTGAAATTTCAACAGGATAGTCAATCAAGAAGGTCGGCTGTATCAGCGCCGCTTCGCACTTCGCCTCGAAAATGGCATTGATGATTGCGCCACGCGAATCTTCGTGCTTCAACTCTATCCCCATTTTAACGGCCGTGTCACGCATCTCGTCATAATCTTTGATTGCTTTGACATCGAGTCCTGTTGCATCTTTGATGGCTTGCGTCATCGACAGTCGACGCCACTTCTCTCCAAAATCGATAGTCGTATTCTGATATTTGATTTTGGTTGAACCAGTCAGGTGCATAGCCAGACCCCGCACCATCTCTTCGGTGAGGTCCATCAATTCGTTGTAATCACCGTAAGCCCAATACATTTCCATCATTGTGAATTCAGGATTGTGTCTTGTGCTCAAGCCTTCGTTGCGGAAGATTCTGCCGATTTCGTAGACCCGCTCAAAGCCTCCGATAATTAGCCTTTTCAAATGCAGTTCGGTGGCGATACGCAGATAAAGTTCCAGGTCAAGTGCGTTGTGATGAGTGATAAATGGACGAGCATCGGCGCCTCCGGCTTCGACTTGCAAAACGGGCGTCTCGATTTCCAGGCAACCACGTTCGTCCAGAAAATTTCGAATGTATCTGATCGCCAGCGCCCGTGTGCGGAAATTCTCGCGCACAGACGGATGCATAATCATATCGACATAGCGCTGACGATAACGTTGCTCGACATCTTTGAAGCCGTCCCAGCTGTCAGGCAGCGGCTGCAGCGACTTAGCCAGCACCTCGTACTTGGTCACTTTGACTGAAATTTCGCCCTGTTTTGTGCGGCGAATCGTACCGGTTGCGCCGATGAAATCACCTTTGTCAAGGAGGCGCAATCGTTTGATTTCGTCTTCTGAAAGATTTTGTTTGTGGCAGAACAACTGGATTTTGCCCGACTCGTCGAAAACATCGACAAACATCCATGTGTTGCGCTCATTCATGATGCGACCGCAGACGCTGACGACATCTTCCGTCTCAGTGTCGTTGGGCAGATCTTTGTATTTATCTTGCAGCTCCTGATTTCTATGCGTGCGCGAGTATTTGTATGGGTAGGGATTAATGCCCTGTTCGCGAAGTTCTCGCAGTTTTCTGAGCCTTTCAGCACGCAATCTTGATTCGCCGTCAAATTCCATAGTGACCTATGTAAACCTCCAGGAGCGCACTTAACTCAAGTGCAAAACCAATTTTACGTTATGAAAGTTGCGCCTCCAAGCGATCAGAGGCGTGTTGTGACAATCTGGCACGACTCGAATGAGAGCCCCATGACAGGCTTAGAGGCATCTTATGCGTGGCTCCAATTGCTCATCTTTTGACAAGCGATTTTTGGCTGAAACCCGCTTCACAAGCTGATGGACCTACCGTGTTATAATTTACCCTGGTTGGATTTAGTCACCTGGACTTGCCTGAAAGTCAGTGAGATTCAGCCTTTCGAAGAACCGTGGATGTGTCGTATATCCATCGGTTATCCGTTCTATCGCAACCCAAGGAGCATCATAAGTGAGCAGCCAACCACCTTCCACACCGGGCGGAGGATCCGGCGGCGAGCGCATCGTCACCATCGAAGTTCGAGATGAAATGCGGCGGTCGTTTATCGACTACGCCATGTCTGTAATCATCAGTCGAGCCATTCCCGATGTACGTGACGGGCTGAAGCCAGTGCATCGTCGCATCATCTACGGTATGTACGAGCTGAACCTGATGCCCGGTACCAAGTATCGTAAGTCGGCGAAGGTCGTCGGCGAAGTCATGGGTAACTATCACCCGCACGGTGATTCGGCTATTTATGAAGCACTGGTTCGTCTTGCTCAGCCTAGCGCCAGCCGTTATGTGCTTGTTGATGGACACGGCAACTTCGGTGATTTAGATAATCCGCCTGCAGCCATGCGTTATACCGAATGTCGCCTGGCGCCGATGGCCGAAGAAATGCTGCGCGATATCGAGAGCGAAACAGTCGATATGCGCGGAAATTTTGACGAAAGTCGCATGGAACCCAGCGTTCTGCCTTCTCGCGTGCCAGCGTTGTTGTTGAACGGTTCTGCTGGAATCGCAGTCGGTATGGCGACCAACATTCCACCTCATAATTTGACTGAAATTATCGACGGCACAATCGCCAAAATCGACAATCATGAATTGTCCTCCGTCGAGTTGATGGAGTGGATCAAGGGCCCAGATTTCCCGATGGGCGGAATTATCATGGGAACGGAGGGTATCGTCGAGGCCTATACGACAGGTCGAGGCTCAATTCCGGTTCGCGGTGTTGCCACAATCGAACAGATCGAGGGTCGCGGCGGGCGGCAGACTCGAATGGCGATTGTCGTCACTTCGCTTCCTTACATGATTGGACCGGAAGCCTTCACCAAACGCGTTGCCGACCTTGTTCGTGAAGACAAACTGGGCGGCATCTCCGACCTGACTGATGAAACCGATCGCAACGGTATTCGAGTCGTAATGGAATTGAAGCGTGATGCGCACCCGGAAATTGTTCTGAACAATCTCTACAAGC